>NZ_CP012938.1:1941746-2588995 GCF_001314995.1 Bacteroides ovatus
CACGGCTGATACCCAATGCCGTAGCTACCTGACTCAAATTTCCTTTGTAACGGTCCAACGCCTGGAGAATGGTCTGGCGTTCTATTTCATCCAAAGTCATACCAGCCAGAGCTGCGCCTTCGGTCACTCTTGCGTCATCGTGGCGAATATACTGCGCATCAAAATCGGAAGCATCAAGCAGCGGTTTACCACTTACCAGAATGGTACGTTCCACCAAGTTCTTCAATTCACGAATATTCCCCGGATAGGGCAAACGGCTCAAGAATTGCAGGGCATCGGCAGAGAACTCCGTACGGGGCAATCCGTTGGTTACCGCCTGACGGTCGGCAAAATGACGTGCCAGCAAGGGAATATCTTCGCGACGTTCGCGCAAGGCCGGCAGTTTCACTGTTATCAGATTGATACGATAGAAGAGGTCTTCACGAAAAGTACGTTCGCCTACCATTTTGCGCAAATCGGCATTGGTGGCTGATACTACCCGGATATCCGTTTTTCGAGGACGGCTGTCGCCGAGCACTTCAAATGTCTGATCCTGCAATACACGCAGTAACTTCACCTGGCACGAAAGGTCGAGATCACCTATTTCATCCAGGAAAATCGTCCCTTTGTTTGCCATTTCGAAACGTCCGATACGGTCTGCGGAAGCATCGGTAAAAGCTCCTTTCTTGTGCCCGAACATTTCACTTTCGAACAGGCTTTGAGAAATACCTCCAAGATTCACTTTCACAAAGGGGTGTTTGGCTCGCTGACTGTTGATATGAATGGCCTCGGCTATCAATTCCTTACCTGTTCCGCTTTCCCCTGTAATGAGGACAGAGGCATTGGTCTTTGCTATGCGGGCAATCGTGTTCAACACATCCATCAATCCCTGGCTACGTCCGATGATGTGGCTGCGGTCGAAAGAATCGCTCTGTTCCTGCGTTGGTTCCTGTGGAGTGCCCGAAAGTTGGAGTGCCGTTTCAATGCGTTGCAACAAGGCGGCATTATTCCAGGGCTTCGTTATGAAATCAAAAGCTCCCGCCTGCATTCCTTGCACGGCAAGTTGGATACTTCCCCAAGCGGTCATCAATATCACCGGTGTTTCGGGACGGAATATTTTTACTTGTTTGAGTAGGGTCAAACCCTCCTCACCCGTTGTAGAAAGAGTGAAGTTCATATCCATCAGGATTAAATCCGGAGCTACGGAACGTACTACTTCCATAGCTTCCCGTGGACCGGGAACGGTCTGTGCTTCATATCCTGCCCGCTTCAACATGAAGCTAAGCGAAGAACGCACTGCGCTGTCGTCATCAATTATCAGAATCATAGTTATATTTGAGTTTTACCCAGTCAATTAACAACTTTGTCTCACACTCCAAAGGTACTAATAAATAGTTTGCTACCAAATGATTGATATATAAATCACGGAATGCACGCTTCAATAATACAAGTTACGTAATAAAGCTGTTTTCTTATTATTGTATTTAAGATTTTCCACTGCACTAAATAAAGATTTTCAGTACAGTAATTTATAATTGTTTATGCAGTCGAGTAATTATCCCGTTATAACGGGACAATAGTCACCTTATAGAGTGATAAATATCATCTTATAAGATGACTATTGTCACTTTATAATATGACCACCTGTCTCCGAAAGGATTAAAACTCTTAAGATACGAAATTAATTCGTAAAAAGCAAGAACGGAATAGAAAATAATACTATTTACAGCAAGTTCCTCCATAAGATTCAAAAGCTTTTTCCTACCCTTTCTATTGCCGGATAATTTCATCAAAATCAGCTTCAAGTTCGGTATTGGTACGAAAATCCCATAGCGTCAGACTGCGAATCTGATAATAGTAATACCAATAATAATAGAGTTCGGAAATATGTTTCTGTCTTGCCTCATCTTTAGAGTTCTGCGCATCATTCAGGTCTAAGGTATTAATTTTGCCTATCAGGAAAGTTTCAATACTTGTTTTATATCGTTGCTGGGCTATCGCATCGGCTTCTTTGGCTATGTCCAACTGTTGTGCCTGATTATTGAAATGCTCCACCAACAGAAAAATGTCCTGATTGAAGTTTATCTGTTCCTGACGAATCTTTGAAAGCACTACATCCCGGTTGCTCTTGGCTACCCGGACTTTCCCACGGCGTTTTCCCCAATCGAGAATCGGAATCTTAACGCCTACCTGAACAATCTGATTGTCCTGCAAGTTCCTGTAAACGGCCGGAAAATTCCGGTTCTCACCCGTATATCCTACGCTTGCAAACAAATCGACACTACGCAAATTTCCGCGTGCAGTAGCTACTTCATAATCGGCTTCCAACTGGCGGCGACGGATATTCTGTGCAAAAGAATTACGTTCCAATGCTTTATTTAACACCTGATTGTACTCCATCCTCGGGCCATCCACAGCTTCGGGAAGAACCGGGTTTAGTACTTCATCCTCTCCCACTCCCAAAAAAGCACGGAGCTGGAACATCTTGGCATTGAGATCACTCTCTGCTTCCGTCAATGCTGCTTTCGCATTCAAAGCGGAGAGTTTCAACTGCAAGAGTTCATTCTCGGAAATCTGCCCCATTTTGCGTTTGGCAAGGGCTACTTCATAAAGGTGGTCGGCGTTTGTCTGGTTCTGTTTCGCCGTGCCAAGATTTTCTTTTGCCAACAAAAGATTAAAGTAATAAGTGATGGCACGCATCGTCACTTCTTCGGTAGCAGTGATAAAAGCTGCTTTCGCTTCGGCATAACGAACCGGTTCGATGCGTCTGTTCCACTTTATATTATTGACTCCAAAGATGGGTTGTGTAAGTTGTAATGTGACAGGAACCGACATAAAATGCCGGTCTCCTCCGGCTCCCAATTGCTTGATATAGTCGAGAGAGGAAGTCAGCGAAAGTTTACCACCGGTAAGCCAGATGTTTTGATCGATAGAAAGATCACCGGTAAGCCCCAATGTGTTATTACGGACGAAACCGTAAGAACCGTCCGAATTTTGATAGGAACTATACGATTTGTTATAATTGGGCAGGGTTCCGGTCAAGTTGACTTCCGGCAGAAGATCAGCACGAAAGGTACGAAATTCCCAATAGGCCGTTTTCAATTCATTCAAGGCAACAGCAGCGTCAACAGATTGAATACGCGCCATAGCAATAGCTTCATTCAAGGTTATTTCCCTTTCCTTCTGTGCCGACAATGCCAACGGCAGGCAAACGGCAGCAAGAGCAAACAATATACTTTTCTTTTTCATTATACACAGTATTTTCCACTATGAGAGAATCAAACGATGTGCCAAAAAAGTAAAGTTTTTATTATCAACAGATTAGAAAATAAGAAAAGTGTCCATTTTCGGACACTATGCCCAAAAGTGAACGTTCGATTATTCGCAGTAGTTAGGAAGGCGCACAGTGAAACGAGTGCCTTTACCTACTTCGGAGGTGACGGAGATGGTACCATTCAGACGTTCGATGATGGTCTGACAAATACTTAATCCCAAACCTGCTCCTTGGGTGAAATTATCGACTTTATAGAATCGTTCGAATATATGACGGATACCTTCTTCAGAAATACCGACTCCGGTATCCTCCACAAAGATGCGGGTGTAGCCGGGAACCTCATCGTCTTCATAGCCGAAAGTAATGAAACCGCTACTCGTAAATTTAGCAGCGTTATTTATCAGATTATTCACGACTTGCTGCAAGCGTACATTATCTGTCGTGAGATATTTCTTATCACTTTCGGGCATACGCAACACCAGTTCTACTCCCGGTGGCATATTCAAGCGTTGAGAATCATGGACGGTCTTTAATAACAGCGGCAGGTTATGCTCGGCGAACATAAATTCCATGGTTCCCGATTCGATACGTGACAAATCAAGAATATCATTAATCAAAGCCAGTAACAGGCCGCAATTTTTATTAATGGTTCCGATAAACTGGGCAATCTCTTCGCTTGTAAAACCACTCGTATCGCTTAGCAAATCGGAGAAACCTACAATCGCATTCAACGGAGTCCGAATCTCGTGACTCATGTTGGCAAGGAACGCCGATTTCAGTTTGTCAGCCTGGAGGGCTTTATCACGAGCCTCTCTCATCTCCTGCTCGGCAGTCTTATATCGCTGGATACTCTGGCAAACACCTAATATATTGTACAATGAATCTTGTGTCAATCCCGTGATTACGGAAGAACGATATTCCCACCATTCATACTCTCCGTTGACATTCCGCTGACGGAAATTCAGACGGGTATTAGAATCTTCTCCTGTCAATGCTCTATTAAATAACGGACTTATTTCCTTCAAATCATCAGGATGGATAGTGCGATCCATTTCATCACGGGAGATGGTAGTAACCGATTCATCGTATCCAAGACGTTTCAAGAAACCTTGCGGGAAAATGAAACAGTTGGTTTCCATATCAAACTGCCACGGATAGATGGAGCTTTCGTCTACTGCCATATCAAAGAAACGCTTCTGCATTTCTTCATTCGAAATATTCCGTGCGGAAAGTGCCATACCGGTAATCGTATCCTTTGAACGGATCGGGACTATTTCCCCCGACACCGGGAAGTATTTATCACTATGCACTTCTTTCATGAAAGCTCCCTGGGGTATCTTCACACTTTCTCCTTTTGAAGCTACCTGCTTCAGCATAGAATGAAGAATATCCTGACCGTTATAATATATCTTGAAGATGCTGCCTGCCATCATTCCTTCATAAAAACGGCCCCCTGACTCATACGGCAAATGCAGCATTTGTAATAAGGAGCGGTTTGTGAAATGAATGTGCAAATCGGTATCATACGTTATCACACCATCACGGATGGAATGAAATACATTATCAAACTCATTACGCTGTTCCACAAGTTTATTCTGCACGAGCAGACGGGTCTGTGCCTGAATCCGTCGTTTGGACTCACGCCGGTTGGCACGCATCAACCACACGATAGAAGCTATCAGCAACGCCAGGATAGACGGATAGAGCAGTATAAAAAGGTATTTATATTTTTCCCAATACGGTTCGTTGACGATGGTTCCGCTAGAGGATACTTTATCAGGGTCAATATGAAAATAATCCAACTGTTTATAGTCATAGATGAATCCCTGCGTGATTTCTGTCACTCCTATTTCTTGGGGAGATGTACCTTTTAAGACTAAAGCAGCCCTTTGAGCTGCCGATAATGCTGAAGCATAACTATCGGAATCGTATGCACAGAATACGCCATTAGTTAACCCCACATTCTGACTCGAAAATACGGGAGCTTTTGAGTTTTTGCCAACGAATGAAAGGAAAGGCGACCATTTAGGAGCAACCACCAGACGTTCGTAGCTGTTACGAGGGTAACAAATAGCAGCAATGATGTGACTCGTTGTATGATTTTGGGTATTATAGACTTTCATTCTATAATCCGGATTGTCTTTTTGAAAGATTTTCCACTCTTCTTCAAAATCTTCAAGGCCTTTGTTACTCAAAAAGCTGTTATCTATCACACATACCACTTCTTTCCGCTGGGGAAATATCTTTTGCGCCTGACGCAATATGACATCAAAATCCGGATTGGCAGTGAACCCGCAAACATTGGGATGAGTAGCAATCAGCTCCATATCAGGATACTTAATGCCGAAAAACACGACCGGTATCTGCAAAGGCAACGAATCTCCACAGGCAAAAAGAGTATAGAAAGCTTCATCACTTGCTGTTATAATCAAATCGGTCTGCCTGTCACGGGCACGCTGACAAAAACGACGCATAATTACTTTCTCGGAGTTGAATGCCCAAAAATCGGCATCAAGATACTCCGTTGTTATATTCACCTTCAGGCCACTTTCTTTAAATCCTTTGACCAACCCCTGATTAAGGTCGCTATGCCAAGGAGTCTGTGAGGTGTATGACTGTATAAACAGGATATTGTATGTACGTTCCGCTGCTGCCGCCTGAATAAGAACAGCAAAAAACAGAACGATAAGCAAACAATAGTAGCGTCGATTCATATAATTAAAGCCTGCGGTGTTTTCAATATTATGCCGACAAAGATACGTTAAATCTATTGAAAACAAACAGATAGCCCAAGTTTTTTATTCTTCGCGCAACGCCTCGGCAGGGTGTATGCGAATTACCTGACGAGCAGGAAACCAAATGCCAACGAGAATCATTAAAGACATCAGGAAATAGGTTATGACAAATGTAATAAGAAAACGCACTACTCCCCACTCCATATACCCTTCAGTCAACTCCAGATGGCCGATATTATAACAGATGACGGCGGCAGGCAAAGCAGCCAGAGTCAATAATAGCAATCCTTCTTTATTTAAACGTTGCCAAAGCTGCATCCGGCTGGCCCCGACTGCTATACGAAGCGCAGACTCGGCACGACGGTGCTGCGTACGGAACCAGAAGGTGCCGACAATGCCCAACAGGATATTAAGCAATAAGAAGCCCATCATCCAGAAACGTACCTGTACCTGATTATAACTTCCTTGCTGGAAGTCATTCCGCAGATCTTCATAATCATGCACTTTCAGGATGAATAAGTTACCGACACTCAACTGGTTGGCGGACAATTTCATCAAATGTTCCGCAAAGTCTCTGGAAGTCCCCGGTTTCACCCGCAGACAAACTTCTACACTCGAAGGATAAAGTTCATCGTCAAGTTCGACCATTATCTTTTCAGTAAGTTCAATGGCTACATACCGGTCACTGTAGTTAGGCCAAAAGTCATTGTAACGCACTTTCTTCGAAACTCCCCCTATCTTGTACACTTTCGTAGAATCATCCACATCGACCATTTCTTTACCCAACAGCGTACGATCGCCTTTATAATCTTTGGGCCAGAAATTTTCACCAACAACTACATTGCCATTCTTTAAAGCTTGCACCAACGGCTGATAACCACGCCCATCAGCACTTTGATAACGGAAGACCTGAAAAAAGTCAGGGGTTACCGAACGTCGTAGCGGACTACTAACCAATGTATCGATACGCAACATACTACCGGAATTACTCCCGATATAGGGACGCGCATTATTGGATATTGAAACGGCCTCCACTTCCGGCAATCTCCGGAGACGATTGGTCAACTCGATAATATCTTGTCCTAAAGATGTACTCTTTTGCTCTTTCGAAAGATAAGAATTACTCTTGTCGTTTTTCAGGCTTAGCTCCAAATAATACGTATCGGTAATATCAAATCCTACCGGTTCGTAATAAGTACGCGCTGTCACATACGTCCAGTCGACCACATACCACAGGACCACAAAAACAATTAATAGTTCTGACCACAACCATCCGTTTGACCGGCGCTCGTTCCATATTTGTTTTAATAGTTGCATTTTCTTTAGAATTTAGATGAGTTGAAGAATTATCTTTCGTTGATGGCATCCACAATATTGGTGCGAGTTACTCTCCATGCCGGAATGGCGGCACTTAATAAATTGAGTAGGAAGCAAGCCAGAAATGCCAGCAGGAATACGGTAGGATCGAACAGTAAGTCGACACACATGGTCCGCAAATCTTCCACCCCATTGGATACAAAGTCTACGGAGAAAAGCATTCCTCCCAAAAGGAAAGCGGCGACATAACTTAATACCAGTCCGAGAATTCCTCCGAACAGGGAATAAAGCATATTTTCGGATAGTACCTGCATCATAAGCTCCCGTCTGGGGGCACCAAAGGCTTTTCGCACTCCTATTTCGGAGATACGCTTACGCATGCGTGACAAAGTAAGTCCGGATAAGTTGACGGCAGGAACAATCAATAAGACAAGTAATGTCAGTATGTATTGCCGTACTGCTTCTTTCACAGCAGGAGGATTGTTGGCGGAATAGCGTTGCGCGGCTACGAAATAAGTATCAGGCTGTCCGCGATAGAGTAAATCGAAATTGGGATGCCCTGCCATAAAGATAGCCCGCAAGCGGTCTGCCTCCTGACGAATAGCCGGAAAATCGTCTCTCGATTTAGCCAGTATATAGACGGCAGTCATACCCATGATATTGTCATCGCCCCAAGTGGCTGTGAAGGCACTTGTTGAACTCAAAGGAATCCAAACTTGCGCATAGGCGTATTTCGCCAGTTTAGAGACCGGACGTACCACTCCGCAAACAATATAAGCCGAATGATTCAGAAGGAATGTTTTTCCAACCACTTCTGATGTTCCGAACAAACGGCGAGCCATATCTTCGGAAATCACAGCTTTTGCTGCTCCGGCATCAAAATCGGCATTATCATACGGTTTACCAGATAGAAACTCAAATTCAAATATTTTCCAGAAAGCATCGTCTGTTTGCAACACACTACAACTTTCCATCTCACCTGCCGGTTTAGCAGCCAGCATTGTTTCCTGCCAGATATTGGTTATGGAAACAACTTCGGGAATTGTCATTGCTTTGAAACAAGCCTTTGCCGTATTGTATCCGATAGGGCCATTGCTTTGCCAATTCACGTTGGACTTACTTTGAAGTCCGGCAAACCGGAAAATAAGCATCCGGTCACGATGGGTTTCCGGTGCAAAGGGAGCAATAGTCGCACGTAAAGTAATCACAATTACCATTATCATAGCAATAGCCAAAGCTGTACCAATAATGGAAATAGAAGAAAGCAGTTTATTTTCTCCCAACAGATGGAATGCTTGTTTAAAATAGAGTTTTATCATGATCGTTACCAGTATAAAGTTCAGTATATTTCTTACTCGTCTCTTAGTGCTTCGGCCGGTTGCACTTTCATTGATTGCAGAGCCGGATACAACACGCCAAGAATAATCATTATCGCCATCAAGAGATATGTCAGTAAAATGGCTATCAGGAAACGGGGTACTGTAAATGCCATTTGTGATATATCCACTAGTTCAGTATATCCAATATTGAATGCAATCAATACGGCAGGAAGAGCCGACATGCTTAACAGTAACAAACCTTCCGTAATCAAACGATAGAATATGTTTTTCCGGTTAGCTCCCATTGCCATGCGTAAAGCAACTTCTCCCCGGCGTTGCTGGGTACGGAACCAGAAAGTGCCGATCACTCCCAGAAAGATATTCAACAACAGGAAAAAGAGAATACAGAACTGGGTACGTAATTCATTATCATTGTCTATCTCACTGGCTGTCCGGACTTTGCTTAATGGAGTGACATCAAGTATATAAATATTCCCTACCTGATAGATACGGTCGGCATCATTCATAAGACGTTCCACAAAGCCATCGTCTACACCTTCGCGGACACGCAGACTTAATTCGAGATAGGCTACGTTTTCGACTGTTTCCATTTGTTCGTCAGAAAGGTAAGTGCCGATATAGGTTCCGGTAAAAGGTTTTCCGGCAATGTTATAACGATCGTAGCGAACGGGCTCTGTTAAAGCTGCAATACGAAAGTTGGTATCACTCATGCGAACTTCTTTACCCAAAAGGTCTTTTCCGTGGAAAGTAGCATCCGGATAATAGTCTGCAACATCGACAGGAACGATTATTGTATTTTTCTCCAAAGCTTTCACCAGACTTTCATGACCGGAACCATCGATATTCCGGAAACGAAACACCTTATAATATTCAGGAGTCGTCCAACGATCCATCGTACTTATCCAAACCGTGTCGTTATCCGGAAAACGGAAACTCGCTCCACTGCACCCTTCATTGTATGGAATACTGTTTTGAGAGATACAGACAGATTCAACTTCCGGATGACGGGACAAACGTCCGGCTATTTCCCTTAAAGCAGTCATATCATCTTTAACAGTCAGCTCCGGATTGAAATCGGTAGATTTATCGGTAAGACGGTTCATACGTAATACATACGTATTTTCTATATTAAAGCCCATTGGCTGATAATAGATATGCAAAGTGACATAAACCAAATCAATGATATACCACAATACGACAAACACCAACAATAGCTCAATCCATAGAAAAGCATTGCTCCGGCGCTCATTATATATTTGTTTCAATAACTGTTTCATCATTTCATCTTTGGTTTATTGCATCTACAATGTTCATTCTCGACACTCTCCAAGCCGGAATTCCGGCACTCAATAGATTTAATAACAGGCAGAAACAGAATGCAACGAGAAACGTCAACGGACTGAACAGCATATCAGTGGAAAGAGAAGTTTCCCCGGCAAGACCTGCATTCTCACTGTTATCAAAAAGGAATGAGTTTAACAGGAAAGTAGCTGAATAGCTCAATATCAGTCCCAGTATTCCCGCAAGCAGTGTCAATATCAGATTCTCCCAGAATACCTGTCGCAACAATTCGTTGGCAGTAGCACCGAATGCTTTCCGGACACCGATTTCCGTCATACGCTTCCGCATGCGGGATAAAGTCATACTACTTAGGTTGATAGCTGGAACCAAGAGGAGAATCACAATGATAAGAATGAATCGCCTGACAATGTGTTTCATATCCAAGTCTGTCCCCCAATGGCGGTAAAGGTAGGCAAATTGAGTATCCGGCTGACCACGATAAATCAATTCCATATCCTTCAGCTTACTATTGTAGACCTGACGATATTTTTCGACTTCAGCACGAATAGCCGGAAAATCGTCGGACGAACGTGCAAGGATGACCGCCCGCATAGGTCCCATCAGATTTTCTCTCCACGAGAAAGAAGCCAAATCAGTTGATGTATAGGGAATCCAGACCTGTGCATAAGAAGCTGTCGCCAACTTTGATACGTCTTTCACTACTCCTGTAATGGTATAATCCGCTTTATTTAATTGGATGGTACGCCCTACCACGTCAGTTGTACCGAACAGGTGGCGTGCCACACTGGCAGAAACCACTGCCTTGGACAGCCCACTCTCAAAATCGGCTTTCGTATATGGTTTGCCACACAAGAATTCAAAGCAAAAGACTTGCCAGAACGCTTCATCCGTTTCCATTTCATCTACACTCATCCTGCCTCCTCCGGGAAGAGAAGCACGCATCTTATTATTAACGGAAGTAATGGTAACCGCTTCAGGTATTGTCAACGTCTTAAAGCATTCACGGGCAGTCGTGACGGACATCTGGCTGCTGGCAGCATTATTGTGTTGCTCTTTATGCCGGGACGTCATTGCCTTGACATACAATGATCGTGAACGGTTAACTTCCGGCACGCAGTCTTTTATCCGTATCTGCAATGTCAGCACGATCACCATTATCATGCAAATAGCCAAAGCTGTACCTACCATACAGACAATACTAATAAGCCGGTTCTCTTTCAACTGGTAAAGAGCTTGCTTTATGTATTGCTTCCACATCTTCTTATTCTTTTTTTGATTTGATTCTACAGGAGTTCACAGAAGAATGTTCTACATTAGATATTCCAACCTTTCTTTGTTACGTCTTTACACTTCAGGTTTTTGGAGTTGATTTTACCAACGCCATCCCGCTTAAAGAAAGCTGCATCCGCTTTACCGGATACAGTGATATTTCCTACTCCATCCACTTTAGCTTTGATAGTGCTGCAATCAACATTCAACTTCATATTGCCTACTCCGTCAACATCTAGTTTCAACTCATCGCAATATAGACTTTTCACGTTACAGTTGCCTACTCCATCAAGTTCGAAAGCTATATTTTTAAGTTTTAGTTCTTCTTTTGCATCGAAGTTCCCTACTCCATCAATTTTCACTTTACTCAAATCGGGAGCAGTAATATAGCAAATAAGGTTCTTGATATTCCTCGCATTCCTATCTTTATACGAGATAACCAAAGTTCCGTTTTTCACTGTCACCCTTGTTTTTTCTACAAATTCAGAAGGACCTTCCAAACGGCAGGAGCATCCTGCCGATTGAGTAAAAATAATATTCCCGACAGATTGCAGGTTTATGGCAGAAAACTCGTCTACATTATAATCTTTACTCACATTTTGTGCCGATAGCGAACAGAAAGCAACACTTAACAGGACAGCTATCGCAACGATGAAAATATTCTTTGTCATGATGATTTTTAATTTAGAGATACATTAATCAATTTTTCCATTTAGTTCTAATCGTAAGAGGCCGTTTCTATTGTACCTGGCGTCCATCGAAGAAACGAATAGTGCGCGAAGTCTGCTTCGCCTGTTCTTCATTATGGGTAACCATCACGATAGTACGTCCGTCTTCCTTATTCAACCGATGAAGCAGTTCCATTACTTCAGCTCCCATCTTTGAATCCAAGTTACCTGTCGGCTCATCGGCAAGGATTATTTCGGGATTACCAATAATCGCACGGGCAATAGCTACACGTTGGCACTGCCCACCGGAAAGTTGTGTAGGAAAATGTCTCATACGATGGCTTAATCCTACTTTTTCCAATACCTCTTGTGCCAACCGTTTTCGTTCACTACCAGCCATACGTCGATAAAGCAAGGGGAGTTCTACATTATCCATCACATTCAACGAATTAATCAAATGAAAAGACTGAAATACAAAACCGAGCGTTTTATTACGAAAAACCGCCAGTTCCTTGTCTTTCATTCCTTCGGTACGTATTCCGTTGATTTCCACCATTCCCATTGTAGGTGCATCAAGCAATCCCATTATGTTCAGCAGGGTGGATTTTCCGCATCCGGAAGGTCCCATTATACTTAGAAATTCTCCACGTTCTACCGTCAGATTTACATTCTCCAATGCTACCGTCTCAATCTCGTCCGTACGATAAATCTTAGAAAGAGAGTTCAATGTTATCATAACTTCTAGTATTTAGTTTATTTAATTTTCAACTTATTCTTGTTCTTATAAGCACTCATATCGCTTACTACTACTTTATCACCCGGTTGCAATCCGCTCAACACTTCTACATATTCAAAATTAGAATCTCCTAACTGTATTTTACGTTTTACCAGTTCATTATCCGAATTGCAGACAAAAAGTTCATATTCACCGCGTCCCACATAGAAAGAGCCATTGGCTATGCGCATTACATCTTCCTTCACAGCATTCATCACATAAACATCTGTCTTTAGTCCGGAACGTAAGCGGCGGTGATTATCTTCTTTCAACTGAACGGTAAATGATATCACACCATTCTTGGATAGTGGTGTAACACTGCTAACTGTCCCTTCCAGTTTGTCGCTCCCTATCTTAACAATTGCTTTTCCTCCGGCTGCTACACGATCACCGTACGTATCCGCAATCTCGCCTTCCACTTTAAAATGGCTCAAATCAGAAATGATAGCTACCTGTCCGCCTTCGGAAATCTGTGCACCAATTTGGTTATTAATATAGGTAAGAATAGCTTTACGCGGGGAACGGATTTGTGCATCATCCAACGTACGTTTCTTTTCGGAAAGGCTCTTGCGAAAGATATTAAAATCAAGCTCCTGAACTTTCAATTCGGCAGCAGCTACTTCCTTCTCATTTTTATATTGTTGCTGAAGTTGTTCGTACTCTAATTGAGCCACATTATAGCTCAATTCGGCCTGGCGTACTTTATCTGTTGTTCCTGCACCGAGGCTGTCCAGATAGTGTTCATTTCTCAACTCCACTTTCATCCGACTCAATTTCATTGCCGACACTTTAATCTGCATTGCCATATCGGAAAGTTTCGTCTGATTATTGACGCGAAGCTGATCAAGCTTATACTGGCGCATTTGTTCCTCGTCCAGCAACTTCTTATATTCAATTTCCGTACTCTGAAGGTCCAGTTTCAGAATCGGAGTACCTACGTCTAC
The DNA here is from genome assembly GCF_001314995.1 of Bacteroides ovatus. Lineage (NCBI taxonomy): Bacteria > Pseudomonadati > Bacteroidota > Bacteroidia > Bacteroidales > Bacteroidaceae > Bacteroides > Bacteroides ovatus. The sequence goes on from NZ_CP012938.1 coordinate 1,955,350, forward strand.
GCTATCTCCCCCTTTTTTATAGACTTCAATAATACGACTGTTGATCGGAGAATTGATAATTTCTTCAAAAGCAGGGACAACCTTACCGGAAGCACTGACACTTACCTCAATCACCCCTTTATCGACTGTGGAAAAGACAAGATCCTTTGCCTCCACTCCTGCCCTTAATACAGATATAAGTACACCGATGGCAATAATACTTGCCACTCCAATGGATGAATAACGAATTATCTTCTTATTACGTTCTTTTTGACGTACCTCTTTAGGAATTTCTCTGTCCATATCCGATCATTTACTATTTTATGATGTATCAATTCGGTACTTTATATACCAAATCTGTGCCAAAATCGTAAATGGTTGATAAATAGAAGATAACAAAAAACAAAGGGTGTCCGATATCGGACACCCTGTACGAATTTACCGTTCAGAATAGCATCTATCATCCTGTCGACAGGAAGCCTGTCTACTTGGATGATGATGTAATTGAGGGGTTCTTTTCCTCTTGTACCAGTTCTTTCCCCCAATGGGTAGTTTCCTCCACCTTTTCACGATCACGAATCTCTTTTGCTTTACGGGCATAGACAATCATACGCATAGACTGATCGTAAGTGAAATAATTCCATACCCAATTCAAGAGTACAATAACCTTATTGCGTACCCCAAGAATAGAGCGCAGATGAACAACCAGCCACATCACCCAGGCAAACCATCCCTGCATCTTTACTTTACTAAACTCTGCCACGGCACGATTACGTCCTACAGTCGCCATCGAACCCAAATTACGGTAATGGAAAGGTTTCATCTCCCGTCCTTTCTCCATACGTACTAGATTCTTTGCCAGCAATTCCCCTTGCTGGATAGCCACTTGCGCTAATTGAGGATGTCCGTTCGGGTAATCTTCATCAGCAACCTGAATACATTGGTCGCCAATAGCAAACACATTATTCATCCCCTCTACACGGTTAAATGAATCGACCTTAATACGGCCTCCACGCCCAATCAGAGAGGCATCCAGATTTCCGATAGTCACACCGGTGACACCACTCACCCAAATAAAAGTACGCGTGGCAATCTCTGTACCATCTTCAAGTACTACTTTATGGTCACGATAATCCACAACACGTTTATTCAACAGGATATTTACTCCCATTTCACGGAGAAACTGTTCAGCATGTGCAGATGATTCTTCCGACATTCCGGCAAGCAATCGCGGCCCGGCTTCAATCAAATAGATGTGCATCAGACTGCTGGGCATATCAGGATAATCATTCGGCAAGACAAATTTCTTCATCTCGGAAAGTATTCCGGCTACTTCTATCCCGGTAGCTCCACCTCCCACAATTACAATATTCAATAACTCTTGTTGTTCCTGCTTCGTTGAACAGGTCAGCGCTCGTTCCAGATTAGCCAGAAGAGCGTTTCGCAATCCCATCGCTTCTGACACATTTTTCATCGGCATGGCTTCCTCTTCGATATGTTTATTACCGAAATAGTTGGTTGTAGTACCTGCTGCTAACACCAGATAGTCATATTCTGCTTTTCCGATGGAAGTCTGTATCATATTCTTTTCCGGGAAAATGGCACGTACTTCCGCCATACGGAAATAGAAATCTTTCCGATGCTGGAATATTTTACGGAAGGGGAAGGATATGGAAGTTGGCTCCATACCAGCCGAAGCCACCTGATAAATCAAAGGAGGAAACTGATGATAGTTGTTTTTATCTATCAATACGACTTGAAAGCCTGACTTTTTCAGCTTGTTAGCCAGTTTCAAGCCACCGAAACCACCGCCTACTATGACGACACGTTTCTTATTACTTTTTGCAATGTTTAGACTCATATTCTAATCATGTTTTATCAAGATAATAACACATGAATGAGTCATTAAGTTTCCGAAATTCGAAACTTTTGAGAGAAGTCTCTACCGCAGACGCAATCTATCTCCGATTTCCGGAACATACTCACCATCCTTACGATTCATCTTATACAGATTTTTGAGGCGGATACCATATTTTTGAGAGATGCCATGCATGGAATCTCCATCTTTCACAACATATACAGTATAAGGTTTGGAAGCCTTTTTCTTCTTGCTCTTCAGATAGATGATATCTCCTTCCATCAAGGTATAATCACGCTGCAAGTCGTTGTACTTCACAAGTTTCTTCCAACTAATATCAAATTCGTTACCTAAATCTTTAAAGGTATCACCGTTGCGGGCTACCACATAAGCAATATCATTAGCGATATACACCTGATGCGGGCTCATCAACCAAGGATTCTTTTTCAGTTTCCGTTCCGAATATACCCCCTTACGGTCGTATTTATACAAGTCATAATCTTCGATAATTGTAATCAGACGATTAGCATAAGAAGGATCGGTAGCATAGCCTGCTTTTTTCAGTCCACGCGCCCATCCTTTATAATCGGTGATATCCAGTTTGAAAAGAAAAGCGTAACGGGCACCTCTTCTAAGGAAGTCGGAATGATCTTCGTAAGAGTCACGCGGATGCTTATAAGCACGGAAACATTCGTTGCGCGCATCATCATCATGACGAACCGTACGTCCCCGCCAACTGCCACCACATTTAATACCAAAGTGGTTATTACTCTTTCGTGCCAACTGGCTGTATCCGGCACCGCTTTCCAACAATCCTTGCGCCAATGTAATACTCGCCGGAATCTTATGAAGCTTCATCTGTTCAACAGCCAAATCACTATACTTATTTATATACTCGACGTAACGGGCATTCCGTTTCTGTGCCTGCACTCCTACGGCAAAGAAAAAAATAACGGTTAAAAAGATAAGTCTATGCAGTTTATTCTCCATTTTTATTCAGATGTGAATTAGATGGCACAAAAATCTGAAAAATAATTGGGATTATCAATCTCTTTCCTAACTTTGTAACATTAATTGTAGAAACCAATACCCTAACGTATATGAGAGACCTCACAATTACCGCTATTATTAAAGTATATCAATATGATGAGTTGAATGAGGCCGATCGGGCACTTATGCAGACTGCCATGGAGGCAACAGCTCGTAGTTATTCTCCGTACTCCCATTTCTCCGTAGGTGCCGCTGCGCTATTGGGCAACGGGACAGTAGTGACAGGAACCAATCAGGAAAATGCGGCCTATCCGTCGGGGCTTTGTGCAGAACGTACTACCCTATTCTATGCCAACTCCCAATATCCCGACCAACCGGTTGTCACTCTTGCCATCGCGGCACGAACGGAAAAAGATTTCATCGACCAACCGATTCCTCCCTGCGGCGCTTGCCGGCAAGTGATTCTGGAAACGGAAAAGCGTTACAAACAACCCATCCGCATCCTATTATATGGCAAAGAATGTATCTACGAAGTAAAAAGTATAGGCGATCTACTGCCATTATCATTTGACGCATCAGCAATGGAGGATTAATTATGTTACAACAATATCACACGAAACTAAAAGGAACACTCGCACTTACAGACTCTTATCTGACAGAAAAAGCACTGCAAAAAGAAAAAGGGCTTTATAAATTTATATGGGTACGCAGCGGAAGCATTACAGTAGAAATCGATCATCAGGAAATGATGCTTACCAAGGATGAAGTGATTTCACTCACCCATCTGCAACACCTCGAATTTAAATCGATTGACGGCGAATACCTGACTTTGCTGTTCAACAGCAATTTCTATTGCATTTATGGCAATGACCATGAAGTGTCGTGCAGCGGTTTCCTGTTCAACGGTTCTTCTCACCTGATCCGTTTTACCCTGAATGAAAAAGAACGTAAAGAGCTCGACACCATTACCGAAGCACTGGAAAACGAGTTTACCGTTTCCGACAGCCTGCAGGAGGAGATGCTACGCATCCTGCTGAAACGCTTCATCATTCAATGTACCCGTATTGCACGTCATCGCATGAATATCACCCGTGAAAAAGAATCCGGTTTCGAGATTGTCCGCCAATACTATAACTTGGTTGACGAGCATTATCGGACAAAGAAGCAGGTACAGGACTATGCCGATATGCTACACAAATCTCCCAAGACACTATCGAACATCTTTTCAACCTGTAAACTGCCTTCGCCACTCCGGGTAATCCACGAACGGGTGGAAGCGGAAGCCAAACGCCTTTTGCTTTACAGCAACAAAAGTGCTAAAGAAATTGCCGATATTCTTGGATTTGAAGACCAGGCCTCTTTCAGCCGTTTCTTCAAAAATATGACCGGACAGAGTGCCGTACAATTCAGAAACACACAGGAAGGGAAAAATTGACAAGGCATACGGAAGTATTGCTATTTGGGGGGTAGTGGAAATGGACGACCTTTGCAACATAAGATAAACCAATTAAAACCCCAACAAAATGAAAGAGAAATTGATCGCTTTACTGACCTTCACTTCAAGTCTGAAAAGTTTTGGTATGAAATTTATCCGCGTTGCCATCCTGGTAGTATTTGTATGGATAGGCGGATTGAAGTATTTCCATTATGAAGCCGACGGGATTGTTCCGTTTGTTGCCAACAGTCCTTTTATGAGTTTCTTCTATGCTAAAGGTGCACCCGAATACAAAGAACATAAAAATGCGGAAGGTGCTTTTGTCCCGGAAAATCGTGCATGGCACGAAGCAAACCGCACTTATACTTTCTCTTACGGACTGGGAGCTCTTATTATGAGCATCGGCATACTGGTATTTCTGGGAATCTTTTTCCCAAAAGTGGGATTGGCAGGCGACACCCTCGCCATTATCATGACGCTCGGCACACTTTCTTTTCTTGTCACCACCCCGGAAGTCTGGGTTCCCGACTTGGGAAGCGGAGAATTCGGTTTCCCATTACTATCCGGTGCAGGGCGGTTGGTGATTAAAGACATTGTGATCCTGGCCAGTGCCGTAGTGTTATTATCCGACTCGTCACAACGCGTACTCAAAACACTTAAAAAAGACTAAGACAACCACTAAAGAGGATTCTGACTTCTTGCCATTGCGGAACAAATCGTATTTTCAGACTGTTATATAGTCTCATACGAATCGTTAATACAAGAAGTTATGAAACAATATGATGCAATTATTATAGGATTCGGCAAGGCAGGGAAAACCCTGGCTGCCGAACTTTCCAACCGCGGATGGCAAGTGGCCATCGTAGAACGTTCCAACATGATGTATGGAGGAAGCTGTCCGAATGTAGCCTGTATCCCAACAAAGACGCTGGTGCATGAAGCCGAGGTTTCCGCTTTGCTTTACCACGATGATTTTCCGAAGCAGACGAATATGTACAAACAGGCCATCGGCCGAAAGAACCGCCTCACTTCCTTTCTTAGGAATGATAATTACGAAAGACTAAGTAAACGTCCTAATGTGACTATCTACACCGGGATGGGTTCTTTTATATCCGCGAATACTATAAAGGTAACACTACCTGAAGGATATATCGAGCTGCAAGGAAAAGAGATTTTTATCAATACGGGGTCTACTCCTATTATCCCGGCAATAGATGGCATTCAGCAAAGTCAGCATGTATATACCAGTAGCACGCTTCTGGATCTAAGCGTACTTCCTCATCACCTGATTATCATAGGTGGAGGATATATCGGACTGGAGCTCGCTTCTATGTATGCCGGTTTCGGCAGTAAAGTGACGATACTCGAAGGAGGAAACAAATTTATGCCTCGTGAAGATCGGGATATTGCAAACAGCGTCAAAGAAGTGATGGAGAAGAAAGGTATTGAAATCCATCTGAACGCTCGTGCGCAGTCTATCCATGACACGAATGACGGAGTGACACTGACTTACTCGGACGTATCCGACGGTACTCCTTATTATGTAGATGGAGATGCCATTCTTATCGCAACGGGACGTAAACCGATGATTGAAGGATTGAATCTGCAAGCAGCGGGTGTAGGAGTTGATGCTCACGGAGCTATCATCGTAAACGATCAGTTACGCACTACTGTTCCTCATATATGGGCAATGGGAGATGTGAAAGGCGGATCGCAATTTACATATCTCTCACTGGATGATTTCCGGATTATCCGTGACCAGCTCTTCGGCGACAAGAAACGTGATATCGGAGACCGTGATCCTGTGCAATATGCAGTGTTTATTGATCCGCCATTGGCGCATATCGGAATCAGTGAAGAAGAAGCTCTGAAAAGAGGATATTCATTTAAGGTTTCCCGGTTGCCGGCATCCTCCATCGTCCGTACCCGTACATTGAGGCAGACTGATGGTATGCTAAAAGCTATCATCAATAATCATAACGGGAAGATTATGGGCTGTACTCTATTCTGCGCCGATGCTTCAGAAATCATCAATATCGTAGCTATGGCGATAAAAACAGGGCAAACCTCTACATTCTTGCGCGATTTTATCTTCACGCATCCCAGTATGAGTGAGGGATTAAATCAACTGTTTGATGTATAAGAATAAGAAAGAGTATAACTCACTTCTAAAACAGAGCCTCTGAATAGGGTAAACAGAGGCTCTATTTGGAGTAATCGGAGGCTCTGAATGAGGTAAACGGAGCCTCTAAATAAATGAAATTCATTCTTTTTCAGTCTTAATAGAGTGAAATCTAATAGAAAGTGTTATCTTTGCAGCCAAGTTAAACTATATACCTACCACAATGAGAATTACTAAGTAAGACAACACTTCTAAGTAAACATCACTTTTCTTATATGCTTTTTCTATTTTGTTAAGCATCACGAAATCCGTGTTGTTTAGCCAGTATTGTGTTTGTCGTTCCCCTATCCTGTGATTTTTTTCACTCTATTTTCAACCTCAAACCCAATAGATCATCATGTCTATCAGTATCCAACAAATCAGCTATATCCATCCGGATAAAGAAGTATTATTCAGTGACCTCAATTTCGCCATCAGTAAAGGGCAGAAACTAGGATTAGTCGGTAACAATGGTTGTGGCAAGTCTACTTTGCTACAAATTATTGCCGGACAGTTATCACCCTCTTCCGGTGTCATTGTCCGCCCGGACGACCTATATTATATCCCGCAACATTTCGGGCAATATGATTCACTGACCATCGCACAAGCTCTTCAAATAGAGCGTAAACAGCAAGCTCTGCACGCTATCCTGGCAGGAGATGTCTCAAACGAGAATTTCACCATTCTAAATGATGACTGGAATATCGAAGAACGTTCCATTGCCGCTCTCGATTTATGGGGATTAGGACAGTTTACGCTATCCTACCCGATGAATCTGCTTAGTGGCGGCGAAAAGACCCGCGTATTCCTGGCAGGTATGGACATTCATCATCCATCTGTCATACTTATGGATGAACCGACCAATCATCTCGATTCTTCCGGCAGACAACGTTTATATGACTGGGTAGAAAAATATCGTTCCACCCTGTTGGTGGTAAGTCATGACCGTACCCTGCTCAATCTTCTCCCCGAGATTTGCGAATTGGAGAAGCATCAAATCAATTATTATGGCGGAAATTACGAATTCTACAAAGAACAAAAAACGCTGATGCAGGAAGCATTGCAACAACGTATTGAAGAAAAAGAAAAGGCACTAGGTATTGCCCGTAAAGTGGCTCGCGAAACGGCCGAACGCAGGGACAAACAGAATGTACGCGGCGAAAAGAGTAATATAAGAAAAGGAGTTCCACGCATTGTATTGAACGCACTCCAAGGGAAATCCGAGAAGAGCACTAGTAAACTGACTGGCGTCCATCAGGAAAAAGCCGAGAAGTTAACAAATGAACGTAACCAGCTTCGAGGTTCGCTCTCTCCGACTGCGGCATTAAAAACCGATTTCAACAGTTCCTCGCTTCATACCGGGAAGATATTAGTGACAGCAAAAGAGATTAACTTCAGTTATCATTCCAATTCGATTAACAATGATATTCAGGAAAATAGCATCTCAAAACAACAGCTTTGGCAAGCTCCTGTCAGCTTTCAGCTAAAGAGCGGAGACCGCCTCCGTATAGAAGGAGCCAACGGTAGCGGAAAAACAACTCTATTGAAATTAATCACTGGCCAACTTCAACCACAGGAAGGAACCCTGACACGAACGGACTTTAGCTATGTCTATTTGAATCAAGAGTATTCGATCATTGACGACCGGAACAGTATTCTTGAACAGGCTTACGCTTTCAACAGCCGGAATCTGCCGGAGCATGAAATAAAGATTATTCTAAACCGTTACTTGTTTCCTGCATCCGAATGGGACAAATCCTGCCGGAAACTTAGTGGTGGTGAGAAAATGCGTCTCGCTTTCTGCTGTCTGATGATTAGTAACAATACCCCTGATATGTTTATCCTGGATGAACCTACCAACAATTTGGACATACAAAGTATTGAAATTATCACTGCTACTATAAAAAATTATGCAGGTACTGTGATAGCAATCTCACACGACAATTATTTTATTCAGGAAATTGGTGTCGAACAATGCATTTTATTGAGTTAGTCTATTGATATTTTATCCAGGGCAACCGCACCAATATTTAATTCATATCCGCACAGTTTTGAATAAAATAATGGAGTATTCTGGAAACGTTGTGGTAAATCTGAAAAAGATGATTGAGTTTTTAAGATTCCCCGTTATCTTTTTATTATAAGATATGGGTCAAAGGTGAGGGTTGGTGAGGGTAGATTTATAACCTTTTATTTTATTATTTTCTATACTATCTCCTTTTTTATTTATAAAAAAAAATACGAAAGTTATAAATCTACCCTCACCAACCCTCACCCTTGACCCATTCATTAGCGCACCGTTTAACTCGTTTCAGTACAGTTCTTAATTAAATGGGAATTTATCGGTTAAATGGGAATTTTGCAGTTAGGCTGAAAGCCTTACAATTATATATTTATTGGGGTGCCCTGAAAGGGCTTAATTATATAGCGTAGGGCAACGCCCTACGAAAAAAACACACCAGCCACAAGCCCTGAAAGGGCGGAACCGTATACAATTATGCCCTTTCAGGGCGCAAATTCAGATTGTCGTTTTTACGTAGGGCGTTGCCCTACGCTATATAATTAAGCCCTTTCAGGGCACTCCGCAAAATTATCATTTAGCTCATTTCTGCACGGTTATGAATCAAATTTTGGTGCAGTTGCCCTGTATTTTATCTGATAAGTCTAAATATCAATCTAGTTTTTTTATAACTTCGCAGCGCGAAGATCAAGAATTAGAATTAAAATGAATCAGACAGCACAATCATGGTGGTTTATCTTTTACAAAGACCAACTGCTTCTTGAGAAAAAAGAGGATGGCATATATGCCATCCCGTGTGAAGAAAGCTCTCCTATTGTTATTAAAGAAAAAACAACCGTACACAATATCACTACACTAGAAGGGAGAAACTGCAAGACTTTCTCCCTCTCCTCTCCCATTGAAGAATCGGAGCAATGGATCATGACAGGGCTTCGTGCCTCCTATGAATATCTTCCTTTGTCTCATTATCAGACAGCAGGAAAAGCACATGAGATTCTGCATTGGGATAGAAACAGCCGCTTTTGTTCCGCCTGCGGCACGCCTATGGAACAGAAAGAATCTATCATGAAGCGTTGTCCGAAATGTGGCCGGGAAGTATATCCTTCCATTTCCACAGCGATTCTTGTATTAGTGAGAAAAAAAGATTCACTACTCTTAGTGCATGCCCGCAATTTTAAAGGAACATTCAACAGTCTCGTTGCCGGATTTCTGGAAACCGGAGAAACGCTAGAAGAATGTGTAGCACGTGAAGTGAAAGAAGAAACCGGACTGGAGGTAAAAAATATCACTTATTTCGGTAATCAGCCCTGGCCTTATCCCAGCGGACTAATGGTCGGCTTTATTGCCGATTATGCCGGAGGAGAAATCAACCTCCAAGATGAAGAATTGAGTTCGGGAGACTTTTATACAAGAGACAATTTACCCGAACTTCCCAGAAAACTTAGTCTTGCCCGAAAGATGATTGATTGGTGGATAGAGCATCCAAATGAATAAATCAAACATGGAAAATATCATCAAAGGAATCCGTCAGTATTATCCGGTATCCGACAGTTCTTTGGAAGTACTCTTCAGTTATATGAAGAAAATGGAGCTTCCCAAAAAACATTTACTGATACACGGTGGAGTACTAGACCGCCACGTCTACTTTATTGAAAAAGGATTTTGCAGGTCCTATTGTTTACGTGACGGAGAAGAAATCACGATCTGGTTTTCACGCGAAGGTGATATAACCTTTGCCATGAAAGATTTATATCATAATCAACCAGGATACGAATATGTAGAATTACTGGAAGATTGTGAATTATATGCCATACGTATTGAAGATTTAAATCAGATTTATGAAACTAATATAGAAATTGCCAACTGGGGACGTGTCATTCATCAGGAATGTTTGTAGTACATGGATATTCACCATATCAACCGATTGTATCTTCCGGCTAAAGAACGTTATGAACAACTTTTACGTGAGCAACCCGATGTCATTCACCGTGCCCAATTGGGATATATAGCCTCCTTTCTAGGCATGACTCCCCAACATCTTAGCCGCCTACGCTCCGAATCTTGAATCTTTTTAATCTATGTGAATTTTTATATCACAAGAAAGCAGTACTTTTGTCAGCGAATACAAAAAAACTGATAAGGATAAGTATCGTGATTAACACATTAACTTCTTTACGAATATTATTTGCCTTGATGGTATTCGGGGCACATTGTTATGTTCTGGATCCGAGCTTCGACACTCACTTCTTTAAAGAAGGATTTGTTGGAGTCAGCTTTTTTTTCATCCTTAGTGGCTTCATTATTGCCTATAATTATGAAGAAAAGTTATTGGAAACGACCACCACCAAACGTACCTTTTGGGTAGCACGCATTGCCCGCATTTACCCCCTCCATCTACTTACTCTATTAATTGCCGCATGTATAGGAGGGTATGTTCAATACAACGATACGACAGACTGGATAAAACACTTCGCCGCTTCCACTTTTTTATTGCAACCATTCTTCCCTTCTGCAGATTATTTTTTCTCATTCAATAGTCCTTCGTGGAGTCTGGGCTGCGAACAGTTATTTTATTTCTGTTTCCCCCTCATCATTCCTTTCTTAAATAGTAAACGGAATCTATGTATCACTCTTTTCATCTGCCTGCTGATTATGCTGACAGGTATGCATCTGACTGCTGAAGAACAAATTAAAGCATACTGGTATGTAAATCCAATCACCCGCCTGCCGGACTTTTTTGTAGGTGTTTTACTTTATCAGTTTTATCGGTCGATATTCAACAAAAAGATTTCTTATTCCACCGGAACACTATTAGAAATAGGAATAGTCATTTTATTTTTTGTTTTCTATTTTTGTGCCGCAGACATTCCCAAAGTATACCGCTATTCTTGTTACTACTGGCTACCCGTTTCTTTGGTGATACTTATCTTTGCCTTACAAAGAGGGTATATATCCCGGTTACTATCCAATCGGGTCTTAGTGATAGGAGGAGAAATCAGTTATAGTTTCTATCTGATACATTTATTTATTATACTCACATACCTCCAAATGGCTACTCTGTATCAATGGCACATACATTGGATGATAAGTGTCCCCGTCATTTTTTGCATCACTATTGCGCTTAGCTTACTTTCTTATTATTATTTTGAAAAGCCTGCCAATAGATGGGTAAAACGAATACTAACTAAAAAACAATCATAAATTAGCCCCATGGAATTATCAACAAAAACACCCCGAATTGAAGTAGTAGATGCTCTTAGAGGATTTGCTGTAATGGCCATCCTTCTGGTTCATAACCTGGAGCATTTCATTTTCCCCGTATATCCGGAAAGTTCTCCTGAATGGCTTACCATTTTGGATGCCGGAGTATTTAATGCGACATTTTCACTGCTTGCCGGAAAGTCTTATGCCATATTCGCTCTGCTTTTCGGATTCACTTTCTATATCCAGTCGCACAACCAGCAGTTGAAAGGAAAAGATTTTGGTTACCGCTTTTTATGGAGAATGATATTGCTGGCAGGATTCGCCACTCTGAATGCCGCTTTCTTCCCGGCAGGAGATGTCCTGCTTCTGTTTGTTGTAGTCAGTCTTGTACTATTTATCGTACGTAAATGGAGTGACAAAGCGATTCTAATCACCGCCATCTTGTTTTCACTGCAACCGATTGAATGGTTTCATTATATAATGAGCCTTTTCAATCCTGCCTATACCCTACCCGATTTGAATGTCGGAGCCATGTATGCTGAAGTAGCGGAATACACCAAAGCCGGAAGCTTTTGGGATTTTCTGATAGGTAATGTTACGCTGGGACAGAAAGCAAGTCTGTTTTGGGCTATCGGTGCCGGACGTTTCTTGCAGACTGCCGGACTTTTCCTGTTTGGCTTATATATCGGACGCAAAGAATTGTTCGTTACTACCGAATCTCATTTGAAGTTCTGGATGAAAGCACTTATTATTGCAGCTATCAGTTTCGCGCCACTGTATTCTCTGAAAGAACAGATCATGCAAAGTGACAGCAGTTTAATTCAGCAAACGGTAGGTACTGCCTTTGATATGTGGCAGAAATTTGCATTTACGATTGTACTTGTTGCTTCTTTCGTGTTGCTTTATCAGAAGGATCAGTTCAAGAAAACTGTATCTAATCTGCGATTCTACGGAAAAATGAGCTTGACCAATTATATTTCTCAATCTATTTTGGGAGCCATTATCTATTTCCCATTCGGATTCTATCTTGCTCCTTACTGTGGATATACTCTTAGCCTGATTATCGGTATTATTCTTTTCCTGGCGCAAGTTAGGTTCTGCAAATGGTGGCTGTCTAAACATAAACAAGGACCATTGGAAACAATATGGCATAAATGGACTTGGATAGGCACGAAGAAATAACAGAAAAAAAAGAAATAGCACTGACTGAAAAATAGACTAAGAAAGCAGGCCACGAAATACACATAACTACAAACGAACAACTTACGAATATGAAACTGAACGTATCACTCTAAAGCATCAACAAAACATGTGTATCCGCAGCCTGCGGGTTGAAATTGAGATGATGTCAATACAACAAGATTCTCGCAAGAAGGATTAGCAAGTGGACTTAAAGAATGCAAAGGAAATGAAAGAACTGTGCCAAGTTGGGGAAAAAGCCCGAAAATAGGCAGAATCAGGGCTATGTATAGAGAAAAAGAAGCGCCTCCATAATCTTCGAAAAGACCATGGAGGCGCTATTTATTATTTATCTTTCGTTATCTATATCTGAAATTTCAGAAGAAACAAAATCAGATACCCAATGATTTCTTCACTGCTTCAATCTTTTCCATTGCGGCAGATTCGGCAGAAGCATAACAATTGCGGCAACCCATTTCACCCTGAACTTCCATATAGAACTTAATCTTAGGTTCTGTACCTGAAGGACGAACGGAAACTTTGCTACCGTCTTCAGTGAAATATTGAAGTACGTTAGATGGTTCCGGCATATCGATTGCAGTTACGTTACCTTTATCATCTGTCTGTTTCAGTGTCTTATAATCTTTGCTCAAGATCACTTTAGAGCCACCCAATTCTTTCGGAGGATTGGCACGGAAGTTCTCCATCATAGCTTTGATTTCTTCTGCACCACTCTTACCCGGTTTCACTACGTTTACAGTAAACTCTTTAGAGAATCCGTATTCTACGTAGATATCCAGCAACAACTGATACAAGGATTTTCCATTATCTTTTGCCCATGCAGCAACTTCAGCAATCAAACAGCAAGCTGATACGGCATCTTTATCGCGAACGAAATCTTCGGCAAGGAATCCGTAGCTTTCTTCACCGCCACCGATATATTTCTGTTTGCCTTCACGCAGACGGATTTCACGGGCAATCCATTTAAATCCGGTGTAGCAGTCAAGCATTTCGATATTGTTCTTATCTGCGATTTTCTTGATTAGTTCAGTTGTAACGATTGTCTTCACGCAGAACTCGCCACCTTTAATCTTACCCAGTTGTTTGTACTGTGTCAGAATATAATAAAGGTACATCATACAAGTCTGGTTACCGTTAATCAGTACCCATTCGCCTTTATCATCCTTACAAGCAATACCCACACGGTCAGCATCCGGGTCGGAAGCCATAACGAGGTCAGCATCAATTTCTTTGGCAAGGTTTACAGCCATAGAAAGAGCTTCCGCGTTTTCCGGGTTCGGAGATACGACAGTCGGGAAGTTACCGTCCTTAATCATCTGTTCGGGCACAGTAAATACGTTTTCAAATCCCCACATTTTCAATGCACGAGGAATCAACATCATACCTGTACCGTGGATCGGAGTATAGACAATCTTCATGTCTTTGTGACGGGCGATAGCTGCCGGATCAATAGAAACAGTTTTCACCATATCCAAATAAATCTTATCGATGTCTTCACCGATAATCTGAATCAAATCCGGATTTCCCTGGAATTTAATATCGGCAGCAGAAGCAATTGCATTCACTTCGTCGATGATACCTTTATCGTGTGGAGCCAATACCTGTGCACCATCGTCCCAATATGCCTTGTAACCGTTGTATTCTTTCGGATTGTGAGAAGCAGTCAGAATGATACCGCTCTGGCAACCGAGGTGACGGATGGCGAAAGACATTTCCGGTGTCGGACGCATGTCGTCAAACAGATATACTTTGATACCATTGGCAGAGAAAATATTAGCAGAAGTCTCCGCAAACAAACGGCTGTTGTTGCGGCAATCGTGACCTACTACTACAGAAATCTGCGGCAGGTCTTTGAAGTTCTTTTTCAGATAGTTGGAAAGTCCTTGAGTGGCAGCACCTACCGTATAGATATTCATACGATTGCTACCTACACCCATAATACCACGCAGACCACCAGTACCAAATTCAAGATCTTTGTAGAAAGCTTCAATTAGTTCGGTTTTATCATCGTTTTCCAACATACGCTTCACTTCAGCCTGGGTTTCAGCATCATAAGCCGGGGTTAGCCATTTTTCGGCTTTTTCAGTGACCTGTTTAATAAGTTCCTGATTTTCCATTTCGATTGTTATTTATTGGTTAATGAATTATTTATTATCAATTTCTTGAGCACACAAATGTAAAATAATAAGTTTATAATTCCTATTCTTTTAATTGAAATTTGAGAATTAAGAATTAAAAAGCGATATACTTAATACCTAATATCTCATACTTAATATCTATTCTTGTGGCACTTTATATCTGTCACCAGTCTGCTTGACATATTCCTGCAAGAATTCTTTCGGATATCCGGGACGCATCACTCCGGCAGGTTGTCCAATAGAATTACGCTCAAACTGACCGTCTTTAACACGTTTCACCACTCCATCATTGTACTTCACAATCAAGAATGTACCCAATTGTTTCCAAGTATCGAAAGTGCTCTGTGCGGTCATATTTGTATAGTTTGTCAGAAAGTCAACCGCTGCGTTCTTATCTTTTGCCAGCAGTTTGGCAGCCATTTCTTCAATGCCTTCCTGTGCATTGTTGAAAGTAGTTTCCATTTCTTTCTGCGCTTCCCGTACATCACCGATCATCAAATCATAACGCGGATAGACCATATTAGATACCCAGTTGAAAATCCAGAAAGCAGAATTCCAGGAGAAAGTAATATAATCGGCCCCATCTACACGGGTATAACATACCGGCACTTTAGTAGCACAACAATAAACCGGGGTAAATACAGCCATGTTCGCATCATCCACACCAAACCAAAGTACACCGCCTATCGGGTCCGGCTTATGAGCCCGCATTTGTGCAACAAATACAAACCCGCTTTGTTGAGTGGAAATCGGACGTTCGTTGAAATATTCCTGGCCATCTACCTTGAAGTTCAGAGGAGAAAGACGGTAAGGTGTCTTATAAGGTCCGGCTCCAAAATCATTGGAGATGTCAAGGGGCGTTCCTTCATAATGGTCGCGCATCATATCTTTCACATCTTGCACGGATAACTTATGTTTCGGTTTCACAAAAAGAGGCATCGGCGTATTGGTCTTTCCCTCAATGTAAGGAAGATAATCTTTTCCGTTATCTGTGAACTTATTAAAATAGCTCCACACACGAGCCTCACAGAAACGGCGGGCACCAAAATCAAGAGGCGCATAGGCTAATGAGAAGCTAAAGTCTTTGTTTACTCCATTAAAATATCCCTTCTCGCGGGCAAAAGAAACGACATCCGGAGAGTACATGCAGTTTTCCTTGTCGTTCATATCAAACTGGTGGATACGTGACTGGTTGGCATGGGCCGAAATGCAATCATCGGGCACACGTACAGCTACCCAAACTGCTCCACGGATGCCGGGACCTTTACCAATCATTTCCATAATCCATATTTCGTTCGGATCGGCAATAGTAAAGGATTCTCCTTCGCTATAATAGCCGTATTGCTGCACTAAGTCGGTCATGATCTTAATTGCTTCACGGGCAGTGCGCGAACGTTGCAAACCGATATAAATCAGACTTCCGTAATCGATAATCCCTGTAGAATCGGCCAATTCCGGACGTCCGCCAAAAGTTGTCTCACCAATGGTAACCTGATATTCATTCATATTACCGACTACATTGTAAGTCTGGCGTGCCTGCTCTATTTCTCCCAGATACTTGCCGGTATCCCATTCATAAACTTTCAGCATCGTACCTTTTGGATAGGTAGCAGCCGGATAATGATAAAGTTCTCCGAATAAGCCATACGAGTCGGCAGAATAGGAAACAATCGTCGAGCCATCGGCAGACGCATTTTTTCCGACAATCAGGTTGGTGCAGGCGAAGGTGTTCGCCACAGCCGCCATCAATACGGCGGCACAAAGAATAATTCTTCTCTTCATAATAAATATATGATTCACTTTTAATAATTTACCAAACAAAGCTTTCACGGGCCACTGTTTCATTCCCACAATAGTCGGTCACTGTAAATTCAACAGTATGCTTGCCTCCTTTCTTTACGCGTTTGGGGTCCAACGTACATTCCCAGTATGATTTCACAATATTGGGACGTCCGAAAAGCGCATACTTTCCGTCAATCGTTCCACGATAGGAAGCAATTCCCGCGCCCTGATCTTTCAAACGATAGACAATTTTTCCGTTTCTTCCCCACTGATTCTTGTTGACAGGGATAATCTCCGGCGGGATGGTATCGATGGCAACAGTGTAAGTTCCCAACTCCCGGATAGATGCTTTCATGTATCCGTCTTCATACTTTCCGCCTACGCTGTACTTTCCTCCTTTTGGAGTTATGCGGGCCACATAATATTTCGTCGTATCGGCAATTGGTTTTCTACGCAACCCGATACACAGTTCACAAGCTGCATGCAGCGGAACCGCCTTATCATTCAGTTGATAAGTAAAAGCAACGGCACCACTATCCGCCTTCACCTGATAATTGAGGGGAACATCATCATACAACATTCCTTTCGGAACAACCAAGTTCAATCCCGGTTCTTGCAGATAATTAGTCTTATTCCAGGTAAAATAATATTTCTCCCGATGATTCAACGGTTCAATCGGCAGTTTCCGCCCCCGTACGGTGAAACTATATTTGGAAGTGTTTCCAAAAGCATCTTTTAATGTATATAAGAACTGATAGTCCCGTTCCTCATCAATCGTCACCAAGCCACGGTTATCATTCGATGCTTTTAGCAGACGCAAAGTGTTGCCCGGATCAATGAATGATTTCATATATTGCCCATAAGTCCAGGAATTAATCATCCGGTTCTCTTCCTGCGAGAAGCGATCTACGGTGCTACGAAATATTTCATTGCCATCTACTGTAAGCACAACCGAATAAACTCCATAATGGTTATTCACTCCATCCATGTAATCGTATGCTTTGATCCCCACGCCTATCACTCCCCATGCTTCCACCGGACGCTCACTATTGGGAAGGATGGTTTTATTCTCTTGCTTTCCATCCACTACTCCTTTACCCAGTTGTGGAAAAAATAGGATACCATCCGCTTTCGGAGCACGCGTATCTTTTATTTTCGATTGAAAGAAAGGCATAGGGTCAATATAATCTCCCGATTCCGTTTCAAATACATCCAGGTGAAGATGCGGACCGAACGAATATCCGGTGTTTCCGCTCCATGCGATCTGCTGGCCTCCTTTTACCGGATATTCTCCCGGTTCGGGAACAATCTCTACTTCCCAGCTTTCTTCTTCATATTGAAGTTTCTCCACCCTTTCGGCAATGGGAGAAACAAAACCACTCAAATGGCGGTTGATCGTTGAATAGCCATTGTGATAACAGACATCAAGTACATATCCCGAACCATTCGTGACGCGAATACGCGAAATATAGCCATCAGCGAGAGCACGAACGGGTTTACCGATAACTCCGCCTGTCTTAAAATCCAGTCCGCCGTGGAAGTGATTGGAGCGGATTTCTCCAAAGTTCCCACTCAATGTAAGAGGAAAGTCAAAAGGAGGTACAAAGGTTACTTGCTTCTTCTCTTGTCCATACCCTCCGATGCAGCAAGCCAGCATCAAAGCAGTGATATATCGTCTCATCATTCCGTTCACTTTTTTACTCCCGCAAATGTACACTATTCCCACTAAACTATGAAATATCCGAGGAGAATGATGACCGTAGATACTAGTTAATATTTCTTTTTAATGTTATATTCATTGCAAATTAGTAGTCATTATGTTATTTATATTAGTACTTTTGTAGCCGTTTTTTAATTATAATTAAAAGTTAGAAACTCAATGAGAATGTATGTAAAAGTAATGGCAGCGGTCATTGCATGTATATTGCTGAGTGGAGAAGCGCTCTCGGCATTTGCAACTACCCCCGCTACAGAAAATCTGAGTTGGTTTAAAAAGAAAAAGAAAAAACCAGAAGAGAAAGAAGAGAAGAGTAAAAGCGACTACGAGAAATTAGTGGAAGACAGTAAAACGACCAAAGGGATGTTTGCTGTACATCAAAAGAAGAATGATTATTATTTTGAAATTCCCACCTCACTTTTGGGACGTGACTTATTAGTTGTCAATAAGCTGCAACGAGTTCCTGCCGAACTTAATGATGCGGGTGTAAACCGCGGAGTAAACTATGAAAACCAGATGGTTTGCATGGAATGGGACAAAGCGACGGGCAAACTAATGTTACGCCAACAACGTCCATTACCTCTGGCCCCCCAAACGGACGCTATCTTCCGTTCGGTAAAGGATAATTTTATCTCTCCGCTGATTGCCGCATTCAAGATCGAAGCAGTCAATGCAGATTCTACGGCATTAGTAATCAAGGTGAATGATATTTATGATGGTACGGAAACCAGTATCAATAACGTATTTACCAATATTAATCTGGGTACTTCGGCTATCAAGAATTTATCACGTATTCTATCCATCAAATCCTTTTCAAACAATGTCGTGGCAACTTCCGAGTTGACTACCCGGGTAACGGAAGGTACTACTACTGTTTATGTAACGGTGGAAGTTAGTTCTTCTATTCTCTTATTACCCGAAAAGCCGATGATGGGACGGTTCGACAATCAGAAGGTCGGTTATTTCACGAATCCGTTATTAAGTTTTAGTGATGCGCAGCAGCGTACGGATAAGACACAGTATATCACCCGCTGGCGTATGGAACCCAAACCGGAAGATCGGGAGGCTTATCTGAAAGGTCAGATGGTGGAACCTGCCAAACCGATTGTCTTCTACATTGATAATTCAACGCCTTACCAATGGCGTACGTACATTAAGAAAGGTATTGAGGACTGGCAGATTGCTTTTGAAAAGGCTGGTTTCAAGAATGCGATTATCGCCAAGGAAATCACGGACAGTATGCATGTAGATATGGACGATGTCAACTACTCCGTACTGACTTATGCAGCTTCAGAAAAGAAAAATGCAATGGGACCTTCTCTGTTAGATCCACGTTCCGGAGAAATTCTGGAAGCTGATATTATGTGGTGGCACAATGTGCTTTCTATGGTACGTGAATGGATTACTGTCCAGACCGGAACAGTGTGTCCGGAAGCACGTAATGTACAATTGCCTGATGCTTTGATGGGAGATGCCATTCGATTCGTTGCCTGTCATGAGGTAGGCCACTCTCTGGGACTCCGCCACAATATGATGGGTTCATGGGCTTTCCCGACAGATTCATTACGTTCCGAAGCATTCACTTCCAGAATGAACTCTACCGCTTCATCTATCATGGATTATGCACGATTCAATTATATCGCACAGCCTGGAGATGGCGTGAAAGTTCTTTCTCCGCATATCGGTCCATACGATATGTTCGCTATCGAATATGGATATCGTTGGTACGGAAAGAGTACTCCGGAAGAAGAAAAGGATATTTTATTCGATTTCTTGAGCAAACATACTGATCGGCTTTATAAATATAGTGAAGCACAGGATGTCCGCGATGCGGTAGATCCACGTGCACAGAACGAAGATTTAGGTGATGATCCGGTTCGCTCTTCTTTACTTGGCATTGAGAATCTGAAACGTATCGTTCCACAAATTCTTCAATGGACTACTACCGGTGAGAAGGGACAAACTTATGAAGAAGCATCTCGCCTCTACTACGCTGTAATCAACCAATGGAACAACTATTTATATCATGTCCTTGCCAATATTGGCGGCATCTACATTGAAAATACAATTGTAGGAGACGGCGTTAAAACTTATACATTCGTAGAGAAAGAGAAACAACAAGCTTCACTGAAATTTCTGATGGATGAAGTTTTGACATACCCTAAATGGCTGTTTGACACGGAAGTGGGGCAATATACTTATCTACTTCGCAATACTCCCATCGGAAAACAGGAAAATGCTCCTACACAAATCTTAAAGAACGCCCAAGCCTATATCCTTTGGGATTTACTTGGCAATACTCGTTTGATGCGTATGATAGAGAATGAATCTGTCAACGGAAAGAAAGCCTTTACAGTAGTGGAACTTATGGACGGACTTCATAAGAATATTTTCGGTGTTACCGAACGCGGTGGTATCCCTAATGTTATGGAACGTTCTTTGCAGAAAAACTTCCTCGATGCATTACTTACAGCCGCTGCAGAACCGGAAGCCGTTAAAATCAACAAGAAGATTGCAAACGAGCATTTCTTGCTTGACCACGCTACTCCTTTCTGTAGCTGTTACGCTGCCGAACAACGTGCACTTCGTCAGGAAGACCGGATGGGTGCTCCACGTGTGCTCAATTTCTATGGCAGTCAGCTCAACCGTATTTCAGATGCTATCTCTGTGAAACGCGGTGAATTATTACGTATCAAGAAGTTGTTGCAGAACCGTCTCGGAACTTCCGATACTGCTGCACGCTATCATTATGAGGACATGATTCTACGTATTAATACTGCTTTAGGAATCAAATAAAACCACTTATTACTTTAACTATCTACATTAATGAGAAAAAAATACTTGTGCATTCTTATATGCCTCTTTGCAAATGCGCTGGCCTTTGCCAGCGCTGCTAATCGTACAATCACCGGAGTCGTTATATCCGGTGAAGATAATGAACCTCTGATCGGTGCTTCCGTATATGTTAACGCAGATGACTTGAAAAAGGCCGGAGCATCACAGACTTCTCTAGGTACTATCACTGATATGGATGGTAAATTCTCCATTTCCATTCCGGAAAAGGTGACTAGGTTACATTGTAGTTATATAGGATTTGAAGAACAAGACATCGTTTTGCAAGCAGGAAAAGATACTTATCGTATTGTACTTCAAGCTTCATCACACACATTAGGAGACGTAGTAGTAACTGGTTATCAAGAACTGGAACGTCGTAAACTGACTGCTGCCATTGCCAAAGTAGATGTTACAGATGGAATGGTAGGTGCTGCAAAAAGTATCGATCAGGCGTTAGCAGGACAAATCGCCGGTGTAGCTGTTACGACAACTTCTGGTGCACCGGGAGCTCCAGCACGTATTCGTATTCGTGGTACGGCTTCATTAAATGGAACACAAGACCCATTATGGGTATTGGATGGAATACCTTTGGAGGGGACAGATATTCCAGAGATTAACAAAGATAACGATAATGACATTGTAAATATGTCACAATCTTCTATCGCAGGTTTGAGCCCAAACGACATTGAAAGCATTACGATATTAAAAGATGCAGCTGCTACTGCCATTTATGGCGCACGTGCTGCAAATGGTGTAATTGTGGTAACAACCAAAAGAGGAAAAACCGGAAAACCTGTTATTAACTTCAATACTAAATTGACTTATACTCCAAATCTCAATACTTCACGACTCAACTTACTAAACTCGGAAGAGAAAGTCGATTTGGAACTTCAATTATTAAAAGAAGCACGGTTTGACATATTATGGGGATTAACAGATCCGATACCGGTATTTCCTGAAAAAGGAAAAGTTGCTGCTATCATGAAACAATATAACTTAATAGACATCTATAAAGAACAGGGGTGGAACGGACTGACACCTGAAGCCCAAAATGCTATAAACAAACTGAAAACAATCAATACAGACTGGAATGATATATTATTCAGAGATGCTTTCACGCAAGAATATAACTTTAGCATTTCCGGTGGTAGCGAAAAGGTTACTTATTACAACTCACTTGGTTATGTCAAAGAAAACGGAAATGTACCAGGTGTAAGCATGAGCCGTTTTAATCTGACCAGTAAAACGTCTTACCAAATCAACAAAATATTAAAAATTGGAATGTCTATTTTTGCCAACAGACGCAAGAATAACACATTTATGACTGATACTTACGGACTTATTAACCCTATATATTATTCACGTATCGCCAACCCTTACTTTGCTCCGTTTGACGAACAAGGAAACTACCTTTACGATTACGACGTAGTCAGAAGTAATGAAACAGATGAAAAGCAAGGCTTTAATATATTCGAAGAACGAGCAAACACCAATAAAGAATCTGTCACCACAGCCATCAATTCTATCTTTGATGTTCAGCTACGTTTTAACGATCAGTGGAAAGTTTATTCACAGATTGGTGTGCAATGGGATCAATTGTCGCAAGAAGAATATGCCGGGATAAATTCATATAATATTAGGAATATACGTGAAACCAATAAATATTGGAAAAATGGTGTACAAACCTATCTTATACCAGAAGGAGGCATGCTTAAAACAACTAATAGTACAACCTCACAACTCACATGGAAAATCCAAGGAGAATACAAAAACACATTTGGGGATATACATGACATACAAATAATGGCTGGTTCGGAAATTCGCAAAAACTGGGTAGACAACCAAGCCTCAACCGGATACGGATATGATCCCAAGAAACTAACATTCCAGAATCTCATATTTAAAGATGAAGCACAAGCCAATGATTGGAATCTAAAAACTAAATCGTACAAGGAAAACGCTTTTGCTTCTTTCTTTGCCAATGGTTCATATACTTTAATGAATCGTTATACATTGGGAGGAAGTGTGCGCATGGATGGTTCTGATTTATTCGGAGTAGATAAGAAATACCGTTTCTTACCAATCTATTCGGTAAGTGGTCTATGGCGTTTATCAAATGAGTCGTTCATTAGACAATACAAATGGATTGATAATTTAGCTCTTCGCCTTTCTTATGGTTTACAAGGAAATATTGATAAGGGAACCTCTCCATTCCTAGTCGGAAAATATGATAATGTGAATATTTTACCTGGTTACAGTGAAGAAAATATTATTATCAATAGTGCTCCCAACAGTAAATTACGCTGGGAAAAAACTGCATCTTACAATCTAGGAATAGATTTTTCTGTACTCAATCAAGCCATCAATCTTAGTGTAGATTACTACTATAGAAAAGGAACAGACTTAATTGGTTCTAAAGCATTAGCTTTAGAAAATGGATTCACTAATATGTCTATAAACTGGGCTAGTATGGAAAATAAAGGTGTAGAAATAAACCTGCAGACACGTAATATCACCACTAAAAATTTCTCTTGGTACACTACTTTCAACTTCGCATATAATCAAAATAAAGTACTAAAAGTACTTACAGATAAAAGCCAAGTGACTCCTAGTCTGGAAGGATATCCTGTAGGTGCAATCTTTGCACTAAAAACAAAAGGTATAAATCCTGATACAGGACAAATCTATCTTGAGAATAAAGAGGGAAAAGCTGTCACTGTAGAAGAGTTATTCAGAATGACATCGAATGAAGATGGTCTTGGCACTTACCAAATAGGACCAAGTACTGAAGAACAAAGAGACTTTTACAGCTATGTTGGAACGTCAGATGCTCCCTACACGGGCGGTTTTCTAAATACGTTCAATTACCGAAATTGGGAACTGAATCTGAATTTTTCATATAATTTTGGAGCACACGTAAAAACAACTCCAAGTTATAATGTATCCGACTTAGACCCAGGGCGCAATATGAATAGAGACATACTGGATAGATGGACACCGGAAAATACAACAGGAAAGTTCCCTGCATTAGCAACGTACAATTACAATCCGGCCGACTACTACTTGTTCAGTACTCGAAATGACATTTACAGATCACTGGATATCTGGGTAAAAAAGCTAAGCTTTGTACGTCTACAAAATATACGTCTTGCTTACCGGGTTCCATCCGAATGGCTTCATAAACTAAGTATCGGCGGAGCAACTGTAGGATTAGAGGCTCGTAACCTATTCGTTATCAGCTCTAATTATGATAATTATATGGATCCGGAGTCAATGGGCAACTTATACTCTACCCCAGTTCCCAAATCCATTACCTTCAATCTAAGTCTTAACTTTTAAAAAATATATTATGACAAAGAAAATATATTATATATTCACATTAATAGGAAGCCTGTTATTATCTTCCTGTGATAGTTATTTGGACATACAACCAGTAGGCCAAGTAATTCCCAATACGCTAGCTGAATACAGAGCTTTATTCACAACAGCTTACAATACAGCACTCAATGACAGAGGAATATGCGAAATCAGAACAGATATCGCAACCATATTACAGTCTGATGCCACTTCCAAAAATTCTTTAGGAGATGTTGAAAAATGGAATGATGTTAATCCGAATGCAAGTACGAGACAATTTGGATGGGCGGCCTATTATACCAATATCTATTATGCCAACGCAATCATCGATAAAAAAGATGAAATATCAGAAGGAAGCCAAGAAGATATTAATCAATTAGTTGGAGAAGCTTACCTCATGAGAGCATATATGCATTTCATATTGGTCAATCTTTATGGACAACCTTATACAGCTACCGGAGCATTAGAAACCAAAGCAGTTCCTCTAAAACTCAATACTGATTTAGAAGAAATACCATCAAGAAATACTGTAAAGGAAATATATACCTCTATTTTATCTGATATAGAAACAGCACGGAAACTGATTAATAAAAAAGAATGGGAAATTCAATATTCATACCGTTTTTCAACATTATCAGTAGATGCTATGGAATCACGGGTATATTTATACATGGGTGAATGGAGCAAATCTTATGAAGCTTCGGAACGTATATTAGCCGGAAAATCGACATTGGTAAACCTAAATGATGAAGGAGGCAAACTTCCTAATGAATTTACATCTGTAGAAATGATCACTGCCTATGAAGTTTTTCCAAATAGCGATTATGCCGGATCACTCTTACTTTACCCTTCATTTTTACAAGAATATGAGGAAGGAAAAGATCTACGTCCAAACAAGTATTATCAAGCAAATAAAAATGGAAATTATACTTCCATCAAAAGTGGTGAATCTAAATTCAAATGTACTTTCCGCACCGGAGAGCTTTATTTAAATTCAGCAGAAGCTGCTGCACATTTAAACAAATTACCTGAAGCACGTACCCGGCTCTTGAAACTAATAGAGAATCGTTATACATCAGAAGGTTATGAGCAGAAAAAGAATGAAATAAATGCGATGAGCCAAGAAAAGCTAGTCACAGAAATTCTGAAAGAACGTGCTCGCGAGCTTGCTTTTGAAGGCCATCGCTGGTTTGATTTACGCCGAACTACCCGACCGGAAATCAAAAAAGAAATTGAAGATGTAACCTACACACTTGTACAAGATGATTCCCGTTACACATTGCGTATTCCACAAGATGCAATTGATGCTAATCCCGGACTTTTAAACTAATAACCAAGCATTTTTCATAGAAACAAACCGCCTGACATCATAGACTAAAAAGCTCCCTTTACCTAAAGCGTAAAAGGAGCTTTTTTTAATCTATCTACTAGCCATTTCTCATTTTGTACACCTACCTCATTCACCATTAAATCTTTATCCCCTAAAAGCATTGTTCTTTAACAAGAAATCCGTATCTTTGTAGCGACTTATTACGATTAATAACGTAGAAGCGTTTAGAATATTATCTCTATTCAGAATCTGGTAAATTCTTTAATTGGGGAGATAATGGCAACTAAGCGTTCACGTCTTTGTTATATGCAAGGGCGTGGACTCTGTTGTTCATTTCCCAATAGGTTTACCAGAGCCTTGAATAGAATGAACTAACGACGTCCACGCTTCTCTTGTATATATATGGTATCCGGACGCTTACCACACAAACAATAAAGGTAATGAGCAGCACTATTACAAAGTTCTTCGCTTCTTTTTTAGCTTATGGGGTAGCTAATAAGAAAAAGCGCTTCTCGGCAATTGGCCGTTTCTCCGAAGGATTGGCTCCGGTAAAAGGAAAAATCCAATGGGGATACATTAATAAAGAGTATGACATTGTCATTCCTCTAATGTATGAACGGGCTTTCTCGTTTAAAGAAGGATTAGGGATGGTAGTACTCAATTCTCAATACGGATTCATCGACCATACCGGACAAATACGGATTCCGTTTAAATACGCAGCCGCTCACTCGTTTGAGCAAGAATGTGCACGAGTATGTCACGATGGATTATGGGGACTGATTGACAGACAAGGAAACTACATTCTTCCACCGACTTACAGTCAAATGGAGCAATTCGCGGAAGGATTAGCCCTCGTCTCACTACACAACAAAGTAGGATTCATTAATAAGAAAGGAGAAGTTGTCATTCCGCTGGAATATGATAACGGATGCTCTTTTTCCGAAGGATTGGCTGCTGTTTGCATTGAAAGCCAGTCATCCAAGTGGGGATACATAAACAAAGATAATGAAGAAGTACTTCCTTTTAAGTACGATATTGCAGAACCCTTTTATAACAACATAGCTCGAGTGGGTCTCTATGGAAAAAGCATGAAAATCAACAAGCAGGGCAGTGAATGTCTATAAAACAACCACTCTACGCATTTATTCATCTCAACACGCGAAGACATTCTGTTCTAAAACATCCCCTTACGAACAACAACGTAAGGGGATTTTTCGTACTTTCGAACATGTTAAATCTTTAATACGCAACATTATGATTATCGGAGTACCAAAGGAAATCAAAAACAATGAGAACCGTGTAGGCATGACACCTTCGGGAGTGGCTGAAGTGGTAAAACAAGGGCATCGGGTATTTATCCAACATACAGCGGGAATAAATAGCGGTTTTCCGGATGAAGCATATCAAGCTGTCGGCGCACATATCCTGCCAACAATAGAAGATATTTACGCCACTGCCGAGATGATCGTAAAGGTGAAAGAACCGATAGTCACCGAATATAACTTAATCAGAAAAGGACAGTTACTATTCACTTATTTCCATTTTGCTTCCGACCGGGAGTTAACCCTCGCCATGCTCTCCAACAAATCAATATGCCTGGCTTATGAAACTGTAGAAGAAGCAGACCACTCATTACTTTTATTAATTCCCATGAGTGAAGTTGCCGGACGTATGTCTATCCAGGAAGGCGCCCGTTTTCTGGAAAAACCGCAAGGCGGAAAAGGTATCCTTTTGGGAGGTGTACCAGGTGTTAAACCGGCTAAAGTATTAATTTTAGGAGGTGGAGTTGTAGGTAGCAATGCCGCACAAATGGCTGCTGGAATGGGGGCAGATGTCACTATTACAGATATAAATCTGGCACGTCTGCGCTATTTGAGCGAGACACTGCCGAAGAATGTAAAGACATTATACGCATCCGAACTAAGAATCAGAAAAGAATTGCCGGATGTAGATTTAGTTGTCGGCTCTGTACTGATTCCCGGTGATAAAGCACCACATTTGATTACCAAAGAGATGCTTTCAATGATGCAGCCCGGCACAGTATTAGTAGATGTAGCAATCGATCAGGGAGGATGTTTTGAAACCTCTCACCCGACCACTCACAGTGCACCGACCTATATTGTAGATGGAATCGTTCATTATGCAGTAGCTAACATTCCGGGAGCTGTACCTTACACTTCCACCCTTGCACTGACCAATGCTACCCTCCCCTATGTGATCGCTTTAGCAAATAAGGGATGGAAAAAAGCCTGCAAAGAAAATACAGCATTAGCACTCGGATTAAATATCGTAGAAGGAAAAATCGTTTATAAGGCCGTAGCCGACGTATTTGGTTTAAAGTACGATCCTATCAGCCTATAACTATGCATTTTCACCATACAGTAACACAAAGCCTTGCAGAGTTTTTTCTTTTTCCAAATAAGGCCATCTCAATGTCTTACGCCTTCGATTGATGATCTTTTAAAAAAACTCTGCAAGACTTTGTATTACTCTGTGGTGAGCTATATCTTTAAAATAAATAATCTTTCTTTGCCGCCCGTTGATAAGCCGCTACCAATTCGTTCATTACTTCTGCCACAGACTGCCGACGGGATATGATTGCCGAAACTTGTCCGATCTCCAATTCCCCTTCTTCCAGATCACCTTCGAAGATTCCTTTTTTAGCACGCCCCCGTCCTAATAAAGTTCTCAAATCTTCAGCACTAGCTCCACTATCTTCAGCCTTCTCCACCGCTTCGCGGAAAGCATTCTTTACCAAACGTGTCGGAGCCAGCTTTTTCAACAACAACTTAGTATCCCCTTCTCTGAGACTCAAGCAATAATCTTTAAATACCGAACTCGCTGAACTCTCTTCAGTAAGAGCAAAACGGGTTCCTATCTGCACCCCTTCGGCTCCCAACACCATAGCAGCCAATACTCCTTCCCCTGTGCCGACACCTCCTGCAGCTATCAAAGGTAATGTTGTTGCCTCACGTACAGCCGGAATCAAACAGAAAGTCGTTGTTTCTTCGCGTCCATTATGCCCTCCGGCTTCGAACCCTTCTGCCACTACCGCATCTACTCCAGCCTCCTCACATTTTACAGCAAAACGGGAAGAAGAAACAACATGAACAACCGTTATTCCACGCTCTTTCAACCACCCAGTCCACGTTTTCGGATTTCCGGCAGAGGTAAAAACAATCTTCACTCCCTCTTCCACCACAATATTCATAATCTCTTCTATCTGGGGATACATCAAAGGAATGTTTACACCAAAAGGCAATTTTGTGGCCGCATTACATTTACGGATATGCTCGCGTAAAGTGTCCGGATGCATGGAACCGGCACCTATCAATCCCAGTCCACCGGCATTGCTCACAGCAGAAGCAAGACGCCAACCGCTGCACCACACCATACCACCTTGAATAATAGGATACTGAATACCCAGAAGAGAAGTAATTCTATTCATAACCAATAATTTATCTATGAGTTAATATACTAAGATACCAATAATAGCGACAGAGCTATATAACAATGCGCCAACATAACAACACACAAATATACTAATTATTCAATTACAAACATTCTCTAGTCAGTACATTAGCGCATTGCTACATCAACACATCATTATAACGCCTTCAACGGGCAATCTGTTCGATTGGTTTATTTATCAACACAGTGGTAGAATCTCCATAAGTTCTCAACACTTCCAATGTGCGGGCACGGTTATCCCGTCCCGTCTTATTCCAGAAATCTTTTGTAAAGACAGCCATCAGGTCAAGTCCGCCGATAGTTCCACCATTGATATACACTCCACTCCCACTAAACAAGGGAATAGGTGCATCCATCACTACCGTGTTCACCATCATTCCGTTAGCACGTTCACCCAACTGACGGAAACGCACCCCACTCGCCTGTATCTCATCCAACGACTTACGCATTCCTTTTGCCATCGGATTGCGTGCCCAGTTTGAATAAGATCTTTGATGGCGTATCTCGTAGAAAGGATCACCCCGCCAGGTATTTTTATCGATCTTTATCTTCTTCTGATAGATGGGATCCCAGTTATAGCGGGTATTCGCTTTATATGGCATCAGAGTCAACATCACTTTCGGTTTAGGCAACGCTTCAGGAAGCGATTCGTCAGGCATCATCCAGCTTTTCTCCTCCGACATCCGGGGAGTACCCACTGCGCTTCCGAAATCAATCGACTTCACAGCATCCATATTTAAATGCAACTCCTGGTCACTCTCCAGCAATTTCTTCAAATGCAAAGAATCTTGCGCCGTCCATACTTGCGAATATGCAAATACAGCGGTCAGGCACAGTGCCATCGTTGTTATAACCCGTTTTAATCCATCCATTCTTTTTACTCTTTCATTACCTATATTTCGGAGCACTTCATATACATTTGTACGTATAAGAGGCTATCTTTTGAGCGTAATAATCCCCCTGTCAGCAGCAAAAGACTACTGATACAAACAAATATTCCCACATGAATGTTTCCTATTTTTTACTTTCCGAAGGCTCCTCCCCCTTTATTACCACCAACGATAACCCGATCCGCAAAGCGGCTCATCGTAGCACGGATCAATTGTCCATCTCGTTTTCGGATATTGGCGTTCTTCCCACCAACTACGATAACAAGCGGCTGCATCGAGTACTTCCTCATCGGTCAGGAAATAGATTGCTTCATAATTTTCAGCATTCGCCAATACCATTTTGCAACCTAATGACGGAGGTGTGCCCTGACGGATAGATTCAATCACCCAAAGCATACACTCACCCAACCGAATCTTACCGTTGTTCATATTATAAACCGACGGAAAAGAAGGGATAATAGTCAGATCTTCTGCATATTTTAAAAGTTCGGGGATATCCTCTTCCGTGAAATGAGGAACCTCCACCACCCCTTTTTCATTCTTCATCTTGTACGTACCCGACTTCAATTGCTTCACAAAAAGAGCAACATCCGGATTGTTATAATCCATTTCTTCGCTGGTGCATCCTGTAAAGGATACGATCAGGCAAACAGCCATCCACAGCATTAGTAGTGTTTTTTTCATTTTCATAAGGATTAATACGTCATGCGGAGTCCGCAAAGTAAATTAAAATTAGTCGGCCGTTTTGTTCGTACCGTAGCCAATTTCGAATCTGTCTTAAAATGATGCGAAACTCCGGGTTCGGCAAAAACAGCAAGTCGGTCATTAATCTTATAGTTGATTCCAATACCGGCAGTCACTGCCAGCTGGATAGGTTCTTCTTTAAAACTGTTGTCCGGTGCACCGGCAATACATTTATCGGCTATTCCTCCTACAGTAGCGTAAAGGTCGATTTTTTTCGTATCTACCAATGTCACGTTCACTTTAACGGGGATTCCCAGATAGTGCAAGTGCTGCCCTGCAGAACGGAGGTTCGAATAGAGCAATCCGGTTTCTATGCCAAGAAAATCGTTCAACTTACGCTCTACCGTCACCCCTGCGGAAACCGGCATTTTATAAGTACCGTTATCTGCCGGAAGTGCTGTACCCACTTGAACTTTCATCGCCCAGCGATGCTTTTTCACTGCTTTGGGTTGAGACATATCGACATTCGACTGTTCTTCCGAAGCGACAGATGATTCTGTATTACCGTTTGTTGCCTGCCAATAACCATTATGCCCCTGATTACCATATCGGTTGCCATTTCCCGTAGAAGTAGTGGAAGAAAAAGAAAACGACATAGAGAAAGTGATTGAAAGAGAATCTTCTTCCTCCGTATATTGCGACAGCATACCGTAAGATTTCGGAGCCGGTTTCGGCAACACCGGTTCTACCGGCAACGGCAACTGATTGACGCGTATTCCATCTCCATCCATCTGTCCTCCATTCGTCACGGCTATCTTTGTAAATGCTTCTTCCATTTCCTCCTTTGGAGAGAAATACAAGAAAGTAGCCGACGAGGCTGCCAAAACAAGCAATACAGATGCCGCAGCCGCTACACGGAAGAGCAGAATCCGACGACGATGCTGGCAAGCCACAGGAATTTCCTGCGAGAGCTCTTCCCAAAAGCCATCCCGTACACTCATCCCGGCATCAGCGAGACGCGTGCGAAACAGATCGGTTATTTCATCATTTTCTTTCTTCATGATTTCTATACTCTTTAATTCTTTTTGCTAACAAATATTTGGCCCGGTGCAGCTGCGAAGTAGATGAATGCTCTTTAATATGAAGCATCTTGGCTATCTCCTTGTGCGATTTCTCTTCAAACACATAAAGGTTGAAAACGGTTCGGCAACCATCCGGCAATTCGGCAATAAAAGCCATCAACTGCTCTTCGGAGATTCCAGCCCCTCCTCCCGAATCCGATATATCCGGTATATCGGGAAGCTGCTCTTCATGCACTACCAACTGGCTGACTCGCTTCTCCCGTCGCAGGAAATCGAGTGATTGAGTAACCATCACCCGGGTAATCCATGTACAAAGTGAAGACTCACCCCGGAACGAAAAGTTGGTAAAAATCTTGATGAAACCGTCATGCAGTACATCGTGCGCCGCATCCATATCGCCCGTATAGCGGAAACATACCGCCAGCATCTGCTTGGAATAGAGAGTGTAAAGTTCCTTTCGGGCTGAATCCTTTCCTGCCCGACAGCCCTTTATCAGTTCTATCTCGTTTTCCAAAGTCAATTACTTTTTTTAAAATCGAACGTATGTCTGCGTCGTTTGCTCATTAGACGCGAGAGTTTGAGGAATGCTGCAATGGATATTGCTAAAAGAAGTTAAAGGATAGATAATAATAAACGGGAAAGAAAAAAACGATGAACGATAAACGGTAAATGATGAACAAAGCTGCGCATAATCATGCTACAAAATATCCACCGTTTACTGTTTATCGTTCACCGCTTACAGTTCACCGCTTATTATATACTATCAGCATGCTTTGAAACTCATGTCCAGCCCTTTCACTGAATGAGTCAAAGCTCCTACAGAGATGAAGTCTACGCCACATTCGGCATACTCACGAAGAGTATCAAAGGTGATACCGCCCGAAGATTCGGTTTCGTATTTGCCTGCTACCATCTCTACTGCTTTCTTTGTCATTTCGGGAGTGAAGTTATCAAACATGATACGGTCTACTCCGCCGAGATCAAGAACTTGTTGCAGTTCGTCGAAGCTGCGGACTTCTATTTCTATTTTCAGGTCTTTACCTTTTTCCTTGCAATATTCTTTGGCACGAGTGATTGCTTTGTCGATACCTCCGGCAAAGTCCACATGATTGTCTTTCAGAAGAATCATGTCGAACAGACCAATACGATGGTTTACTCCGCCACCGATTTTCACTGCCATTTTTTCGAGGATACGCATACCGGGAGTTGTTTTGCGGGTATCAAGCACACGGGTATTTGTACCTTCCAATACCTTTGCATATTTACGGGTCATTGTTGCAATGCCGCTCATACGCTGCATCACGTTCAACATCAGGCGTTCGGTTTGAAGTAAAGATTGCACTTTTCCTTCCACTACCATTGCTACATCACCCGGTTTCACTTCTGTTCCGTCATTGATAAACACTTCCACTTTCATGGTAGGATCAAAACGGTTGAAGATTTCTTTAGCTACTTCGATGCCAGCCAACACACCGGCTTCTTTGATAAGCAATTTTGATTTTCCCATTGCCGTAGCGGGAATACATGAAAGGGTGGTATGATCGCCATCACCTATATCTTCTGCAAAAGCAAGATCGATCAACTTGTCGATCAGTTCTTTTTCCTTATTCATTGATCTTGTCAATTCTTATTTGATGTATTAAATATTGATTCTGCACTTTCTTCAGGAAGCAGTTCACACGAAAGTTCCCATTAGTAGTAGCCAACGTACCGATAACGAAACTTGATTCGTCCCGTTTTCCCTGATGGTTCACGTTAAATCCGCTGACTTTATTCTTCGTAAAGAATTCCTGCATCGCAGCTGTTGCTTTCTGTTTGTCAACGTTTGTCGAGCGACCTTGGAACACCAGGTTTACCTTGTCCCCCATATACTTACTTAGCTCTTGCGAGCTTCCTCTTTTAAATGCCGTAATCACTCCTGCCGGTATCTCTTGCGCCATTAGCAACGAGAGGGAAAGAAGCAATGCGGTCATTCCTACGAGCACTCGTTTTTTCATAATTACAAGCTTTTAAGTTGAAGTTTAAAGGCTTAAACTTTCAACTAATGATAGGCAAAGGTAAGCATTAATTGCAGAATAACATAAAAAATGCCTATTTTTGTGCAATAATCAGAATTGTAGACGTATGAAAACAACCTTGCTCGTCGTAGGACGAACCGTAAAACAACACTATATAACTGCCATCAATGACTATATCCAGCGCACCAAACGCTATATCACTTTTGATATGGAAGTGATTCCCGAACTGAAAAACACGAAGAGTCTTTCAATGGAAGTGCAGAAAGAAAAGGAAGGGGAACTGATATTGAAAGCTCTCCAACCGGGCGACGTGGTGGTATTGCTCGATGAGCACGGAAAAGAAATGCGTTCTCTGGAGTTTGCCGAATATATGAAGCGAAAAATGAACACGGTCAATAAACGACTGGTATTCATTATCGGAGGACCTTATGGCTTTTCAGAAAAGGTTTATCAAGTGGCACACGAAAAGATTTCAATGTCGAAGATGACTTTCTCTCATCAGATGATCCGGCTGATATTCGTTGAGCAGATTTATCGGGCGATGACTATATTGAATGGAGGGCCGTATCATCATGAATAAACTACATCCACAAAGATGCACCGTGAAAAATGAATTATACAATAAAGAAGATGGATATCATTATCCATTCTTCTCTTCTATATAAAGTTTATTAAATACCTGCCGGAGTTCGTCTTCATTAGTAATCAAATTCCGAAGTTCTGCCAACCGTCCGGCATTATCCGATTGGGGTATCCATAACTTCAGATACCCTCCTGCTGCATATTTTTCAGTTAGATGTTTCCGAAAACGGGCATATTGCTCTTCTTTATCCATCTCCGGATAATGAGACAGCCCATATTGTACGGTACGACGTAAAGTAACTTCGGGATCAATAATTCGGTCAGCCTCGGCAACAATCATTCCATAGATTGTTCTGGGAGCCTGTTTATTGGAAGCCCGATGATCTTCTATCGCCTCTTTCATCTGCAACAGCTGCTCATCCGTAAACCAACGCCGCAAAGTTTCGTCGGCTAACAACACTTTGCCGGAGGTTATATGATGAAATTCACGTCCTTCATACAACCCCAGGTCATGATAAGCAGCGATGACATAAACCATCGAATAATCGACTTCATAATGAGTCGCTAATTTCAGACTTTCCTCAATAACCTTTTCTACATGGTCAATTTGATGCGCTTTATCAAAGTTAGTGTATTGAGGGATAATACTTTGCCGAACATAGTTTTGCAATTCAGCAGGCACATGATGAGTCATATTCGATCTTTTTAGCTAATGAATTCTTTTATTTATATTATTCCCGATTCATCAAACGATGTTCTGCCATCTGTTCGAACTTTGTTCCCGGACGACCATAATTGGCATACGGATAAATGGAAATACCACCACGAGGAGTAAATATTCCCGTTACTTCTATGTATTTGGGATTCATCAATCGGATAAGATCTTTCATTATGATATTCACACAATCTTCATGAAAGGCTCCATGACTGCGGAAACTGAAAAGATAGAGTTTCAAACTCTTACTTTCTACCATTTTTATATCAGGAATGTAGCTGATACGTATTTCGGCAAAGTCCGGCTGTCCGGTAATAGGACACAGACTTGTGAACTCCGGGCAGTTGAAACGTACCCAGTAATCATTTTCAGGATGCTTATTATCAAAGGCTTCCAGTACTTCAGGAGCATAATCTTGTTTATACTCGGTTTTTCTTCCTAATAAGGAAAGTTGGTCTTTTAATTCTGTCATTGCACTCATTAACTACAACCTCTACTCTAAACAAAAAAACGCATTTCTTCTTTCACCTATCACCGTCCTGCCTCAAACGCCTTATTCATCAAGGTTTTAGTGGTGAAGGATTCATTTTATAACCTATCACCGCATCTATCACCTATCACCATCAACTCTTATCCTACGTTTGCTTTCTCCTCATCTTACTTGTTACGGTGTGTTTCATTGCCTGAAACAATGTGTTTCCCGCCTTGAAACAAAGTGTTTCATTACTTGGAACTTATAGTTTCAAGCGTTAGAAACTTTAGTTTCCTACCGTTGAAACTTTAGTTTCTCACTGATGAAACAACAGTTTCAAGCTGTTGAAACTAATCTAAGCCAATACATTCCGGACAGAAACTACTATCATTTATTAATTAGAACTTACCGGTGACAATAGATGTGACGGCAAAATGTCAAATTTAGCTGCTGTCACTACTTGCTGTCACAAACTAGAAATCTTATAATCAAACATTTATCTACAACAATGTGACAGATGACAGCAAAAAAACGCATTTTAATCTCTATGTAGAGATATTATTGATTCTTACTTTTTAAATACTTTTCCAATCCTTCCCGACGCAATGTACAAGCCGGGCAATGTCCGCAACCATCTCCCTGAACGCCATTATAACAGGTCAAAGTCTCGGTGCGAATCAGTTCCAATACCCCCAGTTCGTCGGCCAATGCCCATGTTTCTGCCTTATCAATCCACATCAAAGGGGTATGAATCACAAATTGTTCATCCATAGCCAGATTGAGAGTTACATTAAGAGATTTGATAAAGGCATCACGGCAATCGGGATAACCGCTGAAATCTGTTTGAGAAACTCCCGTTACCAAATGATTAATACCACGTTCACGGGCATATACTGCTGCGATACTTAGAAAAAACAGATTACGTCCCGGAACAAAGGTATTAGGAACGCTATCTGCAGGTTTTTCCTGATCCATCACCATCGTAGTATCGGTCAATGAATTATGACCTAACTGTCCGATAAAGGAAACATCCATCACATCAAATTCCACTTCCGCTTTCCGGGCTATCTCCCGTGCAAGCTCCACTTCTTTCTGATGCTTCTGACCATAAAGAAAACTCAAGGCATATACTTTCTTAAAGTTGCGTTTTGCCCAAAACAAACAAGTGGTAGAATCCTGCCCACCACTAAACACAACCAATGCTGCTTCTCTATTCATATTCTATATTAAATATCTTTGACTTTCAATACATTATAAGAGATATTGGTATCGTAAACATCGCTACCGTCTATTTTCTTGATTGCTTTCACCACACGAATTGTCACCGGAAGGATAATAACTTCATACATGGATTTCAGCACAATCTGAATCCCCATCATGATAAGCAGTTCTTTCCAGGCAATAACTCCACCAAAAGCTACCGGGAAGAAAATCAATGAATCGGCAGTCTCACCTACAACAGTCGACCAGATGGCACGGGCCGAAAAGTTACGCCCCTGACTGGCTACTTTCATCTTACTCATCACATACGCATTGAGAAATGAGCCTACCAGAAAAGCCATCAGACTGGCAGCCACAATACGGGGAGCCATACCGAACACAAAATTGAAATGTTCCTCGCCCTCCCAGAAAGGAGCAGCCGGAATGGCAGCAGCTATCAACCCAAGAGCAACCACGAAGAAGTTCATGGCAAAACCGCTCCAAATGATGAGCCGCGCTTTCTTGAATCCCCAAACCTCGGCGATACAATCATTAATAATATAAGAAATAGGAAAAACCAATAATCCGGCTGTCACGGTCAGACTACCTACCTGGATTACTTTTGTTTCAAGAAGATTGGCTGCAATGAGACAGACATTAAACAGAATGCCCAGCAGCATAAAGGGTACAGATACTTTTTCTTTCATAATTCCTGTTTTTTACGTGGTGTTCTAGAATACACGACCGCTATTCACGGCATCATACATTTTTTATTCTTTCGGAGTGCAAAGGTAAAAAATAAAACTGGAATTATCACATTCATCTTACCAGAATCTGTCTTCCCGATAATTGAAGAAAAAATAAGCCTCCCTGTCAGTCGTCGTATTCTGACAGGAAGGCTCATCACTTTGACCTTAAAAACACATCACTCAATCAGGCATCCGCATCAAGAGGAGAAGTCTTTCAATTCCTCTTTCAACCGCTTACGGATGAAAAACAAACGGCTCTTTACCGTTCCCATCGGCAATCCTAATTTTTCGGCAATTTCTCTATACTTAAATCCGGCTACAAACATCTGAAAAGGCACTTTCATCTCTTCCGGTATGGAATGTATCACCCGGTACAACTGTTTCATATCATACGTAAACTCGAATCTATCAGCATCTTCATCTTCTATCAGATGTTGTTGATTGATGGAGTAACTATCATCAATCAGGTTCATTTCACGAACTGTGCGACGGTAGTTGTTCACGAAAATATTACGCATAAGCGTATACATCCATCCCTTCAGATTTTTGCTATACGTAAACTTCTCCTGATTATCTAATGCCTGCAACAAACAATCCTGAACCAAATCATTAGCAGATTCGCGGTCTGCCGTCAATTTATATGCGAAGCGATGCAAATCCGGTTGTATCGCTAATATTCCTTGAGTAAAATCAACTTTTTCCATCGTCGTATTTCCTTTATCTAATTAGTACGATACAAAGGTCCGTTTTTTTAGAATCATTATAAATAGCAATTCTTCCGATTAGTTTGGCAATTTTTCCTTTGCCCCTCTCAACCATTTCTTTTTTTAGTTGTTCATTGGGCATTCACCTAAAACTTAACTGATAATGAAAACAAGCTTTAAAATGGTAGCTATGCTACTGGGGATAGGAATTTTCCCCCTCTGTGCCTATGCACAACAGAAGGTAGTCATCGAAGATGAAGAACCGAATTCTATCATGTTTGTTTCGAAAAACAAAGCAGGAGATGAAATCATCCGAATCATGAACGACCGTTCGCAGATGCGTTTCCACGACCCGAATGCTCCCCGTTTCCTGCTAACCGACCAGAAAGGGAAATTTGCCCTGGGTATCGGAGGATATGTTCGTGCAACAGCAGAGTATGACTTTAACGGTATCGTAAATGATGTCGATTTCTATCCGGCATTGATTCCACAACGCGGAAGCGGCAATATTGCCAAGAATCAATTCCAGATGGACATCTCCACTTCTACCCTATTCCTCAAACTGGTAGGACGTACGAAACATCTGGGAGACTTCGTTGTCTACACAGCCGGAAACTTCCGGGGTGACGGAAAAACCTTTGAATTGCAGAATGCTTATGCGCAATTCCTCGGTTTCACGATCGGATACAGCTACGGTTCGTTCATGGACCTCTCCGCACTGCCTCCTACCATCGACTTTGCAGGTCCTAACGGATCAGCCTTTTACCGCACTACGCAATTGAGCTATATGTGCGATAAGTTGAAAAACTGGAAATTCGGTGTTTCAATGGAAATGCCTTCAGTAGACGGTACAACCAACAATGACTTGTCTATCAACACCCAACGAATGCCGGACTTTGCCACTTCCGTACAGTATAACTGGAATAGTAGCAGTCACGTTAAATTAGGTGCTATTGTCCGTAGTATGACTTACTCAAGTAACGTTCATGAGAAAGCCTATTCCGCCACCGGCTTCGGTCTGCAAGCATCTACAACTTTCAATATTACGAAGAAATTACAGGCATTCGGACAGTTTAATTATGGAAAAGGTATCGGATCTTACCTGAACGATTTAAGTAATCTGAACGTAGATATCGTTCCCGATCCTGATAATGAGGGAAAAATGCAGGTTCTCCCAATGCTGGGATGGTATGCAGGGCTGCAATACAACCTTTGTCCGAGCATTTTTATATCTGGTACATATAGTTTATCCAGACTTTATTCTGAAAACGGATACCCAAGTGAAAATCCGGAATCCTATCGTAAAGGACAGTATTTAGTGGCTAATGCTTTCTGGAATGTAAGCAGTAATTTGCAAGTGGGCGTAGAATATTTAAGAGGATGGCGTACTGATTTCAGTTCCGCAACCCGTCATGCCAACCGGTTGAATATGCTGGTGCAGTATTCTTTCTAAATCAGCATATACATAAAAGATTATTTCATTGTATAAAATTGAAGAGGGAGACAGCCATTGAAACGCTATCTCCCTCACATCATTATTAACTTCGTATTTTATTGAGTTCTAATTTATTTAGAATCTGTAGTCAATGCTAAGACCAAATACTTTGTTGGTACGGCTATATACATTGGTACCAGGCAATCCTGTACCATTATAATTGGAAAAATCTTTCGTATAATCTTCGTAAGTAGTCCACATATAGCCAACATTTAAAGCTGCTCTTTCACTCAACTTCACCTTCGCTCCAAAGCCCAATGTGTAAGAGTCACAAGAGAAACTAGTATCGCTCTGAAAGTTATCGGACAATCCGTAATCCGTAATTTGCCCACCACAACTTAACGACAATTGTTTGGTCACATCCCATTCAATACCTGCCAGATATTCGTTAGTCCCCTTAGTCAAGAACTTCTGCTTTCCATCTGCCATACCTGCTTTCTTATCATCATAAAAGTGATATTCTACAGATGCACGCAGTACTGGAAGAAACTCATAAGCCACTGCTACCGAAAGCATGGAAGGAATATCATTCGGAGTATTGACACCGTTTTTATAGTTGCCTATCAAAGCTTCCGCTTCGGCAGGATAGTCCAATTTATGAGTTTTATTTTCAATATTCATGTTAGCCTTGAACTCATACTTAGCTCCAATGTTCAACTTGTCCCATTTTACATCCACGCCTATCACCGGAGTTAATCCCCAACCTGTCTGGTCACAGTCCAAAGCCAAATTCATTAAGTCTGTATCTCCCACTTTAGCATCCAGGAATCCCTCATAACCTCCTGAAAAATAATTCATACGGGCACCGGCAAAAGCCGAAAGCCAATCAGTTATTTTATAAGATAAGCCCAACTGCAAGGAATAGATGTATTGTCTGCCATCCATAGCACTATTGATGATATATTTGTCCGGGGTCATTATCGGCCCCCCTTGCGCTACTCCGTCCAAACTCTTTTGGAATATTTTTGCCATAGCAGCCGACTCAAATATAGGTAAACCGTCATCAAACGAAGCCTTTCCACCTCCGGCAGTTATAGCGAAGAAACCGGAAATAGTCCAATCTCCTTTCTTATATGCGGCAAACACACTGGGAATAACCGGCGCAGCAGCTTTTCCTTTATAATATTTACTATAAGGCTTATCGGAAACGGTAGGAACAGGAGCGGTAGGATTTGTTAAATCAAGACCACTATATGTCATAAAGCTAGCATCAATATTTCTCGTCTGAAAAGCACTCTGAATGCTCAATCCCACATGGAAACCGTCATTCGGCAAAAAAGCCAAACCGGCAGGATTGGACAAAGCTCCGTCTATTTCAAAGGTAGCACCACGAGATAGCATACGAAGAAAAGCAGCGTGTTGATTAGTATTTGTCAGAAGACCTCCGGCAAAAGTTGGAATTGAAACGATTAGCATTACAAATCCAATCAAGGAAATTTTTCTCATCTAAATCTTTTTTTAATTATTTCGGGCGCAAAGATACGATATTATTGCACACGAAAGATACGTTTGTGCATTTATTTTCATTTAGCCTCCTATTTTAATTGAAAAAATAAACTGTTTCTAATGAAACAATCTATTTCACAAGCAATGGATTGATTAAACAAATTCACCTGCTCCAACGTTTAATATTATATAATTTATAGAATAATATTATGGCCTATACAATTGCATTTTTCGGCACAAAGCCTTATGATGAGTCCTCTTTCAATGACAAAAACAAAGAGTTCGGATTTGAGATACGCTACTACAAAGGGCATCTGAATAAGAACAACGTACTACTGACACAAGGAGTGGATGCTGTCTGCATCTTTGTGAACGACGTTGCCGACGCAGAAGTAATCCGTGTGATGGCAGCCAACGGAGTAAAACTATTGGCACTACGCTGTGCCGGATTTAATAATGTAGATTTAGATGCTGCCGCCGCTGCCGGAATTACCGTAGTACGGGTTCCTGCCTACTCTCCTTATGCCGTTGCAGAGTACACCGTAGCTCTTATGCTATCGCTAAACCGGAAAATTCCCCGTGCTTCCTGGCGTACCAAAGATGGTAATTTCTCCCTGCACGGTCTGATGGGATTCGATATGCACGGAAAAACAGCAGGCATCATCGGTACAGGAAAAATCGCGAAAATACTGATTCACATCTTAAAAGGGTTTGGAATGAACATATTGGCTTACGACCTCTATCCGGACCATAACTTCGCCCGTGAAGAACAAATAGTTTATACTTCACTGGACGAACTATATCACAATTCGGATATCATCTCTTTGCATTGCCCGCTCACCGAAGCGACCAAGTATCTGATTAACGACTACTCTATCAGCAAAATGAAAGACGGAGTTATGATTATCAATACCGGCCGTGGACAGCTGATTCATACCAATGCATTGATTGAAGGGTTGAAGAACAAGAAAATAGGTTCCGCAGGA
Source organism: Bacteroides ovatus (assembly GCF_001314995.1). Lineage (NCBI taxonomy): Bacteria > Pseudomonadati > Bacteroidota > Bacteroidia > Bacteroidales > Bacteroidaceae > Bacteroides > Bacteroides ovatus. Next base: position 1,997,850 of record NZ_CP012938.1, read on the forward strand.
CTGGACGTATATGAGGAAGAAAGCGAATACTTTTATGAAGATCAATCCGACCGCATCATCGACGATGATGTACTCGCCCGCTTACTTTCATTCAACAATGTGATAGTCACTTCTCATCAAGCTTTTTTCACACATGAAGCGATGGAGAATATTGCGGTGACCACCCTGCAAAACATAAAAGATTTTATCAATCATAAGCCTTTGCTAAATGAAGTGAAGAAATAAAACTTTTAAGCTCCTTTCTTTGTTTACAAAACATATAAACAAATAAGAGAAAGGACAGATTTTATGAAAAAAGTAATACATAAAGCAGATACAAGAGGACATTCCCAGTACGATTGGTTGGATAGTTACCATACTTTTAGTTTTGACGAATACTTCGACTCCAATCGTATCAACTTTGGTGCCCTTCGCGTATTGAATGATGACAAAGTTGCACCCGGAGAAGGTTTTCAGACTCACCCGCATAAGAATATGGAAATCATCTCCATCCCTCTGAAAGGACATCTGCAACATGGAGACAGCAAGAAGAACAGCCGCATCATTACTGTTGGAGAAATTCAGACAATGAGTGCCGGAACGGGAATCTTCCACAGTGAAGTGAATGCAAGCCCTGTAGAACCGGTAGAATTCCTGCAAATCTGGATTATGCCAAGAGAACGGAACACCCGTCCCGTTTATCAGGATTTCAGTATCACAGAGTTGGAACGTCCGAATGAACTGGCAGTCATCGTATCTCCCGACGGCAGTACACCTGCTTCCCTTTTGCAAGACACCTGGTTCTCAATCGGTAAAGTAGAAGCCGGAAAGAAACTGGGTTATCACATGCATCAAAGTCATGCAGGCGTCTATATTTTCCTCATTGAAGGAGAAATTGTAGTAGATGGCGAAGTGTTGAAACGCCGGGACGGTATGGGTGTTTACGATACCAACAGTTTCGAACTGGAGACACTGAAAGATTCACATATTCTATTAATAGAAGTACCTATGTGATTCCATCATTAGAAATTAAGAACTAAAACTGCCAGATAATCTTATGGCGAAATTAAACATAGCAGATATCCGACAGGAATATACGAAAGGCGGGTTGCGGGAAAATGAACTTCCGGGCGACCCGCTTTCGCTTTTCAACCGTTGGCTACAAGAAGCAATTGACGCAGAGGTGGATGAACCAACTGCTGTCATTGTAGGAACCGTATCCCCTGAAGGGAGACCGTCCACGCGTACCGTATTATTAAAAGGGCTCCATGATGGAAAATTTGTCTTCTATACCAATTATGAAAGCCGTAAAGGCAGGCAATTGGCACAAAATCCGTATATCTCCCTCTCTTTTGTGTGGCACGCCCTCGAAAGACAAATACATATAGAGGGAATAGCGACGAAAGTTCCTCCGGAAGAATCGGATGAATATTTCCGGAAACGTCCTTATAAAAGTCGGGTCGGTGCACGAATTTCTCCCCAAAGTCAACCTATAACAAGCCGAATGCAATTAATACGGTCTTTTGTCAGGGAGGCAGCCCGGTGGATCGGAAAAGAAGTGGAGAGGCCCGATAATTGGGGCGGATATGCCGTTACCCCTACAAGGATTGAATTCTGGCAAGGACGCCCCAACCGTCTGCATGACCGTTTTTTATATACCCTGCAACCGGACGGGGAATGGAAAATCAGTCGTCTTGCTCCTTGATTTCGTCGATTTTTCTTGGCAACTCCAACTAGAATACGTAATATTGCAACTATAAAATAGTCAGCTTATGACACTGGATTATATTTATCACAGCGGTTTCGCCATCGAAATGGAAGGTGTAACCGTTATCATCGATTACTACAAAGATTCTTCCGAAACGGAACATAACCGGGGAATCGTACATGATTATCTCCTGCAAAGGCCGGGTAAACTATATGTATTGGCCACCCATTTCCATCCCGACCACTTTAACCGTGAGATATTGACCTGGAAAGAACAACGCCCCGACATTCAATATATTTTCTCCAAAGATATCTTGAAATCCCATCGTGCCAAAGCCGAAGATGCTTTCTATATTAAAAAAGGAGAAACATACGAAGACGAGACAATTCGTATCGATGCTTTCGGCTCAACGGATGTCGGCAGTTCGTTCCTGCTTCACCTGCAAGATTGGAGTATTTTCCATGCCGGCGACTTGAACAACTGGCATTGGAGTGAGGAATCTACTGAAGAAGAGATCCGAAAAGCCAATGGTGATTTCCTTGCAGAAGTTAAATATTTAAAAGAAAAAGCGCCAAACATCGATTTAATACTATTCCCGGTGGATCGGAGAATGGGAAAAGATTACATGAAAGGGGCAAAACAGTTCATCGAACAAATAAAAACTACTATATTTGCGCCCATGCACTTCAGTGAAGATTATGAGGGGGGAAATGCGCTTCGTAGTTTTGCTGAAAATGCCGGATGCCGTTTTATCAGCATCACCCATCGGGGCGAAAGTTTTGAGATTACCAAATAAACACATGATAATTATGAATAAATTTACGATTCTGTTTCTTACCCTGTTCCTTGCATTGCCGATGGCGATGAAGGCAGATTCTGCAAAAGAGAAGAAAGATGACACCAGGTACCTTGTAGGAGCTGTTCCTGAAGTAGATGGTAAAGTAGTATTTTCCAAAGAGTTCCAGATTCCCGGAATGAGTCAGGCACAAATCTACGACACAATGACAAAGTGGATGGACGAACGTCTGAAAGAAAATAAAAATATTGATAGCCGCATTGTTTTCTCTGACGAAGCAAAGGGAACAATTGCCGGTGTTGGAGAAGAATGGATTGTTTTCAGTTCCAGTGCTCTGTCATTAGACCGTACACTGGTCAACTATCAGATTACCGTTACCTGTAAACCCGGCAACTGCCTAGTAGAGCTTGAGAAAATCCGTTTCACTTATCGCGAAACAGAGAAATACAAAGCGGAAGAATGGATTACTGATAAATATGCGCTCAATAAAGCAAAGACCAAATTAGTGCGCGGCCTGGCTAAATGGCGTAGAAAAACTGTAGACTTCGCAGATGATATGTTTATGGATGTAGCAGTAGCTTTCGGAGCACCTGATACTCGTCCGAAGACAGAGAAAAAGAAGAAAGAAGAAGAGCAACAAACTCCATCAATCGTTGCAGCCGCAGGCCCGATTATCATTGGTGGCACAGATAAAAAGACTGATATTAAAGTGACGACCGCCGAACCCGTTCAAACTACAGTTCCTGCTGCGACTCTCACTCCTGCTACTCCAGTAGGCAAAGCTTCCACAGATATGCCGGGTTATACAGAAATTGATTTGAAACAAATTCCGGGCGAAGTATATGCCTTAATGGGAAGTGGTAAATTAGTAATCAGTATTGGAAAAGATGAGTTCAACATGACCAATATGACTGCAAATGCAGGTGGTGCATTAGGTTATCAATCAGGAAAAGCTGTTGCATATTGCACACTTTCACCCGACCAACCTTATGAGGCAATAGAAAAGGCAGACAGCTATACACTGAAATTGTATGCCCCGAACCAGACAACTCCTTCAGCTGTTATCGAATGTAAGAAAATGCCTTCACAGACAACTCCGCAAGCCGGACAACCCCGTACCTATGTTGGAGAAATTGTGAAACTCTTAATGAAAAAATAAGGAAAATTGCAACAATGGAAATAAAAAGTAAATTTGACCATTTTAATATCAACGTTACAAATCTGGAGCGGAGTATCGCTTTTTATGAGAAAGCACTCGGCTTAAAAGAACATCATCGGAAAGAAGCATCCGACGGTTCATTCACACTGGTTTACCTGACAGATAATGAAACTGGTTTCCTATTGGAATTGACATGGCTCAAAGATCATACTGCTCCATACGAACTGGGGGAAAACGAAAGTCACCTATGTTTTCGTGTAGCCGGTGATTACGATGCAATCAGGGCCTATCACAAAGAAATGAATTGTGTATGTTTTGAGAACACTGCCATGGGGCTTTATTTCATTAATGACCCGGATGATTACTGGATTGAAATACTCCCACAGAAGTGATTTTATATAAAAAGTGGGGGCAGGATAATTATCCTGCCCCCACTTTTTATGTAGAATATATGATCTATCAAACACATAGTATATATACCTAAAACAACAAATACTATAAATATGTATCCGAAAATAAACACCACCTTGCCAGTTGCTTAATCAGAAAAAAGCCACTCCTCAATGACTAAAAGGCAACCGGATTGATGATCCGTTTATTGCTACAGCCTTTATTTTTTATGTCGGCTAGCTCTTTTCTTCCGGATATCTGCTTTCATCTTCGCTGCACCCGAACCATGTTGTCCACGAATATACGTCGCTTTTTTCGCTTTCGTTTTCACCTTTTCCTCTTCTTTGGGCTTATCTTTCTTACCTTTAAAAACGATACCACCCATGATTGCTTCTTCTATACTCATATAATCATTTATTAGTATTCAACATTTCCGATGGCAAAGATAACCCTTTTCTACGGATTTATTTATCTTTGCAAAGTTAACAATCGTAACCACCAATGGCAACAACAATTCTTTCTGCAGAAAAGGACCCGATGGGAGCCGCTATTTCTGACTATTTCAACCATCATAGAGCTGATCGTTTGCGGGTATTTTCTTCTCAATTCGAAGAAGATGAAATTCCCGTCAAAGAACTGTTTCGTAGTATACAGTCTATGCCTATACTAGAGCGTACCGCCCTGCAAATGGCTACTGGACGGATTTTGGATGTAGGTGCCGGAAGTGGTTGCCATGCGCTCGCACTTCAGGAAATGGGAAAAGACGTATGCGCCATTGATATTTCTCCTTTATCTGTCGAAGTAATGAAACAACGTGGAGTGAACGATCCTCGTCTCATCAACCTTTTTGATGAAACATTTTCCGAAACATTCGATACGATCCTAATGCTCATGAATGGTTCCGGAATCATCGGACGGCTGAATAATATGCCCGAATTTTTCCAACGGATGAAACGTATTCTCCGCCCCGGTGGATGCATATTTATGGATTCCAGTGATTTGCGTTATCTTTTTGAAGAGGAAGACGGTAGCATAGTCATCGATCTGGCCGGAGATTACTACGGAGAGATCGACTTCCAAATGCAATATAAAGATGTAAAAGGAGACACATTCGACTGGTTATATGTAGATTTCCAGACTCTTAGCTTATATGCTTCCGAATGTGGTTTTAAGGCAGAATTGATAAAAGAAGGAAAGCATTACGATTACCTGGTCAAACTTAGCATTGCTTGAAAATGCATCATCATATAGTGACGGTATGTACTCCGGATAGCGTCACTATATAACCAAAATAGTAACGCCATCACATCAGGATAGCGTTACTATTTTTATATACTCATATATGTTCCGTTGGAAACATCTGATGAAGGTTCTCTTTTATTTCAGCATTTCATTAATTGCCTGCACAAGAGAAGCAAACTCTTCCTCATTATATAAACGAGTCAGCTTTACAATTTTTCCTTCCTTATCAATCAACACGTTTCTCGTTATTCCGGATTCACGTAATGCATATTTCGCAAAGATATCAGCTCCCGGATCCAGTCCTAACGGATAAGTGACTCCGGTAGATTTTGCAAAAGCCAGTACTTTGTCAAGCGGTTCGTCACGGTCAATGCCAATCAGAGCAAAGTCTGCATTATTTTTATGCTTCAACCAAATATCCTTCTCGATAAACGGCATTTCTTTACGGCAAACTCCACACCAGCTTGCAGTGAACTGCAACATGACAACTTTACCACGAAGGGAAGATAAACTCACTTGCTTCCCATCTGTCAAGGTAATTGTGAAATCCGGAGCCATCTCTCCTACCCGAACAATATATCCTGTACTATCTGCCTGAACTGATTTTGCATCCGCAGTTACTTCTACACTATCTGTTGCAACTTCAACATTCGCCGTTCCTTTCTTCTGTCCGGAACAAGCCCATATACCTATGGCTAAAAGCGCCACACTACATACATTCATAATTTTCATTTTCATCTAATCATTGGTAACTTTGCAAATATAAAAAAAGTATGCGATGTATTTGCATTTTTAAAAGAAATTCATACCTTTGCACCCGCAAAAGAAAAACGCCTCTTTAGCTCAGTTGGCCAGAGCACGTGATTTGTAATCTCGGGGTCGTTGGTTCGAATCCGACAAGAGGCTCTCCAGAATGAATGCTGTTTATCACATCAGATAAGCAGCATTTTTTATTAATATCTTCTTTAAGATTTTTGCTTACGAAATACTACCATACCCACAGCCAACAAAATCAAAAGAATTCCAATAACACTATTCAGGGTAAACAGTTCTTTAAAAACAAAGACACCGATCACAACGGCTGTCAGTGGTTCCATCGCACCTAAAATAGAAGTCAGTGTAGGTCCCGCATACTTAATTGCCCGTACCAAAGTTATATTGGAAATAGCCGTAGCCGGCAATGCAAGTCCTAAAATAATCAGCCATATATAACCGTCTGTCACCAGATGAAGCCCGAAAGTTGCCATAGCTCCTATCAGATAGAGAACAGCTCCCATCCCCATAACATAACATGTCAGTACAGTGGAATTGATTTGAGCGGCTCGTGTTGTTCGAACCCCAATGATGTATCCTCCGTAAGAAAAGACAGAAATACAAGCCGCCACCAATCCTACTATTGTATCACAACTTTTCGCCTCCAACTCTCCCGATGACAGTAAAGCAGCACCAAACAAAGACATTAAAACAGCAAGCATCACCAAAAGAGATTTCTTTTCATGAAAGAAAAACATCATTGCCAATGATACAGCCAACGGATACATAAAATGAATAGTCGATGCTACCCCCGTGGCTATATTCTGATAGGCAATGAGCAAACTGAATGAGGTGGTTGCCCGCAACAAACTTAATAAAAAAAACGACTAACAAATCTTTCTTTGCCAGCCGGAAATTACATCCCGAACACCATCCAAACAGTGTCAATACAATAGCAGCCACTCCCCAACGATAAGAAAGCACCTCGAAAGCCGAAAAACCAGCTAACAACAGAGTTATAGAAAAAAACGGAGCCAGCCCAAAAGTGGAGGAGGATACCGCCGCATAAAGTATACCTTTAATACGATTCATCGATATATTCAACTAATTCCAGATATTCACAATGCAAAGATTATAAATATTTCTTTAATGCCACCATTAATTTCATTTTTTCAAGCGGCTTAACCAGATATTCATTACAGCCGACCTTTATTGCAGCAATCCGGTCAGAATCGAAAGCATGGGCGGTAAGTGCGACGATAGGTAAGCTAGCATTAAACTTACGTATTTCAGCTGTAGCCTTCAATCCATCCAGTACAGGCATTTTCATATCCATCAACAACAAATCGACATGTTGGCTACGCGCTATTTCCACTGCCTTTTGCCCATTCTCCGCATGCAGTAAATCATAATGATCCTTCAGGATAGTAGACACCAGCTGATAATTACTTTGTATATCTTCAGCTATGAGAATTGTTTTCCGACCGGCACTCTTCTCCATCACTTCGTCATTCGCATCAAACTCTCCTCCGGAGATATTCTCTTCTTTCTTCTCTTCTACCATAGAAAGTGTATCGACTTCACAAGGTAAAAATGCCCAAAACAGCGATCCTTCATTGTGTACCGATTCAAAGCCGACTTTACCTCCCATAGCTTCTGCAATTGCCTTGCAAATAGAAAGTCCAAGTCCGGTACCTTGGGCAAACTCATCAAGTTTCTCAAAACGCTGGAATACTTTTCCTTTTTTATCATCAGCTATACCAATACCGGTATCTTTCACATAAAAATAGACGCCTCCATCCTTACATGCATATCCCATTTTAATAGAACCTTTTGAAGTATATTTGATAGCATTAGTGACATAATTCGTTATAATTTGTGCCACGCGATTACGGTCCAGAGTTACCTGACAACAGTGATAAGGATTGATTTCAGTTAACACGATATCCGGATTCTTCAGGCGCTGCTTCATGGAAGTAAACATGTTTTCAAAATGTTCGGATAAGTCGAACGGTTCGTATTTCAGTTCTACCGAACCGGCTTCCAGCTTGGATAAATCAAGTATATCATTTATCAGTTTTAGCAATAACTCATTATTACTATTAATAATCTGGATATAGTCCGCCTTTTCTTCTTCTCCGGCATAAGCCATCAACTCCGAAAAACCTACAATAGCATTCAAGGGAGTACGGATTTCATGACTCATATTCGCCAGGAACGCAGATTTCAATTTATCAGACTGCTCTGCCTGATGTTTGGCTTCCTGCAATTCCTTAATCATTTTTTCACGCTCCGTTACATCATCCACGCGAATTACAACACCATCCACAGATCCATCTTCAAGAACTACGGGAGTGGCAAACACTTCAACGGTATGCGCACTGTCCAACGAAAACTTCATCTGTTCCGTCTGTAATGAAACAAAAGCACGTTGCATCACACAATTTTCACAGGGAGAAGTACGATTATATGTACTTTTATAGCAAAGTTCACCTTTTTTGTAGGCTTCAAAAGAAAGACTTTTTGAACATAACGAAATATTTTCCCATTGAACCATATATTCCTTCGTGATGTAGGCCAACCCTGAATTCGTATTGTTAAGAACCAGTTCATTCTGTCGTACCAAAGCGTCCTGTATTTCTTTATTCTTTAGTAAGGTCAATTCAGTCTGCTTATAGGAATCGATATTTTGCGTCATACCGAACAAATACTTATAAGGAGCATCGTTCAAAGTTGTGGTTTCAACAAGGCCACGCGTTTCCCACCATTGATACATGCCATCTCCTTTAAAGTCAATGCGATATTCCACATCCCATACACCGCTTCCTAGTTCTACCGCCTTTTGCAAAGTTTCAGCAAACTTTTGTCGGTCATCAGGATGTACGAGAGTCAGATATTTCTCGACCGAATTAATTTCTGATGCCTTCTTCCCATTTTTATCAAAACCTTCACCGAAACTCACCCTGTTCTTAGCCGGCTCAAAAAACCAGGTGAAGGCATTCATCGCTTCCATAGTGACAGTTAACAGCTGTGCACGACGCTTCAGTTCATTTTGTAAACTCTGATCCCAGCGGGTATTTAACAGAAAGCGTTTGCCATCATCTTCAATTATACTTTTGCGAACAATAGTATCATAGCTGCGTCCATCCTTCAGTATAATACGTTCCATGCCGAAATAAGGGTTCCCAGTATTGTATACCTCTAAATCAGTCTTCTGAATACGCTCTACTTCTTCTTCACTCAGCACATCATAAGTAGTTTTATCTTCGCTGGTACCAAACATGAGCTTACTCTCTTCATTGCAAAAAACATAGCGGAAATCATTCTCTACATCTTTGATATGAACAGATAACGGAAGATTATTTAATATATTATAGAAGAACTGCTCCTTTTTCTGCACCTCCGTATTATTCTTTCGGGTACCAACATATTTCAATACCTTCTTATTAGAATCAAATTCATAAGGAGCACCGCTTATCGTACAAAATTGCCAGGTTGAGCTATCCGGTAACATAACCCTGCTATCAAAAGAAAAAGAAAAATCTTCCCCATTGCTCATTCTTTCCATTACTTCAGTAACCTGACTACGGTCATCCGGATGCAAAGTCTCCAGATATAGTGCCATACTAACTGGCTTAGACTGATCGTATCCATTCAGCGGTTCATTATCACTATAAAATAATTTGGGCACTGCATCAAATTCCCAAAACATGATGTTGGCTGCCTTCATAGCAAGCTCCGTTTTCCGGCGACTTTGACGGAGTACCTCTTCACTTTTCACCGTTTCTGTAATATCTTCAAAGATAAAAATGTAATTAACAAACTTGCCATCATTATCATAAAGAGGATTACCATTACATTTCAAATAGCAGGTCCGGGTACGCGTAGAGAAAAAACGTTTATCGGTTCTCTGTTTATCGAAATCATACAAAAAACTCATCTGTACCGGAACACAACGACGAACTGCTTCCTTCACCACGTCAGGAACCACAGAATTTTCATTTATGTTGAGTTTATTACCAAGAAGCGTTTGCGAGTCAGCGCCAAAAATTCGGCAGAAGCTTTCATTGCATCTTACCAGAGTGCCATCGGCTGTGAAGAAACCTATTCCAACAGGAAGTGAATTAAATACAGTTAGTAATTGTTTGTGTTCCATTTCTTTATCCTTGAATAACTTAGAAATAAATATTTTATCTCCGCACTATGCAAATATATACACTTTTACGATTATAATATGATTTTATAGCGAACATATTATTGCCAGGTTATAACATACAATAAGGGGCTATCCACGATATTGTGAATAACCCCTATCTCAAATGACATCCCATATATTATCATTTTAAAAAGTACATTTTAATACTCCTCAATGACTGTATTTCCAAAAATATCCTTTTTAATAATTTTCCCATGACCGTTACCATATTCAATTATTTCGTTTCCAAAAATATCTTTTTTAATAGTTGTTCTATTCCCCTTATCATCCTCGATAATAGTATTCCCAAAGATATCTTTTGTAATCGTCTTTCTATTACCTTTGTCATCGCGAATAATAGTATTTCCCAGAATATCTTTCTCTATAGTTTTTCTATTACCCTTATCGTCCCGGATAATGGTATTTCCTAGAATATCTTCTTCAATAGTCTTTCTATTACCTTTATCATCACGAACAATGAAATTTCCTAAAATATCCTCTTCGATAGTCGTTCTATTGCCTCTATCATCACGGATAATGATGTTCCCCAAAATATCCTTTTCAATAGTCTTTCTATTGCCTTTATCATCACGAATGATGATATTCCCTAAGATATCCTTTTCAATAGTCTTTCTATTACCATTATCATCACGGATAATGATATTACCTAAAATATCCTTTTCAACAGTCTCTCTCCCTTGGTCAACTCCCGAATACTCATAATTATCTTCAACAAGATTTGCACCATAGCCCTTTATTATATAAGGAGCCAAAATAAACTGGGCAACAAACAGGATAAATAAAATCTTTTTCATGGCGTTTTTCTTTTGGTTTAGAACAAAAGTAACGCAGGAAAATCAGAATTAATAAGTGAATTCCATAATTGTCAGTAGGGAAAAACCTAAAATAAAAAGGATTAGCGCATGCAGTAACGGTATATCCATAATATACTACCTAATTGGTCCCCAGAATGGTCCCCCCAAAAAGAAATGAGGTTGTGTCAAAACGTTGGCACAACCTCTTTTATATTTTACAGTTCTGCTATATTTTCTTTTGGCTATGCTGCTTTTTCCTCATGCATTTGGCAACAAGTTGCTATATTCCAATTATATCGGGTTATAAATAGTCCCATAAACATATATTTGGCAACTGTAATGAGCCCCTTTCCTTCTTTTATCAGTTTAGCACACATTTTTTTGATATTAAAGGCTATAGCAAAGAAAGCAAAGTCCATTGTAACCTTGTCTTCTCCCACATGCCGGAATCTTCTGTATGCCATGTTGTATTTCATTTGTCCAAACACAGCCTCTGGTTCTATACACCTCCTGCCTCTATGCTTGATACCTTCTTCTGAGAGCAACCTTTCCCGTGCCTGCCGTTTGTATTGATTTAATCGGTGGTTGACTTCTATAATACGGTTCCCCCGAGCTTTAAAACAACTGCCACGCAAAGGGCAACCTTCGCATCTTTTTGCTTTATACCGGGCACTTTCGATGATGTATCCGCTCGCTGTCTTGTCACGTTTGGTTCCTATACGGTTCATGTGCTGTCCCATAGGACAAACGTAATAATCCTCTTGGGCATTGTAATGGAGACTTTCGGCATGGAATGGGTTGGGAGTATAACGAGGACGCTGTTCTTTATGGAAGTAATTATACTTGATGAAGGCTTCTATCCCATTCTCCTGCATGAACCGGTAATTTTCTTCCGAACCGTAACCGGAGTCTGCCACACAGATATTCGGTAAACGGTTATAGCGGTACTGGAAAGAGTGGAAAAAAGGTATGAGGGTCAGTGTATCGGTAGGGTTGGGAAACAGACGGAAGTCTGTGATGAATTGGTTTTCAGTACCTATTTGCAGATTATATCCGGGTTTGGTCTGCCCGTTCTTCATGGCATCTTCTTTCATGCGCATGAATGTGGCACCAGGATCGGTCTTGGAATAGGAGTTACGTTCTCCAAGGGTATCAAGGTGATTGTCGTATTCTATCAGCTTGTCACGATACCCTTCAAGTTCCATGACCTGCTTCTTCTTTTTGCGCAGGGCTTTCTTTTCTTCCTTATCCTTTGTTGCAGGCTGGCGTTCCAGGGCTTCTTTAAGTTCATCCACTATGTCAGAGAGCCTGCAGGGAGTAAACTCCACGGATGTGTCTTTTATAGAGTTCTCCTGTGCAATGGCTTCATCCACCTGTTCCAAGAGAATACGGATTTTATCCATTAGTCTCGTACGGTTCCGTTCGACTGTCTTGCGCCAGACAAAAGTATATTTGTTGGCTTTGGATTCAATCTTGGTGCCGTCGATATACTCCACATCAAGGCTGATGAAACCTTTATCGGCAAGGACAAGAACCAACTGGGTAAATACATTATTTATTTCCTCCTTTACACGGTTACGAAAACGGTTGATCGTGATAAAATCCGGATGCTCATTACCGGCAAGCCAAATATAATGAATGTCACGAAGGAGGTGCTTCTCTATTTTACGGCAAGAATAGATATTATTCATGTAGGCGTAGATTATCACCTTAAGCATCATTTTAGGATGATAAGGACAACGGCCCGTTTCCTTATAAAGCTTCTTGAAACTCTCAAGATTGAGATTGTCAATAACAGCATTCACGATGCGGACCGGGTCGGTCGCAGCTATGTTTTCATCAATTCTTTGTGGAAAAAGAACGGTTTGGTTGGGAATGTAAGGACGAAAATGTAACTTTGCCATAACGAAAAACTTTATACCTAAAGATACGAAAACTTTGGGTAATAACAAAGCCCGGGCTTGAGAAAGTCTGGGCTTTGCGCATAAAAAAAGGCTGTGTCAGCGTTTTGACACAACCTCATTCAAAGTGTTACTTGAGGTTCCTGGCGGATTCGAACCGCCGTACACGGTTTTGCAGACCGCTGACTAAGCCACTCATCCAAGGAACCATTATTTCTCGTTTGCGGTTGCAAAGGTAGTACAAATTTTGAAACTACCAACTATCCGCAGCAATTTTTCTTTGTACTTTTTTTCTTTACATCGCACTCTCCGCGTTTCTTATCCATCATATCCTTTAGTTCACAGCCACTTACACAGCTGTCACAAGGATTCTGATTTTCTCGCGTACGACGAAAAAAACGAAATATTCCATATATGACGCGGGCAATGCAGAGTACAACCAGTACTCCGACTACCCAATCTTGCCAATTATTCATACAAACAATCCTCCAATCTGATAAACAGCAAATGATACAAGCCAAGCCAATCCCGTTGTGTAACAAGCAGCAAAAAGCGTCCATTTCCAACTACCCGATTCCTGTTTTATAGCCGCTATCGCCGCAATACACGGGAAGTAAATCAATACAAACAACATATAACAGAAAGCAACCAATGGAGTAATCGGAATTCGTTCTGCCAAACTTACTGAATCAGCATCCGGATCATCTGCATATAAGACACCTAATGTACTTACTACCAATTCTTTCGCTCCCACACCGGAAAGCAAGCCAATACCTAGTTTCCAATCAAATCCCAGTGGTTTTATAACTGGCTCTATACCACGTCCCAACTGGCCGATATAAGAATTTTCCTGCTGCTCGGCAACTGTTTCATAAGCATCATGATTCGGATAATACCCCAAGAACCAGATTATAATAGAAGCAATCATAATAATGCCTCCCATCTTTTTCAAATACTGCGCTCCCTTTTCCCATGTGTGACGGAAGATCGATTTTGCTGTCGGCATCCGGTAAGGTGGAAGTTCCATCACAAATGGAGTATCATCACCCTTCACCAGAAACTTGCTAAACAAGCGGGCCATTACCACAGCCAGTACAATACCAATCACATAAATACTTAACAACACCAGACTTGCATTGTTCGGGAAGAAAGCACCCACCAACAATAAATAAATTGGCAGACGCGCACTGCAAGACATCAAAGGATTTACCAACATTGTAATAAGACGGCTCTTCCGGTTCTCAATAGTACGGGAAGCTATAATAGCAGGTACATTGCATCCAAATCCCATAATCAAAGGAATGAATGATTTTCCGTGCAATCCCATTTTATGCATGATTTTATCCATGATAAAAGCTGCACGAGCCATATAACCCGAATCTTCCATAAGAGAAATGCAGAAATACAAAATCAAGATATTCGGCAAAAAGACAATAACCGCTCCTACCCCACCAATAATTCCATCAATCAGCAAATCTTTAAATGGACCTTCCGCCATATTATTGCGTAACAAGTCACCAATCTGCTCGACAAGCCATTCAATCCCCATCATCGGATATTCTCCAATGACAAACGTACCCTCAAACATCAGATACATAAAAAGGAAGAAAATAGGAAATCCCCAGACACGGTGAGTTACGATCGAATCCAGCACTTTTGTTGTCTGCGCCTGCTCCAAGTGATTATCTGTGAATGTCTCCTTCAGTGCACCACTGATAAATCCATATTTAGCATCCGTAATAGCCGATTCACAATCCTCATTCATTGTGTCCTGAACACGCTTCGACATCTTATCACGGACATGGAATATCTCATCCGCATTTGGTAATGTCCGCACAATGCGCTCAATGTCAGGATCATTCTCCAACAATTTAATGGATAGGAAACGGGTAGAATATTTATGACGGATAAATTCGTTTTTGGACACTTCACTTTTTACAGCTTCAATCGCTTTTTCGATATCAGGACCATGATTGATATGAATATGCCGGAAGACACGCCCCGTCTTTTTATGTTCACGTACATAATCTTCCAAATGCTCTTCCTCGTGGTTCTTACGATCTTCCAGAGAATCATGCCATTCGGTCAAATCCTTAAGAACTTCCGGATTCATATTTCCCTGTTTATCAAAGAAGTCTACTCCTTCATACAGATTGATAACAACATGAAACAAGGTATCCAATCCACGATTTTTCTTACTGACAGTAGGCAACATCGGCACCCCGAACAACTTACTCAACAGATGATAATCCAATGTATTTCCACTGGCTTCCAACTCATCATAAATATTCAGAGCTACCACCATGCGGACATTCATATCTATCAATTGAGTAGTCAGATATAAGTTTCGCTCCAGATTAGAGGAATCGACTACATTAATAATCACGTCCGGAGTTTCATCGATAATATGACGACGCACATAGATTTCTTCCGGCGTATAAGCAGACAAAGAATAAGTTCCCGGCAAATCGACAATACGGAAATGATAGCCTTCGAAATCAAAATAACCTTCTTTGGCATCCACGGTTACGCCGCTGTAGTTTCCAACATGCTCATGAGCACCGGATGCAAGATTAAATAAAGAAGTCTTGCCACTGTTCGGGTTTCCGACCAAAGCAACATTAATGGTACGGCGTTTACCTAACGCCAACCGTTTCATATCTTCTTCTTTTACTGAAAGGTCTTCAGGCAATCCTTCATGATAAACGGTCTTCTCGGCCAGTTTCTTTGCTTCCTCTTCGCTGATAACTTCGATCATTTCAGCTTCCTGACGACGAAGAGAAATTTCATAACCTAAAACTTTATATTTTATGGGATCTTTTAGCGGAGCATTCAACAGCACTTCAACCGTTTTACCTTTAATGAAGCCCATCTCCACAATACGTTTACGAAAACCACCGTGCCCCAATACCTTTACAATAACACCTTTTTCTCCTGTTTTTAATTCGGACAAACGCATAACTCTCAAAATTTTTGGCAAAGATAATTCATAACTTCGGAGCATGCAAATTATTTAGAATGTTTTTAAATAGCAGCTTTTTTCATCCTCTAAAAGATTCAGAAAAAATAAAAAAACTTATTGATAAACTCGTATCTTTGCAGGTATGATACAACAACGCGTTACAAAATATATAGAAAAGGAACATTTATTCTCACCGGATGATAAAATCCTGGTCGCATTGAGTGGTGGTGCCGACTCGGTGGCATTACTATATATTCTGCATACAGCAGGCTATCATTGCGAAGCCGCACATTGTAATTTCCACCTGCGAGGCAAAGAGTCAGACCGGGACGAGTTATTTGTCCGCCAACTTTGCGAAAGAATGGAAATCCATTTACATACCATTGATTTCAACACGACCCAATATGCAACGGAAAAACATATTTCGATTGAAATGGCCGCACGGGAACTCCGCTACCAATGGTTCGAGAAAATTAGAAAAGAATGTCAGGCAGATGTTGTCGCTGTGGCCCATCACCAGGATGATAGCATAGAAACTATACTACTTAACCTGATTCGGGGAACAGGAATTACCGGTCTGTTAGGAATCCGCCCCCGTAATGGAACCATCGTACGCCCTCTGCTTTGTATCAACCGGGAAGAGATAATTCGTTACCTGCAAAACATCGGACAAGATTATGTGACAGACAGCACCAATCTGGAAGACGAATATACCCGTAATAAAATCCGACTCAACCTCCTTCCCCTCATGCAGGAAATTAATCCGTCAGTCAAAAACACTCTGATAGATACGAGTAATTATCTGAATGATGTAGCCACTATATATAATAAATGTATAGAGGAAACTAAAAAGAAAATCATTACGGCAGAAGGTATCAGAATCTGTGATTTGGTAAAGGAACCGGCACCCGAAGCCATCTTATTCGAAGTCCTGCATCCTCTAGGATTCAATTCCGCACAAATCAAAGATATCACCCATTCGCTTCATAGCCAACCGGGCAAGCAATTCTGTAGCAAAGAATGGAGAGTGATAAAAGACAGAGAATTCCTATTAATAGAAACAGCTGAATCTGAAAATGAGACTCTTCCTCCTT
This sequence comes from Bacteroides ovatus, assembly GCF_001314995.1. Lineage (NCBI taxonomy): Bacteria > Pseudomonadati > Bacteroidota > Bacteroidia > Bacteroidales > Bacteroidaceae > Bacteroides > Bacteroides ovatus. Next base: position 2,014,844 of record NZ_CP012938.1, read on the forward strand.
TTCAAATTATCAAAGAAGAAAAAGAATACACCCCGGATTTTCTCATTCCACGTGAAAAGGAAATTGCCTGTTTTGATGCCGACAAACTGAATGGAGAAATTCATTACCGGAAATGGCAGCCGGGAGACACTTTTATTCCTTTTGGAATGAAAGGAAAGAAAAAAATAAGCGATTATCTGACCGACCGCAAATTTTCTATCAGCCAAAAAGAACGCCAATGGGTACTCTGCTGTGGAGAACACATCGCATGGCTGATAGGCGAACGAACAGACAACCGCTTTCGTATTGATGAAACGACTAAGCGCGTCGTGATTTACAAAATAGTCTGAGGCAACTTCTGTTTCTTGAAACAATCTGATAACAAAGCTGCAAAAGGAGTTTCATACACCCTTGCTTTCCTAACGCAAGCTTTTACACAAGCGCAACATTTGATACATTTAGCCTCATCCGTATGTAGCTCATCCCCTTTCGTTATAGCCCCTGCCGGACAACGGACCACACATAACCCGCAATGGGTACACAAATCCTCATCTTCCACCCAAGGAACGCGGGGAAGCGGTGTACCACTTTTACGTAACTTGATGACTTTCCTCAAAAAACGGAACAAAGGAAAGAATGGTTGACTCGGACGTTTGATAGTACGTACATCCACCGGATAAAGGGTATCCATACTATCAGCTGTCTGTATTTTTTCCATGATTTTCTTCCCAAACTCCGCAGCAAAGGCTAAATCCGATTCATCAGGACGTCCCACTGCAATCGGGTATTTGTCGGTACTATATGAATGTTCTCCAATAAAAGTTGCCCCGGCAATTACTTTAAATCCGTGAGGAATAGCAAAAGCATCCAGTTCCATTAAAGCTTTTTCATAAGCGCGATTTCCGTAAACCACTACCAAAACGGTAGGAGTATCCACTCCACGGATATACTGTAAACGTTCCATTGCCAAAGGAGCGACATGTCCTCCATACACAGGCACTACAATAATAGCCAAAGAAGATGTAGGAATCACAATTTCATCCGCAATCTGCTGCGTCACATTAATAGGAAAAATATTTTTTATGCCCGTCCCGTGAACAATCGCCTCCGCAACTTGTTTAGATGTGTGTGTAGGCGAAAAATAAATTAAATGAGCTTCATTTACTGTCATACTATTTTCTTTTATGTAGCAAAGATACACTTTTACGTGGAAAAAAATGTTTGATTGTTCATGAAACCAAAAAAAATTATTATCTTTGCCCCGTTGAAACATTCTACGATTCAACATATACATCCCTAATTCAGAATAAAAAACAAAACGTATGCTCGCATATCTGTAGCCATGAGCTGTAGTAATGCTGTCCATAATTCAGCAAAAAAAGAAATATTAATAACTTACCATACTATATGTATAACATTATCCAATTAAACGACAAAAATCTGTCGGAACTTCAAGTTATTGCCAAAGAGTTAGGCATAAAAAAAGCAGACTCATACAAAAAAGAAGACCTTGTTTATAAAATACTCGATGAACAGGCCATTGTAGGAGCTACAAAGAAAGTAGCCGCAGATAAGCTAAAAGAAGAACGCAAAAATGAAGAACAAAAGAAAAAGCGTTCACGGGTAGCTCCTACCAAAAAAGAAGACAAAGTGGTTTCCGCAACAAAGAGTGAAGAGGCTAACAAGACAAAAGAGACCGCTCCTGTAAAAGCTGCACCACAACCTTCCAAGAAAGAAGAAAGTACAAACAAAGAAAAAGAAACTGTTGTTGTAGAAGCTAAAGCGGAAAACACTGCTACTCCCAAGCGTAAAGTAGGCCGTCCTCGTAAGAGCTCTGATGCAGAAGAGAAAAAAGAAGTAGAAAATGCAAAACCGGCAGCACCCAAAGTAGTGGAACCTAAACCTGTTGTTGCAGAGAAAGCTACTGGTGCTACGGAAAAGCCAGCTCCGGTACAACAGCAAACAGCTGAGAAGAAAGCAAAAAACAAACCAGCTGCAGAAGCAAATAAGCCTGTTGCAGAAACAAATAAACCGGCTACTGAACCTAACAAACCTGTTGTAGAGAAAAAGGTAATAGATAAACCACAAAAGAAAGCTGCACCCGTTATCGACGAGGAAAGTAATATCTTATCCAGCGTTGACGACGATGATTTTATTCCAATCGAAGATCTGCCTTCTGAAAAAATAGAGCTTCCTACCGAATTATTCGGAAAATTCGAAGCTACTAAAACAGAATCAGCACAGACAGCACCGGAACAGCCATCTCATCCTCAACAGCAACAACAATCTCAACAGCAGCAGTCCCAGCAGCAACGTCCGCGTATTGTTCGCTCACGCGACAATAACAACGGTAATAACAATGCTAACAACAATGGAAATAATGGCAATAACACCAATAATAATTTCCAGCGTAACAACAATAACCAGAATCAGGTTCAGAACCCAAATCAAAATCAGAACCAGAACCAAAACCAACAACGCTCACCGATGCCACGTGCCGCTCAGCAGAACAATGCGGGTGAAAATCTTCCGGTACAACAGCAGCAGGAACGTAAGGTTATTGAACGCGAAAAGCCTTATGAATTCGACGATATTCTCAACGGAGTAGGTGTTCTGGAAATTATGCAGGATGGATACGGATTCCTCCGTTCTTCCGACTATAACTACCTTTCTTCTCCGGATGATATTTATGTATCACAATCTCAAATCAAACTATTTGGTCTGAAAACCGGTGATGTAGTAGAAGGAGTTATCCGTCCACCCAAAGAAGGAGAAAAATATTTCCCATTGGTAAAGGTTTCGAAGATCAACGGACGTGATGCAGCTTTCGTTCGCGACCGTGTTCCTTTCGAACATCTGACACCTCTCTTCCCGGATGAAAAGTTTAAACTTTGCAAAGGCGGTTATTCAGACTCTATGTCTGCCCGTGTCGTCGATCTTTTCGCTCCTATCGGTAAAGGCCAGCGTGCATTGATCGTTGCCCAGCCAAAGACAGGTAAGACCATCTTAATGAAAGATATCGCAAACGCTATCGCAGCCAACCACCCGGAAGTTTACATGATTATGCTGCTGATTGACGAACGCCCGGAAGAAGTAACAGACATGGCGCGCAGCGTTAATGCAGAAGTAATTGCTTCTACTTTCGACGAACCGGCAGAACGCCACGTAAAAATTGCAGGTATCGTATTGGAAAAGGCAAAACGTCTGGTAGAATGTGGTCACGACGTAGTTATCTTCCTTGATTCTATTACTCGTCTGGCTCGTGCATACAATACAGTATCTCCTGCATCCGGTAAAGTTCTTTCCGGTGGTGTGGATGCAAATGCACTTCATAAACCTAAACGCTTCTTCGGTGCTGCCCGTAATATTGAAAACGGTGGTTCACTGACTATTATTGCTACCGCATTGATCGATACCGGTTCTAAAATGGACGAAGTTATCTTCGAAGAATTCAAGGGTACAGGTAACATGGAGTTGCAGCTCGACCGCAACCTGTCCAACAAACGCATCTTCCCGGCAGTCAACATTACCGCATCCAGCACTCGTCGCGACGACCTGTTGCTTGATAAAACAACCCTTGACCGCATGTGGATATTGCGCAAATATCTTGCCGACATGAATCCGATCGAAGCAATGGACTTTGTTAAAGACCGTCTGGAAAAAACCAGAGACAACGACGAATTCCTGATGAGCATGAACAGCTAATCAACAGCAAACTTATAAATGAACGGTGAACAAACTGCGCCATAACAAGTGCAGTTTATTCACCGTTTTCTTTTTCGGTAACCCATTTTATGACTTATCACCTGCCGTTTATCACTTATCATTCAACTCCCATCACCGATAGTTACCCCTAACCGCTTGCCACACCTTTCATTTTTGTACAAAATACTTTCATTTGCGTCCAAAACTACTACCTCGCCCTTTTTTACGTTTCCTTTTTTCCTACTTTTGCTTCCAAATCAAATATTACTTAATTCTAACCAGTAATGAAAACTATTTATCCATTCATGGGATTAGCCCTGTGCAGCGTGACAGCGCAGGCCCAAGAAAAGCCCAATTTCCTGATTATCCAGTGCGACCATCTGACACAACGCGTTGTGGGAGCTTACGGACAAACACAAGGCTGCACCCTCCCTATTGACGAAGTCGCTTCACGAGGAGTTATCTTCTCCAATGCTTATGTAGGCTGCCCTCTCAGCCAACCCTCACGCGCTGCTTTATGGAGTGGCATGATGCCTCATCAAACCAATGTACGTTCCAACTCCAGCGAACCTATCAACCCACGTATTCCCGAAAATGTACCGACATTAGGAAGTCTTTTTTCTGAAAACGGTTACGAAGCCGTACACTTCGGAAAAACGCATGACATGGGTTCACTTAGAGGATTCAAGCATAAAGAACCAGTAGCCAAGCCATTCACTGATCCGGAATTCCCGGTCAATAACGACAGCTTCCTGGATGTAGGAACATGCGAAGACGCTGTTGCTTATCTAAGTAATCCGCCGGAAGAACCATTCATCTGTATCGCAGATTTTCAGAACCCTCACAATATCTGTGGATTTGTAGGAGCGAACGAAGGAGTACATACCGACCGCCCCATTAGCGGAACCCTTCCGGAACTACCAGCCAATTTCGATGTAGAAGACTGGAGCAATATCCCTAAACCTGTACAATACATCTGCTGCAGTCATCGCCGCATGACCCAGGCCTCTCATTGGAATGAAGAGAATTACCGTCATTACATTGCTGCTTTCCAACACTATACCAAGATGGTTTCCAAGCAAGTAGACAGCGTATTGAAAGCACTTTACTCCACTCCTGCCGGAAAAAACACAATCGTTATTATCATGGCTGACCATGGTGATGGGATGGCTTCACACCGCATGGTGACCAAACACATCAGCTTCTACGATGAAATGACCAACGTACCGTTTATCTTTGCAGGTCCCGGCATCAAACAACAGAAAAAGCCCATAGACCAAGTATTGACACAGCCTACACTGGATCTTCTGCCTACCCTTTGTGATTTGGCAGGAATTCCTGTTCCGGCCGAAAAACCGGGAATCAGCCTTGCACCTATATTAAAAGGAGAGAAACAGAAAAAAACTCACCCTTATGTCGTTTCCGAATGGCATAGCGAATATGAATATGTCGTTACTCCCGGACGTATGGTACGCGGACCGAGATACAAGTACACTCACTATCTGGAAGGTAACGGAGAAGAGCTATATGATATGAAAAAGGATCCGGGAGAACGCAAGAATCTCGCCAAAGACCCTAAATACAGTAAAGTCCTCGCCGAACACCGTGCCATGCTTGATGATTACATCGCCCGCACCAAAGACGATTACCGGAGTTTGAAAGTAGATGCCGATCCACGATGCAGAAACCATACTCCCGGCTACCCCAACCACGAGGGCCCTGGGGTACGAGAGATACTCAAAAGAAAATAAATTATAAAAAAGAGTGAAGATTTCTTTGTAATCTTCACTCTTTTTAGTTCTTTTGCAGATAAACTTACAAGCAAGCAATTCTTATATCAGGTGAAAAAACACAGACGTCATATAATTGCAATAGTCGTAACCGCATTAATATCGGTCACCTTATATGCTGCACGTACAAATTCAGATCGTCTTTCTTTATTACAACCTTTACTTGAATACAATCATCCATTTAGTCCGGACGCCCCTGTCGACAGCATCATTGCCTGGGAAAAACTTTTAGAACCGGAATTACAAAAGGAACAACAATACCCACTCCTATTCCAGATAAATCTGCTGACCGTTCAAGCCTTAATCACAGAAGGCAACATCAGTCTCGCCATCAACCAGGCCAATCAGATATACCAGAAAGCCAGAGAAATGGACTATCCTTTGGGAACAGCACTCGCATTACACGCCATTGGAAATACCTATTTAAGTTCGTCAACACCACAAGTTGCCATCAAATCGTATAAGGAAGCATTAGAAATCATTCAGAAACTCCCTCATGCCAACCAATATATCAAAACGATCTTGTCCCAATTTATCCTGACGAAGCTCAACTATCACCAAATGACAGATATAGAAGACAATATCCGGGAACTCGAATCTGTTATCAACAAGGATACGAATCCCCAAGACGATTTCCACCTTGTTTATTGTCAGGCATTCTATCGCATCCAGATGCATCATCTTCCGGAAGCATTAAACTATATACGACAAACCGAACAAATCAGCCGGCAACACCAGTACCCATATTTTCATTTAATGATTAAATACCTGTATTCACGCTACTACACTGAATCCAAAGAATACACGCAGGCACTAACCACACTTGACGAATTACTTTCGCATACCAAAGCAGCCAACTCATACAGATCCCTGCAAGTACTGAAAGATCGTGCACACATACTTACACTAATGGGAAACAGCAAGGAAGCATGTGAAGCTTATGAAATATTCAATACGTACAAAGACTCTTTGGACGCAATGAATTATATTCGCCAAATCAATGAATTGCACACCCTCTACCAAATAGATAAAAATGAACTGGACAACTTAAACAGACAGAAGACAATCCTCTACTGGAGCTGGTTCACCATCCTATTCATAGTCATACTGATTGTATTTTTCATCCTTTTGGTCAGACGAGGAAATAAAAAACTGCGCCAATCACAGCAGGAACTGGAAAAAGTGAAAAAGCAAGAAGAAAATTCCATCCGGACAAAGAGCCTTTTCCTTTCCAACATGAGCCATGAAATTCGCACGCCGCTCAATGCGTTGTCCGGCTTCTCCTCCATCCTGACGGAAGAATCCATCGACAACGAGACCCGGAAACAGTGTAGCGATATTATTCAGCAAAATTCAGAACTGTTACTCAAGCTGATTAACGACGTAATCGACTTGTCCAGTCTCGAAGTAGGCAAGATGAAATTCAAATATGAGCGATGTGATGCAGTGGCAATATGCAGAAACGTTATCGACATGGTTGAGAAAATAAAACAAACGAATGCTAACGTCCGTTTTTCGACCTCTCTCCATTCATTAGAATTGACGACAGACAATGCAAGGTTACAACAATTATTAATCAACCTTCTCATCAATGCAACCAAATTTACTCCGCAAGGTTCCATCACCATGGAACTGGAAAAACAGACAGAAGACATAGCACTGTTTTCCGTGACCGACACCGGTTGCGGTATCTCTCCGGAGAATCAGAATAAAATATTCAACCGTTTTGAGAAACTGAATGAAAATGCTCAAGGGACAGGACTCGGTCTGTCTATCTGCCAACTCATTATCGAGCAGCTGGGCGGCAAAATATGGATTGACTCCAATTATGAGGAAGGAGCCCGTTTCCTGTTCACACACCCCATTTACCATGAGCAACAAGGAAAGGAGGAAGCCGAATGAAACAAGTCCTGCTCCTGATCCTTCTATTATGCTGCACCCTCACCGGAAAAGCCAGCACCGAGATTGTTTTGGAATCCGACAGCCTGATAAAGGTGTTGGAAACATTACCGTACGATACGACACGGCTGAATGTTCTCAATCAAATCATCAGAATAGAACAAAACAACCAGCAATGTATCCAATATTCGGATGCATTAATGAAAGAAGCATTGCAACTGGGAAATGACAAATATGCCGGTCTGGCTGCTTACTACCATATTTTATACTATTACAATCGTAATAATCAAGACAGTGTAGCCAAATGGCTCACCATAATGGAGCCTCATGCCCGGAAATCAGATTTATGGAATTACTTCTTTGATGCCAAACGTTTCCAGATAGACCTGTACACATTCAACGAACAATACGAACTTGCTATCAACGAATCTCAAAAGATGCAACAGCAAGCCTCCCAAATGAATAGTAACCGGGGTAGTATGGCTGCCTATCAATGCTTGAGTAATGCATATATCGGCAGCCAGCGCTGGGATAAAGGAATAGAAGCACTGGAGGCTGCCTACCAGCTACTCACTCCGACAGAAAATCCGGTGGTCCGTATCTCGGTATTGTCACAGTTAGTATCCGTTGTCAAAGAAAAGAAGGATAATAAAAAACTACTCAAATATTTGCAGGAACTGGAAAACACTCTTCATAACCACATCAGTGCAAACCCATCCTTAAAAGCGGGATTTGCCGATGTATACCTGTTCAATGAACTGTTCTACAGCTATTATTACCTGAATACCCATCAGCCGCAACAAGCCTATGAACATCTCGTAAAATCTAAAGAATATCTGGACGAGAATACTTATTTCATGTATAAAGTACTCTATTTCGACACATTTGCCAAATATTACCAGGCAATTGGAGCCTACCAACAGGCATCGGATTATATCGACACGACACTGACGATGTTGAAGAAAGACTTCACAAGCGACTATGCCGAACAGCTACTCGAAAAGGCCAGAATATGGAAACAGGCAGGGCAAAGCGGAAAAGCCATCCCCCTGTATGAGCAGGCACTTGCCATCAAAGACTCGACAGCCACTGTACTCTCAAACAATCAGATGGCACAGATACAAAGCAAATACAATATCGAAAAAACAGAACTGGATCAAAAAAGGGAAAACAACCGGATCCAGCTCACCTATCTGATCTTTATATTTGTTATCCTGATTCTGCTTTTTATCTTTATGGCACGACTCTTTATGGTACGGAAGGCACTCAAATACGCGGAAAACGAAATCCGGAAAACAACAGAAAACGTGCGGAAGACCAATGAAATAAAAAATCGCTTCCTGTCCAACATGAGCTATAACATCCGTACCCCACTCAACAATGTGGTCGGTTTCTCACAACTCATAGCCAGCGAACCCAATATAGACAAGGAAATAAGGCAAGAATACTCAAACATCATCCACAAAAGTTCGGAGAAGTTAATGAGACTTGTCAATGACGTTCTCGACTTATCCCGTTTGGAAGCTCAGATGATGAAGTTCCAGTTGCAAGACTATGATGCCACTACCCTATGCAAGGAAGCATGCAGCATGGCGCAGATGAGGAACGAAGAAACAGGTATCCAGATTGAATTTTCCAGCGAAACGGACGCCCAAATTCATACCGATATAATGCGACTGACACAGGCCTTGATTAGCGTACTGGTGTACCCACAAGAACACCGGCAAGCACGAATCATCCGGTTCACATTAAGCCAGAATGAAAACATGCTTTGTTTCCGGATCACTAATTCACCTTTGGCAGACCATGCATTCGTATCACAGGAAACCATCATCCGGCATGATATCAACCTATTGTTACTAAAACATTTCGGAGGAAACTATCTCGTCAACGATAAAACTCCCGAAGGTCCGGAAATTGTTTTCATCTACCCCATCGTTTCCGAATCGAAATAAAGCACTATCTTTGCAAAGTGTAAACTTAAACACTTAATTATGTACACCAACAAACAGATTTGGAGTGTCAGTTATCCGATACTACTAAGCTTGCTGGCACAAAATGTCATCAATGTCACCGACACAGCATTCCTCGGACACGTGAGTGAAGTAGCCCTTGGAGCATCAGCTATGGGCGGGTTATTCTATATATGCGTATTCACCATCGCATTCGGATTCAGTACCGGTTCGCAGATAGTCATCGCACGACGCAATGGCGAAGGACGCTATTCGGATGTCGGTCCCGTCATGATTCAAGGAATCATGTTCCTGTTCGTCATGGCCCTGCTGCTATTCGGATTCACCAAAGCATTCGGTGGAAACATCATGCGTTTGCTGGTTTCTTCAGAATCCATCTACGAAGGAACAATGGAGTTTCTGAACTGGCGTATTTACGGATTCTTTTTCTCTTTTATCAATGTCATGTTCCGGGCATTGTACATCGGCATTACACGCACTAAAGTGCTAACCATCAATGCTATTGTCATGGCATTAACTAATGTCGTACTGGACTATGCATTAATTTTCGGAAAGTTCGGTTTGCCGGAAATGGGTATCAAAGGGGCTGCTATTGCTTCCGTATTGGCAGAAGCCTCCTCCATTCTCTTTTTCGTCATCTATACGTATGCCACGGTCGATTTAAAGAAATACGGTATGAACCGCCTGCGCACATTCGACCCAGCATTGCTGATGCGGATTCTTAGTATCTCCTGCTTCACCATGCTGCAATATTTCCTGTCGATGGCTACCTGGTTCGTTTTCTTCGTAGCCGTAGAACGGTTGGGACAACGGGAACTGGCGATTGCCAATATCGTCCGGAGTATTTATGTCGTATTGCTGATTCCGGTCAACGCACTGGCTACGACTACCAACAGTCTTGTCAGCAATGCTATTGGTGCAGGAGGCATCCAGCACGTGATGCCGCTCATTAATAAAATTGCGCGTTTCTCCTTTTTCATCATGCTGGGGTTAGTAGCGGTATCGGCACTGTTTCCGCAATTCCTGCTCTCCATTTACACTAGTGAAGCTGCGCTCATTACGGAATCCGTCCCCTCGGTATATGTAATTTGTTGCGCCATGCTTATCGCATCCGTAGCCAACGTGGTGTTTAACGGTATCTCCGGAACAGGAAATACACAGGCAGCCCTGTTGCTCGAAACGATTACAATTATCATCTACGGATCATACATCATTTTCATCGGAATGTGGCTGAAAGCACCGATCGAAATTTGCTTTACGATTGAGATTGTGTATTATAGCTTGCTGTTGATAACAAGTTATATTTATCTCAAAAAAGCAAAATGGCAGAATAAAAAGATATAAATACAAGAGATTTTTGTACATTTGCAAGCTCAAATAAAGAGTAGACGGAAAAGTCCCTCTTTCGGCCAAGTAAATTGTAATTAGTAATTCGTAATTAAATAACTATGTTCGATAATTTAAGTGAAAGACTAGAACGGTCATTCAAGATTCTGAAAGGTGAAGGCAAAATCACCGAAATCAACGTGGCGGAGACGCTGAAAGACGTACGTAAAGCACTTCTCGACGCCGACGTAAACTACAAGGTGGCAAAGAATTTCACGGATACAGTGAAAGAAAAAGCGCTTGGCCAGAACGTTCTTACGGCTGTGAAGCCAAGCCAATTGATGGTGAAAATCGTGCATGATGAACTTACACAATTGATGGGTGGAGAGACAGCCGAGATCAACATTGACGCCCGTCCGGCAGTTATCCTGATGTCAGGTTTGCAGGGTTCGGGTAAGACCACCTTCTCCGGTAAACTGGCACGGATGCTGAAAACCAAGAAGAACCGTAAGCCATTATTGGTGGCTTGTGACGTTTACCGTCCGGCAGCTATCGAACAGTTACGTGTATTGGCAGAACAGATTGAAGTACCGATGTACTGCGAACTGGACAGCAAGAATCCGGTAGAAATCGCACAACACGCCATTCAGGAAGCCAAAGCCAAAGGATACGACCTCGTTATCGTCGATACAGCCGGACGTCTGGCAGTAGACGAGCAGATGATGAACGAGATCGCCGCTATCAAAAAAGCAATCAACCCGGACGAAATTCTGTTCGTGGTAGACTCCATGACCGGTCAGGACGCTGTAAACACAGCTAAAGAATTCAATGAACGTCTGGACTTCAACGGTGTGGTACTGACCAAACTCGATGGTGATACCCGCGGTGGTGCGGCTCTTTCTATCCGTTCGGTAGTGAACAAACCGATTAAATTCGTAGGTACAGGTGAAAAGCTGGAAGCAATCGATCAGTTCCACCCTGCCCGTATGGCCGACCGTATTCTCGGTATGGGTGACATCGTTTCATTGGTAGAACGCGCACAGGAACAATACGATGAAGAAGAAGCCAAACGCTTACAGAAGAAAATTGCCAAAAACCAATTCGACTTCAACGACTTCCTTAGCCAGATTGCACAAATCAAGAAAATGGGTAATCTGAAAGACCTCGCTTCCATGATTCCGGGAGTAGGAAAAGCAATCAAAGATATTGATATTGACGACAATGCTTTCAAGAGCATCGAAGCCATCATTTATTCCATGACTCCGGCAGAACGTTCCAATCCGGAAATACTGAACGGTTCACGCCGTACGCGTATCGCCAAAGGTAGCGGAACGACTATCCAAGAAGTGAATCGCCTATTGAAACAGTTCGACCAGACACGCAAAATGATGAAAATGGTGACTAGCAGCAAAATGGGTAAGATGATGCCTAAGATGAAAAAGTAATCATTCTGTAGATCCAAATCTAATGATAAGTAAAAAGAGGAAGTTTCGGCTCCCTCTTTTTTTATCCCCCCCATCTCTTGACAAAAATTCCAATCCCTTTGGAGAGTTCAGTTATTTATTTTACTTTTGTCCATCACCAATAAATACTCTGAAAATATGACTCTGATAGACGGAAAAGCAATTTCCGAACAAGTAAAACAAGAGATTGCAGCCGAAGTAGCCGAAATGGTGGCTCATGGCGAAAAACGCCCGCACCTGGCCGCTATTCTTGTAGGACACGATGGTGGTAGCGAGACTTATGTAGCTGCCAAAGTAAAAGCCTGTGAAGTATGTGGATTCAAGTCTTCCCTCATCCGTTATGAAAGTGACGTGACCGAAGAAGAACTGCTTGCCAAAGTACGTGAACTAAACGAAGACAACGACGTGGACGGCTTTATCGTACAACTTCCCTTACCCAAGCATATCTCCGAACAGAAAGTAATCGAAACAATTGATTACCGTAAAGACGTAGACGGTTTCCATCCGATCAACGTAGGCCGTATGTCCATCGGGCTTCCGTGTTATGTATCCGCTACTCCCAACGGCATCCTCGAATTGTTGAAACGTTATAACATAGAAACTTCCGGAAAAAAGTGCGTCGTACTCGGACGCAGCAATATTGTCGGCAAACCGATGGCTGCCCTGATGATGCAGAAAGCCTATCCGGGCGATGCCACAGTAACCGTATGCCACAGCCGTAGCAGAGACCTGATAAAAGAATGTCAGGAAGCTGATATTATTATCGCTGCTTTGGGACAACCGAACTTTGTAAAAGCCGAAATGGTGAAAGAAGGCGCGGCAGTTATTGACGTAGGTACTACCCGTGTGCCGGATGCAACCAAGAAATCAGGTTTTAAACTGACCGGCGACGTGAAGTTTGACGAAGTTGCACCGAAATGCTCATTCATCACTCCCGTACCGGGCGGTGTTGGACCAATGACGATTGTATCGTTAATGAAAAATACACTCTTAGCTGGTAAGAAAGCTATTTATCAATGAGACATACCCTGTTTCTGATGATTTTGCTTCTCTCTTTGTCCTGCACCTCCCGGTCGCAGGCAAAGAGAGATTCTATCATTGACACCCTGTCGGACAGCCTTTCCGACAGCATCTTCCCCACCGACACCCTACGCCTCCTTTTCGTAGGTGACCTCATGCAACATCAGGGACAAATCAACGCTGCACGAACATCAACCGGCTATGATTACTCCACATGCTTTGCGTATGTCAAAGAAGAAATAAAGAAAGCCGACCTCTCCATCGCCAACCTGGAAGTGACATTAGGAGGCAAACCTTACAAAGGTTATCCTGCTTTCAGCGCGCCGGACGAATTTCTGACCGCAATTCACGATGCAGGTTTCAATGTTTTAGTGACTGCCAACAACCACAGTCTCGATCGTGGTAAATCCGGACTGGAGAGAACCATTCAATTAATAGACTCTTTAAAGGTTCCACACGCAGGCACGTATATCAACGCTGATGAACGCGAAAAGAAATATCCTCTTTTATTAGAAAAGAACGGATTCCGCATCGCCCTGCTCAACTACACGTATGGAACAAACGGCATCCCCGTTACCCCTCCTAATATCGTGAACTATATCGATACAGCCATCATCGCCAAAGATATTGAAGAGAGTAAAGCAATGAAGCCGGATGCCATCATAGCTTGTATGCATTGGGGAATCGAATACCAGTCACTCCCGGACAAAGAGCAAAAATTCCTCGCCGACTGGCTGATTGAAAAAGGAGTAAACCATATCATCGGCTCCCATCCTCACGTAGTTCAGCCCATCGAAGTTCGCACAGACAGCCTGACGAATGACAAACATCTCGTAGTCTATTCGCTGGGAAATTATATTTCCAATATGTCCGCCCGCCGCACTGACGGAGGACTGATGGTAAGAATGGAATTAGTAAAAGACAGCACTGTCCGCCTCAATAATTGTGATTATAGTTTGGTATGGACAGCCCGTCCCATTCAATCAGGAAAAAAAAATCATCAATTGCTCCCAGTCAATTTGCCGATTGATTCAATTCCTTTACAAGCACGTAACTCTCTGAAAATCTTTGTAAATGATGCGCGAACCCTTTTCAGCAAGCACAATCGGGGAATAAAAGAATATACTTTTTTCGAAAAAAAATAGCAGAATCTTTTGGAAATTAGAAGATAATATCTATCTTTGCACCGCGTTAGAGAAACGCAAACATGGTGGATGTAGTTCAGTTGGTTAGAGCGTCAGATTGTGGTTCTGAATGTCGCCGGTTCGAGTCCGGTCTTCCACCCAACAAAAACCCTTGTAAGTTAAATACTTATGAGGGTTTTCTGCTTTCAGGAAATAGGCATCTTAGAGAGCAAATCATGCTAAATCCTACCTAATATTCCTTGTTGTTGGTCTATTGTTGACCCCCAATTAAGTAAGTTAAAATGCTAACAAATAATACATAAATCTTTCCGTTTAACCCATAAACCAAATATATTCTCTATATTTGTGTAGCATTTGCATTAAAAGAACATAGTATATCATGGAAAATGAAAAGAAATTAACCCGCTCTTCCAATCGAATGATTGCAGGTGTATGTGCCGGAATAGCCGAATATTTCGGATGGGATGCTACTTTATTGAGAATAGTATATATATTGGCTACATTCTTCACTGCTTTCGCCGGAGTGATTATATATATTATCTTGTGGATTGTCATGCCGGGAAGAAAACCTTCAGACGGATATGAAGACCGCATGAATCAACGCCTACATTGATATGAAAATCAAGAATATCGACCATATCGTCATACCGGTGTCCGATATAGATAAAAGCCTACATTTCTACACAGAAGTCCTGGGAATGGAAGCCGATACAAGCAACCAACGCTTTGCCGTCAAGTTCGGTAATCAGAAAATCAATCTTCACGTAGGAAAAGCACAGTTCCTTCCTGCTGCTAAGCATCCTGCTTTCGGAAGTGCGGACATCTGTCTACTGACAGAAGGAAACATAGAGGAAATAAAAGTCGAAGTAGAATCCAAAGGAATAGAAATAGAAGTCGGTATAGTCCAGCGTCGAGGTGCGCAGGGTGCCATCCGGAGTATTTATTTCAGAGATCCGGATGGTAATCTGATAGAAGTAAGTACATTAATATAATTCCAGCCCGAACTCATCTTTCAGTTGCATCAATGCCTGATTCTTTTGAGCCATCATCTGGAATTTCTCGACACGTCCCACAGGACGTACTGTTTCTGTTGCCTCACTTACCCGCACTGTCATCATCACTTTACTGTTCTTCAGTCTGCCGCGAAGATAATCCTGCAATTCGGGAATCAAAGCTGTAAAATCCTTTGCAGCAAACTCATTATCAACCACCACTTCAAAAGTCGTTGAGTTGTTAAGCAACGCCGGACGGAGCATCTGCATACGTTTTGCAAGAGCATCCTGTTCTTTCGGCAACTGGCCGGCATACTCCTGCCAATAATAATTCAAATCCCGGTCATTGAACATAAAATCCTCTTCCGGTTGTTGCACCTTAGGAACATAAGTTGTAGTCGCATTCTGCGATACTTGGTCACGCTGCGGATTCTTGATAGATACCCCCAAGCTGGACATCTTCATCACGGGAATTTTTCGTTCTTCCTTGGCAGTCTGAGCAACTCCCGCTCCTTGTGACGGAGCAGACGAAGCCGCACCAGGAGAAGCCGGTGCTCCCGGTTGCACAGCCGCAGAAGCCTGCGGATGCTGGGCAGTAGTGCCATTAGCAGCCTGTGTTGTAACTGAAGACGGAGACGAATGAACTGGAGCCTGCTGAACCTGAGTGGCAGAAGCTACCTGCGGCTGCTGTGCTGCGGCAGGCTGAGTGAATACGGGTTTTATAGTCTTCTTAGGGCCACGCCCACCACTCACGTCATCCCCCTCGGTGGTAAGCTGTGCAACCTGTATCAAGGTCAGTTCTACCAGCAAACGCTTATTTTTGCTGATGCGGTAATTCAAATCGCACTCATTACACAGCTTCATAGCCCGGTACAAGAAAGGTAACGGACATTTCTGCGCCTGTTCCTGATAACGTTGGCGTATGCTCGCTCCCACTTCCAGTAAAGGCAATGTCACCGGGTCTTTCCCGACCAACAAGTCACGGAAATGAGACGACAATCCGGTAATAAAGTGACTTCCGTCAAAACCTTTATTCAATATATCATTGAAAAGCAACAATGCGTCGCTCACCTTGTTTTCGAGGAAGCAATCCGTCAGACGGAAATAATATTCATAATCAAGTACGTTCAGATTATCAATCACACTCTTATAGGTGATATTTCCTCCGGTGAAACTAACCACCTGATCGAAGATAGACAATGCATCACGCATACCACCGTCCGCCTTCATGGCTATCACGTTCAGCGCTTCCGGCTCTGCCGTGATTCCTTCTTTCGAAGCAACATACGACAGATGATTCACCGTATCTTCCACGCTTATCCGGTTAAAGTCATAAATCTGACAACGTGAAAGAATGGTAGGAAGAATCTTATGCTTCTCCGTCGTAGCCAGAATAAAAATCGCATGACGGGGAGGTTCTTCCAGCGTTTTCAGGAACGCATTGAAAGCAGATGCCGAGAGCATGTGCACCTCGTCGATGATATATACCTTATACTTACCAATCTGTGGCGGGATACGCACTTGCTCCACCAACTGGCGAATGTCATCCACCGAGTTATTAGAAGCAGCATCGAGTTCGTGAATATTATATGACCGCTGTTCGTTGAAAGCTACACATGACTCACACTGATTGCAAGCCTCTCCGTCAGCGGTAGGCGTCATACAATTAATGGTTTTGGCAAAGATACGCGCGCAAGTCGTTTTTCCTACCCCGCGCGGTCCGCAAAACAAATAAGCATGAGCCAGTTTTTGGGTAGCAATTGCATTTTTCAGCGTAGTAGTCAACGCCCGCTGCCCCACCACCGATTCGAACGTGGACGGACGGTATTTACGGGCTGAAACAATATAGTTTTCCATATCCGGGATTCTCTCTGTTTTTGAAATTTCGCTTATTCTGCAAATGTACACAAAAAAAGTGATAAGTAATAAGGGATAAAGAGAGAAGTTTTGAAGCCGAAGCGATAAGTTTTTAAGTTATTAGTTTTATCTTTGCAGATATTAAAAGGAGAAATTATGGGTAAACTAATCAGTATCTGGAGTTTCATATGCAGACGCAAGTACCTCATTACGGTCGTTGCATTTGCTGTTATCATTGGCTTTCTGGACGAGAACAGCCTGGTTCGTCGTTTCGGATATGAACGGGAAATCAGCCAGTTGAAAGAAGAGATAGAAAAGTACCGGGCAGATTACGAAGAGAACACCAAACGTCTCAACGAAATAAGTACCAATCCGGACGCCATCGAACAGATCGCCCGTGAAAAGTATCTGATGAAGAAACCCAACGAAGATATTTACGTTTTTGAAGATTAAAGAATGAAACAATTAGTACCCGCCCTTTTCACCGCAGGCGCCATAATGGCTCTCACCGGAGCAGCTGTGTTTATTACCGGATGGATATACGCTCCTTACATATATACTGTTGGAGCCGGATGTATCGCATTGGCACAAGTGAACACACCCGTCAAAGGAAAGAGCAAAACATTGAAACGCCTGCGTGTTCAGCAGATATTCGGCGCACTGGCACTTATCCTGACCGGAGCCTTTATGTTTACCACACGAGGCAATGAATGGATTGCCTGCCTCACAGTTGCTGCCATCCTCGAACTTTACACCGCTTTCCGTATTCCACAGGAAGAAGAAAAAGAAAGGTCATAAAAAAAGCCCGTTCATAGCTTTTCAGTCTTGAACAGGCATCACTTTTTTTAATTCGATAATGTTCCGTCCTTTTATAAAGAACGGAACAGTTTTATATCATTTATTTCTTCACTGGTGAATATCTTGCATTCAACCCGTCAACAATTTCTTTTGTAATATTGAAAGTGCTGTCAGCATAAAGCAGGTTATCGAAACCAGTGTTGCTGAAGATCAGGCTATATCCGTGAGTCTTATTATATTCTTTCAGGAAAGCGTTGATAGAATCGCGGAACTGCAAGCTATTCTTGTTGTTCTCTTCCATCAAACCATTCTGAAGTTTGTTGCTCAACTCTTGCAAATCTTGTTCCAACTTCACCAGACGGTTGTACTCTTGCTGCGCTCTATCTTGTGACAGGAAAGCATTGTTTTCAACTTTCTTCTGAAAATCTTGCTTTTCCTTGTTCAAAGAGGTAGCCTTCTGATTCAATGTCATACGAACGTTTTCGCTCTTCTTTACCATCGCCTCATTCAAGTCAATACAGAAATTGTATTTGGCAAGCAGCGTATCTATTTCAACATAGGCAATTTTCATTCCTGACAGTTCGGCATTAGCCTGCGCCGGAGCATTGGTAGTTTGATTGTCAGTTTTGCCAGCACATTGTGAAAATAAAACGATAAACGCAAGAGCAGCCAAACCGTTCATGAGGTAGTTCATTCTATTCATAATTAATAAGTATTGTTTTTAA
Source organism: Bacteroides ovatus (assembly GCF_001314995.1). Lineage (NCBI taxonomy): Bacteria > Pseudomonadati > Bacteroidota > Bacteroidia > Bacteroidales > Bacteroidaceae > Bacteroides > Bacteroides ovatus. The sequence continues at coordinate 2,033,516 of NZ_CP012938.1, forward strand.
TAAATTTAATTCATACTATCGTTCAAGGCTTTTTCCAACTCGTTAATAGAAAAACGCGGTTTCTTTTGTGCTTCGCGATCCTGCGACTGCGCGCATCCGATTCCTTTCTGACGCAACGCTTTATTCCCGCTTACGTGACCATTCGGGAACTTCCCACCCTTCGTAAAGAATACTTTCACCCCTAATAATACCAGGGAAATAGCAACTATTAACAAAGTTATCAGTATAGTCTCAACCATTTCTATTAATTTTGTGAGTGCAAAGATAGGCTTTAATGAGATATGAGTTCAGATAAGTCAATCAAATTAACCATATTTAGCAATAGAAGAAGCGAAAACAACCCTTCTATTCCTATTATAAAATAGAAACAGCATGGAAAAAAAAGACTTAAAGCCGGCTGGCGTATTCAAGTATTTCGAAGAAATCTGCCAAGTGCCACGCCCTTCGAAGAAGGAAGAGAAAATGATTGCCTACCTGAAGGCATTCGGAGCAAAACATAATCTCGAAACCAAGGTGGACGAAGCCGGTAATGTATTGATTAAAAAGCCCGCTACTCCGGGAAAAGAAAATCTTCAAACCGTCGTTCTGCAATCGCATATCGACATGGTGTGCGAAAAGAATAACGATGTTCAACATGACTTCCTCACCGATCCCATCGAAACTGAAATTGACGGTGAATGGCTGAAAGCCAAAGGCACAACCCTCGGAGCCGACAACGGTATCGGTGTAGCCACCGAACTGGCTATCCTGGCTGACGACAGCATCGAACATGGTCCGTTGGAATGTCTGTTTACTGTAGACGAAGAAACGGGGCTTACCGGAGCTTTTGCCCTACAAGAAGGTTTTATGAGCGGTGACATCCTTCTGAACCTCGATTCGGAAGATGAAGGAGAAATCTTTATCGGATGTGCCGGAGGTATTGACTCCGTTGCAGAATTTACGTATAAAGAGGTAGAAGTTCCCGCCGGATATTTCTTCTTCAAGGTGGAAGTGAAAGGTTTGAAAGGCGGTCACTCCGGTGGTGACATTCATTTGGGACGGGGCAATGCCAACAAAATACTGAACCGTTTTCTTTCACGCATGGCTGGCAGACATGATCTGTACCTTTGTGAAATCAACGGAGGTAATCTGCGTAACGCTATTCCCCGCGAGGCTTATGCAATTTGTGCAGTTCCCGAAGATGCCAAGCATGATGTCCGCACCGAACTGAATATTTTCACCAGCGAAATGGAAGACGAATTATCTGTTGTAGAACCTGACTTAAAGTTGGTACTCGAATCGGAAGCTCCCCGTAAGATAGCTATCGACCAGGATACCACTACCCGCTTATTAAAAGCTCTGTATGCAGCTCCTCACGGTGTATATGCTATGAGCCAGGATATTCCCGGACTGGTGGAAACGTCTACCAATCTGGCATCTGTCAAGATGAAACCGAATCATATCATCCGTATTGAAACCAGTCAGCGAAGCTCGATACTATCCGCACGCAACGATATGGCGAACACGGTTAGGGCCGTATTCCAACTGGCAGGAGCTAATGTTACGTTCGGTGAAGGTTATCCGGGATGGAAACCGAATCCACATTCGGCCATCCTCGAAGTAGCAGTTGAATCATACAAACGCTTATTTGGTGTAGATGCGAAAGTTAAAGCCATCCATGCAGGATTGGAATGTGGTCTGTTCCTTGATAAATATCCAACGCTGGATATGATCTCTTTCGGACCGACACTGACAGGTGTTCATTCTCCTGACGAACGAATGCTTATTCCTACTGTAGAAAAGTTCTGGAAACACCTGTTGGACATCCTGGCACATGTACCTGCCAAGAAGTAGCGGGCAAATAAGTCAACATAAAGAAGAGTATGGTAACAGTCAAAAAAGAATAGCTGTTATCGTACTCTTTTTTACTATGATATTATCAGGTGTAAGTTTCCTCGCTCCTTCCAATATCATTGCACAAGAGGTTCACGGCAGACAAGCCTCCTCTCAACAAGAAAGAATCTCTTTCCGTGTTGTAAGTTGGAACATAGAAAACCTGTTCGACACACACCACGACAGTCTGAAGAACGATCATGAATATCTTCCCGATGCGATACGTCATTGGAATTATAGCAGATATAAGAAAAAACTGGCTGATGTTGCCCGTGTAATTACTGCTATTGGCGAATGGAATCCTCCCGCATTAGTTGGATTATGTGAAGTAGAAAATGATACAGTGCTTCGTGACCTTACCCGTCGTTCTCCTTTAAAAGAGCTCAGCTATCGTTATGTAATGACCAACTCCCCTGATTTAAGAGGAATTGACGTAGCCTTGCTTTATCAACGGGATCTATTCAAACTATTATCTTCCCGTTCCATCTCCATTCCTCCGTTTAAGCAGCACCGTCCGACAAGAGATTTGCTACACGTCAGCGGGCTTCTACTGGCGGGAGATACACTCGACGTATTTGTCTGCCACTTCCCCAGCCGTTCGGGTGGAGCCAAAGAATCGGAACCTTATCGTTTATATGTAGCTCACATACTGCGTACGGAAGTCGATAGCATTATGAATATTCGTTCTCATCCGCAAGCCATTATCATGGGGGATTTCAACGATTACCCGACGAATCAGTCCATTCTGAAAATACTGAAAGCCGAAGCGCCTCCTGTTAAAACCAATGACCTAGCTTCAACAACCGACTCCGCCAACGCCTCAACAGTTACCCCCTCCTCACTAAAACTATATCATCTACTTGCCCGAAAAGCAAAATCAAAAAACTTCGGTTCTTACAAATTTCGTGGTGAATGGGGATTACTCGACCACTTGATTGTATCAGGCACGCTATTAAATCAATCAAATCACTTTTTCACTAGCGAAGAAAAAGCAAATGTATGCCTTCTCCCTTTTTTACTGAAAGACGACGAAAAATATGGTGACAAAGAACCTTTCCGCACTTATAAGGGAATGAAATATCAAGGAGGCATCAGTGACCATCTTCCTATCTACACAGACTTTGAATTGATTGTATATTAATTATGGCAAACGATAGTAGCCAATATTATCAGGTTATTACAAATAAAGATAGTCAACCATTATCAGAGAAGTACAAACGCCGCTACAGCATACTCTGACAAGAGACTATTCTCACTACGATGAGAAAAAATACTCATCGCCATGAGAAAAATTTCTCATTATAATGAGAATCTTTTCTCATCGTAGTGAGAATACTTGAGAAATATAACGCCTCATCATAGCTTCATAAATTAAATTATCAAACAAGAGTTCCGAACTTCTATTTCTCCATGTCCTCTATGATGCAAATGATGAATTAGTCCGAATACTGATAAACCTTCAAATCGAACTTCGGAACCATTGCCAGCAAATGGTCGAAGATATCCGACTGAATACGCTCGTATTCTTTCCAGACCTTATTGCGGGAGAAGAAATAAACCTGAATAGGTACTCCGTACATCGTAGCTTCTTTCTGACTGATAATCAAATCCAACTCCTGATTGACCACAGGCAGACTACACAAATAGCGTTCAATATATACCCTGTACACTTGAGAATTGGTAGGAACGACTCCTTCTTCCGGCTGATAATCCGCCATTAATGGAATTTCTTTCCGGTAACGGTCCAACATTTCCGGAGTACAGAATTGAAGTGTAGTCAAATCCAAAGTTATACTCTTCATCACCCGTCGTCCTCCCGACTGTGTCATTCCCCGCCAATTCTGAAAAGGACTGCTCACTAATGTATAAGGAGGAATAGTGGAAATGGTATTATCAAAATTCTGGATCTTGACTGTATTCAGCGTTATTTCCTGTACAATGCCATTTGCGTCACCGGAAGGAAGCGTCACCCAGTCCCCCGGACGAACCATATCGTTGGCAGAAAGCTGGATACCCGCCACAAAACCTAATATGGAATCTTTGAATACTAACATTAAAATAGCCGCTGAAGCGCCCAAGCCCGCAAACAAAGTAGCCGGAGACTTATTCACGATAATAGCAATGATTACAATCCCGCCAACAAAGAAAAGAAGCACCTGCAACACTTGGATAAAACCTTTCATCGGGCGGTCTTTCATCGACTCTCTTCCGTCATAGATATCCATTATCATCAACAGAATCCCATTTATAGCCAATAGTAAAGAGAAAATAATATAAATGACGCACGCCTTCTGGGAAATCAGCAACAGCTCTTTTCCACGGATAAAAGCCATCGGCAACAACGAATAAACCAGAAAAGCCGGGATGGTATGAATCAAATTATGAAATACCCTACGCTTCATCAACAATGTATTCCATTGATGAGGTTTACGTCTCGTATACTGTTTCATACCTCCAATAAGAATTGCCTGGCAAAGATAATTCAAAACGATAGCAACCACTATCATCAGTAAAGCCATAATAGTCTCATCAAAACGATCGGCAACTGCCGGATCTATTCCCCAATTAATGAGGGTTTTATTCATCCATTTTCCTAAATCTACTACTAACATAACTTCTGTCTTTTTTTTATAAATAACAGTAAAATATTCATTTGGTTTAGAAAAAAAGAGACTAGTATCCGATTTATCAAGAATCAAGACACCGGTCTCCACTGCTACTCTCTAAGCATATCATTTTTCGATGAGGGCTCCATCAGGGAATCACCATCACCCCTATTTCATTCATATTTACTTTAGCAACGGTAGCATCAGGTGTAGTGGCCTCCAGTTTAATGAAACGTGCCTGTACTTTCTGACTGAAAGCAACCGTCTGTGGCAACGGATTATGCATAATATTGCTGAACTCTCCACTGGCAGGCACTTCTTTCCAGCTCTTACCATCCATGCTTACAAAGAATTGATAACGGAATGCCATCGTCGGCTTTACCTCCGCTTTTGAAGGCGCGTACGTGAAACTGCTCAATGTTACCGTCTTCCCCAAATCAATCGTTAATGGAGAAGCAGCAACCTGTTTCCATCCGGAACGCGGCAAATTATTCCAGTCTTCTTTCGTTGTTTCTTCCTGCAAAGGTTCTGCATAATAAGCGGCAACCTGACTAACGTAAGCAGTCAACCGGCACTCGTCTATTCTCACCCGGAGCTTATTGGCATTAACTGCCGGAAAGCGCAACATACGTTTATATCCTATCGTCGTACCTTTTCCTACTTCTTTCCAGCCATTATCCGTCAAGGCTTCCACAGTAAAAGCCTCTACCCTCTGCCCTTTCGTTATATCTTCCTGCAACATGACCAGATTGATTTCCGATTTGGACTTCAAGGCATAGACAGCCTCACCGCCCGAAGTAGTGCTCCAGTATTTTCTTCCGTTTTTCACCCGGTTGTCAGCAAACGTTTGTTGCCGATAATCAGCAAACTCTTTCAACCGCTTGATATCAGCTTCATGAATCAGTCCCCTCCGGTCAGGTGGAATATTCAGTAGAAGCACTGAATTATATCCTACCGACTGGAAATAAATATCTGATAAATGCTTCAAAGATTTCACTTTACCATCTTCCTCCGCATGATAGAACCATCCCGGACGGATAGATACGTCGACTTCCGAAGGATACCAGAATAATTCCGTAGCTTTCTCCAATATCTTACGACTTCCCAAATCCTCTGCTTTACTGAAAACACCCAAACGTTTGTTGTTCTCTTGTGAACGGGCATATATACCGGGAGTCAACACAGTTGCGTTCCATTCCGTTTCACGGCCTACTCCTTTCTCGTTTCCGACCCAGCGGACATCATCCCCCATAATTGCCATCACAGCTTTGGGTTGGAGGCGTTGGATGGTTTGGTAAAAAGCGTCCCAGTCATACACTTGCTTCTTTCCGTTCGGACCTTCTCCATTCGCCCCGTCGAACCAGACTTCATGTACTTCACCATAATTGGTGAGCAATTCCGTCAATTGCCGAATAAAAAAATCATTGTAACGGGGAGAGTCTCCATAACATTCCGCATTCCGGTCCCAGGGAGAAAGATATACTCCAAACTTCATATCATATTTGTCACAGGCAGCACGAAGTTCTTTCACTACATCGCCTTGTCCGTTTTTCCAAGGAGAAGAGGCCACGGAATGTTTGGTAGTAGCCGTTGGCCAAAGGCAGAAACCGTCGTGATGTTTTGCAGTCAGAAGCACCATTTTAAAGCCGGCTTCCTTGAGGGTACGTACCCATTGTTCAGCATCCAGTTCCGAAGGATTAAAGAGCGCGGGATCTTCTTTCCCGTCCCCCCATTCACGTCCGGTAAAGGTGTTGATACCAAAATGAAGGAAAGCTGTTAATTCCATTTGTTGCCAAGCGTATTGCTGTGGAGTAGGTACCAGACGCGCTGCCATATCAACCTTCTGTTCGATAGTTGCACTTTGAGGAAATTCAACATGCTTCACATAGTAATTTTCTTTTTTCTGCGCCTGCGCTCCACTCATGAGAGTAACAGACAATAAAAGAGAGGTTAGTAGTTTATTCATGGTCTATTAATTATTGCAATCGTACAAAGATAAAATAAAGGTGCAGATTTCACGATCCTCATGGAATATTTTCTTACGACATTCCATCCATTCAGTGTAACCCCCACCTTTATATATAATCTAAATAACCTATTGATTTAGTATCTATTTCACCGGATAAAGGGTAAATTCAAAACTCTGTTTCTTTAATGGAACCAAGTATTGCGGTAATACTCCGGGACCACAAGTAGCCGTTCCCACACCTGCCTGTTCAGCATCCAGATGCACTGTCAGCAATCCATCGCGTTCCAGTTCATTGATATGGCGGGCCTTCTCTAATAATACATCCGAGAAAGGAATGATACTAAACTGGAAAGCACGATCCGACTCAACAAAGATACCTTCGCCGGAAGTATCTGCCAACTTCACCCAACGTACATCGGTGCGGTTGCTTGTAGATTGCGGAGCAACATAATAGTGGAACATCCGTTCCGGTGTGGTCTGATATACACCGATTTTACCGGACTGATTGCGGTCAATATAGGTTTCATTATCTCCACGTCCCAAGTAAGAAACCTGATCGTAGGCGTTCGACACACGGAACGTCAATCCCAAGCGTGCCATTGATTTCACGATGGTCGTGTCGGGTTGGAAAGTTGTATGTACTTTCAGTGCACCGTTTCTATCCAGTGAATAAACAAAGTCAGCAATTCCTACCCTTTGCGTTTTTGCATTTAGAATTTCTACACGGGCAGTGGTCGAAGTCTTACTTTCCTTCAATGACACTACTTTCTGGGTCAGACAATCCAATCCCGCATCACGCCACAAGCGTGCGCCGTTCTTATCCCGGTTGTCATTATCCGTTGCCGGGCGGTAAAGGCTCAATGTCAGCGGAGTAGCCAATAATTCTTTGCCGTTCAAGTTCAATGAAGTCAGCGCGCCTGTTTGCTTATCAACGGTGAAAGTCGTTTCACCTGCTTTTTGCGGACGGTAGCCTGTGTAGTTCTTATTACCGGCAAATACAAACTGGTCGTATGCCACCTCCCAATCCTTATCTATCATTGAAGAAGCTTCACGACGGGTCCAGCTGATATTCAAATAAGCCTCACGGACTGTATTCGGAAGTTTTACAGCCCCCAAAGTAACATCAACAGTAGCGTGTGGTGCACAATCAACCGTTTTTGTACCTTCCGCCAAAATCTTGCCATTATCTGCCGTCACATTCCAGTTCAGTACATACTCATTCAAGTTAGAGAAATCATACCAGTTCTTGACACGGATAGTCAGATTCTTCTGATTCGCCAGCGTTACTTTTATGTTCTGATATACTTTCTTTACTTCGAGCAAATGCGGGTGCGGTTCACGGTTGGCGCCCACCAAACCGTTACAGCAGAAGTTTCCGAAACTTGGAATTCCTTCCGGTCCGTAATCACCGCCATACGTCCAGTACCATTTACCATTCTTGTCTATTTCGCGGAATGACTGATCCACCCAGTCCCAAACGCAGCCACCTTGTGCCATCGGATTGTTTTCAAATACGTCCCAGTATTCTTTCAGTCCGCCGCAACTGTTGCCCATCGCATGAAGATATTCACAAAGAATGAAAGGGCGGTAGATGTCTTTCTCTTTTACGTATGCTTTGATATCGTCTACACTGCGGTACATACGACAGTAAATATCCGTATTATAGTTCAATTCGGCACGTTCATACTGTACAGGGCGAGTTTTCTCTACCGATTTCAGCCAGTCATAAGTACGTTCGAAGTTAATTCCGTTTCCTGCTTCATTTCCCAATGACCAGATAACGATAGCCGGGTGATTCTTAGAACGTTCATACATCCGGTGAGTGCGATCCATGTGTGCAGTCAGCCAGGTACTATCCTTGGCTAGGGAAGCAGGACCATATCCCATTCCGTGAGATTCGATGTTTGCCTCATCAATCATGTACAAACCGTAACGGTCGCAAAGTTGATACCAGTAAGGATGTGTAGGATAATGCGAGTTACGCACCATGTTGATATTGTGCTGCTTCATCAGTTTGATGTCCAGTTCCATCAGCTCCTTGCTCACGGTACGTCCCAGTTGAGAATGCTCGTGTCGGTTGGTTCCCTTCACCAATACCGGAACGCCGTTGATGCAGAAACGTCCGTCTTTGATTTCCGAGGTACGGAAGCCGACTTCACAACCAGTCAGTTCGGTTACCTTGCCTTGTTCATCCTTCAGTTCGAGTATTAATGTGTAAAGATGAGGATGCTCTGCACTCCAAGCCTTTACATCGGGAATATTCTTTTCATCAAACGTGATAAAATTGCTCAATCCGCGGGATTTTATCCGGATAGCATCCTGCAGGACAGTTTTGCCATCGGCGTCTTTCAGGGTATAAGCAATAGAAGTAGCTCCAGATATAGCAGAATGTCCCTCTACGGTCACTTCAAGTCCGAAAATACCATCTTTGTATTTCTCTTTTTCTAAAGAAGCATTCAGTTTATAATCCGCAATGTACTGTTTGGGAGTACTGTAAAGATACACGTCACGTTCGATACCACTCAAACGCCACATATCCTGACATTCCAGATAAGCACCCGAACTCCAGCGATACACTTCCAAAGCAACCACATTTTCGCCTTCATTGAGGACATCTGTAATATCCCATTCGGCAGCCGTCTTTGATCCCTGATTATAGCCAAGTAATTTTCCATTCACCCATACATAATAGAAAGAAATGACTCCTTCACAACACAGTACTACCCTGCGTCCTTTCCAGTCGGCAGGCACTTTGAAGGTACGTCGGTAGGAGCCGACTTCATTCTCTGCATAAGGCACCAGCGGCGGATTCTTCTTGAAGTTGAACATTTTATCATCAAACTCATACGTTTCGTTGACATAGATAGCCGTGCCATACCCCTGGCGTTCCCAGTTACCGGGCACATTGATATCCGCCCATCCTCCTGTATAATAAGAAGGTTGGTAAAAGTCCTTCGGACGATTATCGGGATTCTTCACCCAATGGAATTTCCACTTTCCATTGAGACTCATATAAAAAGGAGACTGTTCATACCCTCCCGGCTTTTCAATGTCGGAAGCGTTGGCGTAAGGCCATACGTATGTGTGAGGAGCGAGTTTGTTCAGTCCCACCGCATACTGGCTTTGCCATTCGGGCAACGGTTGTTGTTGCGCTAAAGTGAAAGTAGCAGTCAGTCCTGACAATAGAACTAAAAGAGTTCGTTTCTTTAAGCTAATATTCATAAGCATGTCATCATAATTGGTTTATATAATAAATTAGGCACAGATTAAGCTGATTGACGCTATTATTTTATATACTCATCATTCTAAAAACCGTGAAATTCGTGTAATCCGTCTCTAATAATATAAGATTATTCTGCAAGAACACTTAATTGCTGTTTTTAACTATTTGATTACTATTCTATAATCACTTCATCAAAATAGACTCTCGCTTCCTGACCGGGACGGACATGCTCGTCGGGACATATCCCCGCACCTTCCGCCGTCACTCGGACATAACGGGCAGATACTCCGCCCATATCTATCGAATAGTCATTTCTAAAAGTTCCTTCCAGATAGATTTCTTCCGGAGAGAAGTTCAATTCTCCCATAGTATGGTAGGTTCGATTGTCATCGGAAACTTCTACGCGAATCATCTTCGGTTTATGTGCTCCCATTCCATAATTCGTAATGCAACCGATGGCAAATTTATTCAAAATCTCCCGCCCCTGCAAATCTATCGTGAAAGATATAGAATCATTTTGATTCCAGTTACACCATTCAAAATCAGTATATTTCAGGCTTCCCCGCAATCCGTTGACTAACAACATTTCGTTCTTCTTATTGCCAAGCAAAGGTTTTGCCGTAGCTTTGTTCCATGTGAGTTGCAAGTCTAAAGTTTCTCCCATTTGCTTGCCGTTCATAAAGGTAGCGGCTTTCACCATTTGTGTCTTCGTCACACGGATAGGTCCGTCGTAACGATGAGAAGACATTGCCGGATTACTTCCGTTCAGTGTATAATGAATCTCTACATCCGGGCGGATACATTCCAAATTCACTTCCAAATGTCCGTCCACTGATGTCACCGTCTGTTGTATGTTATACATTGAACGGGCATAGACAATTCCTTTTTCCGCAATATGCGCGTTGTATGCGTCCATCCGCTTCAAGAATCCAGACCAGTCCTTCGTTCCTGCGGGCGTCCATGCCACTTCTGCTAAAGCGGCCAGGCGGGGAAACAAAAGATAATCCACATCTTCGGGTTTATTACAGAACTCTGTCCACATACAAGCCTGTACTCCCATTAACAAAGACTCATATTCCGGTTTCCAATCCTTCTGTACAGGTTCGTAATCGAAAACATCTTTCAGGGTATTGTTGCCAAAATAGGTTACCGGTTCAAACCATTGCGGTCCCTGATAACGAATCAAGTATAAGACACGCGCCGGAGTCATGATAAAACGATGTCCCTTTTCGGCAGCTTTCAGAGCAGCCGTACCCATTCCCTGCCAGCCTAGGATAATAGATTCTTCAGGAAGAAAAGAGCTGTTTGTCAACTCATCCCAGCCAATCACTTCACGACCTTTCTTACGCAGATAATCACTGATACGTTTCATGAAGTAACCCTGCAAATCTTCTTCATTGGCCAAACGCTGTTTTTTCATCCGTTTTTGGCAAAGCGGGCATTTCTCCCAGTTTGTCTTTCGCGCCTCATCTCCACCAACATGAATATAGCGAGAAGGGAAAAGCTCTAGAATTTCGTCAAAAACATCTTGCAAGAATGTAAATACGCTATCATTTCCCGCACAGTAGATAATCTCGGAATTTCGTCCTCCCAGTCCGGGAAGTACACCGACAAAGTCTTTCACAACCGGACAGGCAAGCTGGGGATAAGCAGCCAGAGCAGAGTTACTGTGTGCCGGTACATCTATTTCGGGAATGACTTCTATCTGTCTGTCGGCTGCATAAGCTACAATTTCCCGGATGTCCTCCTGCGTGTAGAAACCGCCTATCGGAGTAGGTTCTCCCCGTTCCGGGTTACGACGTGAGTGGAAAGGCACATCTGTACGGTCTACTCTCCACGCTCCTATTTCCGTCAAACGGGGGTATTTCTTTATTTCAATCCGCCAGCCGTTATCGTCTGTCAGATGAAAATGAAGTTTGTTTATTTTCAGCATCGCCATACAGTCAATGATTCGCAGTACATTCTTTTTAGGGATAAAACAACGTACCGGATCCAACAGTAATCCGCGGAAACCGAAACGGGGTTCATCCTGAACCGTCATTGCCGGAACTCTCCAATCGACATTCCGGACCGGTTGTTCCGATTCTATGGCAGCCGGCAGAAGTTGGCGGATAGATTGCAGGGCATAGAAAAAGCCTTTTGTATCCGAAGCTTTAATGAGTATCTGTTCCGGCGTAATCTCCAGTAAGTAGGCTTCACTTTTTAAAGAAGAATCCGTCACAAAACGGACTTGTCCCTCTTCACGCCCGACATTCAAAGCAGGAGTTATTCCGGCAGCACGAGTAAACAAGTCAATAAAATTGCGAGCAATCACGGCTTGTTCCTGACTTTCTACCGCAAACACCGTTTGGGCTGAAAAGGTGAAGTTGCCACGGCCCGGCACAATCTGTGTCGGGCGTGGTACTATTGAAATTAAAGGGGATGTTAAGTTATCAGCCTGCAAAAACGCTGTCAGTGGCGAAAGCAGTATGAGAATGATTAAGATGTATTTTTTCATGGCGTATGTACATTGGTATTATTCCTTGTCTCTCTCCGGTGAGAAGCGGACAGGATCATTGTATTGCTCCTGAAGTTTCAGCATTTCTTCTTTTAGTTCTTTCACTACCGGTTCATATTCAGGTTGTCCGTAGAGGTTGTGCATTTCCGACGGGTCTGCCTGCAGGTCGTAGAGTTCCCACCAGTTAATGTCATTATAGAAATGAACCAGTTTATAGCGTTCCGTACGTACACCATAATGACGTTTCACCATGTGTTCAGCGGGATATTCGTAGAAATGATAGTAGAGAGCCTTCCGCCAATCTTTCGGATGTTCGCCTTTCAGCAAGGGGACGAGGGATACACCTTGTATGTCTGAAGGAATCTCTGCTCCTGCCAATTCGAGGAAGGTAGGTGCATAATCGATGTTCTGAACCATTTCGGTGATGTCGCCCCTACGGTCGAATCCTTTCGGCAGACGCATGATGAGTGGTGTACGCATGGATTCTTCGTACATGAAACGTTTGTCGAACCAACCGTGTTCGCCCATGTAGAATCCTTGGTCGGAAGTATAGACAACAAGTGTGTTATCCAGTAATCCTTTCTCTTTCAGGTAGTCGAGTACACGACCAACATTGTCGTCCAGCGACTTCACCGTCTTCATATAATCGCGCATATAACGCTGAAATTTCCAGTTGGCTAGTTCCTTGCCTTGCAGGTTCTGTTTATAGAAGTCGTCTATTATTGGGGTGTAGAATTTGTCCCATGCAGCACGTTGTGCTTCATCCATACGACCAATATATTTCTCATATAAGGATTTCAGACGGGTCTTTTTGTCGGGACGAAGCATTTTGAGGTCATAAATCATGTCCATGTCTTTCATAATACTCATCTCTTGTGCGGCAGCGGCAGGGCGTCCTTCGTAATCGTCAAAGAAATTGTCCGGTAGCGGGAAGGTTTTATCTTCGTACAAAGCCAGGTTGCAAGTATCTGCCAACCAATTACGGTGAATAGCCTTATGGTGAATCAAAAGACAGAAAGGTTTCTCCGGATTGCGTTTGTTTTCTATCCAGTCAATGGCGTCGTCAGTGATAAGGTTCGTGATATATCCATGTTTTTGGATAGTGTCATTGTTCTGTGTGATGAAATCCGGATTGTAGTAGTCGCCTTGTCCGGGGACAATCTGCCAGTAATCAAAACCGGAAGGCAAACTTTCAAGATGCCATTTACCTACCAGTGCTGTCTGATAACCGATTTTCTGCAACAGCTTCGGAAAAGTCTGTTGCGAACTGTCGAATACGCAAGTGGTATTATCATAGAATTTATTAGCACAACTATGTTTACCTGTTATCATGCAGGCACGACTAGGACCGCTTAATGAATTGGCTACAAAACTTTGAGTAAAGCGTACACCATCGGCAGCAATACGGTCGAGATTGGGTGTTTCCATGTAGCGTGTGTCATAACAGCTCATCATTTGAGCTGTGTGGTCGTCTGTCATAATGTAGACGATATTCAAAGGTTTCTGTTCCACAGGCTTTTGCTTGTTTGAACAGGAAGCAAAGGAAGCTACAGCTGCTACTCCTGCAAAAGGAAAGAATAAGTTTGGTTGCAATTTTTCCATAAAACAACTTTATATTAGATTGTAGTGACAAAGGTAGAGCCCCGTCAACAAAATCCATGTTCACAAATAACCAATTAATTTCCAATATTCTCCATTTCTACCTGTTTCAGAAAGAAAAATGGTAAAAACACGATTTACAGCTCATTCCCAATCCTGCAAATCCAAGAAAATATATACAACGATTTCTATTTATAAAAGAAAACCCGAATGAAGAGCAGAAACACTCCTCCTCTGCATTCGGGAAATCTAAAACAACCTATTATAACTACTATTTTTAATAGCCGAAGTTATTTTCCGTAATAGCTATATTAGTATTCATTTCATCACGCGGAATGGGGAACAACAGATTCTTTTTCAAAAAAGTCTCATCATTCAAATTTCCATTATTATAAATGCGTTCTCCCCAAACTCCCGTTGCATTAGGATTATTTTCCTGCCACTTTTTAGTTATTGAGTGATTATTATTCACAGTAAGTGCTTTTTTCAAATATTCAGTTCCACGTAAACGCATCATTTGATACATTTCAGTTTCACCGGCACCTTCAAAAAGTCTTTCAAAGAATATCTTTTCACGTACTTGCTCCTTTGTTAATGTTGATTCCCATTTGGCTGGTTGTGCCGAAACCTTAATTCCTGACTTACGTGCACGTGCCAACACGATATCTGCTGTATTAATTGCATCGTCTTTTCTATCCAATTCATTATAGACATCAGCCAACATCAATAATAAATCTGCATAACGATATAAAATTAGATTCTTATGACTGGCAATACCGGCCATATTCATATCAAAAGCTTTTGCAAAATGAGGCCATGCTGCTCTTTCTCCTGTCCTACCCGCCGCAGTACATACATTCAAAAAATCCTTCAATCCTTTGCGATATTTCTCATCAAATTTGGTTTCATCATTTGTGATAGCCAAAATTTCATCCGCACTCGGATTCTCTTTATTAGTCAATAACTCATAAGGAATTCTACCAACTAACAACTTGTTATTTTTCCAACCTGCAGGTTTTATACCGCTATCATAAGTGAAATAAGGATATTCATAAGTAGAGTCACGGGCAGACGGTACAGGCTCTACTTGAGCTACAGGTCCGACATTGTTTGTACATTTTCTCCATTTTGCCATAAATGTAGTCTCAATACGAGGATCTCCCCAATAGGTTCCCGCAAAGAAATCATAAAATGCTTTCGTACACTTCACTCTATGAAAGCTCTTACCATACGATGATGCAGCAGGATTAAACACCCAAGATCCTCTGTTAAAAGAAGACAAGTCACCATTCACTTGAAATCCCAGTTGAAATATAGACTCTTTAGAACCTTTAATCTTATCAACAAATAAATTAGAAAATTTCGATTCCAGATCATATTTACCTTTCACTCCTTCAAAATAGGTCTTTGCCTTTTCCCAAGCCGTAGCATCACCCAAACAGCCTAAAGTGTGATATAACTTACCTAAATATGCTTCTGCAGCCCATTTGGTTGGAAATCCGTCAGAATTTGTTTCCGGCAAATATTTCGCAGCAAATTCCAAGTCAGTCCGTACCACATCCAGCACCTCTGAACGCGGGGAACGAGGTACAGCTACGCCGTCATGAGAAGAAGGGGTTGTCTTCAAGGGTACATCTCCCCAACATATTGCAAGGTTATAATAAGATAAAGCACGCAAGAAACGAGCCTCTGCAGCCATTTCGTCTTTATCCTCTAAAGAAGTGCTTTCCACATTGGCTATAAATGCATTCGTTTCATTAATCACTTTATACATTACATACCATGCATTTGTCAACAAATCATCTGTATAGTCACATTGCAGCCATCCACACATATCATTTGTATTTCCATTAGTTTGAGCCCATCCGAAACCACTATATCGTACAGGAACTTCTTGCCAATGCTGACCATATCCTCCACTAGTCAATGCAAAATAACCATAGCATCCATATAATGCTGCACGCGCCTTTTCAGAAGTAGAAAACTGAATTTGTGTATTCAAAGTATATTGCGGATCTTCATCTAACCACGATTCACAAGAAGCCAACAATAAGCAGCTTGCCAATAATAATATATAGGTTAATTTTTTCATTTTCATAATCATTTATTGTAAATTAAAAAGTTACATTCAAGCCAAACACAAAAGAACGCATATTTGGAAAAGCATTCATATCAACACCCCGACGCAGACCATCAAATGCAAAGCTATTTACTTCCGGATCATATCCACTATAATTGGTAATAACAAATGCATTCTTCACTGAAGCAAAAATGCTGGTATTCTGGAACCCGATCTTAGTCATCCACGCTTTAGGCAAAATATAATTCAACGTAATATCTGAGCAACGCAAATAACTTCCATCTTCTATATAACGATCATAAACAACTCCTTTTACATTTGAAGTAGACGACGGATATAAATTAGAACGATTCTCCGGAGTCCATGCATTATAATAAGCATCTTTTCTCAAGTTTCCAGCCTGCCTGGAAGGAGTCTGTTCATAACGAATATTTGTATTTAGAATATCATTACCATAAACACCTGTAAAGGAAGCAGAAAGAGAGATATTCTTCCATTCCAGACGTGTTTGGAAACCGTAGGTGAAATCAGGATTCGGATCACCAATTACAGCCATATCATTAGCATCTACGACACCATCTTCATTCACATCCACACATTTAATATTACCAGCTGCCATATCATTTCCAACAGATGAAGTGTAATATTTTGTAGAACCATCCGACGAGATATATCCTACTTTGCCATCAACTACATCTTCTTCCTGAATAATTCCCTGTGTCTTATAACCGAAAAATAGTCCAGGAGCTTCACCTTCAATAAAAATATTTGCAGGTCCAAAATGATCGCCAATCGTCTTACCTAAATAGCCACGTACTCCTTTCAAAGAGCCTATATCGGAAACTTCCAAACCCAAATTTTCAATCGTAGTCTTATTGAAACCGATATTTCCGCCTACATTCCATTTCCACCCGTTACTACGAATGATATCAGCATTTAAACTAAACTCAAAACCTTTATTCAATAACGATCCTTCATTGATCATCACTGTTGCAAATCCACTGGAATATGGCAAAGCACGTTCAACCAACAAATCTTTTGTGTTTTTACGGTAATAGTCAAATGCACCATTCAGACGGCCATTAAAGAAACCAAAGTCAAGACCAGCATTCCACGAAGAAGTACGTTCCCACTTCAAGCCCTCATTTTGCAAACTTTTGATTTGCATAGACGTCAGTTTATTCCCATCTCCGTCAGCATAGTCCACCTTATTCTCATAAATAGATAACGACTGATATGGATCAATACCTTGATTGCCTGTCTCACCATAGCCCACACGTACCTTCAACTGACTTAACCAGTCGATGTTCTTCATATAAGCTTCCTGTTCCATACGCCATGCTAATGAAAAAGACGGGAAATATGCCCAACGATTACCTTTTTTAAATTTACTGGATCCGTCAGCACGCAATGAAGCAGTTAACAAGTACTTATCATAAGCTGATAAATTAACACGCCCTAAATATGAAAGCAGTTGATAATCTTTTTGTATAGGCTGTTTCACATCCACTTTTCCTGCATTAGACAATCCTTTTGTACGTAAGTCATAGATAGAAAAAGTATTACCTGAAACATTCTCTGTCAGAAAATGATATTCATCATAAGTGATACCCGCTGTTGCCGACAGACGAAAGTCCTTAGTCAAATCCATATTAAAGTTTAACAGGTTTTCCACCGTATAATTAGACTTATTGACATTACTGATTGCCAACAGACCTTTTACATTTTCTCCTGGAGGCAACTGAATCCCGTACCAACGTTTACGGTCATTTACTACAATATTTCCTCCTGCACGCAGACTATACGAGAAATATTTATTGATGTTCCAATTCAGATTCAAACTTCCGTTAAATGTTTTATCATTCGTAATATCATCGTAATCATTCACCCAACTAAAGACATTCATTTTTGATTCCAAAGCACCCGGATCATCATCAGGAACAATATAAGGAGCTGTATCAAGAACCGTACGAGCCAAAGATCCGGCAACGCCTCCGGTTGTATTGCCACCTGTCATCATGTCATTCTGCTTCAATGAACCGCTCAATATCAAATTTAAAGTTACTTTCTTAGATAATTCAGCAGTTAAATTAGCACGTAAGTCACCTTGTTTTATTCCTGTATTTTCTACAATACCATTAATATCTTTAAAATTACCGGAGATATAATATTTCATACCGGCAGTTCCTCCACTGACAGAAGCCGAGTAAATTTGTGAGAAAGCTGATGTATATGCCTCTTTTTGCCAGTTACGATAGGTAATGACCTTATATAATTCCGGATTATTCGGATCTGCCTGATAAGCGGATTCATTACCACTAAATACGTAACGCATTTCACCATTAGGTTGCAAATAATATCGCGGTTGGTCCAATTTAGAATTAGTGTAATCGGCATACTCTTCCAAATTTAACATATCGTGCAAGTTACGTGCATTAGCTATCGTAAAGTTTGCTGTAACATTTACTTTTGCCTTTCCGGCCTTTCCTTTTTTTGTTGTAATAAGAATTACACCATTAGCACCACGAGAACCATAAATCGCAGTAGCAGAAGCGTCTTTCAAGACGGTAATATCTTCAATATCATTAGGATTTATTGCACTCAACGGATCTTGAGCTATCTGGAAGTCACCACTTCCTACAGCTGACTCGGCAAATTCACCAGTAGATGCTTGCGGTACATTATCAATCACATATAATGGCTGATTATCTCCACGTAATGAATTAGCACCACGAATAGTAACAGAAGAAGCAGCCCCCGGAGTAGACATTGAGGCTGTTACATTTAAACCTGCAATCTTACCTTGTAATAGTCCATCAATAGACACAGCTTTTGAAGCATCATTCGCATCAGGACGAAGACTGGCAGTAGCACCTGTTAAATCGCTCTTTTTAGCTGTTCCATAACCGACAACGACTACTTCATCCAAATTTTGTGCATCCTCTTTTAATTGAACATTAATTTTAGCCTGATTTCCAACCACTATTTCTTGTTTGGAATAACCGATAAAAGTAAAGATCAACACTGATTTTGAGTTTGGAACGGAAATGGAGAATTTTCCATCAATGTTGGTAATTGTCCCATTAGTAGTACCTTTTACTTGTACATTGACACCAGGCATACTTTCATTTAGAGCATCCACTACCTGTCCGGTAATGGTCTTTCCTTGTCCCATAGATTGCGCAGCAAACGCAAACAAGGCGATGAAACATAGCAGAAAAACTTTTAATAGGTTCTTCATAGAAGTCATTTTTATAAATTATTAAATTTTAAAGATTAAAAAGCTCATTCCAGACTTTATTTGCTGAAATCCATACGCAAATATAGATGTGGTTACTAAATATGTATGTTCTATTTTTACTATAATTCTTCCATTTTTATCTAAAATCATCCATTTCATCGACAAATTGCGGTATTATAGACATTGTTGGACATCTTACGAATCAAAAAAAGAAAGCGGAAGTATTCATTCCTGAATATTCCCGCCTCTTTTATATTTTATCCTAATATAACTACAACAATTTTCCTACGAAGATATATTATAGGTTTTCTATATCAGAAGATTGAAGACCCGTGTATTTGATAATTGTATCAATGGATATTCCGTCCTCCCTCATCTTTCGAGCAATTTCAATTTGCTTCTTTTGCTCTCCTTTCTCCATCCCTTTCTCCATTCCTTCCTTTATTCCTTCTCTTATCCCTTCCTTTAGCCCTTCTTTCATCCCTTCTTCAGCCGCTTTTCTCCGCATCTCTTCGTTTTTACGCCGTTCATCCTCCTCTACGATTTGATTGACTCTATATCGATCTAATGCCTTATCATAAGCGATACGATTTTCTTCCGAAAGATCGGCAACTGCTACCAATCTCGCCAGATGTTCAAACACTTGTTCTTTCAAAGCATCCGGCATTCTATTCCAATTGCTCATATTCTTCAGTGCATAAATCAATTTATCATATAATGTATGGCAGTCCGACAAGTCCTTTGTAAAATAAGGAAATTGCAAATAAATCTGCCGGAGATGCAGATTTACAATCTTCCCAGTATCACGGCCGGAAAGAACCGTATCCGTACGGAATTTAGCCTCCAAATTTTCCTTACGGGTTTATATAGTTCATATCTAATTTACGAGGCAAAAAGAACCCCTTTATACAATTAGGATTACGCACACATATCTGAATATGATTCTTTTCTCTAAACCCTGCGTCTGGATAGAGTTCAACACCTTCCCAAAATACACCTTTCACTGAATCAAATTCTCTTCCTGATACTTCTCTGTTAATCTGATGTGCCGTTTCAATAACTGCACAATCCAATCTGCGCAATAGCTTATCTTCAGATATTCCTATTGTAGAATTTGTAGGAAGAGAAATCCCTGTTACACGACATGTTTCCACAAGTACATTATAAGATTCCTTCAATTCACCTAAATACAATGAATCTGTCAAGTCCATGCAGTATCCCAAATCAATAATAGCACCAATTACAGCTGGGCATTTAACAGATGAATGAGCTCTACCCATCATATCATTTGCATATTGCAATGCACGAAGCTCGTTGTTTTCCCAAAAATAGATTCCATGTCCCAGCCAATCATAATCATTAGTACTTGCAATTAGATCATCTTTACCTTCAATTATCTTATTTGCAATTGATTGATCACAACCATGAAAGCCAACAACAAGATTAGAACGACGTGAGTATAATGTTTCTTTCATCTATAAATTTTGGTAAGTTCACCTGATTTAGAGACTATTCCAGCTTTTTTTAGAAAAGATTGGGCATTCCTTTTATTAGCTGTAATTTTCTTCACTACCTCAACTCTAAGTTCTTCCCGAGTTTTTATTTTCTTTGTAGCAGTCATTATATACCTCCTTTCTTGTACAAAGATAACTATTTAAATCCATAAACATAAAAAACAATCCCAAACTTTACGGATTTATAGCCTTTTAAGTAAGCCGTCTCCCTTTCAATTCCTCCAAACAAACAAGAGAAATGTTCTTTTTTTCAGATTAAGAAAGAAAACAAAACTGTTGAAGATGGGAATCCGGAATTAAAAGCATCCATATTATCACATATATATGCATATTACTGCCACAATACAGCATATATTTTCAGATAATATGCGTTTTCTTTAAAGAAATAAATGATTTTCCTCGGTGAGCAATAAGCCATTCCTCGGTGAGGAACACATCCTTCCTCACCGAGAAAGCCTTCCATACTCACCGACCAAGTTATAAAAGCCCTTGGAAAAGCCCGTTTATAGGCTAGTTCATCATCATATACGCACCAAAAAAGAATGATAAAACAAACTACATACGGGCAAACAGTAAGCATATAGATAGCAATACAGAGGAATTATTTATTTTTAGACAGGAATTATCCAGGATAACAAACAATCCTACATTCTTTCATCCAAAATGCAGAGCGTTTTTTCCTTCACCACAAACAAGTGACTGATATATTAAAAACAGAAAGAATAGAATATACCCTTTTTCAGATCAGCACATTTCTAATCCCATCCTTTCAACAACCATACTCTTTCAGAGTCTGCATCAACTTCGCGCCATTGATCGGCTTCACCAGATAATCATCACAACCGGCTTTCAACGCAGCTACCCGGTCAGCATCAAAGGCATGAGCAGTCAGGGCGATAATTGGAATTTCAGCATTGAACTTCCGGATCTCCGAGGTTGCAGTACGTCCGTCCATAACAGGCATCTTCATATCCATCAGTACCAAATCCACCGGTTGGGTACGGACAATCTCAACTGCCTCCAGTCCATTCGGTGCGTGTAACAACTGGCATTTGTTTTTCAAGATAGAAGATACCAAAAAGAAGTTACTTTGTATATCTTCAACGACCAGTACTCTTTTAGGTACTTTTTTTGTTTCTTCGGAGTCAAGAATATTTTCTTTATTCGCATCCTTCTCATTGTTCCGACGTGAAGAAGTCGGTTCGCTGTTAACCGATTCGAACTGGCATGGCAAAACCGCCCAAAATAAAGACCCTTTATCAAATTCTGACTCAAAGCCTATCTCTCCTCTGCAAGCCTCAACAATGGCTTTACAAATGGACAATCCCAATCCGGTTCCCTGTGCAAATTCATCCAGTTTCTCAAAACGATGAAATACTTTATCTTTTTTATCCTCCGGTATGCCGATACCTGTATCGCGAACGTAAAGACGAATATTTTCGTCTATCTTCTCATACCCCATTTCAATAGTTCCTTTGGAGGTATATTTGATAGCATTAGTTACAAAGTTAGTGAGAATCTGCGCTAACCGGTTTTTATCCAAACGAACGGTACAAGTTTCATAAGGATTCACGGGAACTAACCGAACCTGCGGATTTACTACACGACGATGCATCGAAGCAGCTAATTCGTTGAAATAAACAGCCAAATCAAAATTTTCGTATTTCAGTTCTACCGAGCCGGCTTCTATTTTCGAAAGATCCAGTATGTCGTTAATCAGCTTCAAAAGCAACTCATTGTTGGCATTGATAATCTGAATAAATTCTTCTTTTTCTTCTTGATCTTCCGTCACCATCAATAAGTCGGAAAAACCAACGATAGCATTTAACGGTGTACGAATTTCATGGCTCATATTTGCCAGAAAGGCGGATTTCAACTTATCGGATTGTTCAGCGCGGCTCCTTGCCTTTTCAAGTTCACCAATCATGTGCTGCCGCTCGGTAACATCATCTACACGAATCACGACACCGTCAACATCTCCCTGTTCATTAAATATGGGAGTAGCAAAGACTTCTATGACATGCTTGTTATCCAGATTAAACAAGATAGACTCTACCTGACCGGATTTCCGGGCACGTTGCATCACACAATTCTCACAAGGAGTGGTGCGATTATGGGCTGTCAGATAGCAAGGTTCTCCTTTTTTGTAAGCCTCATAAGAAAGGCTTTTACTACAAAGCGAGATATTCTCCCATTGTACGATATAGTCGTTCGCAATATATGCCAATCCCGAATTAATATTGTTCAATACCAATTCATTCTGACGAATCAAATGGATCATTCTTTGTTCGCTCTCAAGAAGTTCTTTTTTCGAACGCACAACCTCTTCGTAAAGATTGTCATATTTGTTTTGCCACAAAACACGTTCGGTGATATCTTGAGTTATCACCATATAATTGGTAATTTCAGACTTATCATTATGTACAAAAGAAACGGTAATCTCGAAGAATTTTATACCGGACAGATTAGTAGGAAAAAGACGGCACAAGTCATCAAAATCATATTTTGCCATGAAACGCACTGTTTCTCCTTTTCTGATCTGTTCCTTGATTTCATCAGAGAAACTGGTGTAGTTGAATAGATTATAGCCCAAAATATCCTTTTTGTCTTTTATCCCCATTGATCTCAACCGTGAATAATTGACATCTATCATGAGACCGTCCTTATCATACAATTCCAAGCCTACAGACAAGTCATTAAAGATATTATGCAATAAGTTATCAGCTATCCCATTTACCAAAGTCTGTTCCATGCAGCAAAATTTGTATAGTATTACAATATTGATTGTTTATCCAAGCAAAGTTACTTTAATATTTTGTTACATAGAAAGAAAGAGGCCTTTTAGCCTCTTTCAGTATCTTTATTTCGCATTTTGGTATAAGAAGCCTTCTGCTTTCGCTAATGTTTCCGGTTTGCCTATATCAATCAGATGCAACTTTTCTGTCAAGTAACCACCATAGTTTACTTGCCGGCAAGTGGCAAGATAGAAATCCATGATAGAGAATTTTCCATCCCATGAGGGAGAGGTCATCCATTGAAAAATGGCGGGCGAAAGTACATGGATGCCACTGAATGCATATTCTTGATAAAGGGAAGAATCATACTGAAAACCTTCCGGTTTCACTTGTTCCGTATCCTTGTTTATCCATCCGCAAAGTCTCTTATCTGTATCAAAAAGAAGATAGCGGGAGGTTTTACGTTGGCTGGCCAGTAAAGTGGCAACAGCACCGCTTCGTAAATGGTAGTCATATAATTCTTTCAGATTCACGTCTGAAAGAATATCGACATTGTGTATCAGGAAAGGCTCATCGGAGTTTTCAAAGAAAGAACGGGCTTTCTTAATTCCCCCACCGGTGTCGAGCAACAGATCGCGTTCATCGGAAATATGTATGATAAGCCCAAAATTCTCATTGGCTTCTAAGAAATCAAGTATTTGTTCGCCAAAATGATGGATATTAATCACTATTTCTGTGAATCCGGCAGCTTTCAGTTTTAAGATCACATGTTCCAACATCGGATGTCCGGCTATGGGAACCAAAGCCTTCGGCATGGTATCGGTGAGCGGCTTCAGCCGGCTACCCAAACCGGCTGCAAATATCATTGCTTTCATTCTTTCGGTTACTTTCTTCTTTAATATTTACTCTTCTTAGATTGTTGCCTCAAACGTATGTTCGATATTCTGTTCCCGATGCACCAGTTCGACTTTCACACCAAATTTCTGATTCAGGTGCTCTGCCAGATGCTGGGCAGAATAAACAGAACGATGCTGTCCGCCGGTGCAACCGAAGCAGACGGACAAATTGCTGAATCCGCGTTCCATATAACGTTGCACGGAGGCATCCACCAAAGCATAGACATGATCGAGGAAACGGAGTATTTCTCCATCTTCTTCCAAGAAAGTGATTACAGGTTCATCCAGTCCGGTGAAAGGTTTGTAACGCTCATACTTACCGGGATTATTCACGGCGCGACAGTCGAATACATAACCTCCTCCATTGCCGGTAGAGTCATCAGGAATTCCTTTCTTATAGGCAAAACTCATTACTTTGACGGTTAACTGCCGCTTTTTCAGATCGTCCGTAAATTGTTTCAGTCCGGTAAGCTCTCGCAAAACGTTACAGAGATACGGATATTCCGGATATTCTTCTTTCAACAATTCACGCAGGTTTTCGATGGCATAAGGAACACTTTGGATAAAATGCGGTTTCTTTTCAAAGTAACCACGGAAACCATAAGCTCCCAACACTTGCAGCGTACGGAAAAGGACAAAGTG
Organism: Bacteroides ovatus; assembly: GCF_001314995.1. NCBI lineage: Bacteria > Pseudomonadati > Bacteroidota > Bacteroidia > Bacteroidales > Bacteroidaceae > Bacteroides > Bacteroides ovatus. Next base: position 2,058,390 of record NZ_CP012938.1, read on the forward strand.
ACGAAGCTGGCTATAAAAATAGGATTCGTCAATCGGTTGGTATTTGCGAAGAGCTTCCATATACTCTTGCAGCAGTTCTTTACGAAGACTATCGGGATATTTCGCTTTCGCTTGCCACAGGAAAGAGGCTATGTCATAATAGAACGGGCCTTTGCGTCCGCCCTGAAAGTCGATAAACCACGGTTCGCCGTCTTTTATCATCACATTACGGCTCTGAAAATCACGATACATGAAAGTAGCGGAAGAACTGCGAAGCAAGACATCGCTCATTTTCTGGAAATCATCTTCCAGTTTATCTTCCTGAAACTCCATACCGGTAGCTTTCAGGAAGCAATATTTAAAGTAATTCAAATCCCACAGAATGGAGCGTTGATTGAACTCCGGTTGAGGATAACAACGGGAAAAATCAAATCCATCGGCCCCGGCAAACTGAATGGCAGGAAGCAAACGAATCGTTTTGCGAAGCAACTCTTTTTCCTCTTCTGAAAAGACGCTGGTAGCACGTCCTTTCTCTATGGCATGGAACAACAGAGTATCGCCCAAATCCTCCTGCAAATAATAGGTCTTATCTTCCGAAACGATGCGCACTTCGGGAACAGGCAGTCCACATTTGTGGAAGTGTCCTGCCATATAAAGAAATGCTTCATTCTCATCGATAGAAGCTCCGTAAACTCCAATCAATGTTTCTATACCCGTCAGCCGAAAATAACGGCGGTTGGAACCGGAAGACGGTAATTCTGTTATGTTTTCAGCGGGAACGCCCGTATATGACTGATAAAGTTTCTGTAGTTCTTCGGTAATCATAGTCGTATATTTTCGAGCAAAGATAGAGAATCTAGCTAAATAATACTATCTTCCCACTGATAAAAACCGGCTACTTTACCTAATCTGCTGTGTACAGGCCTTTACTTCCAATAAGCCGGTTATTTAAAAAAGTTGTTGGAATGGCTCCCTATGAATATAAGATGAAGAATTAGCAATTCTCATTGTATTCAAGGATTTTCAGTGCAGAGATTAAAGATTTTCAGTACAGAAATTTATAATAGTTTATGCAGTCGAGTAGTCATCCCCTTATAAGGTGACAATAATCATTTTGTAAAGTGATAAATAGCACCCTATAAGATGACTATTATCCCATTGCAAGGGGACAAACTATTCTTAAAAGGACGGAAAGCTTTAAAGATACAAAATTAAATAGAGAAAAGCAACTATATATAACTCTTTTACCTGAAGGAATACAAAATAAGTTTGCTTTTCAACAAACATTCATCCGAATGTATTATCTTTGTTTTAGTTTAACTGACCTAATCTCATGAGAAGAAAGACCTTTTTACTACTATGCATCGCATTTATCGCACTGTTTATCGGCATCTCCCCTCTTCAAGCCGGTCATTATTACTATAAGCAAATCTCACTAAAAGACGGACTGCCTTCTACCGTACGATGCATCTTAACGGATGAACAAGGTTTTGTATGGATTGGAACCCGCTCCGGACTGGGACGATATGACGGACATGAACTTAAAAAGTATGTCCATCAGTCAAACAACCCTCATTCCATTCCTCACAATTTAATCTACCAGCTGATAGAAGATGTACAAAACAATATATGGATTCTGACAGATAAGGGAGTGGCACGTTATCAGCGGCAAAGCGATGACTTTCTTATACCGACTGATGAAACAGGAAATAATATCATCGCCTATTCCGTCTGCCTGACTGATGATGGAGTGTTATTCGGTTCGAAAAATAAAATCTTTTTCTATAATTATCAGGATGCCACTTTCCGCCTCCTGCAAACGTTTGACCTAGAGCCCAATTATAATGTGACTCTGCTAAGTCTATGGGATAAACGAACATTACTTTGTTGTAGTCGCTGGCAAGGACTACTCCTGCTCGACCTGAATACCGGAAAATGCCGCCGTCCTCCTTTCGATTGCGGAAAGGAAATAATGAACGTACTCATAGACTCACAAAAAAGAATCTGGGTAGCCCCTTACAACGGAGGGCTGAACTGCCTGACACATGACGGTAAACTACTGGCTACATATACTACCCACAACTCTTCTCTAAGTAACAATGTTGTACTAAGTCTCGCCGAACGGGAAGGAGAAATCTGGATTGGAACAGACGGAGGAGGCATTAATATTCTCGACCCGGAAACCGGACATTTTTCTCTGCTGGAACATGTGCCCGGAAGTGACAACTATTCACTTCCCGCCAACTCTATCTTATGCCTATACAACGACTACAACAACAATATATGGGCAGGCAGCATCCGCAACGGACTAATCAGCATCCGGGAAGTTTCCATGAAAACATATACAGACGTACCACCCGGCAACGACCGGGGACTTAGCAACAATACCGTTCTAAGTCTTTTCCAGGAATCTCAAGATCAAATCTGGGTAGGTACGGACGGAGGAGGTATCAACAACTTTAATCCGCTCACAGAGAAATTTACTCATTACCCTTCCACCTGGGAAGACAAAGTTGCCTCTATCTGTCAGTTTACTCCCGGTAAATTATTAATTTCTATTTTCTCACAAGGAGTATTTATTTTCAATCCGGCAACTGGAGAAAAACAACCTTTCACCATTGTCGACGCTGAAACAACAGCACTCTTATGCAATCGAGGCAAGGCTGTAAATCTACTCCGGAACACTCATCACAGCATTCTGTTCCTTGGAGAACATATCTATATATATGATTTGAATACACGTACTTTCAGTACCGCTATAGAACAGGAAGAACAAGATATTATCGGTGCTCTCCTGCCAATCGGCAATTATAGGAACACCACTTATCTAAATGATACGAAGCACATATATGAACTGGACAACCATACAAACCGGCTGAAAGCCCTATACAGATGCTGGAAAGACACGACCATCAACTCCGTTTCAAGAGACGAAGAGGGAAACTTCTGGATTGGGAACAATTACGGATTGGTACACTACAATCCCGCCACCAAAATACAGACTCCGATCCCGACCTCTCTATTTAGTGAAATCACTTTGATCGTATGCGACCAGCAAGGAAAAGTATGGATAGGAGCTGACAGCATGCTTTTCGCTTGGCTTATCAAAGAAAAAAAGTTCGTTCTATTCGGCGAATCAGACGGCGTAATCCAGAACGAATATCTTTCCAAACCCCGCCTGTTAAGTATGCAGGGAGACGTCTATATGGGTGGAGTAAAAGGTTTACTGCACATTAACTGCAAAATACCATTAACAACTTCTGAACTTCCCCAACTCCAATTATCTGATGTCATCATCAATGGAGAATCCGTGAATAACGAATTAACCAATCGACCAACAGGGATCTCCGCTCCCTGGAACAGTAATATCACTATCCGGATCATGTCGAAAGAGAAGGACATTTTCCGACAGAAAGTGTACAGATACCAGATAGAAGGACTGAATGACCAGCAAATCGAATCGTACAATCCCGAACTGGCTATACGTTCACTTCCTCCGGGAAGTTATAAGATTATGGCTTCATGTACAGCTAAAGATGGCAGTTGGATTCCCAGTCAGGAAGTACTGGAACTAACCATTCTCCCTCCCTGGTATCGGACATGGTGGTTTATTCTTAGCTGTACCGTTCTTACTGCTGCCGCTATTATTGAAACTTTCCGAAGAACTCTAAAGCGTAAGGAAGAAAAACTGAAATGGGCAATGAAGGAACATGAACAACAGGTATATGAAGAAAAAGTACGTTTCCTTATTAATATCAGTCATGAGCTGCGCACACCTTTAACGCTCATACACGCACCGCTTAGCCGGATACTGAAATCGCTTTCTGCCGAAGATACACAATATTTACCTATAAAAGCAATCTATCGCCAGTCACAGCGAATGAAAAACCTTATTAATATGGTACTCGATGTACGCAAAATGGAGGTTGGGGAAAGTAAATTGCAGATACAGCCGTATGCTCTCAATCAATGGATTGAACATGTATCCCAAGATTTCGTCAGCGAAGGTGAAGCTAAAAACGTCCGTATCCGCTATCAGCTTGACCCACAGGTCAATACTGTAAGTTTCGATAAAGATAAGTGTGAGATTATTCTAAGCAATCTGCTTATCAATGCCTTGAAACACAGTCCACAAGATGCAGAAATAACAATTACATCGGAGTTGCTTTCCGAGAAAAATAGCGTACGTATCTCCATCATTGACCGGGGAAACGGATTGAAACAAGTAAATACACAAAAACTCTTCACCCGTTTCTATCAAGGTACAGGAGAGCAAAGCGGCACAGGTATCGGATTATCTTATTCCAGGATTCTGGTAGAACTACACGGAGGCTCCATCGGTGCACGGGATAATCAGGAAGCTGGTGCAACATTCTTCTTTGAACTACCCTTGAGACAACAATCGGAAGAGATCGTCTGTCAGCCGAAGGCATATCTGAACGAATTGATGAACGATGATAGCAAAGAACAGTTACCGGAGGAAAATACGTTCGATACGAGTCCTTACAGTATTCTAGTGGTGGATGACAATCCGGATTTGACGGATTTTCTGAAAAAGTCACTGGGAGAATATTTCAAACGGGTAGTGATTGCTTCCGATGGTGTGGAAGCCCTTCAACTGACCAGAAATCATGCTCCGGATATTATCGTCAGTGACGTGATGATGCCGAGAATGAATGGATATGAACTTTGCAAAAATATAAAGGAAGATATTACGATCAGTCACATTCCTATCATTCTGCTGACAGCAAGAGATGATAAACAAAGTCAGTTGAGTGGCTACAAGAACGGGGCGGACGCTTATCTGACTAAGCCCTTTGAGATAGAAATGCTAATGGAAATCATTCGCAACCGATTGAAAAACCGCGAATCTATCAAGAAAAGATATTTGAATACAGGATTAGTCCCTGCGCCGGAAGAGAGCACTTTCAGCCAAGCAGATGAAACATTTCTGCTGAAACTGAATAAAATTATTCAGGAACATCTGGATAGCAGCAATCTGGACGTCACTTTTATCTGCAAGGAGATAGGTATGAGCCGGGCTTCCCTTTACAATAAGCTAAAAGCTCTGACCGATATGGGAGCCAATGATTACATTAATAAATTCCGGATGGAGAAAGCGATCACATTAATCACCAGTACGGACATGTCGTTCACGGAAATTGCCGAGAAGGTCGGCTTCACTACTTCACGCTATTTCAGTACGGCTTTCAAACAATATACAGGAGAAACGCCAACTCAATATAAGGAGAAGAGAAAACAGGAACGGAAAAAAGAGTAATGAGCAGCTACCCGAAAAAACAAATATTCTTTAGGCACGGAATTCTAAGACCTGAGCAAATAATCCGTGCCTAAAAATTTTAATATACTGCAAGTTTCATTACTTACTTAACCATTGACTTTTTTATAGTCTTCCAGAAACTTCTTCAATCCCGAATCCGTCAACGGATGATTCAATAAACCCTTGATAGCACTCAACGGACAAGTAGCAACGTCTGCTCCCACTTCCACACATTCGATAATATGTTTCGTATTGCGGATAGAAGCAGCGAGCACTTGTGTCTTGTAATCATAGGTACGATACATACGTACAATATCTCCCACAAGCCCTACTCCATCTTCACAAATATCGTCCAGACGACCGACAAAAGGCGAAACATAGGTAGCTCCGGCTTTAGCTGCCAGTAATGCCTGTCCTACTGAAAAGACTAATGTACAGTTAGTACGGATTCCCTTTTCCGTGAAATGTTTGATCGCTTTAATGCCATCGGCAATACAGGGGACTTTTACTACAATATGCGGATTGAGCGCGGCAAGTTCTTCACCTTCACGAATCATTCCTTCATAATCGGTTGCTATCACTTCGGCACTGACATCTCCGTTGACAATCTTACATATCTTGATATAATGTTCACGCTGATTCTGCGTTCCTTTGATACCTTCTTTCGCCATCAGCGAAGGGTTGGTAGTCACTCCGTCAAGTACTCCGAGGTCATAAGCCTCCTGAATTTGCTCCAAATTAGCTGTGTCAATAAAAAATTTCATACTCTTAATTTTTAATGGTTAACGATCTAATAGTCAAAGATAATAATTTATTTCCATTCATCTCTGATTATGCAATCGTTATTGACGAATCAAGATATACATCCTGAATAGTATTCAATAATTCCACCCCTTCGTTCATTGGTTTCTGGAACGCTTTACGTCCGCTAATCAATCCCATACCTCCTGCACGTTTGTTGACTACAGCTGTAATGACTGCATCACGCAAATCGGAAGAACCGTGAGATTCTCCACCGGAGTTAATCAAACCAACGCGTCCCATATAGCCGTTGGCTACCTGGTAGCGGCAAAGGTCAATCGGATGTTCGGAAGCAAGTTCGGTATACATACGCTCGTCGATCTTTCCGAAACCGATAGCTTTGAAGCCACCATTATTAGTCGGAAGTTTCTGTTTCACAATATCAGCTTTGATAGTCACTCCCAAACGGTCGGCCTGTCCTGTCAGGTCGGCGGCAGCATGATAATCGACAGCACCTTTCTTGAAATCATTATTGCGCAGGTAACACCAAAGAATGGTTGCCATCCCCAGTTCGTGAGCATATTCAAAAGCTTCGGCTATCTCCACGAGCTGACGGCGACTCTGTTCCGAACCGAAATAGATAGTGGCGCCTACCGCTACTGCTCCCATATTCCAGGCTTCTTTAACGGTACCAAACAATACTTGGTCGAAACTGTTAGGATAAGAAAGTAATTCATTGTGATTCAACTTAACGATAAAAGGTATTTTATGGGCATATTTACGTGCTACGGATCCAAGAATCCCAAAGGTAGAAGCTACTCCATTACAGCCTCCTTCAATAGCCAGTTTTACGATATTTTCCGGATCGAAATAGATCGGATTGGGGGCAAACGATGCTCCGGCAGTATGTTCGATGTCCTGATCGACAGGAAGTATAGACACATAACCGGTATTTGCCAGGCGGCCATGTCCCAACAACGTTTGCAGACTGTTCAATACTCTGATGCTCCGGTCCGAATCAATCCAGATTTTATCTATTGTATCGGGAGACGGAACATGAATCAATGATTTATCAATGGTTTCGCAAGTGTGGTCCAGGTAATAACAGGCCTTATCTCTTAATAATTCTACTACTTTACTCATAACTTCTTTTTTTAATGTGTAACTTTTCTATTTTTTCTTTCCCTGATTGGCTACTGCTTCCATCAGTTTTTTGATCTCTTCCGGGTTTCCCAGGAAATAGTCATTAGCAACGTTCAGGTTTTCATCAAACTCAAATACGTAAGGCACAGCCGTAGGTAGATTCAGCTTGACAATATCTTCATCGGAGATGTTTTTTAGATGCTTGATGATGCCTCTCAAACTATTGCCATGAGCGACCACCAACAGCGTATGAGCTGTTTTCAGACTAGGAAATATATCACTTTCCCAATAAGGCATAATACGTTCAATGGTATCTTTCAATGATTCAGTACGAGGCAACTCCGCATCGGGTACTTCATGATAACGGTAATCAAAACGGGGATTTCTCAAATCACTTTCTGAAAGAGGATGGGGAGCTATATCATAGCTACGACGCCACACTAGCACTTGTTCTTCTCCATATTTCTCGGCAGTCTCGGCTTTATTCAATCCCTGCAATTCACCATAATGCTTTTCATTCAAGCGCCAGCTTTTCTCTACAGGTATCCAGTCCAGATTCATCTTATCGAGAACACAGTTCAAGGTTTTCACCGCACGCTTCAAATAGGAAGTATAAGCCTTATCAAAATTGAAACCATATTCTTTCAATGTCTCTCCGGCTTTTTCAGCTTCGGCAACTCCCTTTTCTGTCAGATCTACATCTGTCCAGCCCGTAAAACGATTTTCTTTATTCCATGCACTCTCTCCGTGACGAAGTAATACTATCTTTTTCATTTCTAAAATTCTCCTTTCTTCTTTTTATATATACAACAGATTGTTTCTTCACAAAGTTCACTAGAAAATAAATAGTTGTCAATACCCAGAAATAATGATTCTTTCTACAAAGAAGCGGGATGCAGTAATCAGGGATATAAAAAAATACCCTCCTCTAATTCTAAGCTTGCATTATGGATGATGATTCATCAAAGCAAGGTTATCATTAGAGAAGAGTAAGTCTGTAAAAGTAAAAAGAGAGAGTTTATATATACAAGAAAATCTGTTCTACTTTTCTATTTTTTTCTATTCTTCGTTTTCCTCAAAGCTATTTATCAGAAGACCGCGTATCAGCATCTTTTCCATAATATCCTTCTTTTATTTTCTGAACGTTGCGCAGCAATGCCGCATAATGCCGGTAATTGAGATCTCCCTCCTTAGAAGCAGCAAGTTGCTCTTTTACTGACTCTTCAATCTTATCTAAATGCTGTTCTACAAAAAGCTGAATATCAGAACGGCTGATTGCCAGATTTGCATTGGCACCATCTTTGCTACTAGGTTTAATCATTCCTTCGACAAACCCCAGATAAGTCCGGTGCAACTGACGGCGGAAATTATTCTCCAGTTCATTGGGATCATTCAACGGTTTCCATATTGCAGTAAATACATCGTTCAAATAATCATCGAGTGCATACGATTCCGAAGAACACAATGAGGTTGAGTAAATATTATACAACATTCCCGGTGCAAGTAGCAAAGCTACAACAGAGCTTTGGCGGTCACGAATCTCATCCACCGGTTTGACTCCGGTACGACTCACCACTTCATCAGGGTAGAGCCAGAGTGGAGCTACAAACAAATTGCGTCCCAACCATTCAACAGCTTCTTTCTGCAAACTGCGTGGCAGATAATCATGCACTTTGAGATCCGGCAAATTATTGGTATAGCGTCCTCCTATGTTCTTCTGCACTTGCAGGGTATACTTCAGATGTTGGGCACGAACCGAATTATAAATGGTGGTTAAGTCAGTGTACTCTCCGTCAGGCTGTGCTGTCCAGGTCAGTATGTTTTCCATCACTCTTTTCAGGTTCTTTATACCGTATTCATTGGCTTTCATATTATTGTCGCCCAAGTCCTCACTCTGGCTACGGGGATCAAATCCCTTTCCTTCATCACCAACAAACCACAAGCGATGATCTCCCCGCAGTTTTTTGGTTACTTCGGCACGTAATACGTCTTTTTCTTTATAAGGATCCTTAAATTCCGGACGATAGCGATATCCCCATTGGATAGCCCATTTGTCATAAACACCGATACGAGGGAACAATCCTTTTTCGGAAATCCGATCTTCCGGTTGGGCTACATAATTGAACCGCGCATAATCCATGATTGATACCGTATGACCATTGGCTTCTACCCAAGCTTTATCACGCAGTTTCTCTACCGGAGTAGCCGAACTGGCTGCCATATTGTGCCGTAAGCCGATACTATGCCCCACTTCATGTGAAGAGACAAACTGAATCAGACTGCCCATTAATTTGTCGTCAAAAGTCATCGTGCGTGCGCGCTTATCCAGTGGCCCGCACTGCACCATATACCACTTTTTGAGTAAGTTCATTACGTTGTGATACCAACAAATATGACTTTCCATAATTTCTCCACTACGCGGATCGACAATACGCGGACCGTAAGCATTCTCCGTTTCGGAGGGTAGATAACGTATCACACTATAACGCGCATCGTCCAAACTCATATTGGGATCGTTCGGCCATTCTTTAGCTATTATAGCGTTCTTGAATCCGGCAGCTTCAAATGCTGTATTCCAGTCTTCGACACCTGCTTTAAGATAAGGTATCCACTTCTTCGGTGTTGCCGGATCAATGTAGTAGATAATGGGATTTTTCGGTTCGGAGAGTTGTCCCCGACGGTAACGTTCCGGATCTTTCGGTTCCAACCGATAGCGCTGGATGATGGCTCCACGATCGGTAGTCTGCTGGTCGTCCGAAAATTCGGTCAACGAGTTTTGGAAAAATCCCACCCGGTCATCGGCAAACCGTGGCTGCATCGGTTCTTTGGGTAACATCACGATGCTTGTATTCAGTTTCACAGTCACCGAACCAGTCTGTGCAGCCGGTAGTCTACCAGCACTAATACTATAAGTACGCAAAGTCACTGCCTCCACGTTGATAGGATAGGTTTTTATCGTATCCATAAATGTGCGGTCCTGGGCTAAAGTACCAATGCCAAGAATGGAACGGTCGCTTGAGGTAAAGCCACACAATTTATTATCACCTAAAAAGAGTTTTGATACATCAATGAGCTGTGCCTGAGTCTCCGGATTTCTACCGATTACATCAAATTTATAGATTACAGGATCTACAGTCGATTGTTTCAATGCCTCGGCAATGTTATCACCCGGACGGGCAAACTGTGATTGCACATATTCGCGTAAAAAGAGAGTCTTATCATCATGCTGTTCCCAATAAACAACACTCCGGTTCACCTCTTCTCCGCTAAGCATTTTGAAACCCTGTGGCACTGCTTTAAACCGGGTCACAGCCAACAACAACCGTCCTAAAAGAGTATCCGGCACTTCAAAATACCAGTTATCTTTGATGTGGCGTACCGTAAACATACCCTCACATTCACTTCCTCCATCTTTCAACAGTTTTTCATAAGCCGTTACTTTCTTAACAGTGTCTTTCTTGACCGTATCTTCCTGTGCTACCAGTTTCTTCTTTCCACTTTCCAGAAGAGATATACCACTGGCACGAGCTCCCACACCTTGCAAGGACAGGAACGCCAACACAGCCATCATCAAAATCTTTCGCATAGTTTTCTCTTTATTTTTTTCATTCGTTAGTGTTCATTGTCAGGTTCGGATTTTTTTCACGGGCAGCCAACGGGAATGGAATGATATACAACCGTGAATCCGGCTTCAACGTATATGTCTTTTTCTCGACATCCGTAGATACCAGCGGGAAAGTACGGGTGATTGTCTTTGCGTAATCAGCTTCCGTATTGTATCGTTTCAAATCCCAGAAGCGACTAAATCCGGAGATTAACTCCTTACGGCGCTCATCAATGACTGCCTGCACCATCGCACGTTCGGTAGCAGGTTCCGGCAATACAGCTTCGGCTCTCTTGATTCGTTTTTCACGCAACTGATTCAATGTTTGGACAGCTCCCGGTATATCTTTCAGCCGTGCTTTCGCTTCTGCCAGAATCAGGTAAACTTCGGCAGTACGCATTCCCACAGACATAGGCTGAAACTTAGAATAAGTAATCGAAGTATTCCACAAAGCAGCTCCTGAACCTTCGTCAAAGTAGTATACACTGTTGTCACTCGTTTTAAAGAATTGGTTCAAACGTTCATCATTCTGCCCGAAAAGTTGTACCATCTCCGGGCTAAGCATACCATAACAAAAGGCCAAAACTTCAGTAGGACCACCCATATAAGCATAGTTCAGCACTTCCGGGTTACCGCCTTTGGCATAAGTAGTAACCTTAGTCGGACCTCCTTTAGCTCCCAAATCAATATAATCAATCAGGGTATTATTCAACTTCAATGATTCTTCGGCAGCTTCTTTCGCTTTTTTCCAATCTCGATGGAACAGATAAACACGGGCAGCCAACGCATATCCAAAAGCTTTTGACGGATGATATACATTCACCGGCTCTTCCTGTAAATAAGGAAGCGCTTCTTCTATATCCTTAATAATAAAATCGTATACTTGAGCAACCGTAGATTTGGTTGGAGTAGCCTCCAAATCATATTTATCAATGATAGCAACTCCACCGTCAGTGGCTGCAGTTTCCGGATTATATGCTTTCGCAAATGTATTTATCAGAATAAAGTGATCCCAGGCACGCATGATCTTTGCTTCCGCTTTTGCCAATTCCTTAACATCTTTATCACCCAGACTAGCATCAACCAATGAAATTACGATATTTGACCGTAGGATATATGTATAACAATTTTCATATAAATTGTTATCACTTAGCTCTTTCCGGTTAGCTGCCTCATTAAAAGTCATGTTAATACCATCCCATGAAATAAATTCATTACCTATGATATTCGATTCTTTCGACCAGACATTATCGCTCAACAAGGCAAAAGCTGCCGGATGGTAGGCCCGGTTGGGCAGGGCTATCAATTCATAATAAGTATCAGTAGAATCCACCGTTTTCTTGCCTGTAGGAGTAATATCCACATAGTTTTCACAGGCTGCAAAACCCAATATGAGAATAACTGGCAATATATAAAGTAATTTACGCATATCTTATATTTTTAAAATGGTTAGAAACTTGTTGATAATCCGATGGAGTAAGTCTTGGGAGAAGCGATGCCACGTGTACCGTCATTCATTCCATAGCTTTCCGGATCAATATCACTTCCTGCCTTACACCAGGTAAACAGATTATTTACCTGCACTTTCACTTTCAGAGAAGAGAGGCGGAGGTGTTGGCAAACCGTAAACGGCAAGTTATATCCTACACTCAAGCTACGCAATTTTACATAACCTGCATCTTTCACATTGATGTCACCGTATTGCCACCAATCTTGGAAAGTGCTGGCATAAGTTTTTACCTGTGCCGGTATATCGAGGTACATACGTACCTGTGCATTCGAATCATCCGCAGTCCAACGGTTGGCAATTCCTTTCAAGGTTTGAGTACCTAACTGGTCATCCATTTTTAATACACTGTTACGCAGCTTATTACCACCAGCATACACAAAGAATGCATTCAAATCAAAATTCTTATAGTTGAATCTTAACCCCACTGACCCGCTGAATTTCGGAGTCAGCGAACCAAGGTTCACCAAGTCATCAGTACCTTTGAGCGAAGAACCAGAAGTGATACTGGCTACCGTGCCGTCTTCATTAAATTTCACCAGATCATTTCCATCTTTATCCACTGCTACCGGATATCCATTCTCGATACGATGTATACGGTAAGCCCATAACGTATTATAACTAGTACCTTCCATAAAATAAACCTGCGGACTTGCGATAAAGACTCTTGCATTATCAGATTCACTATGATCGACTTTCAACATTTTGTTCTTATTATAGTCAAAGTTAAAATCTACAGCGAAGTTCCAGTCTTTCTTACGTATGATATTGGTTGTAAGGGAAAGTTCTACGCCACGATTACGCATCTCACCATTATTCACCACACGTGAACCGGCTCCTAAAGTAGGGTCCATATATCGGCGTACCAGCAAATCAGATGAGTGACGATTGTAATATTCCAGACTACCGCTTATCAGATTCTTGAAAAGACGGAAATCTAATCCTATATTGTAGGTGGCTGTTTTCTCCCAACGAAGCTTCGGATTTGGCAAATCATCATCCTCATAAGTCAGATAGGTCGTTTTAATAGGATTACTTTGCGTTTTTTTCTTTACAACAAAATAGGTAGTTGAGCTTTGATCGACATTACCGTTGATACCGTATGTCATACGTAGTTTAAGGTAATCCAGCCAGGAAATCTCTTTTATGAACGATTCTTCCGATAAAATCCAAGAAGCACCGATTGACCACAAAGGATGGCGCTGATTGCGTATATCGAGCCCGAACAAGTCAGCTTGATCCCAACGTATACTTCCGGAAAGATTATAACGTGACAGATAAGAGTATCCTGCATTTGCATAAAAAGACGCATAACGATGGCGTGACTCGTGCAAAGTAGCAGACAGCCCCGATAAAGTAATTGTTCTGCCAGAAAGAGCACTTGTTCCTACACCGTCACGATAGGTCTGCCAGTTCATAAAATCAGAAGTTAATGTCTGCGGATCGTAGCCATACAACAATTGGCGGGCAGGTGTCGGAATCTTGTTTTCACGAAATTCCAGACCGGCAATGGCAGTTACTGCATGGTCTTTCCAAGTTTTGTCAAAGTCAATCTGGTTTCGTACCGTGTAACGCTTACTTTCTACTTCTGTCTGATTAAAACGTCCCCCTTGCGGCAATTGTGCTTTTCCATTTGTATCAACCATACTGTTATATAGCATACGCATTACATAAGTATTTTCCGACTCAAATAGTTCACTCTTACCTTTATTCCATTCATACTGATACATGAAGTTGTATTTGAACATTTTCAGGAAACGAGCCTGTAAACTTACAAACGGACGAATACTAACATCATGTGACTTTGTTATGCTTTCCTCCAATGCATCAAGTACATTGAAACCAAACGTTCTATAAGGTGAGACACCTTCAGCTTTTCTTACAACACTCCCATTATAGGAAGGAGATGTATCCACATTCACGTAAGGAGAAGTATAATGGTTACCATCGGCATCCAATATCCGTTCATATCGCTGTTGCAGGGTGTAGCTAGTATAACCGCTATTCGGGGTATAACTACGTCCCATACGTACATCCACTCCGGCATTCAGGTTCAGCCAGTTTGTAACCGCATAATTCGATTTATAGTATAAAGAAATTTTATTACTTTTGCCACTGATAACGCGCTGACTATCCTTTTCATAATTGAAAGAAAGGAGATGGTTGCTATTTCCGGCTTTCTGTGATACGGTTACATTATAGCGCTGGGTTATAGCCGTACGCCAAGCGTTATCACGATATTCTTTATAATAATCATTATTGCACCATTGCCTCAACGTAGCATTTACTTCACCACTGGTAATATCCCCATTGGCCTGATCCAGATAAAGCTGAAACAAGGGATTGTAATAATTATACTCAAAAGAAGATAAAAAATTCGCCGCACTTCCTTTTTCCGCTACATTGGCATCAAAAACAGCTGTCTGATAATCAATAATATCACTTGTTGAAGCTAAATTCAAACTCTTGAAATTTGGTTTGGTAGTGATAAACCAGTCTGCATTAATGCTCACGTGCGCACCTTCTTTTTTAGCCCGCATCGTGGCTACCACAATAACGCCATTGGCTGCCAAAGCACCATAAATACTGGCAGCGGCAGCATCTTTCAGTACAGTGATACTCTCTACATTATACGGATTTATCTCGCTCAATCTCAAATTGGTTGGCATATCGTCCACAACAATCAGTGGTTCTGTTCCCACATCATGCGAGAATGTACCTACCCCACGAAGAATAGGACTCATATCACCCGTATTCGAATTGATATTCATACGCAAACCAGCTACTTGCCCTTCCAGAGATGAGGCCAGATCACTGTGCATCTGTCTGTTCAGTTGCTCGGAATCAACGAAACCGAAAGCGGCAGTAGAACGTTCACGGCTAATACGCTGATAACCCGTCACAATAACATCACCCAACTGTTGCTTGTCCTCATGCATTATCACCCTGACGTTGTTACGGTCTTTAACAGAAACCTTTTCCGACTGCATACCAACGAAAGACACTTCCAATGTATGTACATCGACCGGAACTCTACAAGTAAAGTTTCCCTCTGCGTCCGTAATAGCACCAAAGGGACTGTTAAGCACCTTTACATTTGCTCCCGGCAAGGGATCACCACTTTCATCCACTACCTGACCTCCAACATTTCTGAACTTGCCTGAAGCAGTTGTCGAGGTAGCTTTCACTTTACGGACAGTGATGAAATTTTGTTTCACATCATACTCAAAAGGCTTTCCTTCCAGCATCTTCTGAAGTGCTGCAAAAGGAGACATCTGATATATACTCACAGTTACACGATAGGGTGCAACGTCTTCACTGGGAAAATTCACCTTATAACCAGATACATTGCTGAACTGTTTCAAGGCCGAACCGAGCGGTTCGTTTTTCATCTCTAAAGAAATCTGCCTGTTTTCTGCATTCTGCGCCCATCCTTGCAAGGCTGTTGCTGTAAACACCAGCAATAGAAAGGCAGTTCTCATCCACACAAGCTTTTTTTTAGTTCTTTTTTCTAATAATGTAATTTGTTGCTTTTTCATAAGAGTTGTATTTGTATAGTTAAATCTGCTTGATTGTAATGGTCCCGTCCTGATAGTCCACCTGCACTTTCTCCAACTTATTCAGCAGTTCCAATGCTTCATCCAAATGGGTATTTTTATTAGCCCAGAAGTTCAACCTGATATGGTACAGTTCGCACCGCTCAAAATCGATATTCACATTATACCATCTTCCCAAAGCACCCATGATTTCTTCCAACGGCACATCCTCAAAGTAGAACATTCCCTCTGTCCAGGCTGTATATGTAGCGATATTCACTTCTGATACTTTTTCCTCTCCGGTTTCCGTATAGGTCAAATCCTGTCCCGGACGTAATGTTACCGACTTATTGTTAACTGTGTTTGTGACCTGCACCTTACCATTCACCAAAGTTACATGACGATCTTCAACACTATAGGAACGCACGTTGAATTTAGTTCCCAGCACCATGGTATTCATGCCATTAGCACATACAATAAACGGATGTTCGGCATCTTTTGCCACTTCAAAGCAAGCCTCCCCTTCTAGTTCCACACGTCGTTCTTTTCCATGAAATGCCACAGGGTAGCGCAAACGACTTTCAGCATTGAGCCATACCTTAGTCCCATCAGCCAGTACCAGCAGAAAATCTTTTCCACGTGGTGTAGTCAAAGTCTGACAGCATACAGTGTCTGCCGAGACAGTTTTCCAGTCTTTCACATCCATCACACTGTCTGTCAATAACTGCTGTTCACTACGACCATCCATTTGTAGGACCACATGTTCATCATTGTTGTTCGCAGCAAAAAAACGTATCGGCTGTTCTGCAGGTAAAGAAGTGGAAGGAAGCAAAGAAGGAATCAGAAAAGCCAGTATCAAGACAGCTGCAACAGAAGAAGCAATTGCCAAGATACGCATTTTCTTTCTGTACTTGCGTTTCCGTTGCAGATTCTCACGTATCACAGCTTCCTTACAAGCCATTAATTCCAAGAAAAGTTCTTTATTTTCAGGTATACCTATCCACTGAAGAAATTCATCAGTTTCTCTTAATTGTGGATGTTGTATGGCACGAAGTGCATAATCTAATTTTTTATCTGAATGGTCTATCATAGTGTCAATAGTTTCATTAAACACGTAAAGGTTACTGAAACTGATGACACCCCGATAGGATTTTTTTTAAAAAAAGATGGTTAATTGTTTTCGGAGTATCTTTAAAGCTCTGGCAATGTGCGTTCTAACGGTATTATCACTAATACGTAACTTTTCACTGATTTCCGCACATTTCTTTTCATTTAAGAAGAATTCTTCCACTACGGTTCGCATTTGTGGAGCCATCTGGCGAATACTCTCCTGCATCCGGTTTATCTTGTCTTCATACTCACGGTATTCTTTCACAGTCCAGCCACTGTAAAGTTCTTCCAGATATCTTTCCGCATTTTTATGCACCACGTTCTGATGACGTATTTGGTCAATACAACGATTTCGCACCATGACGAAGAATAACGGCAGCAGATCCTCTTCCGTTGTCAACCGTTCGTTGCTCTCAAGCACCGAACAAAAGACATCGTTCACCACATCTTTTGCGCTTTCCTCATCATTCAGCAGATTATATGCATGAATATAGAGTTTTTGCCAATGTTCCCTGTATATAACAGTTATAGCATTTTGACTATTATTCATGTATTTATAGTTACTTTTTGCGTTTCATAGAGCGCAAAGATAACCAATTGGAGCAAAAAACACTCTATTTATTAAAAAAGATTATAATTCATATAAATACATTTGTTGTTATAGACATATTCTATTCCCATCGTCTGACTCTTAATATTTTGACACTATGTTTCTCTCCAGAAAGATACGATTCACAACTATATCCGGCCGTTTCCATTCATCTGGACGTTGATTTAATCTTCGCTTTATCTTTACGCGTACAGAATGCTTCGATTACTTTTTTTACACGAAGATAATTTATTGATACTCTGCTCATATATGCCCATTTTCTTTGTAATACATACTTTCCTTGTGATACAATCATACTATCTTTTACTTTTTTAAGGTGGAATTCAACAAAAATGATTATTTTTACGAGCAAATTATTGTCTAACTACCTGATAATACAGACATACCTTGAAAATAAACGAACAAAACGAAAGCGAATTCCTACAAAAGCTTATGAACAAAGCGAATATAGGATGGTGGGAAGCTGACTTGAAAGCAGAGACTTACAAGTGTTCGGAACTTATCTCCCAACTACTCGGAATAGGAGAAGACGGGCTCATCAGTTTCGAAGATTTCAACAAGCGTATTCTAAAAGAAGATCAGGGATACGCAACTTTTCCGTCTTTTGACAAAGTACAACAGACTGTAGAAGAAATATACTTGTTTGATACTCCCAAAGGTCATGTATGGATTCGTAGTAAGGCATGCTTCCAGGAAACAGACGAAAATGGTAACACCAAAGTATATGGAATTGCCGAAACCCAAGAGGGAATTCATATAGCATCTGCACACCAGGCTCTACAAAATAGCGAGCGGATCCTTCATAATATATATAAGAATCTTCCGGTAGGCATCGAATTATATGATAAGGACGGTCAAATGGTCGACCTGAATAAAAAAGATATGGAAATGTTCCGAATTTCCAATAAAGAAGATATTTTGGGAGTCAACATTTTCGAGAATCCTATATTGCCGGAAGAGATAAAACAGAAAATAAAAGACAATGAGAACGCAGATTTTACATTCCGGTATGACTTTTCCAAAATCAACAAATATTATCAGCCTAACAGTACAACCGGTTTCATTGACTTAACAACCAAAGTCACCACTCTATACGATCACAATCACGAACCTATCAACTACCTCTTAATTAATGTAGACAAGACCGAAGATACAATTGCTTATAATAAGATTCAGGAATTCGAGAGTTTTTTCGACCTGGTAGGAGATTATGCCAAAGTAGGTTACGCGCACTTCGATGCTTTGAGTCGGGATGGGTATGCTTTGAGAAGCTGGTACAGGAATGTAGGTGAAGAAGAGGGTACCCCATTGCCGGAAATCATCGGCATTCATTCCCATTTCCATCCAGAAGATCGGGCTGTGATGATCGACTTCCTGGATAAAGTGATAAAAGGAGAAAGTTCCAAGCTATCCCGCGATGTCCGGATTCGCAGAGCAGATGGAAATTACACTTGGACACGGGTTAACGTATTAGTAAGGAATTACCAGCCCCAGGACAATATCATCGAAATGCTGTGTATCAACTTTGATATTACCGAACTGAAAGAGACAGAGCGGATGCTGATTGGCGCCAAAGAGAAAGCTGAAGAAGCCGACCGGCTAAAATCTGCTTTTCTTGCGAATATGAGTCATGAGATACGTACCCCGCTCAATGCGATAGTAGGCTTTTCCAGTTTGCTTGAGGAAGCGGAGGATGCAGAAGAAAAACATCTGTATGCAACGATTATTGAAGAAAACAACAAGCTCTTGTTACAACTGATCTCGGATATTCTTGACTTGTCAAAGATTGAGGCAGGGACTTTCGACATTATCCCGGAACAAGTGGATGCACAACAACTTTGCAACGAACTGCTACAATCTATGCAGGTAAGGGCTACAGAGCAAGTAGAGATTCTCTTAGCACCGGAACTGCCCGAGCTTACTTTTACCAGCGACAAAAACAGGTTGTATCAGGTATTGCTGAATTTTGTAACGAATGCTCTGAAATTTACTTCCGAGGGCAGTATTGTTATTGATTACCGAATCAACGGAAATGAAGTCAGATTCTCGGTTCAAGATACGGGAATGGGCATCGAACCGGAAAAGCAGGAAGCTATCTTTACCCGATTCGTGAAATTGAATAATTTTATTGCCGGCACAGGGCTGGGACTCCCTATCTGTCAAAGTATCGTCACACAGTTAGGCGGCAAAATCGGAGTGGAATCAGAACCGGGGAAAGGTTCTTGTTTCTGGTTTACGCATCCGATTAACTAAAATCTAAATTCAAAATAAATATCAGAAAACAATGTTTACCGGTTTCTCTTTAAGAAAATACGATCTGTTATAGTGTTGGGAAGTTCCGATTCATAATGTGTCACCATAATCATCGTCTTATCTTTGCGTCGGCAGAAAGCCTCAATCACTTTCTTTACCCGTCGACGATTATAAGTATCCAAGCCATGAAGCGGTTCATCCAGAATCAGCAGTTCCGGGTCTTTGACGAAAGCTCTTGCCAACAAGGACAAACGTTGTTCTCCACTGGATAGTTGCAGGAATGGTTTATCTTTCAAATCTGCAATGCCAAATATATCCATCCACCACTCACAGATAGCCATCTGTTCCGGTTGAGGACGTTTATACAGACCGATACTGTCATGCAAACCACTGGCTACAATCTCAATAGCGGGCAGATTTTTAAGATAAGCACGGTGCATCTCCGGACTTACGTAACCAATATGTTTCTTGATTTCCCAAATACTTTCTCCCGTCCCTCTTTTCCGTCCGAAGAGACTGATGTCACAGGCATACGATTGCGGATTGTCTGCACAGACAAGGCTCAACAGAGTCGATTTCCCAGCACCGTTCTCACCACTCAACGCCCACTTCTCACCACGACGGACTGTCCAGTCCAGTTCTTTCAGAATAGTTCGGTCGCCATAACGGATACTGACCTTATTAAGTTTTACTACTTCCTCCGAATCGTAATTGTTGCCATCAGATGGCAAATCTATAATCCGTTGCTGCAAATCATCCAAAGCGGTAACCACATCTCTACTGCGGAAAGCTTCCAGATAGGCTTCACGTTCCATTTTAGGAAAGACCTCCATTTTGTCCACAGGAATGACATGAGTGATGAATGAAGGTATATCATCGAGCATGGAAAGTACCAGAATGATCTGTACGGACGACATTTTTGTCAGACGTTCGAGCAAAGAAAACAACAGTTCACGCGTAGGAGCATCCAGTCCGATAAACGGATTATCCATAATCAACACGCGGGGAGCAGTCAACAGGGTTTTGGTTAGCTGGAATTTACGTAATTCACCGCTGGAAAGGAGAATAATTTTCTTGTCGAGCAACGGTTCGATACGGAAGAGTTCAAACAGTTCGCGTTGTAGTTGCTCGTCCTTGATTTCTCCCAACATCTCACGAACATCAGGAGCTTCATCCTGATCGTGAGCATTCCAACGCTGCTGGTAGTAGTAATTGGCATCGGCAGCTCCATAGGTATCACGGAAAGCAATGTATTTCACATTATCATAAAGAGTCTGGGTGGCAGAGGGGGAAAAATCATATTGTACGGTTCCTTCACGCAATGGATATTTTCCGATCAGGGTATCTACAAAAAGACTTTTACCGCCACCATTGGGACCTACAATAGCTATGTGTTCATTCGCTCCGATAGTTGCCGTGATGGGTTTGGCTAAACGCACAAGCGGGTTGCGTGCTACGCCCCCCGCCATGCAGAATGTATTTTGGTTCATATTCTTTTATTCTGTTTTATTATTGCCCGCAAAGGTAACAATTTTATCATAAAAGACGCCAAATTGCAAACATATTCTTATTCGTTCCGTAGAAGGAATATCTTTATTTACTTACTAAACCCATAAGGTGGACATTCAAAATTGGTAATATCCAATTTGTATTCCATCATATCTTTCAACTCGTGTATGGGACGTTCCAATTCGTAAGGTATCGATTGTCTGCTGAATTGCTGGAAGTAAAGCAAACAAGCATCCCGCCACCAGACAGCATCCCGTGCCTGAATCTTCAGGCGGTGTTGCACATCACGAAATCGTTCGGAATCAATATACGGTTCCATCCTGTCCCACACTTTTTGAAAGTTTCTCACTTCGTTTACACCACGATCATACGCGTAGCACAGTTCTGCCCAAAGTGTACATCCGCTCTTCATCTGATGATTCCAAGGGACATGGTGAAACCAAAGGAGCAGATTCTCCGGACAGGTATTCACATTGTCCAGTTGCTCGCATAATGGAGAATGGTATTGTCCGGTAGCATTACTTCCTGTACTGCTGCGGTCGAAACCTATTCCCGTGTTGTCGGCACGGTGGTAATAAGGAGGCAGCCAATCCGGGCGGGCATCGGGAATATCACACCAGGGTTCCGGTCCGTAATGATGTCCCCATGCAAAGATATGATGCAAGCCGAGAGGCATCATGTAGTCTACTACTGCTTCTCTCGATTTCTGAAGCACCTGGGAGTTGAGAAGGGAGAGTTGAGCGTCGATTTGCTCTTTTTGAATGACTTCTCCTGCCGGAGTATCGGTTTGCGCACCGGTAACGGGAAGAAAAGTCTGTTTCAACCATTCTTCTCCTATCTGTTCGGAAGAGAGCGAATGTTTCCATGCCAATCGTCCGAAAGCATACCAGTTGGCTTGAGCAAAAGGATGTCCACACCAATTAGTATCATCACCGATGTTTGCCACTCCGGAAATAGCCGTGAGCGGATGAGAGAATAAAGAACCATCTGTCACACGGGCAACGGTAGAGCCTTTGCCTTGCAGATAAGTATCACTGTCTAAACACTCTTTCCACATAGGAGCAAGGAATGCAAGATGATTGGAAAAACCAAGATACTCTTGTGTGATTTGAAATTCGGGCATAACTGCCGTCTTTTTCATGGCTCCGAACAACGGGCTGAATGGTTCACGGGGTTGGAAATCTATCGGACCGTTCTTGATCTGCACAATAACATTATCCCGAAACTTACCATCCAAAGGTTCAAATTCAAGATAGGCTTGTTTGGCACGGTCGCTGTCGGTAGGAGAATAAACGAAAGCGCGCCACATCACAATGCCATGATAGGGCCTCAACACATCGGCAAGCATATTGGCTCCTTCGGCATGAGTGCGTCCGTAGTCACATGGACCGGGCTGTCCTTCGGAATTAGCTTTCACCAGGAAACCTCCGAAATCGGGAATCAGGGAATAAATCTCTTTGGCTTTCTGCTTCCACCAGTCTATCACTTCTTTATTTAACGGATCGGAAGTGGATAAACCGCCTAAAGCTGCGGGAGAAGAGAAATTGATAGAAAGATATATTTTCAAGCCATAAGGGCGGAAAACGTCGGCCAAGACTTTGACTTTCTGCAAATAATCATTAGATAGTATCTTAGGACTTGCATTGACATTGTTTATTACAGTGGCATTAATGCCGATAGAAGCATTGGCACGAGCGTAGGCTTCATAACGGGGAGAGACAACAGACGGAAGTTCGTCCCATTTCCAAAGTGAATGTCCGGCATATCCGCGTTCGATTGTACCATCCAAGTTATCCCAATGATTCAGGATACGAATTCGATAATCAGGTCGTTCGGAGATATTGAGGGATTGCAAAGCTGATTCCGGTAGTTGTCCGGTAGCTTGCAGACGGAGTAAATGATACGTTCCATAAAGTACTCCTTGTTCACCGGAAGAAGCTATCGTTATTTGATTGCCACCTTTGGAGGTCTGAATCGTATATCCCTCATTTCCAAGTGCACGAAGTTCTTTATTGTTCCGGACCTCCAAAGTAACCGGGATTCCTCCCTGCCAGAAGTTCTGTAATTCGGAAACCGCAATACGTAATGTAGGTGATTGTTTCTTGCTGGTAATTTCCGCTTTCGCTCCCGATGCATAACGAAGCCACAAGGCACTTCCATCTTCTGCCCAAATAGAAGAAAAGCAAAAAAACAAAGTGAATGTCAATGCAAATATATTTCTCATAGTACAAAGTATGTTATCACAATTAATTTACAGTATGATAGCATAAGTAAATTAAGCATTCATAGTTAATAATAACCGCCTCTACCTGAAAAATCCCTATTACCTAATATTCTGGTAAAAGTAGGTATGTTTTTCAAATAGAGGCGGTTGTTTTAATGTATCCTATTATTCATCTTTTCCCTCGATAGTAATGATTCGCCCGTCTGCATCATACTGAAGTTCACAGACTTTCAAGCTACGGAGCCAAGTCTTTCCCTCTGATGGTACACAATCGTGATGAAACAGATACCACTTACCTTTAAACTCTACAATAGCATGGTGAGTAGTCCATCCTACCACCGGAGTCAGAATGACTCCCTGATAAGTAAACGGACCATAAGGGTTATCACCTGTTGCATAGCAGAGCAAATGAGTGTCTCCCGTAGAATAGGAAAAATAGTATTTACCATTATATTTATGCATCCACGAAGCTTCGAAGAAACGGCGTTCCGTATCCCCTGCTGTCAATGGCTTACCGTCTTCATCCAGAATTACCACTGCACGGGGTTCTTCGGCAAACTCCATCATGTCTTCACTCAAACGAGCAACACGCGACGGGATTGCCTCCTCCTCTCCTTCCGGCAAAATGGCAGATTCCAAGGCTTTATTATTACGGTAACGTTGAAGTTGTCCACCCCACAATCCACCGAAATATATATAATAGTTACCATCTCCGTCATCCCATACAGCCGGATCGATGCTGTAACTTCCTTTCATCGGATTAGCTTCCGGTATAAAAGGACCATAAGGTTTATCACTCACAGCTACCCCGATACGAAATATATCATTCTGATCTTTCAATGGAAAATACATATAGTACTTACCATCTTTACAAACCACATCACAATCCCATAGTTGACGGCCCGCCCAAGGAATATCCTCTGTGGAAAGCACCACTCCATGATCTTTTATTTCACCGTTCATCACATCATCCATAGAATACACGTGATAATCTTTCATATTGAAATGATCGCCATTATCATTTTCAGCAATACCACTTTCCCAATCGTGCGAGGGATAAATATACAGTTTGCCATCAAATACATGTACGGCAGGGTCAGCCATATAATCACCGGGAACTAAATATCTTTTTTCTGTTTTCATGCTTTTTCGGTTTTTCTGTTAGAAACTTATTTTGTTTTTTCAGCCTCTTTGATAATCAGGCCGACTACCGGCTTCGGCTGATAATTGCGATCAAAAAGTAACGGATAATCCGTGCGGCCTCTCATCGGCCAGTCATTACGCCAAGAGTTCTGATCGGCTACTCCCCAAAGAGTAACCCTGGTGATAAGGTTATGATGTTTCAGGAACAGACGGAAAAAGTCATTCATTCTTTCAGTCCATGCTTTCGATACCTCTTCCGGTAATCCATCCGGATAAGGATTCATCTCTTTCTTATATTCAAAGGAAGCGGAAACTTCTGCACCTACATTGGGATTCGGTGATGGTATCACCGTCAAATCCAGTTCTGTTATCATTATCTTCACTCCTGTTCCGGCAAAGGCCAGCATACTCTTCTCAAATTCACTGATTTTCGGGTAGTCCATGCCGATGTGTCCTTGCATACCTATGGCATCAATACGGATTCCACGTTTTTTCAAATCGTTCACCATTTTCACGACGGCTTCTCTTCTGCCCGGTTGGGCCATTGAGTAGTCATTGTAGTAAAGTTCGGCATCCGGATCAGCCTCGTGTGCATACTGGAAAGCCAATGGGATATATTCTTCCCCCAGAATCTCATAAAACTTTGTCTTGCGATATGCTCCATTATCTTCAATCGCTTCATTTACTACATCCCAGCCTTTGATACGGCCTTTATAGCGTTTCACGATGGTAGTGATATGGTCTTTCATCCGTTTCTTCAGGACTTCCGGAGAAACATTATTCCCGTCCTTATCTACGCAAAACCAAGGAGCCAATTGTGAATGCCAAATCAGGCAGTGACCAATGATAGCCATTTGATTGCTCTCACCAAAACTGACAAATTCATCTGCCTGCGCAAAATTATACTTATTTTCTTTCGGATGAATGACAGAAGACTTCATGCAGTTTTCCGCCACGATGGAATTAAAATTCTTCTTTACAATTTCAACAGCTGCGACATCCTTACCGGAACTTTGATGTGTGTTCACTGACACGCCAATCAAAAACTTGTTTTTCAAAGCCTTTTTCAGCGAACTTCCATCTTTCGCAAAAACTTCTCCATAAGAAAAAGAAAACATCACTGTCAATAACAACAGAATTATTCGTTTGAGTTTCATACGTTATATTTTTGAGTAATAAACATTCTACTATCTTATCTATTCGCCTTTTTTACAGCGCGATTCTATCTCCTCATTTATATTGTCAATCACATTATCTTCCAATTCATATTTAGAAATAATGAACATAGCGACCAAAAGCAACAACGCCGGAATAACGGCTACGAGCCACAGTATTCCCTGTTCGGCAAAAGGCGATTGTGACACTTCATTTGTCTGGTCGAATCCGACAAAAGCCATAACAAGTCCCGGTACAACTCCTCCAAGAGCCATTCCCGCTTTATAGAAAATACCAGTCAAAGCATTGACTATACCCGAAATACGTTTACCATGAGTATATTCGCCATACGAAATTACTTCGGGAACCAAAGCCCACATATACCCTGTCGCAATAATGACTCCCGTCGATTTTATGAACTGCGCCACAAAGACCAACCATATCTGCGTTTTGAGTACCGGAACCACAGAAATAATATACAGCAATGCCATACCCAATATAGCGACTGAAAGGAATACATAAAACATTTGCTTTTTTCCAATGGCACGTTTAATGGCAGGTACCATCGGCATGAAAATGAATGCGGGTATCGAGCCCAAGGCCATGAAATAAGGTAACATCTCCGGTGCACGTACATTATAAATCATATAATATGAACCGGCAGAATTACCAATCGCCATCATTGCAAAAGCAGTAATGAAAAAGAACGCCAAAATACGCAAAGGTTTATTTCTACAAAATTCTACCCACAAGTCGGACACTTTTACTTTAGATGTCTCCTCCTGATCCATAACCACACGCTCCTTCGTCTGGTTAAAGCAGAACATCAATAACGCCAATCCGATAACAGCATAAATAGTCATCGTAATAAACCATGCGTTAGCAGATGCAGTAGTATTGATTTTACCATCGGGAGACAACACCTTCACCAGTATCGGAATACCGTATGCCACAGCCAAACCACCCAAATTGGCAAGAAACATACGCACTGACGTCAACACCGTGATTTCATTCGTATCGCGGGTAAGTGACGCATTCAGTGCTCCATAAGGCACATTAATCAATGTATAACACATGGATAATCCAACGTAAGTGAAATAGGCATAGAACAGTGAACCCGAAAAGCCGTTCCAAAAACAAAGAATAGCAAAACCAGTCAGCGGAATTCCTCCCCAAATAAGATATGAACGGTATTTACCTAGTTTAGGATTGTGTTTATCGACGAAAGCACCCACCAGAGGATCCCAAAGGACATCCACTATCCTGACAATAAGAAACATCACGGCTGCCACTTCCGGTTTAAGTCCATATACATTGGTATAAAAAATCAGCAGATACATACATACGGTCTGGTAAATAAGGTTTTGCGCCAAATCACCGGAACCGAATCCTATACGTTGAAGCCAAGAGAGTTTATAGAAACCTTTCGCTTCATTGGTCTTTATTGTATTCTCCATAAAATAGATAAATTGGTCATTTTCTGTTTTTCGTATTCATTTCTATCAAGATAGCTGCTGCCACTCGTTGCCCTAGCGTCTTTTTATCCAATGGATGAATATCATTCCATTCTCCTAAATCACTATTTTTAATCAGAGTAACATTTTTATTTGTATCGGCTACTTCCGCCTGCGCTTTCCGGAATTCCGCCCAGGCAGTGCGTCCTCCTTTATCTGTGGGTGAAAGGAAATCCGCCAGCTCAATGATATAGAAAGGCATATCCGACTTATTCCATCGTTGTCTCCAATCGCTAATCATAGCCGTCAACAAGTCTTTATACTCATTTCTGCGTGAGACATTCGATTCTCCCTGATACCAGATAACACCAGATACCGTATAGTTCAGCAAAGGAGCAATCATTGCATTATACAGTCCTGTGGGTTTATAATGAAAAGCCGTTTGTCCCGGAGCAGCGGGCATAGGAGCACCGAGATGATATTTCCAACTCCCCTCCAAATTGATCTCCGATTCTCCTTTTTCCGGCTGACCTTTTCCGAAAAGGATTTTATAAGGCTTTTCCTTTACAAATTGAGGACGACCGCCATAACTGAAAAGGCGTATGGTTATTGTATTTTTTCCGGCTTTCAACAATCCGGCAGGAATGGTGTAGATACGGGGAGGATACTGATAAGAGACAGTCCCCACAAATGTGCCATTTACATAGACCGAATCTGCATCTACGATGCATCCCAAACGAAGAGTCGCTTTCTCTCCCGCCTGTTGTGCAGACACCTGAAAGTCTTTACGGAACCAGTGGGAGCCATTGACGGTATTCAGTCCGTTTGTTGCCCAGCCGGAAGTAAACAAATCTGTTTCTGTCCAATTGCTATCATCATAATCGGCAGCATACCAAGGGGTAGCCTCATGCATCCCTTTATCTCCCTGAAACAACGCCACATTCCAGGCATGACTTTTCTTCCTCTCCTCTTTTTTCATCGACTCCATCAAATCGTCTGACTCATAGATACGCTTTTCATTCAAATAAAATGGAAAAGGCTTCAACCCTCCCTCACTGATCCACGCTTCTACCGGTGAACCTCCGACACTGGAATTTATGATTCCTACCGGAACCTTTGTCTTTTGATAGACATCTTTAGCGAAGAAATAGGCCAAAGCAGAGAAAGGCATCACATTTTCAGGAGTCATCGCTTGCCAGGAAATTCCCGGAATATCTGCCTGCGGAGCATGAAAATTATAGAGCAGAGGTGTTTTTATATAGCGTACCATCGGATAGTTACTGTCCGTAGATATTTCATCGCGAAAACGATCTGTAACCCGTGAAACAGGCAATTCCATATTCGACTGTCCCGAACATACCCAAACATCACCAATAAGAATATCCTTTAATTCGATATCATTAATGGCCATCGTATAAGGTCCGCCAGCTTTCAATATAGGCAAAGTCACTTTCCAGTTACCTTGTACATCAGCAACAGTCTTATATTTCTTTTTCAGGAAAGTTATATCAACGGTTTCATCAGGATCAGCCGTTCCCCAGATATTGACAGGTTCCCCACGCTGAAGTACCATTCCGTCGGAAACAAGAGTCGGAAGTTTAACCTTTGCTCCGCCCAACAAGGCGAAGCAAAGGAACACAACTACTAACCCTACCTTATAAAACCAATACTTATTCATTCTGTCTTTTCTTTTATATGTCTTTATTTCATGATAATTTAGCAAGAGAAGAAATCCATCGGGATTCCACTTTGCAAACTTAGGAAGTTTCTTCCCACTTACCCAGAAATTCTGATTCAAATCATTACTCGCTTGTTACATCATCGTTTACGTATGTTACAAAAACTTGTTGCAATGTTACATTCAAGCTGAAACCACCGATAAACAAGAGGAAAGGGAAAGTTTTAGAACGAGCGGATTACAGTAGTTATTGTTATTCATTTGATCCACTCCAAGATAATAACAACTACTGTAACCCTCACTCTCCCCTTCTTTAATCGTTATAAAATCATTTATTCCAAATCTCCGGTAAAGTCTCCGCTGACATCTTTACCAGCCAAACCATCGGCCACTCCCTTATAAGCATGTTTACGTGCATAATTAGCATCCCAAAGGTTCGGAGCATCATTCGGTATCCAATTCACATGTTCTTTTTCATTGTCCGATACTCCCCAGATGGTAATACCATATTGTTTGTCCGCTGGGATATACTTCTTGTACATATCAATGACATACTGATACATTTCTGCCTGTTGTGCCAGATTTTCAGTAGTAGGCGACGAAGTGTTAACCTTAATATCCAACTCGGATACTTTAATCAACTTGCCGGTAGCACCCAGTTTCTGGAACATTTGAGCAATATTGTCTTTATTGGAATCAATAGCAATATGCATTTGTGTACCAATACCATCCACTGTGGCCCCTTTGCTTTCGATGTATTCCACATATTTAATCAGACCGTCACACTTATTGAGGTTATATTCCAGATTATAATCATTGATGAATAGTTTATCATCCGGATTTCCATACTGACGGGCAAGTTTGAAAGCTTCTACTGCATAGTCTTTCGGAGTCAGGAAATAATCTTGCCAGTAGAATTCATCAGAAGCCAGATCAGTTTTGCCTTTACCAGTCTTAATGTCTGATGTTTTTCCGTCATCCATTGGTTCATTGACTACGTCCCATGCATGAACATAAGGTTTGCAATGGGTAACCATCTTTGAAATCCAGTCTTCCATAGCATCTCTGATAATCTCGGCTTTTTCTTCGTCGGTCTTCTCAATGATAGTAGGACCGGAAGCACGAGTGACAGCACGTGTCTCCACCACTTTCTCCGACAATACGATATTATCTATATAATAATCACCCGCACTAACTCCGAAATTGATACAGAATCGATTCATATCCTCTTTAGACACTGTAAATTCTTTCTTAAATTCTGTCCAAGTCGTACTCACATTTCCATCTACATAGCATTCACCTGCATAACTCGTTGAGTTCTGAATTTGAATTTGGAAAGTAGTTGAGACACTTGCTTTAATCATAGCAGAGAACTCATAGGTCTTGCCGACTTCCAAAGGAGTATCAAAGCCATATCCAGCCTGTGCCTTATATGCATTGCCCGCCCCTCCGTCAACAGAACTAGTCAGCTTCATCGAATATGAACTTCCATATCCTTCACCTTCTTCCGAAATCGCGGCCTTTCCACTACTCCAAGCTCCCCAAGGAGTAATAGCTTTGCTTTCAAAATCTCCGTTAGAAATCAGATTAACCACAGTAGGCTCCGCATCTTTGTCTGTCACAACAATATTATCTACATAATAAGTCACATCCGGCAAATAACCAAACTCAAATGCAATCTGAAATGTAGTACTAACAAAATCATTCACCGTAATCTTCACCTGCTGCCATTGAGACGTCGTCTCAAAAGCTTCCGTCCAACTGCCACCTGTAGCATACCAATCCTTATATGGATAATTATTTCCTAACCCATCAAAAGTCAACCGGGCTTTACCGGGATTATCCGAACGGACAAAAAATGAAATTTCATAATTATGCCCACTTACTGCTGAAATGTCAGGAGTATATAATTGCACAGAATGAGCAGCCGTTACAGAAGATCCTACTGTAAATTTCAATGCTTTGGAAGTAGTTGTCAGTCCTTCCCCTTCCACAATGGACATCGCATCACTTCCATTTTTACGATTCCAGCCATCAAAGGTTCCATCTTCAATGCCTGACAGATCCAACAAATTACTGCCCGCCGGTCCCGGAATAACTTCCGGTGCAATCAGACTATTCAGATAACTCGCATTCTGATTAGTGTGCCAAATCAGACAGTGTCCATAAATGCTTATACCCGCTTCTGTAGTCTTTGTAAACAATTGATCTACCTTATCAAATTTCAAATTCCCTTTAGAATCGACCATAGGACCGTGCTTCATGGCATATCCTATCGTCAGATCATTAAAGTTCTCATTCACAATGGTAGTCGTTGTCTCGTCACCAAGATATTCATCCATCCCCACTCCGATACCCAACTTAAAGTTGGGATCGGATAAATATTCTTTCAACGGCTTGTAACGGGAAATCTTTTCAGCCAACTGTAAAGGCAGTTCGGAAGAAGTAACCGCTCCATGTGTAGGGTCTTTATACCACTCCATCTTATTATCGTCACACGATGTCAATATCAGCACCGACAAGGCAACAAACGGAAGCATATTTCTGTATTTCATAATCTTTTCAATTTAAAGTCATTATTATTCTGCATCCTCTTCTTCGTCCGGGAAATCGGTATATTCCGGCTTCGTCAAAGGTACGACACGCCAGTTATCAATATAAATCTTCACGGAAGTTGCTTTGGATAGAAACTCTGTTTCTTTATCCGAGCTCGCACCTGTGATCTTATCCAATGTAATATCAGAGTTCTCAAAATAGAAACCGAAGTTGGCATAAGAAGCAGATGCACGGGTAGCGGTCACATCGGCAAAAGTGGTCCAAGCTCCGCTGGATGCTTTCGATTTGTAGAATTCACTAAACGGAACAGTTACAGTCTGCCAACCGGTTGTCTGGAAAGGAACAATCTTTCCGTCTACAAGCCACGGTACGTAATTATAACAGTCTCTCTCCCATTCTCCACCGTTGAATCCGTTCTGACCACAAATCTTCAGGAATCCGGATTCAGACCAAGGTTCGGGCACATAAATTTCAAACTGAATAGCACATTCGGCAACAGGAGTTTCAGCAGGGACACCCAGCGTCAACCAGTCAGGATCAGTGCCATTACCAGCTGTCCAAACTTCAGCACAACGATTCTTCGCTGCTGCCACCGGCAACTGTCTTTCTAATGGCAAACGACAGTAAGCACCTTGCGACACATTACCTTCACCAATCGAAGCTGATTCCAGTTCGGTTGTTTGAATCATACTTTCAGAATCGCCCCATGCCCCTTGTGCACCCACTCCGTCGAAGTTCAACAACAAGCCTTTCTTATAATTGAAATAGGCAGGAGAATAAGCACCACCATTCGAACCTTCTACGAAAATAGAACCGCCCTCTTCAGAAACTCCGGCAGGCATATCCACCATAAAATATTCACCGTCAAGATCAGAAATAATACCTTCTGTCACCACCACATTTCCGGGGAAAACGACTTTTGCTATTTCCGTCAATCCACTTCCATAAACAATGATAGGTTCACCTACATTCGGCATACAGTTGGAGATTTTCGTTATAGACGGTGCAGCAGCACGAATCTGGAAATCATAAACGTATTCACCACCATCTTTTACCAAACGAATTGTATTACGTACATTCTCGTCTGCTTCTGTAGTCGGAACTTTACTGTTCACACTAACCAGAAAAGATTTATTCGAAACAAATACCGGATTAAAATAACAGTTATATCCATTAATATACACTTTCTTCAATCCGTTGAATCCTTCACCTTCAATTCGGATCAGTTGTCCCAAACGGGCAAAATCAACCAAACGGTCAGGAACATTCGACTTCGCGTCTTCCAGATAGATCCCTGTTATGTTCATCACAGAACTTCCGCCATTATCGTCATCGTCGTCGCACGAAACAAATGAACAAGAGCAGATGAGCAGACTCACCAATAAGCCAAATGCTTTCATACTATTTTTATATATCAAGCTTTTCATTCGTATTCTCGTTTTTAGTTAAACAAATCGGTTATTCTGTCTTCCTTAAATGCATAAGGCATAGGATCCGCTTTCAACAAAGGATTTTGCACAGTCTCCGATTCCGGATAAGGAAGAAGGAATATACTGGAATCGACGTCACCTATGGCACGCTTCGTTTCATCCGAATCCTCGTCTCTCTTCAAAGTCTGTGTATCCGCATCCCATACTACAGGAATAGCAGTACCCCTATCCTGTCCGGTGATATAATTGAGTACTTCCTGTTGTTTATAATAAGCTCTACGTACCAAGTCATACCAATACTGTCCTTCCAGACAAAGTTCCAGTCTACGCTCACGACGAATATCTTCGTAAGTAATCGAATTTTGGGGTTCCAAACCGGCACGCTTGCGCACTTTGTTAAAGTATTCCATTGCATCGGCATCATCTGTTGAAGGATTATTTCCCAATATAGCTTCTGCATAAATCAGATATACTTCTGCCAGACGCAACATGTAAGTATTGATAGGAGTACTTCCGGAAGTGATCTTCGCATTATCTTTGCTAGAACCACAAACATATTTCTTACAATAAATTCCGGAAACAGTACCCGATGCTTTCTTCTCACAAGTATATCCTCCGTTTGCTTTCTGTATTTCAGGATAATGATCGCCATAAGCCATCCAAGTCGGCTGACGCCGTTTATCTCCTTTTTCATACTCCCAAATCACGTCCGGTTGTGCAAAAACATAACCGCCCCATGCACGGTCATTACCGGTAATAGCCGACTCACAAGCAAAATAATCCTGTATCGTATTACATTCCCCATACGTACCATTACTAACCCATTGTAAAGCAAACAGTGTTTCCGAGTTGTTATTTTTATCAATCATAAACAAATCGGCATAATCAGTCATCAGTTCAAAATTTCTGTTTTCTATCACTTTTAAAGCCGCTTTCTTTGCCAAATCCAGATAGTCCTGATTACGGGTCGCACTATTAGGGTTACTACTATAACCGGCATACGTCAGATAAACACGCGACAACATGCCAAAGGCACTGTATTTATTGACACGTCCGGCAGCAGAAGAAACCTCCGGCAAATATTTTGCCGCAAATTCCAAGTCACGCATCGCAAATTCATAGACATCACTTACCGGGCTAGTATTGACAATTGGATTAGCCACCAGTTCATCCGTATCCTCATTTATAATAACATTTCCCCATAACATCGCCAGATAGGAATAAGCAACTCCACGCATGAACCGTGCTTCAGCAATATATGGGTTCTTCACTTCTTCGCTATTGGATGAGTTACCTTTGATCCCGTTAATAATCTTATTAGTTTGCTGTACTATATTGTATAATGAGCCCCAAGCCGAAACTAACGGCCCCGTCAATCCGGTTTCGGTCAAATCGGCAAAAGGATAGATATAATTAGAGGTTGTCGCACAAAGGTTGAATCCGCGTCCATCACCCAGTCCATAATAGAACTTATCGTTAAAGTCGAACCACACCTTATTATACAAAGGAGCTGTTGCTGCCCGGAAATCATCTTCCGTTTGATAAAAGTTATCTCCTGCGATATTGGAGTTATCTTCAGAATCGAGGAAGTCACTGCATCCTGCAAACGCCAAAGCTACAGCCAACATGAAAGAGTATATATATTTACTTGTTTTCATATTTAGTCACTTTAAATGATTAAAAGGTTAAATTCAGACCGAATGTATAAATTCGCGGAGAAGGATAACGATAGTTATCAAAGCCTGTAAGCAAAGCGTCCTGATTGGCAGAACCTATTTCCGGGTCCATCCCTTTGTATTTTGTGAATGTATATACATTCTGCAGGTTACAATAAAGTTTCAGATTCTGAATACCAATCGGTGCCAACCATTTACGCGGGAACGTATAGCCGAAAGAGATAGACTGAATACGCAGGAAAGAACCATCTTCCACAAAGCGGTCACTGAAACGATAATTGGAATCATCTGTCCCTTTGGCAATAGCCATACGGCAAGCATAAGGGTCACCGCCTACAATCTGTATATTCCGATAATCATCCGGACCATTCGGATCAATCAAAGCCAGTTGTGCATAATCCAACGCCGATTTCAGGATATTATTATTGCCCCGTGGATTTTCAAGTTCACGACGCCCCCAGTTTACAACTTCATTTCCCACCGATCCGGTCAGGTTAATGCTCAAGTCGAAGCCTTTATAAGAGAAAGAGTTACCGAAGCCGAAAGTAAAGTCCGGTTCAGGATTACCGATATAAGTACGGTCCTGTTCATTGATAACACCGTCTTTGTTTACATCTTCAAAAATATAATCACCAATCCAGATACTATTCTTGGAAATCGACATACCTTCAGGCAATGCTACCGGCTTAATTGCTCCAGAAGCATCTCTATAGTAAAAGTCAGTAGCCTTTTCAAAGCGGCCAATCACTTTATAACCATAAAACTGTCCGATAGGGTTTCCTACTGATGTACGTGTCAGTACGGTTATTGTTTCGCCTGTCTGATTACTCTTATCTATCAGGCTGGTTGCCGTATCCA
Organism: Bacteroides ovatus; assembly: GCF_001314995.1. NCBI lineage: Bacteria > Pseudomonadati > Bacteroidota > Bacteroidia > Bacteroidales > Bacteroidaceae > Bacteroides > Bacteroides ovatus. The sequence continues at coordinate 2,093,837 of NZ_CP012938.1, forward strand.
GCGATTTTACTTTATTACGGTTCATAGAGAATACCACGTTACTTCTCCATTGAAATCCGCCTTTATCAATATTCACTGTATTTAAAGTCAACTCAAGTCCTTTATTCTCCAAAGAACCCACATTCTTCCAGGGTGCGGAAGTAGAGCCCTGACCTGAAGTTCCCACGTAAGCAGGAAGAGGCACTTGCAACAACAAATCATTTGTTTTCTTATAATAAATATCGGCTATCAATTCAATCCTGTTCTGGAAAAGATTAATATCAAGTCCCAGATTACTTGAATAAGTAGACTCCCATTTCAATTCGGGATTCGGAGTATTGCCAGCCAGCAACCCTGTTCCCCAAACGGTAGCAACAGATGAATAAATGGCTTTATATGCATTATTAGGCACATTCTGATTACCTACAACACCCCATCCTAAACGCAATTTCAGATTATTAATAATATTGTTGTCTTTCAAAAAAGATTCATTGGAAACCTTCCAAGCCAAAGCAGCCGACGGGAACCATCCCCAACGATTATCTTTGTAGAATTTGGAAGAACCGTCGCGACGAAGAGTAAATGTCAACAGATATTTGTCATCGTATGAATAGAACAGACGGCCGAAATAAGATAAAATCGAACTTTCTCCACTATTACCATTATTCTTGGCTGTTGCGGCATCTCCCAATGTCAGGTCGGTTGCGGCATTGGACAAATATCCCATACGGCTTCCCATCAGATATTCCCATTTGCTCTCCTGCATTTCCTGACCAATCATTGCATTCACATTGTGCACTCCAAAAGTTTTCATGTAATTCACGATATTTCTCCAACTCCAGAACTTATTATATGATTTGGAGAAAGTCCCCTGACGGTCCGTATTTTCAATCGCACCAAAAGTATATGAGGGATCAAATTTATAAGTATTAGTTACCCCATAATCGAAAGACAATTCCGTTTTAAACGTCAGTCCGTCAATGATAGTAGCTTCAGCATAGGTGTTTGCCCGAATACCCATTTTCTCATTGCGGTTATCCTTAATCATGGCAAGACCCACCGGATTCGTTTGTACCCATTCGTCCGTATCCGGTCCGTCAAATGTGCCTTCAGCATTACGAACAGCCACACTCGGACTCTGCAATAAAGCAGTTCTAATCAACGACTCGTCAGATACAGTCAATTTCTGACGGGAATTACTAAACGCAAAGTTAATACCCATTTTTAAATAGCTCTTCACCTGGGCATCAAAACTACCTCGTAAGTTCAGACGCCTGAACCCTGAACCAACAGCAATACCATCCTGATTGAGGTAACCTGCTCCCAATGCATAGTTACTTTTATCAGTACCTCCGGTCACAGAAAGATTATGACTGGTCATCATAGCTTTAGAGAACATCTCATCCTGCCAGTCTGTACCCTCACCTAGTAAATCCGGACGAACAAAGTTATTATCCTTGTTCACTATTCCCCAATCATTTCCCGAATAGTCTTTTCCTGAACGAACATTCTTATGCTCCGCATATTCACGCAGATTCAGCATATCCAGTTTTTTAGGCATTTCCTGCCATCCTATATATCCGTCATAAGTTATTTGCGCCTCACCCTTCTGTCCACGTTTGGTAGTAATCATAATCACACCGTTTGCAGCTCGCGCACCATAAATAGCAGTGGCGGAAGCATCCTTTAATACGTCCATAGAGACGATGTCCGAAGGATTGATAGATGCCAGTGCATTATCACTTCCCGAACCTGTGGAACCGTCGATGATAACACCGTCAATGACAAAGATAGGTTCATTGGAGGCATTCAAAGAGTTGATACCACGAATACGGATGGAAGAACTACCACCGGGCATACCGCTATTAGCCTGTACCTGCACACCAGCAGCACGTCCTTGCAGTACCTGGTCAACGGAAGTCACTACAGATTTCTTAATGGCTTCATCGTTGACCGATACAACAGAACCGGTCAGGTCACTACGTTTCATCTGACCATATCCAACTACAACTACTTCGTCTAATACTTTTGCATCTTCTTTGAGGGTAATATCAAACTGCTTTTTCCCGGCTACAGGAATCGTTTGTGTCTGATATCCGATAAAAGAAATCTTCAAGCTACCTTTGGCTGATACATTCAACTTAAAATTACCATCCAAATCGGTAACTATACCATTGGTAGTGCCAGCTTCTACTACACTGGCTCCGATAATCGGTTCGCCCGATGCATCTTTGACCACTCCCGTCACGGAAACAGTCTGTGCCAATACCCATACAGGAAAGAGGCAGAAAAGAATGATAAGACCTAACGGTCGAAAATAATGATTTGTGCTTTCCATAAAATCATTTTTTTAATTAATAATGATAGTGGTTAATCCAAGTTATAGGTTTTTCTCTTCTTATTTATAATAAGGAATAGAGTAAGGAATTCATGTTTCCATAAGCAGTTATTATTTTAAGGTGTCCGACAATTCATTTTTTTGGTTAATGCAAATTTATGGATAATATATCAAGCATAGGTGGAGATTTTGTTTCAAGCAATTGACAGGCGGTTACATACACTTGCATGTACGTTACAAGCTATTGCACACCCGTTACATACCCCTCCCAGAAGCATCCCTAAAGGGTTTGCACGTAACATCAGTAAAAGGAAAAGTAACAAAGCTAATGCTATTTTAATTTAATATAGTATCTTTGTCTATATAAAAAGCACCAATAAACCCTGCTTATATTAATGAGTATGAAAGCACAAATCCTATTCCTTTTTTCCATATACTGTTTCCTGATAGGAAGCACTCCTGTTATGAAAGCACAGACCGGCAAATTCTATTCAACAGACAAAGAACTTTCCAACAGTCTGATCAATGCCGTATATCAGGACCGGAAAGGATTTATCTGGATAGCTACCGAAAACGGACTTAATAAATTCGACGGGACACGTTTCTCGATCTATCGACATAATGCTACGGATAGCACCAGTTTGAAAAACAACTATGTACGGACATTATTCGAAGACAGTCGCGGTAATTTCTGGATCGGATGCATCAATGGCTTACAGCGATATGACCGCGCCACAGACAACTTTCACGAATTATTCATCTCTCGGAAAGACGGACGAAAGAATCCTCATATCACTTCCATTATTGAACGCCGGAACGGAGATCTTTGGATAGCAACTTCCGGACAAGGCGCCATATCCCTAAAAAAGAACAGCAATCCCGCCTCCTTCCATATCGAAACCGAACTGACAGACCGGATAGGTAGTAACTACCTGAATGTCATTTTCGAAGATTCCCGGCAAAATTTATGGATTGCTACAGAAGAAAAAGGACTTTACCGTTATTCTCCGGAAAGTAAAGAGCTTAAAAGCTATAAAGCACCTTATCATATAGCAGGTGATGACGTTTCTGCCATTTGTGAGGATGCACACGGACAAATTTTCGTAGGAACCTTGACAAAAGGTCTTTTCAGACTATCATCCCGACAGGAAGGAAACTTCGAACCTGTCCTCTACCAAAACCGGATGAATTTGAATATCCGGACTCTCATCATTGATACCCGTGGAAAACTTATCATAGGAACAGACGGTGAAGGAGTAAAAGAATATCAGCCTCAACAAGATATTATTGTGGACAGTGAGATTAATGCGGGTCCCTTTGACTTCTCCAAATCCAAGGTTCACTCGTTAATCGAAGATAAAGATCACAATTTATGGCTGGGCATTTTTCAGAAAGGTTTGATACTAGTGCCCGGCATTTCAAATAAATTCGACTACTACGGCTACAAATCAATACACAACAACACCATTGGTTCCAGCTGTGTTATGGCTATTCATACAGATGAACAAGCTACAATCTGGATAGGTACGGATAACGACGGATTATATGCCATAAACGATCAGGGAAAACAATTACGCCATTACACCCATCAGGCAGGTAATCCCCAATCTGTCCCCGGCACTATCCTATGTCTCTATGAAGATTCCAATCAGGAACTTTGGCTAGGATCTTACTTCGATGGTCTGGCACGGATGAACAAACAAACCGGAACATGTCAAGATGCCACCTCGCTTTTACAAGGAAATCTTAACGCAGGCAAGCCCAAAGTTTCCTGCATCATTGAAGACAAAAACAAGAATCTCTGGGTGGGTACTTATGGTTCGGGCTTATACAAAATCAATTTACCAACTCAACATGTCACCTATTACGAATCTACCCGCAACGAAAACGATGACTGGAGTATCAACCGTCTTCCGAACGATTGGATCAGCTACCTACTGGAAGATAAAGAGGGAATGATATGGATCGGCACTTATAAAGGTCTGGCCGTACTCAATCCTCAAACGGACAATTTTATCAATTATAAAAAGCAAAACAATCTCCTCCCCGGGTATGTCGTTTACAGTTTATTGGAAAGTAGTAATGGAGAGATCTGGGCTGGTACTTCCGAAGGATTGGTCTGCCTGAATAAAGACAGACTAACACCTGTACTTTTCACTACTGCCGATGGGCTCCCCAGTGATATTATTTGCGGCCTGGCTGAAGACGAGAAAAAAAATATATGGATCAGTACCCATCAGGGAATCTCCAAACTGAATCCTCCGGAAAAGAAGTTTATCAACTATTATGCAGGCGACGGTCTGCAAGGAAATGAGTTTACACGCACTGCTGTATTTAAAGATAAACGCGGCAAGATATTTTTTGGAGGTACCAATGGAGTAACTGCTTTCTACCCCCAGGATATCACCGAAATCAAAAAAGAAATGAATGTATTGATTACCGGCTTTCACGTTGCTAACCGCCCTGTGAAAAAAGGGGATAAATCCGGCAACAATGTCATCACTGATACTGCTGTCATGGATACCGAGCAATTTACACTGGCATATAATGAAAATACATTCAGCATTGATTTTTCTGTTTTGGAATTCAGCAATCCCGACCGGATTAGTTATCAATATAAGATAAAAGAATTAGGCGATGAATGGATCAGTACGCAACCGGGAACAAACCGGGTGACTTATAGCAGTCTGAAACCGGGGAAATACACTTTCTCCGTACAGGCACGCGACCATAATAATTTCTCTAATATCCGCACAGTTACTATTGCCATCACTCCACCCTGGTACCAGACCTGGTGGGCAAAAGTAATCTGGGGATGCCTCGGAGCATTACTAATCTATGCTCTTACCATGTATATTCTGTCACGTATCCGCCACCGGCAAGAAGTGATGCGACAAAAACACATGGAACAGATTAACGAAGCCAAATTACAATTCTTCATTAATATCTCACATGAAATACGTACCCCGATGACTCTTATCATCAGCCCGTTAGAGAAACTGTTAGCCGAACATTCCGAGAAACAACCGGTTTATCTCATGATTTACCGGAATGCCCAACGTATTCTACGTCTGATCAATCAACTGATGGACATACGAAAACTGGACAAAGGACAAATGCATCTGAAATTCCGGGAAACAGACATCGTAGGATTTATCAATGACTTGATGCAAACATTCAATTATCAAGCGCAAAAAAAGAACATCACATTTACTTTCGAAAAAGAACTGGAAGGTGCTGATTCTCTGAAAGTATGGATTGATCTAAATAACTTTGACAAAGTATTGATGAATGTCCTTTCCAATGCTTTCAAATATACACATGAGGGAGGAAATATCGAAGTGTCATTGAAAACCGGTCACAACGATGCCTACCGGGGTGCTTTGAAAGATTATTTCGAGATAGATATCACCGATAACGGAATCGGTATTGACAAAAACAAAATAGAACAAATATTCGAGCGTTTCTATCAGATTGACAACGACATGACACAATCTAATTTCGGTACAGGAATCGGACTGCATCTTTCACGGTCGTTAGTGGAACTGCACCACGGCATCATCAAAGCAGAAAACCGCGAAGACGGACAAGGAACCCGTTTCGTCATCCGCCTGCCGTTAGGTAGTAATCACTTGAAAGCAGAGGAACTGGAAAATCCTGAAGAAACCGGAAGCGAACCAACAATCTCCCAACTTCCCAAAGATTCCATCTATGAAACGGAAGAAGAAAACAAAACTAACGAGTACAGGAAACCCAAAGCAAAAACACGTTATCGCGTCTTAATCGTAGAAGATGATGAAGAAATACGTCGCTACATACGTAGCGAACTGGATAGTGATTTCCGTATCTACGAATGTACAAATGGACGGGAAGGACTGGAAACCATTTTGAAGGAGAAACCCGATCTCGTCATCAGTGATGTTATGATGCCCGAAATGGATGGAATCACTCTCTGCCGGAAAATAAAACAGAATATCAATATCAATCATATACCTATTATATTATTAACCGCCAAATCGAAAGCCGAAGACCAAATCGAAGGACTTGAAATTGGAGCAGATGCTTATATCGTAAAACCATTCAACACTGAATTATTACGAACTACTATCAGTAATCTGATAGCCAATCGGGAAAGACTGCGTGGCAAACTGGTAGGTGAACAACAAGTAGAAGAAAAAATAACAAAGATAGAAATGAAGTCCAATGATGAGATCTTGATGAGTAAAGTAATGAAAACCATCAATGACCATCTTGCCGACCCTACCCTTAATGTAGAGATGCTGGCAGCCAACGTTGGAATGAGCCGCGTACATATGCACCGCAAATTAAAGGAGTTGACTAATCAGTCAGCACGAGATTTCATTCGTTCTATCAGACTGAAACAAGCTGCCAATCTGCTACGTGAGAAGAATCTAAGCGTTTCGGAAGTTGCATACGCTACAGGCTTCTCCAACCTCTCTCATTTTTCCAATACATTCAGAGACTTTTACGGAATTTCACCGAGTGAATATAAAGAACAACAGATGTAACAAACAGAATTAGACTTGTTACAAACAAGAATCTAAATTAGAAAGAAAGCCGTTATTGATATGACAAATAATGACTAAAGCTACTTATACATAATCAATGCAGACTGTCCGGGAATAATTACTTCCGGTCCGATCTGCGTACCTAATCCACGCACATCTATCACACCATCTTTGCATACCACTGTATATTTACCAACAGGCACTTCCAAACGCGCAGGAGTCATACGGGAATTAAAAGCCACGATAATATCTTCCCAACTATCTCCGTTCGCATGATCCTTCAGGCGGAATGCAATCAGGTTTTGTCCTTCCACCGGAAGAAACTCCAGATGCTTCCGAACCTTTTCCGCATCTCCCATACGGAAAGCGGGATGGGACTTACGCAGATCTATGAGTCGCTTATAATACATGAAAACATCTCCGTTCGTCGTTTTACGTCGCCAATCGATAGCATTGACTGCATCCGGACTCTTATAACTATTGTCCACCCCTTGTTTATCGCGCATCACTTCTTCTCCTGCATAGATAAAAGGAATACCTTGCGAAGTGAAGACTACCGTCTGCGCAAGCTTATCAAGTCGAACCTGTTGCTCGGGAGTAGCTCCCGGCATACTTGCTTTCAAGCGATCAACAAGACACAAACCGTCATGGCAGGAAACGTAGCTAATCATCTGGGTAGGCTGCTCCGCCCACGGTTTCTGACTGTAATTAACAGAATCACACCGTACTTGCGGATGCTCAATAGCACCCACAATACCGAATTTAACACTCATTTCTGCTCCCGGAACTCCGGCGAGGAAAGCCCCTTTCTCCTTTTTCCACACAGGTCCGCAAAGCCCATCACGCAATTCATCCGAGAATACGGCAATTCCCGGCATGTGGGAAACATTCCCTTTCATTGCCAACGAATCTGCCGGATATTGGGGAGTGTCGGCTGCCCAACCTTCTCCATAAATACAAATGGTAGGATCAACCTTGTTCACCGCTTTCCGGATCTCATTCATGGTTTCAATATCATGCACTCCCATCAAGTCAAAACGGAAACCGTCAATATGATATTCTTTTATCCAATAAAGAACGGACTCTATCATAAACTTGCGCATCATAGGGCGTTCACTTGCCGTCTCATTACCGCATCCGGAACCATTTGCCAATGTCCCGTCTTCTTTCTGACGATAAAAATAACCGGGAACAGTACGTTCAAAATTACTTTCAACGGTATTAAAAGTATGATTATAAACCATATCCATTATCACACGGATACCAGCTCTATGCAGTGCTTGTACCATTTGTTTGAACTCTTTCACACGAGTGGCAGGTTGATAAGGGTCAGTTGAATAAGAGCCATCCGGCACATTATAATTCGCCGGATCATATCCCCAGTTATAGTGGTTTTCTTCCAGTTTTGTTTCGTCGATAGAAGCATAATCAGAGGAAGGAAGAAGATGTACATGTGTCACTCCCAGTTCTATCAAGTGATCGATACCGGTCAATAACTTATCTGAATTCATGGTCCCGTGTTCAGTCAATGCGAGGTATTTACCTTTATTCTTAATTCCCGAAGTAGAATCAACCGAGAAGTCACGATGATGCATTTCATAGATAATCATATCAGCAGGAGATTTCAGAGAAGGACGCCTGTCACTCTCCCATCCCTCGGGATTTGTAGTCTTCCAGTCAATAATGGCAGCACGTTTCCCATTCACTCCGACAGCATGGGCATTGATTCCCGGCGTGTCTCCCTGCCATTTATCATTGATTTTTACATTGAAGGCATAGAATTTGCCAAGCAGGTTCTCATCTACTGAAGTTGTCCAGGTTCCATCTTCTGTGGGCTCCATCTTTACTGTTTCATAAGCATGTCCGCCTTCACCGGCATCATATAGCATCAGGCGTACTTCTTCTGCAGTTGGTGACCAAAGATAAAATTTGGTTGCCAACGGCGTATATTCCATTTCCGTAAGACTTCCCGTACGAACCGGATACAGCTCAAAAGAAGCATATTCCTTTTTCGCAGGGGAGCAGCTCATTACTGTTGTCACTGTAGTCACCCCTAATATTGCTAAATAATTACTTCCCATCTTCATTTAAACCTCCCCTAGATATTTCCTTTATATCTATCCCTATAATCAGTCGCTTTACTTCACCTTATCCGGATTCTTCGCTATAAAATCCTTCCAGCTATTATAACCTTTTTCCATGGTCGGCCGCCCCATTTGCAGGAAATGACAATAGGCTGCTGCCAATCCGTCTGTTGCATCCATAAAAGTAGGCATATCCTCTTTGGGAAAGCGCAACATCCGCTGCAACATATCCGCTACCTGTTCTTTGGATGCCTGCCCGTTTCCGGTGATAGCCATCTTTATCTTCAAAGGAGCATATTCCGTAATCGGAATGTCCCGGCTCAACGCCACTGCCATCGCTACCCCCTGTGCACGGCCCAACTTCAACATCGATTGTACATTTTTACCGAAGAAAGGCGCTTCAATAGCCAGCTCATCAGGCAGATAACTTTCAATAATACTCAATACCCGTTCATGGATATGGCGAAGTTTCAGATAGTGGTTGGCAAATTTACGCAAGTCGATAATCCCCATCGCAATCATTTCAGGCTTGGTTCCTTTCACTCTTAGAACACCGTATCCCATGATTGTCGTACCGGGGTCAATCCCCAGGATTATCTTTTCTTTTACCGGTTGAATCACTCTATCACCTCCATCAAGGTCGGAAACCCGATCACTTTATCTTTAAATATTTTTGCCAGTTCGTCATTCAAACGTACTCCCTGTTCCAAATGCCAACGATGCAGTAACCCACTGCTTTCCACCTCCCATTGCAAAGAATACGCACTTCCTTCTTCCCGATGACTTAATATCCTGCAAATGCGCGGTGCCTTCAACGTACCGTGTTTCTGTACTTCAGGGATATAACTTTCTTTTATCCAAATCATGAAATTGTCGTGAACATCCTCGTCCACTTGAAAAGTTGTATTATAAATCAGCATATCTTAATTTCATACTATTATTTACCGCAAACATAGCAATTATTTCAGAATAATGCATTATATTTGCGGCAACAAAAAAGATTCGTTTACAAACGTTATCATATAAGACAAAAAAGGGGCGTTAGCTCATCTGGCTAGAGCGTAACACTGGCAGTGTTAAGGTGATCGGTTCGAGTCCGATACGCTCCACAAACATCGCAGAAGGGTTCTAAAACAGAACTCTTTTTTCTTTTTTTATAACTATTCCATCCCTCTATTCCCTTCAAAAGAAAAACTCATAGAAAAAAACGCCTAAATCTCCCATGTTTCCGGCCTTACAGCTGCATTTCCGACTGAACATCTACACTTTCAAAAAGATATCGAATACCTACAAATAGGTATTTCAATGACGTTTTATCATAAAAACATAAACAAGAAGTATTATATCTTAATATTTTTATGTTATTTTGCATTGCATAATTCTATTATAAAAATGAATCATTTAACGGATAAAGAATTAGTAAGTCTATTCAGTACGGATAAAGAGAGGGCCTTCAACCTTTTCTTTCAGCGTTACTATATCCGTTTATGTATGTATGCAGTACAGATTACGGATGACTTTTCCGAATCCGAAGATATCGTTCAAAGTTTTTTTATTTCATTTTGGGAAAAGAAGCTCTATAAAACCATTACTGACAATCTGAAAGGATATGCCTATCTCTGTATTCGCAATGCATCACTGAAATTCATTGAAAAACGAGAAAAGATAGACTCCAGCGATATTCTTCTCAACGAAGAAGAATACCTATATATATGTGAAAGCCTTGAAGAGAATGAACGTGAACAAAAAGAAAAGGAGTTGGAAAAAGCTTTAGCAGCATTGCCCGAACAAGAAAAGAAAGCACTCTATGGTGTCGTTATTGAAAACAAAAGCTATAAAGCAGTAGCCAGTGAACTGCATATCAGCGTCAATACATTAAAGACTTATCTTGCCAGAGCGATGAAGAAACTGCGTAAAAACGAGAAATTACTTCTAGTATCTTTATTCTTGATAAACCTATCATAAATCTTCCAAGAAAAAAAGTCTCTCGTTTTTGACACCCATTTTACACAATTCCGGATCATATAATAAAACGAGAGAAAAGATGAATCAAGAAGACCATAATAAAACGGAGAAAAATCTGATTACTTTGCTCAACTGGTACCGGTTGAAACGGGTAAATGAATTTGCGGCACAATGCGATGAAGCACAAGCATGGGAATCAATCCAGCAACGCATCCGCCACCGTAAACGGATACGAATGTACACCTATTGGAGCAGCACTGCCGCTGCCTGCCTGTTAATAGCAGCTTTCAGTTTTTACACACTCACAGAATATGACCAATCTCTATTTGCACACAGAGGGGAACAGAAAGCAACCCTGTTTGTAAATAACGGAGAATCTTACGACCTGCTGTCGCAAGATAAATCCATATTCAATGCAAACGGCATGCAAGTTGCTCAAAATACAGAAAAAGAATTAAGATACGACACTCAAACGAGTATACAAAAGAATGCAGAAAAGCATATTTTAAATGTACCCAGAGGAGGAGAATATAAACTCGTGCTTTCAGACGGTACACGCGTACACGCCAATGCCGAAAGCCGTCTTACTTATCCCGTTTCTTTTACCGGTAATAAAAGAGAAGTCTACCTCACAGGAGAAGCTCTCTTTGAAGTTGCCAAAGATACGCTCCATCCTTTCATTGTACATACCCCGTACGGTATAGTAGAAGTAGTAGGAACACGGTTTAATGTCAATACTTACGAGAAGAATCAAACTACCGTAACCTTGGAAGAAGGAGCCGTAAAAGTATACTGCGAGGAAAAGAAAGGGACAGAACAAAAATCTCTTTCACCCGGTGAACAAGCTGTCATACAATCAAAAACAATTAATACACAAACAGTTCAGGTACAGGAATATACTTCCTGGGCAAACGGTATATACGAATATACCGATACGTCACTGGAAACTATTGTGCAACAACTTTCGCGCTGGTATAACGTTAACATGACCTTTGCCGACCCGCAATTGCGTGAACGAAAGTTTGCAGGAGTCATCTTCCGCGACCAACCATTACAAAAAGCAGTAGATATATTATCCAAAGTTTCTAATGTACACTTCAGACAGAAAGGAAATGTTATTGAGATAACAGAGAACCGTCCCCAATATTAAACAGGAAAAAGCGTTGTTCAAATATGAAAAAATATCTTTTAATCCGGATGATGCAAACAGTAGCCATTATCCTGTTTGCCGCCAATGTATCGGCACAAAACCAAAATGTGGTCATATCAGTACGGAATATCCCGGTACGTACCACACTGACCCAGATTCGGCAAGCTGCCAATGTACATTTTGTCTATGAAGAGAAGAATATTAATAGCCAACAGACTGTAACACTCAATTATCCGCAAGGGACATCATTGAGCACTTTACTCAACAACCTTTGCAAGCAAATAGGACTGACGTACGAAATCAATGAATCCGTTATTCTACTCTATCCTGCTCAAAAGCAAACCACCACTCATGACATCCATATCCTGTTGTTGGAAAGGGGAAACAAACAGCCGCTACCAATGGCAACCTGCGTTCTCAATCCGCTAGGAGCTTATGCCGCAACCGACATGGAGGGAAAGGCAGTACTAAAAAACGTCCCCACAGGAAAATACATATTAAATATTTCGTATGTAGGCTTCGAGACTGTGCAACGGGAAATCAACGTTGAACAAAACCTGGATCTGACGATCCGCATGTCTCCCACTTCGCTAGCTTTGAAAGAGGTAGTAGTGGTAGCAAAACAAAATGCGGCCGGAGAATCTACCAGCTCCATTATAGGCAGACAAGCGATAGACCATTTACAGGCTATGAGCCTTGATGACGTGATGCAACTCATACCGGGGCACTTAATGAAAAATACAGATCTGACATCCCGTTCCAATGTACAGCTCCGTACTCTTGTTAACAATAACACCAATGCCTTCGGTTCGAGTATCATAATGGACGGAGTTCCCATGTCCAACAATGGTACACTATCGCAAGGAGGATTTTCAAGTACCGCATTTGTCGGAACAGACTTACGCCAAATTAGTGCGGACGATATTGAATCCGTAGAAATAATCCGTGGTATTCCTTCTGCCGAATACGGTGATTTAACCTCCGGACTTGTAGTTGTTCATTCCAAAATCGGACAAACTCCCTGGCAGATCAAGGGAAAGATAAATCCCGGAACAATGAATTACTCGCTCGGTAAAGGATTACGTTTAAACAAAGATGCCGGTATCCTGAATTTCAATCTCGACTATGCACAAGCATGGGGAGATCCACGCCAGAAAACAAAGTCATTCGACCGTTACACCTTTAGCTTGGGATACAGCAAAGATTTTTCACGTATCTGGCATACAGACACAAAGGTACGTTACATGATGGGCAAAGACTGGAATGGAAAAGACCCGGATGCCATTGACGACGGCACTTTTCAAAAGAATCGCAACCAGCTGTTCTCACTAAGCCATAATGGCAAACTATCAATTAATAAACCATTCTCACGTACTGTTAATTACACATTAGGTGTCAGCTATACTCAAACAGAGATGGAAAAGAGCGCCATTGTTGCCAATTCGTCCGGGTTGCTACCGATACTTACTGCCACAGAAACAGGGTATTATAATGTGCCTTTCGAGCAAAGCTCCTATCAGGCAAGCGGAGGTTCCCTTAGCCGTCCCGGAAATGTATATGCCAAAGTCAGCAACACGTTCTTCGTAAAATCAAAGAAAACATATCAGAACTTCAAAATGGGAGTGGAATACCACTACGACTGGAATAATGCCCGCGGATATTATAATGATGACGACCGTTACCCATTGCAACCCAACAGTAACGGACGTCCCCGTCCTTTCTCCGATATTCCGAGCATCCATCAGATGGCCGCTTACATAGAAGATAACTTCCGTTGGGATATATCAGAAAACAGATTTCTGAAAATACAGTTAGGCGGACGTTTCACCACTTTACAGCCGTGGGCGGATGAAGCAACCTTTTCTTTCTCTCCTCGTGTAAATGCTTCATTCTCCGTCAACAAATGGCTAAATATCCGTGGAGGATTCGGACTCAACTCAAAAACTCCCGGTTTGGATTATCTCTATCCCGACAAAAAGTACATCGACCGTGTAGCTGCCAATTATATGCCTCAAGACGACAAAGTCGGACAAATATTAATGTACCACACCCAAGTGTACAACGTGCAACGAACTAAAGGATTGAAGAATGCGACCAATCGCAAATGGGAGGCAGGGTTCGACATAAAGTTATCGGACAAGCATAAATTAAGCCTCATCGGTTATCATGATAAAACCGCTAACGGATTCGGATCGGCCACAGAATATTTTACGTATACAGCCAACTATTATTCTGCGGAAAAAGGACTGATTATCACTCCTGGACAAGCCACAAAAATAGATTGGGATAATCCAGAACGCACGGACCTTGTACTCAGTACGACCGGTAAAATAGGAAACACGAATGTCTCTATCAATAAAGGGATAGAAATGGACTTTGACTTCGGCGAGATTCCGGCACTGCACACTTCATTCTATCTGTCAGGAGCATATATGGAATCCAAGACTTACTCTACAGACATCAACAGTAGCAATCCTACCGATCTACCTACTGAATATCAGGTAACCAATACCATTCCATTCAAAATTGTATATCCATCCGGGCTAAACTATAGCACTTACCGCCGCTTTACGAACACTCTGCGGATTGTGACCAATATCCCGGCACTGCGTATGGTAGCTTCGTTCTCAACACAAGCCATCTGGTACAATTATTCCAAGAGCAACAATCCTCCGATGGACCCCATCGGATGGATAGACACAGACCTCTCTTATCATGAAATAACAGCAGATATGCTGGCAGATGAGAACTACAAAATAAAAGGGGTATCATTGAAAAGCCAACGCAAGAATCCTAAAGACAATGTGCCAAGCAAAGCCCCTATTACATGGTTAATGGCGGGACGCCTCACCAAGGAGCTGGGCAATATAGGCGGCATTTCATTCTATGCCAACAACATACTCTTTTACGAACCTTTTCTCAAAAACTCTACCTCCAACACGCTAGTACAGCGTAATACAGGTAATTTCAGTTTTGGTGTCGAATTATTCTTTAATTTATAAATCACAATATGAATAGAACAATTTCTTTTATTACAAAAATGATGTTTGCGGCTGTCACAGTTATCATGGCTGCATGTTCCTCTGACGACAATGCCACACAAGCATTGACCGTACAAGTGAAAGTATCCATGCCCGAAGGATTCAAGTCCGACATTCTATATACAGGGCACACTGTTACAATGGGTAAATACACTGCCATTACAAACGAAAAAGGTATAGCCACTTTCGAAGGAGTGATTCCCGATTTGTATGACATCTCTACTTCCTGCGAAATCACTGCAGAAGAATATGAAGAAATGACAGGCAACGATCCGCAAAATGAAAATTATGTGATTTCCGGCAGTCTATTGAAATATACTGTCGGCTCGTCAACAACCATCGAACTTCAAACAAGTATTTCTGCCAAACAATCAATTGTTATCAGCAAAGTTTACTATGCAGGAACCAAAGACAACAATAATAAAAATTATCTGGCAGGAAAGTACATTGAGTTCTTTAATAACTCGGACCAAACCGTTGATATAGCCGGACTTTATTTCGGACTGGTAGAGTCGGAAAGTACTCCTGCATATACGCTTGGCTCCACACCGGAATATATCTACCTAAAACAGATTTATCGTTTCCCATCTAATGGAGTCACAGAAGTTGCACCGGGAGCCTCGATAATCGTTGCCAATAGTGCCATCGACCATACAGGAAATAATGAAGTAGATTTATCCAAAGCCGACTTTGAAGCTAAAGATACGCAAGGGAAAACAACCAACAATCCTGCAACCCCGGCTGTAGAACTGATATATACAACATTTCCCACAATCAGTAATATGAATCTGGTACAAGGTGGTCCCTGTTCTGTTGTATTATTCAGTACGGATGAAGATGTAACCTCATGGGAAACTGTATACGTTGACGGTAAAGATAAAGGAAGCAAGTTTGTCAAAACCCCTGTAAAATACATAATGGATGGTGTAGAATGTTTGAAAAACAAAAGTACGGGAGTAGATAAAAATTCCAAACGTCTTTACAACTACATTGATGCAGGCTATCAATACACGGAGGCTACCACCGGATATACCGGAGAAGTAGTCTACCGCAAAACAGCCAAGACAGAAAACGGGCGCACCATTCTTGCTGATACCAATAACAGCAGTAACGATTTTGCCGTATCAACTGAAATCAAACCGAGGGAATACAAATAATAGAAAATAAAAGAGACTGTGCCCCAAGAACATATAACCTTCCGGTACAGTCTCTTCAACTACTTCACGAAATAATTAAACCAATTCAGAAATGATGATGAACCATCGATATATACTCTTTACCGGTCTGATGGTAACTGCACTGTGCATACATGCCCAAGATATCGAATTACAGACAAAAGAAAAATACGAGTACGCCGATGCTACCCAGTTATGGAGACGTACCCTGAATCCTGCCGGGCTCTCTTTGGATACGCTGACCAACCGGGGAATCAGTTATTTCGAATTCTCTCATCAGCAAGGCACACACTATCGGGTTCAGGACGGTGATGAGCAAAACAAATTATTGTTCACTTCGGAACGATACCAAAAAATTGGAAAATATCTCTACGGATACGGGCGTTTTACCTTTGACATGGGACGGCAATTCAACCGTTCATGGAGCGACGTATTGCGTAGCCACCACTCCAATCCTTACTTTTCAGGAAGCTCCATCAAAGGAAAGTACGACTTCCAGAACTTCGACCTCTCGGCAGCGTTAGCCACTCTGCCTATCAAAAACTTCACTTTCGGCGCACGACTGGATTATAAAGTAGGAGATCTTTCCCGACTGAAAGACCCCCGTTCACGCACCAATCTGGCAGACTATCAACTGACTCCTGCCGTCACCTACACGTGGAACAAACACTCGCTGGGTCTTAGCGGTTATTACCATCGCAGAAAAGAAAAAATCCCTAACATCACCACCGTACAAACCGATCCGAACCTCAAATACTACACCTTCACCGGAATGGAAAATACTGATGGTACCACTGGTGGTTACTCCGGTTTTGAACGTGAATTCGTCAACCATGAATTTGGCGGTGAATTGTCTTATCAATATAAAAACGAACGGATTCAAACACTTACTACCCTTTCATACGCCAAAGGCAACGAAGACGTATGGGGAGACATCAAATATTCACCGGGAAAATATCACACCACCACCTACAACTTGCTTTCTATGAACCGGATCAAATCCGGACGCACAGAACACATCATCGACATTTCCATTAACTATCAGACCGGAAAAGCCGACGAATACCGTCAGGAAAAAATAATAGAAAAAGATCCGGTAACAGGTATCGAATCTTCCTACTGGAACACACTTCTCACGTACGACGAACGTTACACCGTCGATTTACTCAATGCCAATCTGCACTACCGCCTGTTGTGGAGTAATCATCACACCGGAGAAGCCACAGCCTACGCAGGCGCACGCGCCTATTTTCAATCGGTAGAAGATCAATACAATCTTCCGTCTTCATCGCTTACAGTCCGACAGGCAACTATCTGCATGGAGGGCGGATATTCATTCCTGCGCAAAAACAACCGTTCATTATGGATAGAAGCAGAAGCCGGATATCACATTTCGCTATCATCGGACCTGTCACTCAACGATCCGTCCACTGAATACGCCCAAAGTGTGCTTTTACCCGACATGACCTATTATGGAGCATCGTATGCGCACGGAAAACTTCAAATACAATATCAAATGCCTGTAACTATAAAGAAACACACCAACGTGTGGTTCGTCAAAGCCACAGGAGCATATCTGAAGACCGACAAGAAAACCGATTCCAAAATGTTCGGAATAAGTCTCGGATTGTACCATTAACCTTCCTCACCCCACAAAAACCAACCAGATAATTTACACCAATCATGATGAGAATTGCCAATAACAAACTTCGGTTGCTACTCCTGCTGCTCTTTCCCACCCTCCTTTGGGGTAACTCTGCCCCCATGTTTCACATCCGGCAAAACGCTAAAGGATGTTTTGTAGAAATACCCAAACGGTTGATAAACCGGGATTTTCTGTTAGCAGCCCGTGTGATGACCGTCAGTTCTCCCAATAATAAAGTTAAACTTTATGCAGGCCAGCGACTTTATGATCCGGTATGGATACGTTTGAAATATGACAAAGAACAGTTATATCTATTACGTCCCGACTCCAAAAACTTATGTGAGGACACAACTCATCTTTCATATCCGGCCTATGCGCGCAATGCTATCACTCCCATAGCGGAATCCTGGAAAATAGAACAGGAGACAGACAGCTCGATTGTTGTAAACTGGAGCAAATTTCTTAGTGAGCCCATAGAAGGTGTAGACCCCTTTGGAGGGAAAACGTCACCAGGACGCTCCCTGCCCCAACTCAATAAAATACTTCAGGTAGACGTCCACGAAAAGAACCTGGAAGTCAGCGTACAGTATGGTTTTGAAGGAACCACCCAACCTTTCCTCACTACCATACGGAAATCGCTGTTACTACTGCCTGAGCAACCTATGCAACCACGTATACACGATGCCCGGGTAGGATATGACAATATCCCTAAACGGAAATTCAACTTCGATACTCCCTCAATCGCAGCGGAAAACTACATCACCCGCTTCCGGATTGTCCCCTCTCCTAAAGATGTACGCAGTTATTTGCAAGGCAAACAAGTGAAGCCTCAACAACCCATCGTTTTTTATATAGACGATGCCTTCCCTCCTCTTTGGAAAAAAGCCATACGCAAAGGAATACTGGATTGGAACAAAGCATTCGAAGAGATTGGCTTTAAAGAAGTTATGCAAGCAAAGACATACGCCGAAGCCGGACCGGAGTTCGATCCGAACGATATACGTTTCAACTGTTTCCGATATGTAGTCAGCGATTTCCCGAACGCAATGGGAAAACACTGGGTAGACCCGCGTTCAGGAGAAATTCTGCAAGCAGACGTATTGTTTCACAGTAATGTCATAGCCCTGCTACGCAAATGGTATTTCCTGCAAACATCAGCCTACCATCCTGCGGCACGCACGAAAACACTACCGGATGACATAACGGCACAATTAATCCGTTACGCCGCCGCCCATGAGATAGGTCACTGCCTCGGACTGGAACATAATTTCAAAGCCTCGTATGCCCATAATACAGAAGACCTGCGTCGTCCGGAATTTACAGAACGTTACGGCACCACCCCGTCCATCATGGATTATGCCCGGTTCAATTATGTCGCCCAACCGGGAGACGGCGTCCGTTACGTATTACCTCCCCTGTTGGGAGTATACGACCGATACGCCATCCGTATCGGATACGCCTATCTCTCCCGCGAGAACACCCGAACTGTAGCCGGATGGATAGATGAAAAACAAAACGACCCCATGTATCATTGCGGACGCATGGCACCGAGCACCATTCCCACTGATCCTACCGTTCAAACCTCCGATCTCGGTAATGACCCCGTCGCATCGGCAACCTACGGAATCCGCAACCTTCAACAAATATTGACGCAATTGCCGGAATGGAACAAAAAACGTCTGACAGATAACCCGTTTGAGGAGATGCCCGCCACCTATACCGATTTGCAGCAAGCCTATTTCGACCATCTGGAACGTGTGATTCCTTTTATTGGTTTCTCCGATGAAGTATCCGGAAAAGCTGTCGAATTTCTTTGGAAAGAACTGCTTGGCGGATACAACTTCCTACGGACGGATGCCGTATGCAAATATGCCGGCAACCCAACCGAAGCCATCATAAAAGCACAAAAGACAATTATTGAAAAGATGTTTGGCAGAATCATTGCCGAACGAATCTCTTCGAACGAAACACCAGCAGGATTTACCTACGCCCATTATCTGGAAGTCTCTGCCAACTATCTTTTTACGGACAAGACACCGGACATATTCACACGACATTTGCAGGAAAGCTATCTCCAGACCTTGCAATCATTGCTAACAGAAGCACGTACCTCCTCTTTCAGTGTACTCTTCTCCCCTACGGTCAGCGAGCATCTTACCCGCATCCGCGAACAGTTAACAACTAATCCTTCTACCTGGAATAATTATTTAAAAAACAAAATACAATGAAGCTAACTACCATTATTTCCGCCTTCTACCTCCTCTGCCTGTTGTGCATACAGCCCGTGCATGCCGATGGAGGCTTCTGGCTGCCTACTCAAATACAAGGAAAAGTACATCAGGCAATGAAAAAACAGGGATTGCGCCTTAGTGAAAAAGATATTTACGACATCAACCAGTCGTGTCTGTCGAATGCTACCCTTTCATTAAGTTATGACAACAGTACATTTTCTCCCTCTGCCAGTGCCTCTTTCATCTCCGGTGAAGGACTGGTATTGACCAACTTCCACTGTGTCGCACGTTATCTCGAACATATCTCCGATGCAAACCACGATTACGTGAAGCATGGCTGCTGGGCTACCCAACGCAGCGAAGAGACTTATCTTCCGAATTTACAGGTCAATCAATTAATCACTATCAAAGACGTAACGACGGAAATAACACAAGATACCGGAAATCTTACCGATCAGGCACTTACCCAAAAGATCAACGAGAACGGGAATAAAATTGTCAAATCCCAAGCCAAAGGTCGTGGTGTAGAAGGAAAAATCTACTCCTTATTTGGTGGCAGACAATACATCCTGGCTGTCTTCCGCTGCTTCAAGGATGTGCGTATCGTAGCCGCTCCCCCCATCTCGATAGGGAAATTCGGAGGCGACACAGACAACTGGCAATGGCCCCGTTACTCTGCCGATTTCGCCATCTTGCGCGTTTATGCCAACGATAAAAATCAACCGGCAGCCTACAACAAGCAGAACCGCCCCTATCAACCCGACGCTCATTTGTCTATCTCTACCAAAGGAGTGAAACCCGATGATTTTGTAATGGTTGCCGGCTATCCTGCACAAACAAGGCAATATGTCCCTTCGTTTGCCCTTGAGAAAATTGTATTCAAAGACACGCAAGCAGAAGCAGATATTGCCAAAATCAAGCTCGACTTCTACACACAACGTAAAGAAACGGCTGCCGACTCGCTTTATTCCTACTATAACATTAAGGCCGGAAGCGCTGCTAATGTCTATCTAAAATCAATTGGTGAGATCAGTGGTGTGAAAGAATCCGGCATCATTGCCCGGAAACAGCAGGAGGAACAGGCGATGACAGGATGGATTCTGTCTGATGACACCCGTACGCAACGCTACGGGGCAACATTGCTCGATGATATGAAAGCAAACTACGAACGTCTTACCCAACTGAACTTCACAGACCAGATGTTTCGCGAAGTCGCACTTTATGGTGCCAACGTCATTCCTTTTGCCGGAAAATTTGAAAAACTGGTGCAAATGGAACAAAGAAAAAGCAAGAATGTAAAGACTGCCATGAAAGGAGAAATCCGCAAACTGAAACCGCTTACCGTAGCATTCTATCGTGATTTCAGACCTGAAGACGACAAATATATCATGAAAAAGATGTTGGCTTATTATCTGGATCACGTAGATTCTATTTTCTACTCCACAGCATTGAAAAAGGTAGAAAAGCATTACCCTCAACATCTTTCTGCCTATATAGACAGCCTGTACGATCATTCCCCCCTGCGTAATCAAGAAAGTATGCTCGCACTTCTGGACAGTGTACCGACACAAGGAACAGCTGCACTGTCACAAGATGGGCTGTATCAGTTGTCACTCGGTTTCTATCTGGTGTATGTAGAAAAAATAAACCGTTTGAAACAAGCGTATCAGAATAAAAACATGAAACTCTACTCTTTGTATCTGCAAGCATACGCTGAAAAGAACAAGGGGACACAAATTGCATTTGACGCCAACCGCACCCTGCGTTATTCTACGGGAAAAGTAAAGGCAGCCGTTCCCAGCGAAGGAGTCATCTATACTCCATTTACAACTGTTGACGGAATGCTCAGCCGTCATCGCCTTTATGCCGGAAACAAGGACTTCAATCTGCCGGCACGTTTCGTCAAACTCATCGAACACCGCCAACCCAGTAACTACTTTAGCCAGAAAGTGACACCCACCTGTTGTTTCCTGACAGATGCACATACCACTTCTGGTAGTTCGGGCAGTCCGGTATTGAATGCCAAAGGAGAAGTGGTGGGTATCAACTTCGACCGTATCTGGCAGGGACTTAGTTCCGACTACGAAACTGTAGGAAATGAGAAAAGTCGTAACATCGCAGTAGATATCCGCTATGTGTTATGGACTTTGGAGCAATATTCACGTTCCCAATACATATTAGACGAATTGGACATTCACTAACTTAGTAAATTCTATATAAAAATGTTATCTCCCAAAACGCTCAAATACTTACGTTTAACGCACCGTTATGTATCTTTCATTTGTGCAGGCATCCTGTTTGTCTATCTCCTTTCCGGCTTCCTGCTCAACCACCGGAAAGAATTTACATTCATGAATCAGAAAAAGGAACGTACGGTGGACTATATATTCCAGCTCCCTGCCAATAAAGACGATTTTACAGAAGCCGATGCACGAAAGATTATCTCCGATCTCTCATGCAATCCCGACCTGTATAACCGTTTCAGCCTCAGTAAAAACAAACTGACCATCTTTGGCAAAGAACAATTGGTAATCAAGTTGGATGCAACCAGCCAGCAAGCATTTATTAAAGAAATGCATCGTCCTGCTTTCCTAACCGCATTGAATAAGCTACATCGCAATCCGGGTTCTTTATGGACAATAACCTCCGATGCATTCCTCTTACTCATGTTTATTTTGCTCATCACCGGGTTACTGATTGTTCCCGGGAAAAAGGGATTGTGGGGCATCGGCGGAATTCTAACGATAATAGGAATTTTAATACCTATATTGATTTACTGGATGATAGTATAATTTCTTATTTTTATTCATCCGTATGCATCTTTCTGTACTTTCTTTCCGTATCGCAGAAAACAAAAAAGGACCTTTATTCAAGGTCCTTTTTAATCACTTCGTCCATTTCTTTTATACGTTTCTCACGGTTTTTAATAGGACCGTCTTTCTTGTCATTCTTGAATACGTCATCGGCACGGTCGGCAACCTCGCCGCTCCATTCTTCAAACTGGTCCTTAGCCGGACGACCATTCGGCTCGATATTTTCCTCGGCTATCGAATCATGCCTGTTAATCATATCATCCATAAGTTTTCGTTTTAAAAGTTTATGGCTATAAGACAATACAAACGAAGAAAAGTTTTCTATTTTAATGATTTTTGAAGAAATCAGCCATGTTATTATACTATCAAAGAAACACTCCAGCCCAATCTGTGTCATTCATCCAGATACCTATATAAATTGCAGTTGCCGGCAACGTCCAGTACATTCAGCTCTTTCAAGCGTTTTTCCACTTTCTTTTGTGAAACCAGCCCGAAATTCCGTAACATATCACGCAACTTCCTAAACCCATATTGAGAAGTGATTTGTAGCAGTTCCCGAAGTGTTTTTATATCAGCTTCAGAAATGATCCGCTGCGACCGAATATCGAATTTCAATTCTGTGATAGGAGTATCAAGTAAAGCCTTTGCCGCTTTTATATCTTCGGGAATAAAAATTTCCGGATTCGTTTCTTCCGCCTCTCTCATGAGCATATCATTATCAAAGCCATTTTGGCGGGATTTCATTTCATACATCCGTACTGTTGCTCTAAGACGGATATTTTCTTCCTTATAAGTCCTAAGGAATCCCGCTTGAGATTTTATTTCCTGTACAAGTCCCTCAAATGCCTTCTGTGCTTGACGATATTTCATATGTTTCCGGACACTAAAATCCTTAATATTTCCTTGTAAGACGGTATAAAGAAATAGTTGTCGTCTTTCATCATTCCTTATCATTCCGGCAAGCTCTTTTATTATTAACCGGATCAATGGGGTCAACTCTTTCAGCGATTGAAGTAGAAAAAATTCCTCTTCATTTTCCTTCATCTTCTCATCCATCCGGCGTTTGTGTTCTTCTTCGGAAAGACTGAACCGGATATTTCGTTCAAGACAATCCGTCAGACTGTTTTCATCAAGCATTAGATAATCGCCGACTTCTGAATAAATAATCTCTTGCCTTTTACACCAAGTAATAATACGTCTGGTAGATACCTGATACTTGGTTGCCGCTTCTTCAATACCAATCCATTGTTTTGTTGCCATAACTCGTTTGTTTTTAGATGTATACGTCGCAACCGGATATAAAAAAGGTGCGAACGATACATATATTTCCCAACAGCGGTACTAGCAAAACCGACAGATGAAAATACAGTATGCCCGCACCAGAACTTATATATCGATAGGGATATAAGCTTGGCACGGACATTTGATTTATCATCTGTTTGAAAATTGCTAGTTTCCTGTTAGATAAATTAAATGTCCTATAAATACAAGTCCGGCTGTCAAAGGTCCGGTCCTTGATTGCAAATATACTTCTTTTTTCTGAAAAGAAAGATAATAAATGACAAGCTTTTTAGTTACAATAGAATTTTATATAAGACAAATAAGTAAACAACTACACGGGAGAATAGTTTCATCGGTGAGAAACTAAAGTTCCATCAGTGTGAAACTATAGTTTCATCAGTAAGAAACTAATAGTTCCAAGCAAGAGAAACTAAAGTTTCAAAGCGATGAAACTGTAGTTTCGAACCGCAAAACCAATAGTTTCAAGGCTTGAAACTATCGGTTACAAGGCAGGTCCCGCCCCGTAAGTACAGGGGTAATAAATAAAATAGCTTATCTGCCTGTGGTTAATACTATTCAGGCAATGAAACTTCATCTGTGATTTTTACTTGATTTGGGTATGCATCTCTACCATACCGTCTTTGCAGTGCGTTTATCTCTTCTTAGCTTTGCAGTGACAGCATTATTGCCGTCACAGTGCTATCACCATGCTGCTGTCACGCCATTAACTTTTCATAATCAAACAGTTAAGTTACAATCTGTGACAGATGACAGCAAATTTATTTTTTTTATTTATTGGAGAGAGTATAAGTTCAACTTATAAATGCAATATTTCTTTTTTATTAATCGGACTTTAGATGCAAAGTTGCTTATTTATTCCGATAGAGTTGCGGACGGAAAGGAACATAAAGAGTGTAATTACTATCCGCCGGCTTTCCTCCCACCAATGCAGGTGACCATTTCGGCATTCCTTTGACAATGCGGAGAGCCTCCTCTGCAAATTCCGGATGAGTGGAACGTAGAATATGAGGACGAAGGATAACCCCTTCTTTATCAATAGTAAACTCACATAAAGCATAACCCGAAACATTCTTCTCCAAAAGCCCTGACGGATAAACCATTTCACTGGCAATATATTCTTCCGGAGTCATCGCAGAGAAATGAGCAGGTTCCTCCACCTGTCTTCCGGAAAGTGTCTTTGAACGGGGACCCACCGGATAAATTCCGATATACATCGGCCGCTTATAAGCATCCGGCTCTTCCTTGGTGCGCTGTTGCAATGCTTTTAATAAAGCAGCAGCCTCCACTGCCAACGTCTGTTCAGAAATATTTTCCCCTCGGGATAACATATAAGCCGACTGACAAACCAACACGAGACGTTCCATCAACGTTCCCTTTTCCGGCGACCATTTACGTCCCATCTGCTCTTTACCTTTAGCATCCGTAGAAGAGAAAAAATAAACAATTCCATCCAAACCAGCCGTAGAACCGTCCAAATCCTGTACCTGCTCTGTCACCAAACGAAAGATAGCCCCTAAAGACTGATATAGGGAGGCACTAATGACAACCGATTTAGTATCCACCGTCACCGTCCCCTTCTCTGCCTGCCAATAAGTACGCGATAATGTGTTCGAAACCAGGGTATAACGTCCATTCCTCTTCTCTACCGACATTGCATACTCCGGCGAAAAGGAAGGGATAGCTGCAAAACGCGCATAAGGCTGTTTCTGGAAGCCCGTATTAAGTAAAGAAAACACACTACGATAATATTCGCCTAACTCGCCTGTATAAGTGGAAAAAGGTTTCACCGGCTCCAAATAGTCAATCTGGGCCGCAAGGCGAAAAGAAAAGGTTAAAAGCAGAAGACAGAAAACAATCTTTTTCATAAGTTGCCGGATTTTCGGTATATATCGGCAACAAAGATACAAATTATTTCGATGGTTCGTGATAAAATTATATCTTTGCACGGTTTTTACTAAGAAACTGAATAACAATACATCAAAAATATGATAGCTAAGATTGAACAACTTCTGAAAGAGGTGGAAGCCTTACACGCCTCCAATGCCGAAGAACTCGAAGCTCTCCGCATCAAATACCTAAGTAAGAAGGGAGCCATTAACGACTTAATGGCAGATTTCCGTAATGTAGCTGCCGAACAGAAAAAAGAAGTCGGCATGAGACTGAATGAACTGAAAACAAAAGCGCAGGACAAAATCAACGCGCTGAAAGAAATGTTTGAAAGTCAGGACAACGATTGTGACGGACTGGATTTGACGCGTTCGGCTTATCCTGTGGAACTCGGTACACGCCACCCGCTCACCATTGTAAAGAACGAAATCATTGATATCTTTGCCCGTCTGGGATTCAGCATTGCCGAAGGTCCGGAAATTGAAGATGACTGGCACGTGTTCTCGGCACTGAACTTTGCCGAAGACCATCCGGCACGCGATATGCAGGATACTTTCTTTATCGAAGCTCACCCGGACGTAGTATTGCGTACACATACTTCTTCTGTACAGACTCGTGTGATGGAAACTTCACAGCCTCCTATCCGCATCATCTGTCCGGGACGTGTATATCGTAACGAAGCTATCAGCTATCGCGCACACTGTTTCTTCCATCAGGTAGAAGCGCTGTATGTAGATAAAAACGTATCATTCACCGACTTGAAGCAGGTATTGCTGCTCTTCGCCAAAGAAATGTTCGGTGCTGATACAAAGATCCGTCTGCGTCCGTCTTACTTCCCGTTTACCGAACCAAGTGCGGAAATGGATATCAGCTGTAATATCTGCGGCGGTAAAGGATGTCCGTTCTGTAAACACACCGGCTGGGTAGAAATCCTCGGTTGCGGTATGGTAGACCCGAACGTACTTGAATCAAATGGTATAGACAGCAAAATATACAGCGGTTATGCCCTCGGTATGGGCATCGAGCGTATCACAAACCTGAAATATCAGGTGAAAGACCTCCGTATGTTCTCTGAAAACGATACACGCTTCCTAAAAGAATTCGAAGCGGCATATTAATAATGTGCTAAATTTACCAGTATGCCAATGTTCCCAATGAAACCGTCGGACGGTGATCGGGACATTGGCATATTCATCAACAGACCAATCAGGCCAACGGCGTTGGTTTCCAATCAACGCGAATCGGTCGATTGAACGATCATTCATTATGGCAAAGGATAGACTCATTACTCCCAGTTATTGTTTCATCTTGGCAGCCAACTTCCTGCTATACTTCGGTTTCTGGTTGCTGATTCCTGTTTTGCCGTTCTATTTATCCGAATTCTTCCAGGCTGGAAATTCCACTATCGGCATTGTCCTCTCCTGCTACACGGTGGCAGCTCTCTGTATCCGTCCATTTTCCGGTTATCTGCTCGACACGTTTGCCCGAAAACCTCTTTATCTGTTTGCTTACTTCATCTTTATGATGATGTTCGGCGGATATTTAATTGCCGGTTCCCTTACCTTATTTATTATATTCCGAATCATTCACGGCGTCTCTTTCGGAATGGTCACAGTAGGCGGAAACACGGTAGTAATAGACATTATGCCCTCTTCCCGGCGAGGGGAAGGCTTAGGTTATTACGGACTTACCAACAACACAGCCATGTCCATCGGACCGATGTTCGGACTGTTTCTGCATGATGCGGGAGTTTCTTTTGCTACGATATTCTGCTATGCATTCGGTTCCTGTATTTTAGGTTTTCTATGCGCAAGTCTGGTTAAAACGCCCTACAAGCCTCCTGTGAAACGGGAACCGATCTCGCTCGACCGCTTTATCCTGATGAAAGGACTGCCTGCCGGACTTAGTCTGCTGCTGCTTTCCATCCCTTACGGAATGACGACCAACTATGTTGCCATGTACGCCCGCCAAATAGGATTGAACACACAAACCGGATTCTTCTTCACCTTTATGGCAGTCGGTATGGCCATCTCGCGTATCTTTTCAGGAAAACTGGTGGATCGCGGAAAAATAACGCAAGTAATAGCTGCCGGATTATACCTGGTTGTTTTCAGCTTCTTCCTGCTTTCAACTTGTGTATATCTGATTCAATGGAATGATACTGCCTGTACTCTGCTGTTTTTTGGCATCGCATTATTAATGGGTGTCGGGTTTGGAATTATGTTTCCGGCATTTAACACGCTGTTTGTCAACCTCGCCCCCAACAGTCAGCGGGGAACAGCGACTTCCACCTACCTCACTTCCTGGGATGTAGGAATCGGCATCGGTATGCTGACGGGAGGATATATCGCAGAAATAAGTACATTTGATAAGGCCTATCTTTTCGGAGCCTGCCTGACGGTAGTTTCCGCCCTCTATTTCAGACTAAAAGTGACGCCTCATTACCATAAAAACAAGCTACGATGAGAAAGAAAGAACGTTATGAGAAAGTAATCGCCTGGTTTCAGGACAACATACCTGTGGCCGAAACCGAACTGCATTACAACAATCCGTATGAGTTGCTGATCGCTGTTATTCTTTCTGCACAATGTACGGACAAACGGGTGAATATCATCACTCCTCCTTTGTATAAAGATTTTCCGACTCCGGAAGCATTGGCTGCCACTACGCCGGAAGTGATTTTCGAATATATACGAAGCGTGTCTTATCCCAACAACAAAGCCAAACATCTGGTCGGTATGGCAAAGATGCTGGTGAATGACTTCAATAGCGAGGTGCCGGATAATCTGGAAGATCTGATAAAGTTGCCCGGTGTAGGAAGAAAGACTGCCAATGTGATCCAGTCGGTGGTATTCAAAAAAGCGGCAATGGCGGTAGATACACACGTGTTCCGTGTCAGCCACCGTATCGGACTGGTGCCGGACAGTTGCACCACCCCGTTCAGCGTGGAAAAAGAACTGGTGAAGAATATTCCGGAAAAGCTCATACCGATTGCCCATCACTGGCTCATCCTGCACGGCCGTTACGTTTGTCAGGCACGTACTCCCAAATGTGACACCTGTGGTTTGCAAATGATGTGCAAATATTTCTGTAACACCTATAAAGTTACAAAAGAGGAACCAAAAGCCAAGAATAAATAACGATTTAATAGCAAGGAACCGAAATAAATAGTAACTTTGCGGTCGTTCTAAAAGAAGAATTTTAAAAACACTTTTAAATAAAAATAGAGTATTATGCAGACAATTGACAAATTCAATTTTGCCGGTAAAAAGGCATTTGTTCGCGTGGACTTCAATGTACCCCTGGACGAAAACTTCAACATTACAGATGACACTCGTATGCGTGCAGCTCTTCCTACTTTGAAGAAGATTCTGGCAGACGGCGGAAGCATCATCATTGGCTCTCACCTGGGCCGTCCGAAAGGCGTTGCCGATAAATTCTCTTTGAAACATATCATCAAGCATCTGTCTGAATTGCTGGGCGTTGAAGTTCAGTTCGCTAACGACTGCATGGGCGAAGAAGCTGCTGTAAAAGCTGCTGCTCTGCAACCGGGAGAAGTGCTGTTGCTCGAAAACCTTCGTTTCTACGCTGAAGAAGAAGGTAAACCAAGAGGTTTGGCAGAAGATGCAACTGACGAAGAAAAAGCTGCTGCTAAGAAAGCAGTAAAAGAAAGCCAGAAAGAATTTACCAAGAAATTGGCTTCTTACGCTGACTGCTACGTAAACGACGCATTCGGTACTGCTCACCGTGCACACGCTTCTACAGCATTGATCGCTAAATATTTCGATGTAAACAACAAGATGTTCGGTTACTTGATGGAAAAAGAAGTGAAAGCTGTTGATAAAGTATTGAACGATATCAAACGTCCGTTCACTGCTATTATGGGCGGTTCTAAAGTTTCTTCTAAAATCGAAATCATCGAAAACCTGTTGAGCAAGGTAGACAACCTGATTATCGCCGGTGGTATGACTTATACATTTACTAAAGCTATGGGCGGCAAAATCGGTATCTCTATCTGTGAGGACGACAAACTTGACCTGGCTTTGGATTTGATGAAAAAAGCAAAAGAAAAAGGTGTAAACCTGGTATTGGCTGTTGACGCTAAGATTGCTGACGCATTCTCTAACGATGCAAATACTAAATTCTGTGCTGTTGACGAAATTCCTGACGGATGGGAAGGTCTTGATATCGGTCCTAAGACTGAAGAAATCTTCGCTAACGTTATCAAAGAATCTAAGACTATTCTTTGGAACGGTCCTACAGGCGTATTCGAATTTGACAACTTCACTCACGGCTCACGTGCAGTAGGTGAAGCAATCGTTGAAGCAACTAAGAACGGCGCATTCTCACTTGTTGGTGGTGGCGACTCTGTAGCTTGTGTTAACAAGTTTGGTTTGGCTAGCGGTGTATCTTATGTTTCAACTGGTGGTGGCGCATTGCTCGAAGCAATCGAAGGAAAAGTTCTTCCGGGTATCGCTGCTATTCAAGAATAAGATAATTGTTAAAATCACATAGTTAATTATTAGAAGGGCAGTTCTTTGTGAAAAGAGTTGCCCTTATTTATAAAAACAGAATTCCTCTTATTTATAAAAACGAGGTATGAAAAGACCGATACTATTCTTTTGGTTCATCCTTTTCTTCCTTTACTCTTGTCAGAGTAAGAAAGGAGATAGCTCTTTTTTACCTCTAACCGAACTGCAACCACTTACCCTGGGCATGATGCCTACACTGGACGGACTTCCTTTTCATATAGCCAAAACGCAAGGCATTTACGACTCATTAGGACTGGATTTGACCATTCTTTCATTCAACTCTGCCAACGACCGGGACGCTGCTTTCCAAACCCGGAAAATAGATGGCATGATTACTGACTATCCCAGTGCGGTAGCATTACAAGCTATTCATCATACTGATTTAGGATTCATCCTGAAGAATGATGGTTATTTCTGCTTCATTGTCTCCAAAGAAAGTAACATCAACCAACTGGAACAGCTCAAGGAAAAGAATATCGCCGTGTCGCGCAACACAGTTATCGAATATGCTACCGACCAGCTATTAAGCAAAGCCGGAATCAAGCATACGGAAATAAACATGCCGGAAATCGGCCAGCTTCCTCTCCGTCTGCAAATGTTGCAGTACAATCAAATTGATGCCTCTTTCCTACCCGACCCTGCCGCATCCATCGCCATGAACAGTAAACATCGTTCATTGGTAAGTACGCAAGAGTTGGGTATCGATTTCACTGCTACCGCTTTTTCACGAAAAGCGCTCAACGAGAAGAGAGAAGAAATCGAGCTACTCATCACAGGATATAACCTGGGAGTAGATTACATAAAAATGCACCCGCAGAAAGAATGGGAGCAAGTATTGATAGAAATAGGTGTACCCGAAAATCTGACAGGACTCGTTGCCCTCCCCGGTTATCAAAAAGCAAAACGTCCCTCCGCTGAAGCGATAGACAAGGCTATACACTGGCTGAAAGAAAATCACCGAATACCCCAAACCTACTCTGAAAAGAATCTGATTGACACTACATTTATTCCCACAGTATCAACCATAATACAGTATCAACCATAATCAAAATCAAATAACAACTAACTCATGCGAAAAACACTACTCCAACTCTTAACCTTTGTATTATGCATTACAAATATGCAAAATCCTCTCTTGGCACAAGAGCAGACACCATTAAATCAAGTTGTCAACACACTGAAAGAACGGATTAGTCTCTCCGGATATGCCCAACTGGGATACACTTATGACGATGCAGCGAATCCGGATAACACATTCGACATCAAACGAATCATTTTCATGGCACACGGAAAGATCACCAAACGGTGGACTTGTGATTTTATGTACGACTTCTACAACGGGGGCATGTTACTCGAAGTGTATACCGATTATCAGTTTCTCCCCGGACTTACGGCACGTATCGGTGAATTCAAGGTTCCTTATACCATAGAAAACGAATTGTCTCCTACTACAGTAGAACTTATCAATTGCTATTCACAGTCTGTCTGCTATCTGGCAGGAGTAAGCGGTAGCGATAAGTGTTACGGAATGACTTCCGGACGGGATATCGGTATGATGCTTCACGGGAAATTATTTCGTGACTTCCTACAATATAAAGTAGCTGTAATGAACGGACAGGGACTGAATACCAAAGACAAAAACAGTCAAAAAGATGTGGTCGGTAATCTGATGGTTAATCCGCTGAAATGGTTGTCCGTAGGTGGTTCGTTTATCCGCGGAACAGGACACGCCATAGCTGACTCTGAATATACCGGAATCAAAGCAGGAGAAAATTACGCCAAGAGACGCTGGAGTGCAGGAGGGGTTGTCACCACTTCCACTTTTAATCTGCGTACGGAATATCTTGCCGGAAAAGATCGGAGTGTGAAAAGCGAAGGTTTCTATGCAACAGGAAGCGTGCGTTTTGCCCGGAATTTCGATTTCATCGCTTCGTACGATTATTTCAACCCTAACAAGAGTGCAGATTTCAAACAAAATAACTATATTGCAGGCGTACAATACTGGTTTTATCCCAGATGCCGGTTACAGGCACAATACACCTTTTGTAATAAGAAAGGAGATGGACAAAAAGATTCCAACCTGATACAAGCACAGGTACAAGTGAGGTTTTAAATTCAAGGACTAAATTTAAGTATTAGGTATTAAGTATTAGAGCCGAAGTATCAGGGTTAAGTTCCAAGGTAAAGTATCAAGGCTATAGTAAGTAGTACCTTAACAATAGGATTAAAGCAGTAGAGTTGAAGCAGCCGAATCAAATAATTATAAAATATAAATCTTATTAATAACAGAACAAAAAACATGGAAAGTAAAATCGCCGAAACCAACGCCCGAATAGACGTGGCCGACGTATTAAGAGGATTGGCAGTAATGGGGATCATCCTCTTGCACAGCATCGAACACTTTAATTTCTATTCTTTCCCGGAAGAAGTCCCTTTTGAATGGATGAAATTTACCGATCAGGCTATCTGGAGAGGATTATTCTTCACATTCAGTAATAAAGCATACGCTGTATTTGCTTTGCTCTTCGGTTTCAGTTTCTATATTCAGGACAATAACCAACAACGGAGAGGGAAAGATTTCCGCCTGCGTTTTTTATGGAGATTATTCATCCTATTCATTATAGGACAATTCAATGCCGCTTTCTTTACCGGCGAAATATTAACCATGTATGCGATTTTAGGAATTATCCTGCCGATATTCTGCCGGATGAGTGACCGTACAGTTGCCATCTTTGCTACTTTATTAATCCTTCAACCTATCGACTGGGCAAAACTGATCTATGCCTTGTGCAATCCTGACTATGTGGCAGGTAAAAGTTTGGCAGGTTATTATTTCAGCATCGCTTTCGACGTACAAAAACATGGCAACTTCCTTGAAACAGTCCGCATGAATATGTGGGAAGGACAAATGGCTAACATGACCTGGGCTTTGGAACATGGACGTATCTTACAAACACCGGGATTATTCCTATTCGGAATGCTGGTTGGCCGCCGCAAATATTTCCTGTATAGCGAACAGAACGAACGCTTGTGGTTAAAAGCATTAGCCATTTCGCTTCTCTGCTTCTTCCCCATCTACGGATTGAACAATATGTTGCCGGAATTCATCGAACGGAGTGCCGTCCTTGTTCCTCTACAGTTGATATTAAGTTCATTCAGCAGCCTTAGTTTCATGGTATTACTGGTGGCAGGATTACTGTTGACTTTCTACCGTGTGAAAGACCGCAGTTTCTTTATGCGTTTCACATCTTATGGTAAAATGAGTTTAACGAATTATCTCGGGCAATCCATTTTCGGTTCTCTTTTGTTCTATCATTGGGGATTCGAATTGGGACGATATTTAGGAATCACATATAGCTTCCTTTTTGGCATCCTTTTTGTTCTATTACAAATGGTATTCTGTTCGTGGTGGCTCCGACACCATAAACATGGTCCTTTTGAGGGTCTCTGGAAACATTTGACCTGGATTGGAAAAAATAAATAATTAAATAATGATGAACGAAAAAACGATTAATGAACAATACGCATATATACGTACCTTACTTGAAGAGAAAAGGCTCAAGGAAGCTCTGATGCAGTTGGAATCTCTGCTGTGGCAGTGTCCTGACTGGGATCTACGCACTCGCCTGGAACAATTGCAGACTTCCTACAAATATATGCTGGAATACATGAAACAGGGAGCAAATGACCCTGAACGATGGAATCTGTATCAGAAAATGGTATCAGACACGTGGGGAATTGCCGACCAATCACGTTTGCTCATATTGGATAACGCTTCATCAAGATACTATCATGAAGTACGACGTACTCCCAAATCGCCAGATTTGTCAAACTATGGTCTTAAAACCATATTACACATACTGGAGTCTTTTAATGACGACTTGGCAGTCAGCGGATTACTGTCTGACGAAAAGATGGATGAAGTATTAAAGCGGCATGAGGACACGCTCAAGTTTATGTTTATAAGAACATGGACGAACAGTGCCTGGACTCCCGAAGACGAGGAAGATGCAAAAGCCATGCTTGCCTCGGAATTACTTCCGGGAGACGATTTATGCTTATTTGTCAGTGCCCTCACATTGAGCTTGATGGAATGTTTCGACTTACGAAAAATAATGTGGTTGCTTGATGCTTACGAGCATCCCAACGTCAACGTCAGCCAACGGGCATTGGTTGGTGCGATGATTATTTTCCACATTTACAGAAGCCGCCTTACTTTCTATCCGGAACTGATAAAAAGGGTGGATCTCATGGAAGAAATTCCTTCATTCAGAGAAGATGTCGCTCGCATTTACCGCCAAATGCTATTATGTCAGGAAACGGAAAAGATTGACAAAAAGATGAGGGAGGAGATTATTCCCGAAATGCTGAAGAATGTTTCCTCCATGAAAAATATGCGGTTCGGTTTTGAAGAAAGCGATGAAGAGAACAACGACATGAATCCGGATTGGGAAGATGCATTCGAGAAATCCGGACTGGGGGATAAATTGCGTGAAATGAACGAATTGCAGTTGGAGGGTGCAGATGTATATATGAGTACTTTTGCGGCTTTGAAAAACTATCCGTTCTTCCGCGAGGTGCATAACTGGTTTTATCCATTCAGCAAGCAACAGTCTAATGTGCTCAAGGCAATGAAGCAGGCAGGAAATCAGGGAGGCAGTCTACTGGATTTAATTCTTCAATCGGGATTCTTCAGTAACAGTGATAAGTACTCTCTCTTTTTCACGATCCATCAATTGCCACAGTCACAACAGGATATGATGTTGAGCCAACTGAATGAACAACAGGTTGCAGAATTGGCGGAGAAATCGAATGTTGAGACGATGAAGAAATTCAATGAACGTCCGGGAACGGTCAGCAACCAGTACCTGCACGATTTGTATCGTTTCTTCAAACTTAGTGTGCGCAAGAGTGAATTCAGAGATATTTTTAAAGAGAAGCTCGATCTTCATCATGTCCCTGCACTCGACAATATATTGCACTGGGAAGATGTATTATTCCCCATTGCCGATTTCTACCTGTCAAAGGAACGTTGGGACGAGGCTATTGAAATTTATGAAGAGTTGGAAACGATTGGCGGATTCGAAGGAGAGAGTGCTGAATATTACCAGAAGTTTGGCTATGCATTGCAGAAAAGAAAGAAATATGCAGAAGCTATCCAGGCTTACCTGAAAGCAGACACGTTGAAACCGGATAATATCTGGAACAATCGCCATCTGGCTATTTGTTATCGGTTGAACAGAAATTACCAGGTAGCAATCACCTATTATAAGAAGGTAGAAGAAGCTGCTCCGGAAGATACCAATGTGACTTTCCATATCGGTAGCTGTCTGGCCGAATTGGGGCAATATGAAGAAGCACTGAATTATTTCTTCAAACTGGATTTCATCGAGAACAACTGTATTAAGGCATGGCGTGGTATCGGATGGTGTTCATTTATCAGCCAGAAACATGAACAAGCGATGAAGTATTATGAAAAAATAATAGAACAAAAGCCTCTGGCTATTGACTATATGAATGCAGGACATGTCGCCTGGGTGATGGGAGATATTCAGAAAGCTTCCGTTTTCTATGGAAAAGCCATTACGGCTAGTGGAAACCGGGAACGATTCCTGGAAATGTTCCATAAAGATGAAGAAGCTCTTCTCACACAAGGAATTCGGGAAGAAGATATTCCTCTGATGTTGGATTTATTATAGTCTTCCACATCTTTCAGTTTGGGATATTCAGTAAATGTTCCTGCTTAAAAATACAGAAAAAGGCTGCCTCATTTTCTATTTTGAGGTAGCCTTTGTGCATTATTGGACTAAGTATATCTTATGTATTTCATGTAATCAATGAGTTTATTACACTGATATATTCAGATATATTCAAGATACTTACTACAGCTTTTTCAACTCTCCGTACAGTTTCTGTATGGGAAGCCCCATAATATTATAGAAACTACCGGAAATTGATTTAACCCCGATATACCCGATCCACTCCTGAACGCCATAAGCTCCTGCCTTATCCATTGGCTGATAACGATCTACGTAATACAGGATTTCATCTTCCGACAAGACATCAAACAGCACTTCGGAGGAAGCGGTAAAGCTTTTTTGCCACTCAGTAGTAGTCAGGCAAACCCCTGTGAAAACCTGATGAGATTTTCCCGAGAGAGCGCGAAGCATTTCAATGGCTCCTTCCCTACCCTCCGGTTTCCCAAGTACTTTCCCATCTAACCAGACTATGGTATCTGCCGTAATCAATAATTCTCCCGGCTTCATCATGGTACGGTAGGCATCCGCCTTTTCACGGGCAATATATTCAGGTATTTCAGCACCTACCAATGTATCCGGGTATGACTCGTCTACATCCGGCAATGTTCTGACTACATAGTCTACTCCTAGTCCCGACATCAGTTCTTTCCGACGGGGAGAATTGGAAGCTAATATAATCTGATATTTATTTAAGTTATCAAGCATGGTTTTATTCGTTATTAAACAACGATTATTTATGATTAAGTTACCAACCGAAGGCGTCTTCCACCATCCATAGACCGTGAGCTTTCAGCACCTGCTCCACTACATCACGTCCGCATCCACGACCACCGTCTGCATAAGAAATATACTTTGCAACGGATTTCACTTCCGGCACGGCATCTTTCGGGCAGCATGGCAGTCCGCACTCACACATCACTTCAATATCCGGTACGTCATCACCCATATATAGAATTTCATCATCGGTCAATCCGTACTTATCACGAAAAGCACGATAATCATGTATCTTCACAGCAGAACCCATGTATAAATCCTTCACTCCCAGTCCCTCAAAACGGATACGTACCGCTTCTGTCCGGCCACCGGTGATGATAGCTATGTGAAGTCCTTTTTTCACAGCCAACTGGATGGCATACCCATCTTTGATATTCACGGTACGCATTGGTTCCCCGGAAGGATGCAAAGGTACGGTAGTCGAACTCAATACTCCGTCCACATCAAAAGCTAAAGCTTTGATACGGGATAAATCATAATTGATGGTGCTCATGGATACTTTTGCTCATTAGTTTATATATTTCCTGCAATGCCGGAGAATCTACCAACATGGCAAGATGATTACTCATCACATTCTCATCGTAACGAACAGCGGGTCCGGTCTGTGCATCACGTGGCGCCAGTTCGTGTACTTTACGTGCTGTTTCATCTATCAGCGGAAGCATGACATCGAAAGGCAAGTTGTATTTTTCAAGTAAATCAGCTGCTAATGCATACATGTGATTGGTGAAGTTACAGATAAAAACAGCAGCCAAATGTAGGCTTTTACGTTGCTCGGAAGAAGCCTCGTAGACCTTTTCCGAAAGTGTGGCGGCAACAGCCTTCAACAATTCCACGTCTTCCGGCCTTTTCGCTTCAACAAAGAAAGGCACTTCCTGAAATTTAACTTCACGTTGTTTGCTGAATGTCTGCATCGGATAAAATACTCCGTAACGTTCTGCATGCCCTTCCCAAACGCTCATCGGAATGCTTCCTGCCGTATGCACCAACAAAGACGCTTGCTTTCCTTCTGTTATCTGCGGTAACAAATCTACTAAAGCATCATCTTTCAACGATACGATATACAATTTTGCATCTTTGGAGACTGCCTGTAAATCTGTTGTATATTCAGCTTCTACTTTCTCGGCTAAGGTACGGGCAGATTCCATAGTCCGGCTATATACCTGTACAATGCGGAAACCTTTACGATAAAGAGCTTTCGCCAGATTAGTAGCCAAGTTACCTGCACCGATAAACACGATCGGTGTATCTTCTATACTTCTTTTCATTATTCTCTTATCGTTTTGCAAACCAGAATAAAACGATTCCGATGATGAGCAGTGTCAATGGCAACAGATATCCGGATAACGAACCCAATAAGGACATGACCAAACCGATATTCATCACTAGCCAAAGCCCAAGCAACACAAAACCAATTGATTTATCGCGTTTGAAAATAAGGAAACAGATCGAGGCGTACAATAGCATATTGTCCTTATTCATCACCCAGGGTAGCCCAATGGAAGAAAAATGAATCAGCTTATCGATCAGAAAAAGTGCTCCGATTACAATAAAGGTAACAGCAGTAGCCAGATAGGTATCTTTACTATTATTCGCTTTAGCAGCTCCCATACTTATTTTCCTCCGAACTTGTTAATATGAATTTTCTCCCATTGAAGATGTTCTTCATTGAAAGGTTTACGTTCCATCCCTTTATGTCCGATAGCAATGACAGAAAGAATCTGAAGTTGCAAGGGAATATCCAAAATTCCATGGACAAATTCATCGGAAGGCATTCCGGTGGCAGTGAAACGTTCACGAACCTGCACCCAGCAGCTTCCCAAGCCGAGATCTTCGGCCTGCAACTGTATCATGATGGAAGCAATGGAAGCGTCTTCAATCCAAACATCACTGGCCAACGGATCGGCCATTACCACAATTGCCAAAGCTGCATCGGCAATGAACGAAGAAGCCTGTTCTTTGCAATGAGACAATTCTTTCAATACCTCTTTATCATCAACCACTACAAACTGCCAACTATTACTACGTTTGGAAGAAGGGGACATCAAAGCTGCTTTCATCAACGTAACGACCTGATCTTGTGTCAACTCTTCATCGGTGAACTTCCGCATACTACGACGGTTCTTTATCAATTCACTGAAATTTTCCATATTATTTCCGGTTTCATTTGATTAATGTATGCAAAGATAATGCAAACCGAGCGTAATAGGAAATAAAAGTTTATACTAAATGAAGAATATATTGTATCTTTGCACAGAGAAATAATTTCATTATGAAAAAGCGAATTACACAGGACGATTACGTTAAAGCGAATCGTAAAGCTAGCCGTGAGGCAGAAATTGAGATGTACGGACACCCTATTTGTCACAAACGAGTGCACCAGTCAAAGAAAGTATATAACCGCAGAAAGATAAAGGCAGCCGACAAAAAGCTGCCTTATTTTTTTGTCTTCAAAATAGCGTCACTATCCTCCAGACATAGCGACACTATACAATAGAAATGGCGTCACTATCATGATAGGATAGCGTCACTATATTTAGGGGATTAAAAAAGAAGTTTATCTATTTACCTATCTATCTAATAATCTATACAATCCGAGTTAATTCTCCGGTCGTAGAATCAATAATAAACCCGTAGACTGTCACATCTGAAGGGATCAAAGGATGACGCACAATAAAATCTACCGTTCCTCTCACCGACTTTTCTGTATCTTCGAAACCATCCAGCCACGAATGAAAGTCAACTCCGCAGAAACGCATCATATCAATATAATCCGGATTGATTCCGCGTGCTTTCATTTTTTCGAGCATTACTTCACTGTGCATGTGGCAAGCTCCACAGTCAGAATGAGCAATCACCATTATTTCCTCTACCCCCAACTCAAAAATAGCTACAAGTAAACTACGTATCACGCTACCGAAAGGATGGGAAATAACGCCACCTGCATTTTTTATCATTTTCACATCGCCATTCTTAATTCCTAATGCTGCTGGCAGCAAAGCAGTCAGTCGGGTATCCATACAGGAAAGAATAGCTATTTTCTTATCGGGATATTTATTGGTAATATACGATTCGTATCCCTTGTTCTCAACAAATTGCTTGTTGTAAGCTAAAATTTCTTCTAACATAGTTCCGCTTTTTAAAAGTTCTGTTCGATTACACAAAGATATAGAAAAAAGGGACATATCATCACGACATATCCCCTCTTTAATCTAAATTTAATCTGTAAGAGTACTAATACCCATTGTTTCCATATTCTTCTGCATTATCAATCTGACTCAAGAAGTTAAAAGAAATCGGACGCAAATAATGCTTGTTTTCATCAAAATTTTCAGCTGCACGAGGATTACCAACAGCAAGACGTTGTTTGAAAGAATCTTTGTGACGCTTCATCAATACCCAACGTTGATATTCTCCACATAATTCACGAGCATATTCGTCCATAACATCATTCTGTGTAGCATTACTCAATTTCATAGCATTGTAAGATGCATCATTGCGAGCGGCACGCTTTTTCAGTACATTTAAATATTCAGCAGCTTTTCCGCCATTTCCTAATTGTTGGTTAGCTTCAGCTGCAATCAGATATACTTCAGCCATACGCATAATGAACACATCACCTGTCTTACGTTGCAAATTGCTACTATATGAATCTTCCG
Source organism: Bacteroides ovatus (assembly GCF_001314995.1). Taxonomy (NCBI): domain Bacteria; kingdom Pseudomonadati; phylum Bacteroidota; class Bacteroidia; order Bacteroidales; family Bacteroidaceae; genus Bacteroides; species Bacteroides ovatus. The sequence continues at coordinate 2,134,700 of NZ_CP012938.1, forward strand.
ACAACCAATTGTATTTGTTGAAACCAGGGTACATATTTTTGTCATTAGTAACTTTTATATCTGTTTTACGATATTGTCCGTTATCAAACAAATCATCAATATTGATTACATAATATCTACGTTTCGCTTTCTCCGCATCCGAAAGTCTTTCCTTTGATAAGTAGAAACAGATTCTATCATCATCTTCAGCTACAGGGTAAGGTATCACATAGGGGTTCTTCACTTCCTGCAATTTGGAAGGATCACCGCTATTTTCACCTTTCGGCCAAACCTTGGCTATCATTTTGGGCGCCCAAGTTCCATCATAATATGTATAATTCAAATCACCATAAGGATAAATATACTCATTATGGAATTTTGCATCCAATCCATAAGTATCGATTATATTTTGAGTAAGAATTGTAAATGAACTAATATTATCATTTACGCCATGTTTTGTTCCAATTTTTGGTTTTGTACCATCATCCAATGTCTGCTTCTTATTAGTAAATAAATAACTACCTCCTGACTGTACGGCAGAAAACTGTACAAAAGCCGTAGTAAAGGTTACTTCCCACCGCTTATCATAATCAGCATCAAAACAATCCAGCAAATATTTGGAAGGTGCCAACGTATTATTATTAGTACGTCCATACCAATAATTTTGATTATCCGGAGTAGGATAAATAGTGAGAGTATTTGGCTTTGGATACATATAAGTAAAGTTGTTATTACATTGTGTTCCAGCATTCCAGTTCTCCAAATTCGTAGCATCCGGACCGGCAGCAATAAATAAAGCTTCTTTATTATTTCGATTATTTGCCGGAGCCCAAACATCTTCCACATCATCATACAGACAGTCACCATACGCTAAAATCATGTCCTCTGCCACTTCTTTAGCACGTTGCCAATAAGATACTCCCTCTTCTGTCAGCCCATATTCGCCACCACCTTGAGCATAAACGCGAGCCAAAAGTCCTAACGCGGTTTTCTTAGTCACACGCGCACGATTATTATCATAAGGAGTATCTTCAAGATTATTGGCCGCAAATTTCAAATCATCAATTATCTGCGTATATAGTTCTTCAATAGAGTTACGCTGCGGAGTCAAAATAGGATCTTGAGACGATTCTTCCAATGTTAACGTTACATTCCCATACGTATTCACCAATATGGAATAATAAAACGCACGAAGACAGCGGGCTTCAGCCACTAAAGTCGTTATATCTTTTTCATTGCCATCCGTTAGTAATTCAGCCCTGTTTACTACTGCATTACAATTACCGATCATAGAATAAGCCTGACCGAATAATTTATTTGTAGCATTCGTATTCGTAGCTAAACCATCATAATAAATCACCTGCTTGGCATAATCCGGATTACCGGCAGGAGTTATCCAGCAGTCCGTACCACCTTCAGCCACAGACAAGAAATCATAGACACTGAATAACTGCCCGTAAAGTGATGAATAACAATAAGACTGTAATCCTTTAAGCCCATCGAACGTTGCAAGAATTTCATCTCCTGTTTTTTGGCTTGGATTATACTCATCAAGCGAGCAGGCAGACATTGAAGCCACAGCGAATGTAAGCGCTGCTATTTTATAGATTGTACTTTTCATTTCAATACTTTTTTTAGTGAAAAACTAGAATGTAACATTTACACCAAATACAAATTGTTTGGTCAATGGGTACTTCAGAGAACCATTCATTTCCGGATCATAGTCTTTCAGCAAATGGCTTTTCGCAAATACAAACGGATTTGTAATGGTAGCATAGAAACGACACTTCTCTATACCGGCTGATTTTAAGATAGATTTCGGCAGACTATATCCCAATGTAATGTTCTTAATCTTTATAAACGAACCGTCTACATAGCGTAATGCGTAATATCCCGTATATTGTTCGAGACCTTTATTAGCATTGGCGGCAGGAAAATCATTTGAAGGGTTGTTTTCAGTCCAATAATTGAAATAGGTCGGGAAGTTACGTATACCCTTCGGGTCATAAGACGTCAACATATCATAAGCAAACATCTGTCCGTAACGTGCATAAACAAACACACTTAAATCAAAGTCCTTCCAGGTAAAATTATTCTGGAATCCTAAAGACCAATCCGGAGAGTTGTGACCCAGAATTTGATAATCTGCATCACTTGGAGTATATTTATTATCAGAAGTGTAATAAATAACATTACCATTTTCATCCACAGCAGCACTACCCGTTTCTTCATCTATTTTATAGAATCTACCATCAGATTCTTTTACTAAATTAGGTATATTGATTTTCAAATCACCAGGTGCAGCACCAAATACCGCCGCATCAGTTTCCTCACCTTTTTGCCATACACCATCCAACTTATAATGATAATAAGAGTTAATAGCTTCTCCCAATGCCAATGCATAACCGGTGTCACCATTATTAAGCACATCTGAGTCTCCACCGGACAATTTGGTTATTTTCTCTTTATTATGATTGAAAGTTACACTTGAACTCCAAGTAAAGTTCTTTGTTATAATATTACGTGTATTAAGAGCCAACTCAAAACCTTTATTGCTAGTCTCACACATATTTAAATTAGTAGTATAATTCGCTTTAGGTCCGCCATCCGGGGAGAATGCTCCATTAATAACAGGAAGTGCCTTGTTCCATATAACATCTTTTGTTTTTGTATTATAATATTCCATACTGACATCAATGCGATTATTTAAGAATGCAGCGTCAATACCAATATTCGTGTTATACGACTTTTCCCATGTAAGCAAATAGTTCGGAATATTCTGTGAGAATTTATAAATCGGTGTCAGAACACCTCCTAATATCATATTTACAGCAGTAGCATCCAATGATGCAGCAGACGAATACGGATCAATCCCCGCTGTACTACCCGTAACACCATATCCGAAGCGAATTTTCAGATTACTCAACCAGTTAGTCGTACTCTCCATAAATTTTTCATCAGAGATTCTCCATCCCAAAGAAAAAGCCGGGAAAGTATCCCATTTATTACCTTCTGCCAGTCTGGAAGAGCCGTCATGGCGGACAGATGCAGCAAATAAATACCTACCCATATATGAATAGTTCAAACGGCCGACATATCCCATCCCCTTAGACATACTATAAGAAGTACTTCCCGAAGTTGAGGAATTACCATCAAGAATATTATGCCATAAGAATTTATTATCAGAAACACCTTTTTGATACAAAGTAGTGACATCGCTACGATTGTGGTTCCACGATGTAACTGCAGTAAGAGTTATATCATGCACTTTCTTAATCTGGAAATTATAAGTAAGTATATTTTCCCACTTATAATTATACGAACGGTTGTCCTTAACTTGTGCCTTAATGCCGTCTGCCGTTTGATTTGCCTTATACCATTGAACAGACCCCTCTCCTGTGAAAGTGTTACTACGTGAATATCCCAAATTAGCACCAGCACGAGTAATAAAAGTCAGCCCTTTAAGAGGAGTGATTTCCAAGTAAGGATTAAAATAAACCTTAAGGTTTTGAGCCTGATTGCGGTACAAACTTTTATCCTCATTTAAAAGATAATTATATACTGTAGATGAAGGATCGGCAACAGGTTGCGGATTGATGCTTCCATCTTCATTATACAAGGATCCAAGAGGATTTGACGCCATCAAAGTCTGTAAATCAGAATCAGCTTTATTTTGATGTACATAAGACAGTTGAGCATCAATGCCCACCTTCATCCACTTTTTAATCTTATGATCTACCCGGATTTTAGATGAATAAAGTTTATAACTATCTTGTGCAAACTGCCCATCCTCATTAGAGAAGTTCAGAGAAAAATATGCCTTTGTCTTTTCCGTTCCACCAGCCACAGAAACAGAATAATTCTGTGTTACACTGGTTTTCAACAAAGCATCCACCCAATCTATATATTGGCCATTTTGATGTGCATTCCATTCAGCATCAGTAGTAAACAGATTTTTATCATCAGCAACCGAGCTCCAACGTCCATCGCCAGCACCAACAGATGCATCTCTCAAGGTTTGTATATAACTTTCTCCACTACGCATCTCCGGAGTCCTTGACCAGCCGTTTACACCTACGTATGCATTAAAATTAACAATTGCTTTGCCTTCCTTACCACCTTTAGTAGTAATTAAAATAACACCGTTCGCACCACTTGAACCATAAATAGCTGTCGAAGAAGCATCTTTTAAAACTTCAATGCTTTCAATATCATTCGGATTCAATGTAGAATAATCCCCCGGCATACCATCAATTATAAATAAAGGATTTCCGGAATCCTTCTGGAATGACCGGTTACCACGCAACTGCATCTTTACTCCCGAACCGGCCTGTCCCGATTCACGCGTAATATCCAATCCTGCCACCTTACCTTGTAAAGCCTGCATCGGATTTGAACTTGGATTCATCACTACATCTTCACTTTTTACAGAAGTGATAGCTCCTGTCAAATCGCGTTTTTTCATCGTACCGTAACCCACAACAACTACTTCATCCAATGCCTGTGTGTCCGAAACCATTTTCACATTGACCGGTCCGTTGCCCGTCACAGTCACCGTTTGTTCTTTGTAACCGATATAAGAAATGACCAGTTCTTTTCTTCCCGCCGGAAGATCGATAGAGAAGTTACCGTTAAAATCGGTAATCGTACCTGTACTTGTTCCTTTCACAACGATAGAAACTCCAATCAGCGGCTCCCCGCTTTCATCGATGATAGTTCCTTTCACAGTTTTCGTTTGTGTGACAACTTGCACCATAGTATTAGAAACTCCATCTTCTGCATAAACAGCGTATGACAGAGGGGCAGCCAATAAAGACAACCCTAAAATCATGGAAGCGCGTCTATGATGATTCTTCCATGCTTCAACAAATGCATTACATCTCATTCGTTCTAATTTAAAGTTAATATTAATTCTCGTTGTTTTGCAAAAACTATTCGATTATAATCTTAATTAAAGACGAATCTAATTTTAATACGTACTCACTTTTCATACCATATTTCTTCTATAAAATATATTTTCTCCATTAAATACGCAACTATATATTATACTTTACTTCAAGCAGCTCCAACAAATTCTTTGTTTTGTTGTTGAATAAAGAATAAAAAGTGTAAATTTGTACCTAGATGCCACTGAAACTAACAACATATTATCATGGGAAGGATATTCCTGAATTGCCGGGAAAAAATACCTTCCATTCCAAAGAGTTATTTCTGATTTATGAAGCAACTCCTGGGTATACTCCTTTATTAATAGTGGCAACAGAAGACGGCAGACCTGTGGCACGCCTGCTTGCTGCCATCCGCAAAGCGAAAAAGTGGCTTCCCTCCTCTTTAGTGAAACATTGCGTAGTATATAGCGAAGGTGAATTTCTAGATGAGTCGCTTTCGACCAACAAAGAAAAGGCAGAAGAAGTCTTTGGCGATATGCTCGAACATCTCACACAAGAAGCATCGCGTAGCTGTGTCCTGATCGAATTCCGGAACCTCAATAATTCGATGTTCGGTTACCGGGTTTTCCGTGCCAATGATTATTTCCCTGTCAACTGGCTGCGGGTACGCAATTCGCTGCACAGTATGAAAAAGACGGAAGACCGGTTCAGCCCGTCACGCATCCGTCAGATAAAAAAAGGACTCAAGAATGGAGCCAAAGTAGAGGAAGCACATACCGTGGAAGAAATACACGATTTCTCACGGATGCTGCACAAGGTTTATTCCTCCCGCATACGCAGATATTTCCCTGCCAACGACTTTTTCCGTCACATGAACGATATGCTAATCAAAGGACAACAGGCAAAAATATTCGTAGTAAAATACAAAGAGAAAATCATTGGCGGTTCCGTCTGTATCTACTCGGGAGATGACGCGTACCTTTGGTTTTCCGGAGGAATGAAAAAGACATACGCACTTCAGTATCCGGGAGTGCTGGCCGTTTGGAAGGCATTGGAAGACGCCCACCAACGGGGATTCCGTCACATGGAATTTATGGATGTAGGACTTCCGTTCCGCAAACACGGTTATCGTGATTTCGTTCTCCGATTTGGAGGAAAGCAAAGCAGTACCCGCCGCTGGTTCCGTGTCAATTGGAATTGGCTGAACAAACTCTTAGTCAAATTTTATGTCTAAATGTAATCTCAAGATTGCAAAACGACTCTTCATGCTCCTTCCCTACCATTTTTTCTGTTTAATAATCCAATAATTAAATGCAGAAATATTTCTTTATTAGGTAAGAAATGTCTTTCTTTGTGCTGTTTTATGCCATATAAGCACATGATTAAAACCAAATAAAAAAAGTATAGTTATGAAGATTTCACACATTGAACATCTGGGCATTGCTGTAAAAAGCATCGAAGAAGCCCTTCCTTACTACGAAAATGTATTAGGTCTGAAGTGTTACAACATTGAAACAGTGGAAGATCAGAAAGTAAGAACTGCTTTTTTAAAAGTAGGCGAAACCAAAATTGAACTGTTGGAGCCGACTTGCCCGGAGAGTACTATTGCCAAATTCATTGAAAACAAAGGTGCAGGTGTTCATCATGTAGCCTTTGCTGTAGAAGATGGCGTAGCCAATGCTTTGGCAGAAGCAGAAAGCAAAGAAATCCGCCTTATCGACAAAGCTCCCCGCAAAGGTGCCGAAGGTTTGAATATTGCTTTCCTTCACCCGAAATCAACTTTGGGCGTGTTGACAGAACTCTGCGAACATTAATCATAAACTCTAAAACCAACAAGAACTCATGAGTAATCAACTTGAAAAAATTAAAGAGCTTATTGAACGCCGTGCCGTAGCACGTATCGGAGGCGGCGAAAAAGCAATTGCGAAGCAACATGAAAAAGGGAAATACACAGCACGCGAGCGTTTGGCTATGCTGCTTGACGAGGGTAGCTTCGAAGAAATGGACATGTTCGTTGAGCACAGATGCACGAACTTCGGAATGGAGAAAAAACATTATCCGGGAGACGGTGTAGTAACCGGCTGCGGTACAATCGAAGGACGTCTGGTATATGTGTTCGCACAGGACTTCACTGTTTCTGCCGGTTCACTGTCAGAAACAATGTCATTGAAGATTTGTAAAATTATGGATCAGGCCATGAAGATGGGTGCTCCTTGTATCGGTATCAACGACTCGGGTGGTGCACGTATCCAGGAAGGTATCAACGCTTTGGCAGGTTATGCAGAAATCTTCCAACGCAACATCCTTGCTTCAGGTGTTATTCCGCAGATTTCCGGTATCTTCGGTCCTTGTGCCGGTGGTGCTGTTTATTCTCCGGCTCTGACCGACTTTACACTGATGATGGAAGGCACTTCTTATATGTTCCTCACCGGACCGAAAGTGGTGAAGACCGTTACAGGTGAAGACGTTAGCCAGGAAAACCTCGGTGGCGCAAGCGTTCACTCCACTAAATCGGGTGTGACTCATTTCACCGCCCAAACAGAAGAAGAAGGTTTCGAACTGATTCGCAAACTGTTGAGCTATATTCCTCAAAACAACCTCGAAGAAGCTCCTTATGTAGATTGCACAGACCCAATCGACCGTCTGGAAGATTCTTTGAACGATATTATCCCCGACAGCCCTACTAAACCGTATGACATGTACGAAGTGATCGGCGCTATTGTGGACAACGGTGAATTCCTTGAAATCCAGAAAGATTATGCAAAGAATATCATCATCGGTTTCGCCCGCTTCAACGGCCAATCGGTAGGTATCGTTGCTAATCAGCCTAAGTATCTGGCTGGTGTGCTCGACAGCAACGCATCTCGTAAAGGCGCACGTTTTGTTCGTTTCTGCGATGCATTCAATATTCCTATCGTATCGTTGGTAGACGTACCGGGATTCCTTCCGGGAACAGGTCAGGAATACAATGGCGTTATCCTTCATGGTGCTAAACTGTTGTATGCTTACGGTGAAGCTACTGTGCCTAAGGTTACTATCACATTGCGTAAATCTTACGGTGGTTCTCACATCGTAATGAGCTGTAAGCAACTTCGCGGTGACATGAACTACGCATGGCCTACTGCCGAAATCGCAGTAATGGGTGGTGCAGGAGCAGTAGAAGTATTGTACGCACGCGAAGCCAAAGATCAGGAAAACCCTGCTCAATTCCTTGCAGAGAAAGAAGCAGAATACACGAAACTGTTCGCCAATCCTTACAATGCAGCTAAATATGGCTACATTGACGATGTGATTGAACCACGCAACACACGTTTCCGTGTGATCCGAGCTTTGCAGCAGTTGCAGACTAAGAAATTGAGTAATCCGGCTAAGAAGCATGGTAATATTCCGTTGTAATCCTACTTTTCACATTAAAACAAGAACGATTATGAACAAAACCAAAATCGGAATATTCCTTTCTTTGCTGTTGCTGATTGGTCTGACTTCTTGTGGAGAGCAAAAGTCGAACAATAAGCTGGTGCTAAACGAAATCCTGATAGACAATCAGAGTAATTTTCAGGACGATTACGGATTGCACAGCGCATGGATTGAAATATTCAATAAATCATTCGGTAGCGCCGACCTGGCAGCTTGCTTGCTGAAAGTAAGCAGCCAACCGGGCGATACAGTTACTTATTTTATCCCGAAAGGTGATATACTCACCTTAGTGAAACCACGCCAACATGCACTATTCTGGGCAGATGGCGAACCTAACCGTGGTACTTTCCATACCAGCTTCAAGCTGAATCCGGAAACAGCTAATTGGGTGGGTCTGTTCGACTCCGGCAAAAAGTTGCTCGACCAGATTGTAGTGCCCGCAGGCACTCTCGGTCCCAATCAATCATACGCTCGTGTAAGCGACGGGGCAGCTGAATGGGAAGTAAAAAGTGGAAGCGGTGACAAATACGTGACTCCGAGCACCAACAACAAGACTCTTGACAGCAATTCCAAGATGGAAAAGTTTGAAGAACACGATGCTGATGGCGTTGGAATGTCCATTTCTGCCATGAGCGTAGTATTCTGCGGATTGATTCTTCTCTTTATTGCTTTTAAGATTGTAGGAAAAGTAGCTGTTAATTTGAGCAAGCGCAACGCTATGAAATCTAAAGGCATTGACAAGCATGAAGCTAAGGAACTGTCACAGGCTCCGGGCGAAGTATACGCTGCTATTTCTATGGCATTACACGAAATGCAGGATGAGGTGCACGACGTAGAAGAAACGGTGCTGACCATCACCCGCGTAAAACGCAGCTACTCACCATGGAGTTCGAAGATTTACACTTTGCGTGAAACTCCTCCCAGAAAGTAAGTCACCTTTTAAAAAGTAAAAACGATGAAAGAATATAAATATAAAATCAACGGTAACTCATATAAAGTAACCATCGGAGATATTGAAGACAACATCGCTCATGTAGAAGTGAACGGTACACACTATAAAGTAGAAATGGAGAAACAGCCGAAGCCTGTTGCGAAACCCGTGACAGTACGCCCGATGCCTAATGCTCCTGCTGCTCCTACTCAAGTAGTGAAACCGACCGCTCCGTCTACCGGAAAATCAGGAGTAAAATCTCCGCTGCCGGGTGTGATCCTCGACATCAAAGTGAATGTAGGCGATACTGTAAAGAAAGGACAGACCATTATCATATTGGAAGCCATGAAGATGGAAAACAATATCAATGCGGATAAGGACGGTAAGATTACTGCCATCAACGTCAACAAGGGAGACTCTGTTCTTGAAGGTAATGACCTCGTAATTATTGAATAATATGGGAGACTTTATAAACTTTTTAGGAAATAACCTAGCCGACTTCTGGACATACACAGGCTTTGCCAATGCTACGGTAGGGCATGTAGTCATGATTCTCGTTGGCTTGGTATTCATCTATTTGGCAATAGCCAAAGAGTTCGAACCGATGCTGCTGATTCCTATCGGTTTCGGTATATTGATCGGTAACATACCTTTTAATATGGATGCCGGGCTGAAAGTCGGTATTTATGAAGAAGGTTCTGTATTGAATATATTGTATCAGGGAGTGACCTCCGGCTGGTATCCGCCACTCATCTTTTTGGGTATCGGTGCCATGACGGACTTCTCGGCACTTATCTCTAATCCAAAATTGATGCTGATTGGTGCAGCTGCACAGTTCGGTATCTTCGGTGCATATATGATCGCATTGGAAATGGGTTTCGACCCAATGCAAGCCGGTGCTATCGGTATCATTGGTGGAGCAGACGGCCCGACGGCCATCTTCCTTTCTTCCAAGCTAGCACCTAACCTGATGGGAGCCATTGCGGTGTCCGCCTACTCCTATATGGCGTTGGTTCCGGTGATACAGCCGCCTATCATGCGTCTGCTCACCACCAAGAACGAACGTGTCATCCGCATGAAACCGCCGCGTGCCGTTTCTCACACGGAGAAGGTGATTTTCCCGATCATCGGTTTGTTGCTGACTTGTTTCCTGGTTCCTTCCGGTCTGCCTTTGCTGGGTATGCTGTTCTTCGGTAACCTGTTGAAAGAAAGTGGTGTAACCCGCCGTTTGGCTAATACTGCCAGTGGTCCGTTGATTGATACAATCACTATCCTGTTGGGTCTGACAGTAGGTGCTTCTACACAAGCATCCGAATTCCTGACGCTTGACTCTATCAAGATCTTTGCCCTCGGTGCATTGTCATTTGTTATTGCAACGGCATCTGGTGTCATCTTCGTTAAGATCTTCAATATCTTCCTGAAGAAGGGTAATAAGATCAATCCGTTGATCGGTAATGCAGGTGTTTCTGCTGTTCCCGACTCTGCACGTATCTCACAAGTGATTGGTTTGGAATATGATTCGACCAACTATTTGCTGATGCACGCTATGGGTCCGAACGTTGCCGGAGTGATCGGTTCAGCTGTTGCTGCCGGTATTCTGCTTGGATTCTTGATGTAAGAAACATTATATAATAGATAAGAACACCCGTGTTACATTCAGTTGTGACACGGGTGTTCTTTATTACAGCCATAGTGTTATCTTCTCTCCGTTCTGAAACGATTAAACGTCATAAAAAAGGCTGCTACCAGTGTTCAAACCGGAGCAGCCTCTTTCTTTTATTTATGGAATAATCCGGAGATTATTACTGTGCCAATTTGTTGTCAGAACCGAGCACGTTGATGATTTTGTGCTTGTACAGTTTTTCCATGTTGTCACGAGCCGGACCAAGATACTTACGTGGGTCGAATTCAGCCGGTTTTTCAGCGAATACCTTACGTATAGCAGCAGTCATAGCCAGACGAGAGTCAGAGTCGATGTTGATTTTGCAAACAGCAGACTTAGCAGCTTTACGCAATTCTTCTTCCGGAATGCCGATAGCAGCTTTCAGTGCACCACCATATTTGTTGATAGTTTCCACTTCTTCTTCCGGAACTGAAGATGATCCGTGAAGAACGATAGGGAATCCCGGAAGTTTTTCCATTACAGCGTCCAATACTTCGAAAGCCAATGGAGGAGGAACCATACGGCCAGTCTTCGGGTCGATGTGGCATTGTTCCGGAGTAAACTTGTAAGCACCGTGAGAAGTACCGATTGAGATAGCCAAAGAGTCGCAACCAGTGCGAGTAGCGAAGTCGATTACTTCTTCAGGGTCAGTATATGTGTGATGGTCGGAAGAAACTTCATCTTCTACACCAGCCAATACGCCAAGTTCACCTTCTACAGTTACGTCAAACTGGTGAGCGTATTCAACAACTTTCTTAGTCAATGCTACGTTTTCTTCGTAAGGAAGGTGAGAACCATCGATCATTACTGAAGAGAAACCAGAATCGATACAAGATTTGCAAGTTTCGAATGTATCTCCGTGGTCAAGGTGAAGAACGATTTCCGGATGTGCGCAGCCTAATTCTTTAGCATATTCTACAGCACCCTGTGCCATGTAACGCAACAAAGTAGCGTTAGCATACTGACGAGCACCTTTAGAAACCTGAAGAATCACAGGAGATTTAGTTTCAACAGCAGCCTTGATGATAGCCTGCATTTGTTCCATATTGTTGAAGTTGAATGCTGGGATAGCATATCCACCTTTGATAGCCTTAGCAAACATTTCTCTTGTGTTTACCAATCCTAAATCTTTGTAATTTACCATTTTGTTTAAAGTTTATTGTTAGTGAATAAAAATTCTACGCAAAAGTAAGCATTATCCATCGAATAACGAACATCGGAAAGAAAAATATAGTAGAAAAAGGTTTAAATCAGACTGCAAAATTTAGCAGGAATACGAGTGTGACATTAGATTGTAATGTCCACCTTGCAAACTTTGGGATTTATGATTTCTGAATTCTGATTGATGCCTTCGGATTTATATCTCCTTATTTATACCTTATTTATACCTCATTTTTCATTCATTTAATCACCAAAATCTGCATAGCAAATCAGAAATCATAAATTAGAAATCAGAAATTTTAGAAAACCTTTTTCTATTTCACAGAAAAGCATTATCTTTGCGCTCTGAAAATGACCATTACACTATTTCTTACCAAAATAGTAACAGAATATAAATTAAAAAAACAGATACTGAAATGAAAAAAGGCCTTCATCCAGAATCATACCGTCCGGTAGTATTTAAAGATATGTCAAATGGTGACATGTTTTTGTCTAGATCAACTGTAGCAACTAAAGAAACCATCGAATTCGAAGGTGAAACTTATCCGTTGCTGAAGATTGAAATCTCAAACACTTCTCACCCGTTCTATACAGGTAAATCTACATTGGTAGATACTGCAGGTCGTGTTGATAAGTTCATGAGCCGTTACGGTGACCGTAAGAAGAAATAATTCGATCTTTCGTGAAAGATGAAAAAAGAGGAGATTCTCGCAGAGAATTTCCTCTTTTTCGTTTTCTATATTCCTTAACATCAAGCATCATCCAACAAGAAATCGGCTATATGACGATGCCTGACACCCTCCACATTATCCTGCCACAAGCTGTCCATGCTAACTACATATTTAGGATAATGGTCGTTAATGGCGAGCAAAGGAGCAAACTCCCTCTCAACAGTGGCCTGTGAAGCTAACTGATATGTTACTTGCACATAAATCTTTTCTTCCCGACGGATGGCTACAAAATCCACTTCTTTATCATCCTGTTTGCCTACATACACTTCATAACCCCTTCTTTTCAACTCCAGACAGACCAGATTCTCCAACATACCTGCAATCAACCGGTCACGATAGCCCATCACGGAATAAATCAAAGAAAGGTCACTTACAAAATACTTCTCATTCGTCTGCAGAATTTCCTTTCCTTTAATATCATATCGGGGAATACGTTGAATGATAAAAGCACTTTCCAATGCATTCAGATAATTATAGATGGTATTCATATCCACCTTCCGTTGCTGACTTTTGAAGTAATCGGCTATATTTTTAGCGTTCAGCTTATTGCCTATATTATCGAAAACAAACTTCACTACCCGTTCGAGCAGTTCCACATTCCGGATATTGTGACGCTGCACCGTGTCACGAAGAATGACAGAAGAATAGATGTCGTAAACAATTTTATAGATAGCCTCATATCCATAATCGGCAGTATGTATGGCTGGGAATCCTCCCATACGGAGATATTTCTGAAATTCCTCCTTCCGGTTGAGTGTCGGATCATTGGCCTGCAAGTCATGGAAAGTCAGATATTCTCTAAAAGACAAGGTCATGACATGGAAAGCGACATACCGTCCCGTTAAATAAGTTGCCAGTTCGGACGATAACATACGTGAGTTGGAGCCGGTCACATAAATATCCGTATCCAAATCTACCAGAAGTGAGTTGACCACTTTTTCCCAACCGTCCACTTCCTGAATTTCATCCAAGAGAATATAATATTTACCCGCATCTCCCGCCTGTCCCCGAATATAAGCATACAAAGCCTTCGCCTCTTTCAAATCTATCCACTGAAAACTTTCAAAATTCAGATAGATGATACGTTCTTCACGAACTCCCCTCCTCAACAGTTCGTCACGAATCAGACGCAGCACTACCGACTTTCCACTGCGACGAATACCCGTTATCACTTTTACAAACGGCTTATCTATAAAAGGAACAATTTGTTCCATATACTGTTCACGATTAATCATATTCAAAAGTTTTTAGGGTTATAAGCACAAAGATATACTATTTTCGGAAAGTTTTTAGGGTTATAACCCTAAATAAATCCATAAATTCAGATTCTTTTAGGGTTATAAGCCGAAAAATAAATAAAAGAAATATGACTAAATCCGATTTATTACCAAATAAAGAAAGTACCTTTACCCGACTAATTAATAAAAAATGGAAATAACCGATTTAAAACAAATGACAAAGGAAGAAGTTTTTAATTTCATCAGACAACGCCTTTCTTTCAGTAAAGAACTGCAAGAACAATTCAGGCATGTGAATAAAGACGATCTCGCAAAAGAACATCGCAGATTCGAAATGTCCGGAAATGAATCAAAGACAGGCCAATGCACGATTTTCAACACAGCGATTCTGAACGAGTTTGCCGATCTTGGCATCTATGATTATACTTCTTACCTTTTTCTCGACTTCCACAATGGCACTCCAACCGTTTATCTCAAATACTTCTCCGAAAATGAAAATTTAGAATATTCATTTACCGGATATACCACAACGGAAATCATCTTTGCAATTCTTGAACTGACTATCTTCTCCGGAAAGCCCAAAAGAAATCGCAGCTAAAAAAAGAATTGCACGGAAAGACAATACGAGGTCAAAAGACTTTTATGGCTTTCATTTAGGCACGGATTACACGGGTTTCACGGTTCCATTAGACTAAAACCGCGAAATCCGTGTAATCCGTACCTAAATAATATCAATCTAATAGATGGTTTTACTTTTGGCTCCCTCCTTTTTATCATCACATTATATTTGCCACCCGTATAGCATATTTACCATCTTTATACCATACTCTCTATTCTCATACCATATTTCCTGCATTTATTTCCTCTTTTCCATCCTATTCCGAAAAAAACATATATCTTTGTCACACGCTTTCTGCCCATCAGCGTGATGAAACAGGCAAAAGCGGTTTTTATTCCTTAATGGAGTAAATAACGTATTGTCTCTCAAACTTAAAAATTAGCAGTTTTTTCACACCGAGAGATGATACAACAGATACTCCACGTAGATAGTCGTATATCAACATATCGATTAGAGATTTGTTATATATAAACGTTTGGCGTGGGTGTCTGTTGTTTATCATTATCTGGTGAAGGGTATTGCTAAGCCTTAAGTTTAGATAATGGTACAACAGCACTCACGCTTTTATTGTATCCGGTCGGTTTCAACAATCCTTATACCCCAACCAATTCCCCACCCGACCGAAATCATAAAAATCGTGGGTGTTCGTTGCACCTCTCCGGACAATACATTATTTACTCCTTTTTTTATAACACATTAAAACAAAAGCAATATGCCAAAATGGATTAGTGTAGAAAAAGCAGTGATTAAGTATCACATCGAAAAAGAAGCAATCCTGCTTTGGGTGGAAATGGGACAATTCCCTATGTTATACATAGACAATGTTCCGAACGTTGACGAAGAATGTATTCTGGAACTCTTTCGCCGAAGTAAAGCCGGCATTACAGCAGAATATATTGATACGCTGGAACAACTGTGCATAGACAAAACAATGGTCTGCGAGAAATACGCCCACATTATTCAATTGAAAGAAAAGGAAATTCAGCTGCAGAAGGAAATAAATACGTTGATAAACGAAATACAGGCAGCAATGAAGAGACAAAACGAACGAATCCGGGATTTGAAAAAAGCGATTGGACAGAATAATAATGTTATACGTAGCGACAGTTGGATAAAAAGGCTGCGCAAAAGGTTTCAATGGTGAATAATTATCAGCGTACCAATTACCATGTGGGACACAACGTAAACAATTAGCATATTGGCACATTATTGCACGGTTTTTACCACAGAGGACACAGAGGACACAGAGGTGAATTTGTTTTATGACTTACGGTTGTGACCCTAATTTTGATGCGTAATCCTCTTCTATAAAGTTGAAAAAACATGAAAACATCTGCCACCTGCAACCAAACGCGTGTAATGCACTAGTTGATAAATAGTTAGAGCGTTGCAGATACCTGCGGCAGATAGGTTGCAGATAAAGTATCTGCAACACAGTATAAACCTTACATAAGCTAATTCTCCAGGAGGGCAAAAGTTTATTGTATACATAAACTTCCCGTTTCCAGGCGGGGAACTGTCGTTCCCGGAATTAGAAATTACAATTTCCACGGCAGGAAACGAAAGTTTCTAAGGCGAGACACTACAGTTTCCACGTAAGGATACTGTCGTTTCCCCGTAGAGACACCACCATTTCTCCATAGAGTCACCCCAATTATCCCATAGCTTTGCACAAAGGAATCAAGGCTTTTTCTTTGATTATATAACGTGTTGCAGATACTTTATCTGCAACCTATCTGCCACAGGTATCTGCAACGTTCCAACTATTTATTAACTAGTGTATTACACGCTTTTCGTTGCAGGTGGCAGATGTTTTTATGTTTTTCAACTTTATAGTAGGAAAAAATTTCATTCATTTCTGCACCGTTTCATTCATTTTTGCACTGAAATGAGCAAAATAGTGCGATTTTAGTTTATTTCTGCACACTTCTTTGCTAAATGGGAATTTATATTTCACTACAGAGGACACGGAGGACACAGAGGTTAACTATTTTTTATTCACTATAGAGTAATACAGAGTAATCGTATTTATCGCTCTGTTTTGCTTACGGAAAGAGAGAGAAGAACTCTGTGTCCTCTGTGGTGAACTCGTAAAGTTCCCGTTTTTTTTGTGTTCCATATAAAGGTTAAGAGGCAGGATATGAAAAGACAGGAATGTTGAACATAAATAAACAGGAGTTGTTTTAGTATATTATTCGCTATTTATCAACGCAAAACCTCTAAACATCAACGTGGTATATGAAAAAGGAATTTGGATTCGTCCTGGCGGCTGCAATCTTGCTGGCTGGCTGCGGACAGAAAAAAGAAACGACAACGACAACTGCACGTCCTGTAAAGACTACGATTGTCGAGTCAAGATCGATTATCAGAAAAGATTTCTCGGGAATCGTGGAAGCGGTGGAATATGTGAAGCTGGCTTTCCGGGTCAACGGACAAATCATCCAGCTTCCTGTCATCGAAGGACAGAAAGTGAAAAAAGGACAACTCATCGCGGCTATCGACCCCAGAGACATCGCGTTGCAATATGCCGCCACGAAATCGGCATACGAAACGGCTTCGGCACAAGTGGAACGCAACAAACGGCTCCTCTCCCGGCAAGCGATCTCCGTGCAGGAATATGAAATCAGCCTCGCCAACTTCCAGAAGGCGAAGTCTGAATACGAACTGTCTGCCAACAATATGCGCGACACCAAGCTGACAGCTCCTTTCGACGGTTCTATCGAAAAACGACTGGTGGAAAACTATCAGCGTGTCAACTCCGGTGAGGGTATCGTGCAGCTTGTCAATACACACAATCTGCGTATCAAATTCACCATTCCGGATGCGTATCTTTATTTGTTGCGCGCCAAAGACCCGCGTTTCCTTGTAGAGTTCGACACATTTAAAGGACACGTGTTTCAAGCGAAACTGGAAGAATATCTTGATATTTCTACGGATGGCACAGGAATTCCGGTCAGCATCACGATTGACGATCCGTCATTCGACCGCGATCTGTATGCTGTGAAACCCGGTTTCACGTGCAGCATCCGTTTCACGGCAGATGTAGGTCCGTTGGTGCAGGATAGCTGGACGATCGTACCGCTTAGTGCCGTATTCGGCGAAAGCGAAGGGAATAAAATGTATGTCTGGGTGGTAGAAGACAACAAAGTCCACAAACGGGAAGTGACCGTCAACGCCCCGACCGGAGAAGCACAGGCGCTCATCTCGGAAGGTTTGAAACCCGGTGAAAAAATCGTCATAGCAGGCGTATACCAACTAGTAGAAGGAGAATCTATCACAACTGTTGACAGGTGATAGTTGATAAATGATTAAGTATCATTTATCCGCTGTCATTCATCAATTATCAACGATCATTTATTATGAGTTTAGCCAAATATTCATTAGATAATACGAAAATCATCTATTTCTTTCTTGCTGTATTGCTGATTGGGGGAATCACTTCCTTCGGCAAGCTGGGTAAGAAAGAGGATGCTCCTTTCGTCATAAAGTCGGCGGTTATTATGACCCGCTATCCGGGTGCCGAACCGGCAGAAGTGGAGCGGTTGATTACCGAGCCTATCTCTCGTGAGATTCAAAGTATGAGCGGTGTGTACAAGATAAAATCGGAATCGATGTACGGGCTCTCAAAAATCACATTCGAGTTGCAACCTTCCTTGTCGGCAAGCTCCATTCCGCAGAAGTGGGATGAGTTGCGACGGAAGGTGCTAAATATACAGCCACAGTTGCCGAGCGGTGCTTCCGCACCGACGGTTTCCGATGATTTCGGCGACGTGTTCGGTATCTATTACGGTCTGACGGCGGACGACGGTTACACATACGAAGAGATGCGCAACTGGGCGGAACGGATCAAGACGCAGGTAGTGACGGCGGACGGGGTGATGAAAGTCGCCCTATTCGGGACGCAGACGGAGGTAGTCAATATTTTTATTTCCACCAATAAGCTCGTAGGTATGGGCATCGACCCGAAACAGCTTGCCAGTCTGTTGCAATCGCAGAACCAGATTATTAATACCGGAGAAATCCGTACCGGCGAACAACAGCTCCGGGTGACTGCCAACGGTATGTATACCACCGTAGACGATATCCGTAACCAGGTGATTACCACCCAAGCCGGACAGGTGAAACTGGGCGATATCGCCGTCATCGAAAAAGGGTACATGGACCCTCCATCCAACATCATGCACGTGAACGGCAAACGTGCCATCGGCATCGGCGTCTCCACCGACCCGCAACGGGACGTGGTGCAGACGGGCAAGAACGTGAAAGCCAAACTGGACGAATTGTTGCCACTGATGCCTGTGGGACTGGAACTGCAAAGCCTGTATCTAGAGAACGAAATTGCCAACGAAGCCAACAACGGATTTATCATCAATCTGATCGAATCGATTCTGATTGTTATTGTGATTATCATGTTGGTGATGGGTTTGCGCGCAGGTATGCTGATCGGCTCGTCACTGATTTTCTCTATTGGCGGCACATTGCTTATCATGTCTTTCTTCGGTGTCGGGCTGAACCGTACTTCGTTGGCGGGATTTATCATCGCCATGGGGATGCTGGTGGATAACGCCATCGTGGTGACAGACAATGCACAGATTGCCATCGCCCGCGGAGTAGACCGGCGGAAAGCGCTGATAGACGGAGCAACCGGTCCGCAATGGGGATTGCTCGGAGCTACGTTCATCGCTATCTGTTCGTTCCTCCCGCTCTACCTTGCTCCTTCTGCCGTGGCGGAAATCGTGAAACCGCTTTTTGTGGTGCTTGCCATCTCGCTGGGATTGAGCTGGGTGCTCGCGCTGACGCAGACCACCGTTTTCGGTAATTTCATTCTGAAAGCGAAGGCAAAGGACGGCACGAAAGACCCGTATGACAAACCGTTCTATCACAAATTCGCCTCCATCCTCCGCACGCTGATTCGCAGAAAAACATTGACACTGGGTTCGATGGTAGTGCTCTTTGTTGCTTCGCTGGTTATCATGGGAATGATGCCGCAAAACTTCTTCCCTTCTCTCGATAAGCCTTATTTCCGGGCGGACGTGTTTTATCCCGACGGGTATAGCATCAATGATGTAGTGAAAGAGATGAAATCCGTGGAAGAGCATCTGGCAAAGCAGCCGGAAGTGAAGAAAGTATCGATCACCTTCGGCAGCACGCCGTTAAGGTATTATCTGGCTTCTACTTCGGTGGGGCCGAAACCGAATTTTGCCAATGTATTGGTTGAATTGACGGACAGTAAATATACAAAAGAGTATGAAGAAGATTTCGACGCGTACATGAAGGCGAATTATCCGAATGCGATTACCCGCACCAGTCTGTTTAAACTGTCGCCTGCGGTGGATGCCGCTATCGAAATCGGGTTTATCGGTCCGAATGTGGACACGCTTGTGGCGCTCACCAACCAGGCTTTAGAGATTATGCACCGGAATCCGGATTTAATCAATGTGCGCAATTCGTGGGGAAATAAAGTTCCTGTATGGAAGCCTGTATATAGTCCCGAACGGGCGCAACCGTTAGGGGTATCGCGTCAGGGAATGGCACAAAGTATCCAGATCGGAACCACAGGTATGACGCTTGGAGAGTACCGGCAGGGCGATCAGGTGCTTCCTATCTTATTGAAGGATAACACGGTGGATTCGTTCCGCATCAATGACCTGCGCACGTTGCCCGTGTTCGGCACGGGGAATGAAACGACCAGTCTGGAACAGGTGGTATCGGAATTTGATTTCCAATATCGTTTCTCGAATGTGAAGGATTACAACCGGCAAATGGTGATGATGGCGCAATGCGATCCGCGTCGCGGAGTGAATGCGATTGCTGCTTTCAATGAGGTTTGGCCGCTGGTGCAGAAAGAGATTAAAGTGCCGGAGGGGTATACGATGAAGTATTTCGGGGAACAGGAAAGTCAGGTGGAGTCTAACGAGGCGTTGGCCAAGAATTTACCGTTGACGTTCTTCCTGATGTTCGTCACGCTGTTGTTCCTGTTCAGGACGTATCGTAAGCCGACAGTGATCTTGTTGATGTTACCGCTTATTTTTATCGGTATCGTTTTGGGATTGGTGTTGCTAGGCAAGTCGTTCGACTTCTTCTCCATCCTTGGTTTGCTCGGACTAATTGGGATGAATATCAAAAATGCGATTGTACTGGTGGAACAGATTGATCTAGAGGCTAAAACGGGCAAAAAGCCGTTGGATGCTGTTGTCAGTGCTACAACGAGTCGTATTGTCCCCGTAGCAATGGCGTCCGGCACTACCATTCTGGGTATGTTGCCATTGTTGTTCGACGCGATGTTCGGCGGTATGGCGGCTACGATTATGGGAGGTCTGTTGGTGGCTTCGGCTCTGACATTGTTTGTTCTTCCGGTAGCTTATTGTGCCATTCAGAGAATCAAAGGCTAATTGCCTTCTCTTATATGAAACTTGAATTTATTGTATAGATTGAATAAAATGAAAACTCAACTTATAACTCTGTCTCTGCTGTTCCTCGGTCTCACTGCCGGGGCACAGCAGCCCTATCTTAGCCGGGAAGCTTACCGGGATAAAGTGGAAGCTTACAGTCAAATTCTGAAGCAACAGAAACTAAAGACGATGGCAAGTACGGAAGCACGGAAGATTGCTCACACGGGATTCTTGCCCAAAATTGATATCAATGCGGACGGGACCCTCAACATGAGCGACCTTAGCGCATGGAACGAACCGGTAGGCGAATACCGCAACCATACCTATCAAGGTGTATTTATCGTCTCGCAACCGTTGTACACGGGCGGAGCACTCAACGCCCAACACAAGATTGCCAAAGCGGATGAAAGGCTGAATCAACTAAATGAGGAGCTTACCATCGACCAGATTCATTATCAGAGCGATGCGGTTTACTGGAATGCTTCTGCTTCACAGGCTATGTTGCAGGCGGCGGACAAGTATCAAAGTATTGTGAAGCAACAGTATGACATCATTCAGGATCGTTTTAACGACGGTATGATTAGTCGCACGGACTTATTAATGATTTCCACCCGGTTGAAAGAAGCGGAATTGCAATATATCAAGGCGCGTCAGAACTATACGCTGGCGCTGCAAAAGCTGAATATCCTGATGGGAGAAGATCCGAACAATCCCGTAGACAGTCTGTACACGATTGACACGGCTTCCGCTCCGGTGCAGATCCTTTCTCTGGAGAATGTACTGCAACGTCGCGCGGATTATGAAAGTACGGAGGTGAATATCATGAAAGGTCAGGCGCAACGCAAAGCGGCTCTTAGCCAGTTCAACCCGCAATTGAATATGTATTTCAGCGGCGGATGGGCTACAGCAACACCTAACCTCGGTTATGATGTTTCTTTCAATCCCATCGTCGGCATTAACCTGAATATACCG
Source organism: Bacteroides ovatus (assembly GCF_001314995.1). Classification (NCBI taxonomy): domain Bacteria; kingdom Pseudomonadati; phylum Bacteroidota; class Bacteroidia; order Bacteroidales; family Bacteroidaceae; genus Bacteroides; species Bacteroides ovatus. Next base: position 2,156,692 of record NZ_CP012938.1, read on the forward strand.
ATCTTCCGTTGGGGAGCCCGGTTCAAAACAAACCGTCAGCAGAAAGCGTATATCGGCATACAGAAACTGCAACAAAGTTATGTGACGGATAATATCAACGAGGAACTTTCTGCCGCCCTGACCAAACTGACGGAAACGGAATATCAAGTGAAAACCGCCAAAGAGACTATGAGTCTGGCTAATGAAAATCTTGATTTGGTTTCTTTCTCGTATAATGAGGGAAAGGCAAATATGGTGGATGTGCTCTCCGCGCAATTGTCATGGACACAGGCGCACACTAATCTGATTAATGCGTATCTGTCGGAAAAGATGGCGGTAGCGGAATACAGAAAGGTTATCAGTGAATAAATTTAGAAACAAAAGAAACTTGTTCACAAAGTCTTAGTCTTATAAAAGAAATCGTCCTGTTATCACGTAACCGTGAAACAGGACGATTTCTTTTTATATCATAAGGACTACAAAATACCGTTTTGCTTCAGGATATCTTCTATTTCCTTATCTGTGATATTTGCACGTTCTGACTTATCATAAATAGTGAGCAATTTTATCTCTGTATCTATTTCTGTCCAGATTATCGTATAGGTTATCACCCGTGCACCTCCACTTTTACCTTTATTTTTCGAAGTTATCGCTATACGTATTTTACGAAGATTATTGCCCAAACTGACTCCTTGTTCAGGATTTAATAACAAATCATTTCCAAAATTCCTAAGATCTTCTTTCAACGATTTATACCGTTTTGACAAATGCTTCATTTCCCTTAAAAATTCGAGGGTAACGCTTATTCTATATTTCATTAAGGGCATCATCTAATGACTTAAACTCCAACTTACCCTCCAGATTCAGTTTCAGTTCCTTACACGCCTGATCTAAGCTTGCCAGAATCTCCGCCTTTGTCTGGTAGGGAGCTGCTTCCTCTGCGACAACATTCGTTTGCTCTTCTTCACAACTCAACATCGATTTCACTCTCCGCAGAATAGCGACATCATCCACATCCAGAATCCGCCGAATCAGTTCGTTCTTTTCGGCTTCCAATGACATTGCACTCATACGCTTGCTATTTTTACTGTTATACATTCACACAAAGATAACGCTATCAAACGAATCTTCCAAGTGTGAATGTATAAAAAGTCTTTTTCAGGCAGGAATTATCTTACGCAAGGAAGGAGATCAACACACCCGCAGCTACGGCAGAACCGATTACTCCAGAGATGTTGCTTGCCATGCAATACTGCAATACGTGATTCTTCGGATCGTATTTCAAAGCAATCTCATTGGCTACACGGCTCGCCATCGGAACGGCACTCAAACCAGTGGCGCCGATAAGCGGATTGATTTTTTTCTTCGAGAAGAGATTTACCAGCTTCACAAAGAAAATACCACCGGTTATAGAAAGTGCAAATGCAAGGAATCCACCGATCACAATACCGATTGTTGTCCAGTTGAGGAATGCTTCGGCTGTCATCGTTGCTCCTACGGACAGTCCGAGGAAGATGGTGGCAGCATTCATGATACTATTGGAAGCGGCATCGAACAAGCGGAATGTGTTGGTTCCGATTTCTTTCACCAGATTACCAAACATCAACATACCCACCAAAGGCACTGCACTTGGCACGAAGAGGGCAACAATAGTAGTTACCACGATCGGGAAGATAATCTTCAACACACGCAGGTTCTTGATTTCAGTCTTCGAAGGGTACTTCTTTTCCTGTTCTTTCATGTTGATGCTCAACTCTTTCTTCGTACAGAACAGTTTCACTACCAGCGGAATAATCACCGGAACGAGCGCCATATACGAATAAGCGGCAATGGCAATCGGGCCCAGCAAATGCGGCGCCAGTTTGATGGTGGTAAAGATAGCTGTCGGACCATCCGCGCCACCGATAATGCCCAGAGAAGCGGCTTCCTGTGGGGTGAATCCCATCAGGATGGCTACCAGCAATACGGTAAAGATACCCAACTGTGCAGCTGCACCGAATATAGAAAGATGCAGGTTACGCAACATCGGCCCGAAGTCCGTCAGCGCACCGACACCCATAAAGATGATCGGAGGCAGGAAACCAGTTTTAATCAACATATAGTAGATGAAGTTCATGATTCCCAGTTCGTGGGCAATGTCATGCAAAGGCATTTCCCAGATGTTCTTCAACACTCCGTTTACCATCACCATACCATTTTCGTCGGCCTGAATCACGCCCATATCTCCTCCGGGGAAGTTGGCTAGCAACACACCGAAAGCGATGGGGACAAGCAGCAACGGCTCGTACTGTTTCTTAATACCCAAATAGAGCAGAACGAACGCGATGGCATACATTATCAGGAACTGCGGTTCGGCAATGATATTGCTGAACGCAGTCATGTCATATAAGTTCTCAAATATTTCGTTCATTATCCTATCTTCATTAATACGTCATCTTCTGAAACAGCATCTCCCGGGTTGACACAGATAGCAGTCACTGTACCGCCAAACTCTGCACGGATGGCATTGTAGGTCTTCATCGCTTCTACATAGCAGATTACATCACCTTCTTTCACAGTGTCACCTACTTGCAAAGGAGTTTCCTGCGCACCTTTCACTAAGAAGAACTTGCCTTCCAACGGAGAAAGTACTTCTTTACCCTCTCCTGCCGGAGCAGCGGCAGCACCCGCAGGAGCAGCAGGTAGTTCGGTATCACCGTATGCTACCGTCACACGATAGGCCTGTCCGTCCACTTGTACGGTCAGTGTCTTCGGTTTGGCATCTTCTTCCGGAGATTTATCTTTTTCGGCACGACGTTTGACCACGTCTTCCAGGAAGTCTTCTTTTGCTTTGCCACTCTTGTAAGCCTCATATTGAGCCGGGTGCATAGCATATTCGAAGAGTTCTTCGTCGTCCTGTCCTACTTCCCATTTGTTCTCTTTCATCAGTTTGCGATATTTGTCGAGGGCATCGGGATAGTTATTCTGCGGATCACCTTCGAAGAACTTACGGCCTTCACGTTCTGCCTTTTCAATGATTTCGGGAGCAAGTTTGCCCGGCAGACGTCCGGCTTTACCCAGAATCATATCCCAGATATCATCGGCAATCATTCCCCAACGTTCTTTTCCTTTTTCCATAGCCATCACATTCATCATGGCGAGGTTCTTCACGTATTGGCTGAACGGAGTCACCAATGGAGGATAACCGACACGAGGCCATACGTAAGCTACTTCATCAAAGAGCTTGATGAGCAACTGGTCTTGCGTCATAAACGGCAGATTGTGTTTTGCCTTATATTTATTGATTGATTCCAGATTGGATTCGAGATCGGCCATCAAACTACCCATCATACCGCCGGGAAGTCCGGGAGCAATCAGCAAGGAGTTCATCAGGCGGTTTTTCGGGCTGATATACAAGCCGAGGAAGTCGTCCATAAATTCCTGAATCATGCCGCGCACTTTCATGTAGGCTTCCATATTGATTTCGGGCACTTGATATCCGGCGTCTTTCAGCATTGCCTGCACGCTAAGCAAGTCAGCGTGGCCTGTTCCCCAGGATAGCGGTTCCATGCCTACGTCGATGTAGTCACAACCGGCTTCACATACTTCGAGGATGCTTGCCATATTGAATCCGGGACCTGCATGACTGTGATACTGAACGGGGATTTCGGGATGTGCCGCCTTGATATTTGCTACAATCTTACCTAACGATACGGGACGACCGATACCTGCCATGTCTTTGATACAGATTTCGTCTGCTCCCAGTTTGATGAGTTCCAGCGCCATATTGGTGTAATACTCTACGGTATGGATAGGCGAATGAGTGATGCAAAGCGAGCATTGCGAAATCATGCCTGCTTCCTTTGCGTATGTGATGGAAGGAGCGATGTTACGCACGTCGTTCAATCCGCAGAACGTACGGGTAATGTCTGTTCCTTGTGCTTTCTTTACTTTGTAGAATAATTTGCGGACGTCTGCCGGAACGGGGCTCATACGGAGTCCGTTCAGTGCGCGGTCGAGCATGTGGGTTTGAATACCGGCTTCGTGGAACGGTTTTGTCCATTCGCGTACCGCTTTATTCGGGTTTTCACCAAACAATAAATTTACCTGTTCAAAACCTCCGCCGTTTGTTTCTACGCGGGCAAAACAGCCCATTTCAATGATGGCAGGAGCTACCTTTACGAGTTGGTCTACACGAGGTACGTATTTTCCGGCAGATTGCCACATATCTCGGAAAACCAAACTAAACTTTACTTCTCTTTTCATGTCTTTCAGTGATATTCTTTATAGATTTATAATTTTTCTACTTTTGTGATTTTTCCTTTACCTTGTGTCACCACATTTACAGCAGCTGTAATGGCGGCTAAGATGTTTCCCGGAACAGGGGCAGGACCTTGCGATGCTTCCCGCTTCACAGGAACCACTTCTTCAGGAGCATACTTGTTGACTAATGTAATCAACAACTTACCTAAATAAATCACAATCAGCAGAATAACAAACACGGTAGCCATTCCGACCACCATCAGCAGGATCGCTGTTTCGATATTTTCCATATAATAAACTATTAGTATTTTAAGTTGTTCGTCTAAAAAGCGTCCGAAAATACCAAATTTTTATTATAAAATAAATTAAGAAAGGAATATAATGTATAAAAACGTCATTTCTCTGATTGGAAAACTGGGGAAGTTTATGATTTATAATTTATGATTTATGATTTAGCGTGCCATCCACATCTAAACTAAATTCCTATTTATCTTATTTACTATCTGCTTCTATTGCACAACCCAAATAGTAAATGGTAAATAGTCCAATAGTAAATCGTCCTATCTATCGTTCCTACAAAAAAAATGTGAGAGAAAGCCCCTCAACTTTCTCTCACATTCTGATAAAACAATTATTAAATAAAAATACTCAATGATAGACCGGTTCAGCCCTTTTCTGGTTTCAGACTCTCTTAACCTACTATTAAACTACCAGATAAAACCGGTCTTGTTAAACCTCTCATGGGCCATCACGGCTTTCATTCTTTTAATTAGCGTAGCAGTCTAGTTGAAAAACCCTTTTTTTAAGCCAACTAAGTCTGTTTAATCGGAAAAAACAAGCTTCTAAAGCTCATATCACGTCCGATGAGGGAATCTTTCCGGCTTACGTTTGTGGCAGGAATAATTCATCTGCCGCTGTCTATTGTTTGCTTTGAGCCCTAGTTTGCATTTCTTTTAAAACATTGTTTGTTTTGGGTTAAATTTAAATTTTATAAAAAGCATCTATTGTTTGTTTTGAGTTTAGCTTGTAATTCTCTATAAAACATCTATTGTTTGTTCTGAATCCCGGCCTTATTTCTGCCGGATAATTTCTAATTTCTTCTACAACATTTAATCTTCTAATCAATTCTACCGTTTTCTTCAAATATCATTAAATAGCTCTTATATTAGAAAGAGAAGCATCCGTTGTTTTTTTACCAAGAAAAAATGAAGAAAATTTGAAGAAAAACAAAAAAGCCTCTTCTGACTATCCAGAAGAGGCTTTTTTTATTTTAAAATAATTTCTTTCCCTCGAATTTGATAACTGATTCCACACGAACCAAAGACTTTTTCCAGTGTGGCGTTCAGGTCTTTCGTTAAGACCGTCCCGTTGTAGGTCAGCCCCTCGCATTTCTCATGCCCGACGACTGTCACCTCAAATATATGCTCAATATCTGCCACTACATTTATCAGCGGGTCATCTTCATATCCCAACACTTCGGGGAACTCTGATTCTTCCGCCTTTTTTTCTACTGGCACAATCTTGGTTTCATCGCAACGCACACTTTCACCGGCAAGCAATGTACGCTTACCTACGGCAGTCTCAACTTTCACACTTCCTTCCTCACAGTTGACGGTCATCTTCTTTCCTTGCTGATCGATGAGGAATTTCGTTCCCAGTACGGTTACGTCGCCGGCTTCTGTACGGACCGTGAATGTCTTGCCTTTGGTTACGTTAAAAGAGGCTTTACCCAATAGTTGCAATTTGCGCTCCCAAAGCCATGTGATATGATTGTAAGTCAGGCGGGAATTTTCCATCACCTGCACAGTACTGCCATCCGGCAATTCATAGTTCATAGCAGTGTTATCAGTCACCACCTTTTCTTCTGCCAGGAAGTAACCGCCTATCCCCAAAAGAAGGACAACTGCCGCTGCCACTCCCCATGAGAAAGAGAAACTTCTCCCCGCACCTTGCTTTCTTCTCCGGCTTAAGGCGATCTTATGGCTCTCCTCACGTTGCAACTTCAGCTTATCACCTATTTCTTTTTTACGAGAAAAGATTTCGCCAACCAGAGGAAGTTTTCCTTCTTCTAAGTATTTATCTAAAGATTCTGTCCACTTTTCCATATCTCACACCTCAATTAAAAATCCACAAATTAGCTGCTACCAACAACAAGAAAGATTTGCTCATACGCTCCCGCAAACTGGAGATAGCCATATGAGTAGTATTGTAAACCGTACGTGAAGTGAGTCCCATCACCTGGGCTATTTCTTCCGGACTCATCTTCTTATAATACTTAAGATACAATACCTCCCGCTGTTGCTTTGTCAAATTGTTCAGCTCTTTCTGCAAAACTTCCAGCTGTTCTTTTTCCAACTCTGAATGGATAATAGCAGTTTCAATATCGATCTCCAGATCAAACTGATATTCGTTTGTGCCTACTTCATCCAGTGATTTGAATGATCCACTATTCTCTTTTTTCAGTTCGTTCACTATCATGTGTCTCAACGAAACACACAAGTAAGCGGGTATGGATTGAGGTGCCGCGCAAGTTTCTCTTTTCTCAAAGATGTAAACAAACAACGACTGTATCGCCTCGGTCACCAGCGTATCATCACCGGCTATCTTCATGCCATATCCATACAGTAAATCTGCATATTGCTCATAAAGCTGCCGGAATGCCTCTTCATCCCCTTGCTGAATTTTATCCCAGGATAGTGTCTTCATTTCTATTCACTCATTTATATGAGATATGTTTTTCCTTTTTTTACCTGATTTTTTAGTTAAAATCAACGGAATATGTTTTAAAACTCACTTGTAAAGTGGAATTTGATGTGTTTAAAGTCCATCTGCGCCATCTGAAGTACATAACCGGAGTCTGCCAGGAACACATCGCGCCCTTCTCTATCCTTTGCCATATACTGGTATTTACGTTTCTTGAAGGCTTCCAGTTCTGTGGGATCATCGCTTTCTACCCAACAGGCTTTATAAAGACTTACCGGTTCCCAGCGACAGGACGCATTGTATTCATTCAACAAACGGTACTGAATGACCTCAAACTGCAACTGTCCCACCGTACCGATAATCTTACGGCCATTGAACTGATTGACAAACAACTGTGCCACACCTTCATCCATCAACTGATCGATACCTTTCGCCAACTGTTTCTGCTTCATCGGATCGGCATTTTCAATATACTTGAACATCTCCGGCGAGAAGCTCGGCAATCCGCGGAAATGAAGCATTTCACCTTCTGTCAGCGTATCGCCAATCTTAAAGGTACCATTATCCGGCAGACCGATAATATCTCCTGCATAGGCTTCGTCAATCGTTGTTTTACGCTGTGCCATAAATTGGGTGGGCGATGAAAAACGCATGGTCTTTCCATGACGAACGTGCACATAGGGAGCATTGCGGACAAACTTGCCGGAGCAAATCTTACAGAATGCCACACAAGAACGGTGATTGGGATCAATATTGGCTGTGATCTTAAAGATGAATCCGGTGAATTTCGGTTCGTCGGGATTCACTTCACGCTCTTCTGCCTGTACGGGACGAGGACTGGGAGCTATCTCCACGAAACAGTTCAGCAGCTCTTGCACACCGAAGTTGTTCAACGCTGATCCGAAGAATACAGGTGCACAGTCTCCTGCGAGATAGGATTCCGAATCAAATTCGGGATAAACACCTTCGATCAGTTCCAGATCACCACGCAGCTTGTCTGCCAATGGCTTGCCAATCTGCTGATCCAGTTCTTCCGTATGAATATCGACTGCCACTTTTTCCGTTACCATCTGTTTGGATGGCTGGTACAAGTCCAGTTTCTGTTCGTAGATGTTGTATACTCCTTTGAAACGTGCTCCCTGCTCTATCGGCCAGGACAAGGGACGAACCTGAATCATCAGTTCTTCTTCGAGTTCATCGAGCAAGTCGAACGGATCTTTTCCTTCACGGTCCATTTTGTTGACGAAGATTATTACCGGAGTCTTTCTCATGCGGCATACCTCCATCAGTTTACGCGTCTGCGTTTCCACCCCCTTCGCACCGTCTACAACGATGATAACACTGTCTACAGCAGTCAGTGTGCGGTATGTATCTTCAGCAAAGTCCTGGTGACCCGGAGTATCGAGAATGTTGATTTTATAATCCCGATAGTCGAACTCCATCACGGAAGTCGTTACCGAAATACCACGTTGTTTCTCGATTTCCATCCAGTCGGACGTAGCCGTCTTTTTTATCTTATTACTCTTTACAGCACCTGCTACCTGTATCTGACCACCGAAAAGCAATAGCTTTTCCGTCAATGATGTCTTACCGGCATCCGGATGCGCAATAATGGCGAACGTTCGCCGTCTCAAAATTTCTGTATTATCTGCCATAGTTATTAAATTGAGAATTGAAAATTGGAAATTAAAAAATGATACTCAAAGTGGTTTCTTTTTTATTTCTCAACTCTCAATTTTTAATTTCCAATTTCTCCAGGCATCGTTGGAGACTTTCCTCCCAATGGGGGATTTCGATGCCAAATGTTGTTTTTATTTTTGTTTTATCAAGTACAGAGTATGCCGGACGGTTGGCCTTTGCAGGATATTCGGCTGTATGCAGAGGTTTCACTTTGCAGGAGGTTATTCCTGCCAAGCGATGAATAGCCACTGTGAAATCATACCAGGAACAAACGCCTTCATTGCTGAAATGGTAGATGCCGCGGACTATACCTTTATTTATAATGGTATAGATGGCACGTGCCAGGTCATTAGCATAAGTCGGGGTTCCGATCTGGTCGAAAACAACTCCCAGACTGTCACGCTCTTTTCCAAGACGGATCATTGTCTTCACAAAATTATTGCCGAAAGTGGAATAAAGCCATGCAGTACGGATTACGACTGCTTTCTCGCAATAATTCATCACGTCATATTCTCCTTCCAGTTTGGTGGTGCCGTATACGGAGTCCGGACAAGGGTCGCAATCCTCCGTATACGGAGTGTGTGCAGTACCGTCAAAGACATAATCGGTAGATACCTGTATCATGGCGGCTCCGTTGAATTGTGCCGCACTTGCCAATTGTTTCGGTGCTTCGCAATTCAATTGATAGGCTAGTTCCGAATTATCTTCCGCTTTATCTACGGCCGTATATGCGGCACAGTTCACGACAAGCTCAATCCGCTTCTCTGCGATATAAGCCCAAACGGCTTGCTTGTCACAGATGTTAAGCTCCTCTACATCCGTGAAATAATACGTATGTTGCGGGTTCTCTTTTGCAAGCACCTGCATCTCATTGCCAAGCTGACCGTTGGCACCCGTTACCAAAATTCTCATTTATTCATCCAGTTTTAATTCACCTTTACGGTCTTTATCATAATAGTTTGCCAACATAGAAAGGAAACTAGTGATAGCTTCCACTGCCTTAGCAGTACCTTCACTGATAGGCTTTTTTTGAAGACGAAGCAGGAGCACTCCATACAACGCCTCAAAACAGGTCTCCAATTCGGGCTCGTCTTTCTTGCCGTTTTTATTCCGTAATTCTACTATAAACGGCAATGCCTTGAAATAGGCGGCACTGTAAAAAGGAAATTTAGGAGAAGAAGCCAATGCGTTATGCAATTCTGTCAGATTGATAATCACATTCTTATTAATCTGCAAATGACCTTTTTCCCGTACTCCTTCCTCACTCATCATCGTAATCAGGTTGGTATACCATTCTCTCATGGCAGGCTGCTGATCTGCCGGATAACGGGCAATTACATTTACCTCCATCTCTTCCGGTTCACAATGATTGGCGCGGATCAAGTCTTCCTCTTGCCACATATATATAAGGTACTCGGCAATATTCTTCTCTTTCAGTTGTTGTGCTATCTGATTCATAAGTTATCTCTTAATAAAGTGATTCTCCCAACAAAGTAAAAATCAGTCCGGCAAGGGATACCAGCATTACAATACTTCCTACAACACGATTCAGTATCCAGATACCACGCAAGTTGAATTTAGTGCGCACTTTGTTCACAAAGTAAGTAATCCCCAACCACCAGGTCAATGCCCCTATAGCAATAGCAACATATCCTGTAATCTCTTCGAACACCAGAACCCCCGGCTGCACAAAGGCAAAACGGGCGAAAAGTCCGATAAACAGAAAGATTATCAAGGGATTGGAGAGAGTGACGAAAAATGCGGTAATAAAGTTATGGAAATAAGAACCTTTGCTGGAGGAAGCCGGACGAATGGACTGCACCGGGTTGCTACGAAAGGTATATATACCAAAAAGGAGTAGCATGATGCTCCCCAATAATTGCAGATAGAAAATATTCTTATTAATATAATCGAACACAAAGCTCATCCCGTAGCCGGTGAGCAAAGCGTATGCTATATCGCTCAAAGAGGCTCCCAGACCTGTTACAAATCCATACCAACGCCCCTTATTCAAAGTCCTCTGGATGCATAATACGCCCACCGGACCGAGGGGTGCGGACACAACAACGCCAATAATAAAGCCTTTCACTAATATATCGAATATTGTCTCTATCTGAATCATGTCGCAAATATCGCACTTTTTTGTGATATGGGGATAGTATATTAACGTTTTTTCCACACAAGAATCACTATATATAGCGATAATAAGTAAAACGTACATCGAAAATAAACATATTAAATAAGGTATAGGAATTTATTCTCTATTTTTTTCCTACCACCAACGAAATTGATTATCTTTGCGCCACAGAAAAAGAGAAGAGTTTCTCCTGCAGGAACTTCAATCGTAAAATCGTAAATCGTAAAATCGTAAATATACAACATGATTCTTTTTTTCAGAACCCCTTCCAAGAGCGTGATTGCCGTAGAGAGCAACCATCAGCTCACCCCTGACGAAAGTAATAAACTCTGCTGGCTTTTTGGCGAAGCCGTGATGGAAAGTGAAGAAAACCTGAAAGGCTGTTTCGTTGGCCCACGCCGCGAAATGATCACTCCCTGGAGTACAAACGCAGTAGAAATCACCCAAAACATGGGGCTCGAAGACATAAGCCGCATCGAGGAGTACTTCCCTGTTAAGGACGAAAATGCCGATTACGACCCGATGCTCCAACGCATGTACAAAGGACTCGACCAAAACGTATTCACGACAAACCGTCAGCCGGAACCAATCATCTACATTGAAGATCTCGAAGTGTACAACGAAAAAGAAGGTTTGGCTCTTTCCAAAGAAGAAATGGACTACCTGAAGAAAGTAGAAAAGGACCTCGGACGGAAGCTGACCGACTCTGAAGTATTCGGTTTCGCACAAATCAACTCCGAACACTGCCGCCACAAAATTTTCGGCGGAACGTTTATCATCGACGGTGTAGAGCAGGAATCTTCCCTGTTCCAGATGATTAAAAAGACTACACAGGAAAATCCGAATAAAATAATCTCTGCTTATAAAGATAACGTAGCCTTCGCTGAAGGTCCGGTTGTGGAACAATTTGCTCCGGCAGATCATTCAAAACCTGATTTCTTCCAAGTAAAGGACATCAAGAGTGTTATCTCACTGAAAGCGGAAACTCATAACTTCCCTACTACTGTTGAGCCATTCAATGGTGCTTCTACCGGTACCGGCGGTGAAATCCGCGACCGTATGGGTGGTGGTAAAGGTTCATGGCCGATTGCAGGTACTGCAGTCTACATGACTTCTTATCCGCGCACCGATGAAGGACGTGAATGGGAAGAAATACTTCCGGTACGCAAATGGTTGTACCAGACTCCGGAACAGATTCTTATCAAAGCATCCAACGGTGCTTCCGACTTCGGTAACAAGTTCGGCCAGCCGCTGATCTGCGGTTCGGTACTGACTTTCGAACATACAGAAAACAAAGAAGTTTATGGTTACGACAAAGTAATCATGCTTGCCGGCGGTGTGGGTTACGGCACACAACGTGACTGTCTGAAAGGCACACCGGAAGCAGGAAACAAAGTGGTGGTAATCGGTGGTGACAACTATCGTATCGGACTAGGTGGCGGTTCTGTATCTTCTGTAGATACCGGTCGTTACAGCAGTGGTATCGAGTTGAATGCCGTACAACGTGCTAATGCTGAAATGCAGAAACGTGCCAACAACGTAGTACGTGCTCTTTGTGAAGAAGAGGTGAATCCGGTGGTTTCTATCCACGATCACGGCTCTGCCGGACACGTAAACTGTCTGTCCGAACTAGTGGAAGAATGTGGTGGTTTAATCGATATGAGCAAATTGCCTATCGGCGATAAGACTTTGTCGGCAAAAGAAATCATCGCCAACGAGAGCCAGGAACGTATGGGGCTATTGATTAAAGAAGAAGCCATCGAACATGTACGTAAGATTGCCGAACGCGAACGCGCTCCGATGTACGTAGTCGGTGAAACAACCGGCGATCATCGTTTCGCCTTCCAACAGGCTGACGGTGTACGTCCGTTTGATCTTGCTGTAGAGCAGATGTTCGGTTCTTCTCCCAAGACATATATGGTAGACAAAACCGTGGAACGTCATTACGAAATGCCGAAATACGAATTGTCTAAATTACATGAATATCTGACGAATGTATTGCAGCTTGAAGCTGTAGCCTGCAAAGACTGGTTGACGAATAAGGTAGACCGTTCAGTAACAGGTAAAGTGGCTCGTCAGCAATGCCAGGGTGAACTTCAGTTACCGTTGAGCGACTGCGGTGTCGTAGCACTCGACTACCGTGGCGAGAAAGGTATCGCTACCTCTATCGGACATGCTCCGCAAGCAGCATTGGCTGATCCGGCTGCCGGCTCTATTCTTTCTGTATCCGAAGCGCTGACCAATCTTGTTTGGGCTCCAATGGCGGAAGGTATGGATAGCATTTCACTGTCTGCCAACTGGATGTGGCCTTGCCGCTCTCAAGAAGGTGAAGATGCCCGTCTTTACACAGCTGTAAAAGCTTTAAGCGATTTCTGTTGCGCGCTGCAGATCAATGTTCCTACCGGAAAAGACTCTCTATCTATGACACAGAAGTATCCGAACGGCGAGAAAGTGATTTCTCCGGGAACTGTGATTGTTTCTGCCGGTGGTGAAGTTTCCGACGTGAAGAAAGTGGTATCTCCGGTATTGGTTAACAATGAAAAGACTACGCTTTATCATATTGACTTCAGCTTCGATGAACTGAAACTGGGTGGTTCGGCTTTTGCACAATCTCTGGGTAAAGTTGGTGACGAAGTACCTTGCGTACAAGATGCCGAATATTTCCGTGATGCTTTCCTTGCCGTACAGGAACTTGTCAACAAAGGATTGATTCTTGCAGGACACGATATCTCTGCCGGTGGTTTGATCACTACATTGCTCGAAATGTGCTTCTCTAATGTAGAAGGCGGTATGGAAATCAGCCTCGACAAGATGAAAGAACAGGATATCGTTAAGATTCTGTTTGCTGAAAATCCGGGTATCGTTATCCAGATCAGCGACAAGCATAAGGATGAAGTGAAGAAGATTCTGGAAGATGCAGGCGTAGGCTATATAAAGCTGGGTAAACCGACTGACGAACGCCACATTTTGGTATCTAAAGACGGTGCTACTTACCAGTTTGGTATCGATTATATGCGTGACGTATGGTATTCTTCTTCTTACCTGCTCGACCGCAAACAATCTATGAACGGTTGCGCAAAAGCACGTTTTGAAAACTATAAGATGCAACCTGTTGAATTCGCTTTCATGCCGGAATTCAAAGGTAAGCTTTCTCAATACGGTATCACTCCGGATCGTCGTACCCCAAGCGGTATCCGTGCGGCTATCATCCGTGAGAAGGGTACAAACGGTGAGCGCGAAATGGCTTACTCACTCTATTTGGCAGGTTTCGACGTAAAAGACGTTACAATGACCGACCTCATCAGCGGACGCGAAACACTGGAAGACGTAAACATGATCGTTTACTGCGGTGGTTTCTCTAACTCCGATGTACTGGGTTCTGCTAAAGGATGGGCAGGCGCATTCCTGTTCAACCCGAAAGCTAAAGAAGCATTGGATAAATTTTATGCACGCGAAGATACATTGTCATTGGGTGTCTGCAACGGTTGCCAGCTGATGATGGAACTCAATCTTATCAACCCGGAACTGAAGAAGAAAGGAAAAATGCTACATAACAATTCACACAAATTCGAATCACGCTTCCTTGGTCTTACTATCCCGACTAACCGCAGTGTGATGTTCGGCTCTTTAAGTGGAAGCAAACTGGGTATCTGGGTAGCTCACGGAGAAGGAAAATTCTCTTTGCCATATGACGAAGATAAATATAATGTAGTAGCGAAGTATAGCTATGATGAATATCCGGGCAATCCGAACGGTTCCGATTATTCTATCGCAGCACTGGCCAGCGCAGACGGACGCCACTTGGCTATCATGCCTCACTTGGAACGTTCCATCTTCCCATGGCAGAACGGTTGCTATCCGGCCGACCGCAAGAACAGCGATCAGGTTACTCCATGGATAGAAGCGTTTGTCAATGCCCGCAAGTGGGTGGAAGCGAAAATGAAATAAATCATTTCCATATTTTACAGAGGCTGGTACTTTAAATAGTGCCAGCCTCTTATTTTACGGAACTTTCCATTCTACCGGAAGACTTCTGATAGATACCAAAATACCGAAAACAAACAGTATATACAAATAGTTATAAAATAGTCTATTTTCTTCATTTTTGGAGCGCTGTTATCTTTCATCAAAATTTTGTAATATCAAAAAATCTTCTTAATTTTGTCAAACTTTCCCCCTCATAAAAGATTCAATAACCCTTAAAAGTCCTATTTGTATGAAAAAATGGCTTTTTCTAATCTTATTGTTTCCTCTAATTTGTGTCGCGCAGACGTATCGATATCTCGGAGTGGAGGATGGGTTAAGTAACCGGCGGGTTTACTGCATTCAAAAAGATAAAACCGGATACATGTGGTTCCTCACGCACGAAGGTATTGATCGATACAATGGAAAAGAGTTTAAACGATATAAGTTAATGGATGGTGACGCAGAAGTGAACTCTCTGTTAAATCTAAACTGGCTTTATATTGATCAGGAAGGAGTCTTATGGGAAATCGGGAAAAAAGGAAAAGTATTCCGGTATGACCAGATTCACGACTGCTTCAGTCTTGTATATAAATTACCGATGGAAAGTTTCAGCGAACAGCCGGACCCGGTCACTTATGCCTGGCTCGACCAGAACAAACACATCTGGCTATGCAATAAAGATACTATCTTTCTCTATAATACGGACACCAAACAAGTCACCCATATAAAGAATGATATAAGTGAAGAAATCACTGATATTGAACAAATAGACGAATCGCATTTCTTCATCGGTACGGAAATGGGGATTCATTATGCCCAATTAGAAAACAACGCATTGAAACTTATCAATTGCGATAAGTTGGAGAGCGTGAAAGCCCAAGTAAGCGATTTACACTTCGACAAAAAGATTCGGAAACTATTCATCGGCACTTTCTTGCGGGGAATTATGGTTTATGATATGAATACCAAATCCGTCATACGACCGGATTATAACCTGAAAGATATCAGTATCACACGGTTCAAGCCGCTAAATGACAAAGAGTTATTAATAGCTACCGATGGCGGAGGAGTACACAAAATAAATATGGATACTTATCAAATAGTACCCGAAATTGTGGCTGATTATAACAGTAATTGTGGCATGAACGGTAACAGTATCAATGACATTTTTGTGGATGATGAAGAACGGATATGGCTGGCTAATTATCCCATCGGAATCACGATACAAAACAACCGTTATACGAGCTACAAATGGATTAAGCACTCCATCGGTAACAAACAGTCTTTAATCAACGATCAAGTAAATGCCATTATTGAAGACAGAGAGGGAGATTTATGGTTTGCAACGAACAATGGCATCAGTTTTTTTAATTCAAAGACCGGACAATGGCGATCGGTGCTTAGTGCTTTTGAAGAGTCGCAAGGTAATAAAAGCCATATCTTTCTTACTATATGCGAAGTGGCTCCCGGAATTATCTGGGCAGGCGGGTACTCTTCCGGTGCTTACCAGATAGATAAGAAAACGTTCAGTGTCAGCTATTTCATGCCGCCTTTGTACACTCATACAAACAAGCGACCGGATAAATATATACGTGATATTCGTACAGATATGCAGGGTTATATCTGGTCGGGAGGATTCTACAACCTCAAGCGTATTAATCTGAAGACGCAGGAAGTACGGTTTTATGATGGATTAAATTCCATTACCGCCATCGTTGAGAAAGATGAAAAAAGTATGTGGATCGGTAGTGCCACCGGCCTATGTCTTTTAGATAAAGAATCCGGAAAATTCGAGCGCATAAAACTTCCGGTAGAGTCGAACTATATCTATTCCCTGTACCAAGCAAAAAACGGTTCATTGTATATAGGTACCAGCGGGTCGGGACTATTGATTTACGATATTAATAAAAAACTGTTCACTCATTACCACACGGAAAACTGTGCTTTGATATCCAATAATATCTATACCATATTATCGGATGCGGACAAAGATATAATCATGAGTACAGAAAGCGGATTGACAAGTTTTTATCCCAATGAGAAAAAATTCTATAACTGGACCAAAGATATGGGATTGATGACCACCCATTTCAATGCGCTATCAGGTACGTTACGGAAAAACAATAAATTCATTTTAGGCAGTTCTGACGGAGCAGTGGAATTTGACAAGGATATGAAATTGCCCAGAAGTTATTCTTCTAAAATGATTTTCAGCGATTTCAAGCTTTTTTATCAAACAATCTATCCGGGTGATGAGGATTCTCCGTTGAAAGCAAGCATCAATGATACAAAGGTACTAAAGTTAAAATACAATCAAAACAGATTCTCTTTGCAGGTTTCTTCCATCAACTATGACTATCCTTCCAATATTCTTTACTCTTGGAGGCTAGAAGGTTTCTATGATAAATGGAGCAAACCCGGAACAGAGAACACGATTCGTTACACCAATCTTGCCCCGGGCAAATATACGCTAAGGGTACGTGCCATCTCCAATGAAGACAAACGCATCATGCTTGAAGAAAGAAGTATGGATATTATCATAGCCCAACCTTTCTGGCTGACATTCTGGGCCATGCTGGTTTATACAGCTATCCTTTGTCTCATTGCCATCGTCCTATTGCGTATACTGATTTTGAGGAAGCAACGCAAAGTCTCCGATGAGAAAATACACTTCTTTATCAATACGGCACATGATATCCGTACCCCATTGACGCTTATCAAAGCACCTTTGGAAGAACTACGCGAGAAAGAGGAGTTGAGTAAAGAAGGTATTTCGAACATGAATACGGCATTACGAAACGTAAATGCCCTATTACGTCTTACCACCAATCTTATCAACTTTGAAAGAGCGGACGTATATTCTTCCGAATTATATATTTCAGAGCATGAGCTAAACACGTTTATGAATGAAATATTCAACGCGTTCCAGCAGTACGCCAACATCAAACATATCAACTTCACTTATGAAAGTAATTTCAGGTATATGAACGTATGGTTTGATAAAGAAAAGATGGAATCTATCTTTAAGAACATCATTTCGAACGCACTGAAATATACTCCGGAAAATGGAAATGTACAGGTTTTCGTTTCAGAAACATCTGACTCATGGAGCGTGGAAGTCAGAGACACAGGAATCGGCATCCCGGCCAATGAACAAAAGAAATTGTTCAAACTTCATTTCCGTGGCAGCAATGCTATTAATTCCAAAGTAACAGGAAGTGGTATCGGACTGATGCTTGTATGGAAGCTAGTCCGCCTGCATAAAGGAAAGATTAATCTGTCAAGCATCGAAAACCAGGGATCGGTTATCAAAATAACATTCCCTAAAGACAGCAAGCGCTTCCGGAAAGCACATCTGGCAACTCCGAGCAAACAGCGTATAGAAAATACGATTGATAACGTTCCGCCTCCATCACCTGAAATTTACGAAAATGCACAAAAGAAAGAGAACATTAATCATCGTCGCATCTTGATTGTGGAAGATAATGATGAGTTGCGCAACTATCTGTCGCAAACGTTATCCGAGGAGTATTTCGTACAGGTTTGCTCCAATGGAAAAGAAGCATTGACGATTATTCCCGAGTACAAACCAGAGCTGGTTATTTCAGACATTATGATGCCTGAAATGCGGGGGGGGGATGAATTATGCCAAGCTATCAAGAATAATATCGAAACCTCCCACATTCCTGTTATCCTGCTGACTGCTTTGAATAATGAGAAAGATATTCTCTCGGGACTTCAGATTGGTGCGGATGAATACGTTGTGAAGCCATTCAATATTGGTATATTGAAAGCTAATGTTGCCAATCTGCTGGCTAACCGTGCACTATTGCGCAGCAAATTCGCAAATTTAGATCTGAATGATGAGGAAAATGATGAAGACTGCATCAACTGTTCGCAAGACATTGACTGGAAATTCATAGCAAACGTCAAAAAGAACGTGGAAGATAACATTGACAATCCTGCTCTCACGGTAGATGTATTATGCAGCCTGATGGGAATGAGTCGCACAAGTTTTTACAATAAATTAAGGGCATTAACCGATCAGGCACCGGGAGATTATATCCGGCTGATTCGTCTGAAACGTGCCGTACAATTACTAAAAGAAGACACACATAGCATAACAGAAATTGCAGAAATGACGGGATTCAGTGACGCCAAGTACTTCCGCGAAGTATTTAAGAAGCATTATAATGTAAGTCCCAGTCAATATGGCAAAGAGAAAAAAGCAGTTAGTAAGGAAGGAGGAGAAAAGAAAGAATGAACATTTATCTCGAAGCATTTGGAATCTTTTTTAAAATAGGCGCCTTTACTATTGGAGGAGGATATGCAATGGTGCCACTGATTGAAAATGAAATTGTCACCAAACGGAAATGGATTGCGCAGGAAGATTTTATCGATCTGCTGGCTATCTCCCAATCCGCACCGGGAATTTTGGCAGTCAATATTTCTATCTTTATAGGATATAAGCTGCGTGGAATCCGGGGAAGTATTATCACAGCATTGGGAACAATTTTGCCGTCTTTCATTATTATATTGGCTATCGCCCTGTTCTTTCATAGTTTCAAAGACAATCCGATAGTGGAACGTATTTTTAAAGGAATTCGCCCGGCAGTGGTGGCACTCATCGCGGCGCCGACCTTTACCATGGGACGATCCGCAAAAATCAACCGCTACAATCTGTGGATTCCTGTTGTCTCGGCAATATTAATCTGGCTGTTGGGCTTCTCCCCTATCTGGATTATTATTGCGGCCGGTGTAGGAGGTTTCCTGTGGGGGAAATTTAGAAAAGTTGAGAGTTGAGAATGGAGAGTTGAGAAGGCGCGGATTAACGCTGTTGTTTTACAGATTCATAATTCTAAAAGCCGGGAAATCCGTGTAATCCATGCCTAAAATTATTATATAATAAATTATTAATCACATGATTTACCTACAGTTATTCTATACATTTTTCAAGATCGGGCTCTTTGGCTTCGGTGGCGGTTATGCCATGCTTTCCATGATTCAAGGCGAAGTGGTAACCCGCTATGGATGGGTGAGTTCGCAGGAGTTCACGGATATTGTCGCAATCAGCCAAATGACTCCAGGACCTATTGGTATCAACGCAGCTACTTATGTAGGGTTTACTTCTACGGGTAGCGTATGGGGTTCCATCATTGCTACCTTTGCCGTAGTCCTTCCCTCTTTCATCTTGATGTTGACCATCAGTAAATTCTTCCTAAAATACCAGAAACATCCGATAGTAGAATCTATTTTTAATGGATTACGCCCGGCAGTAGTCGGATTACTCGCCTCCGCCGCGTTGGTATTAATGAACGCAGAAAACTTCGGTTCGCCTACGGAAGATACTTATTCATTCGTTATCAGTATCATTATCTTTCTGATTGCATTCATCGGAACAAGAAAATATAAAGCCAATCCGATATTAATGATTATCGCCTGTGGTATTGCAGGTTTGCTGCTCTATTAATAACGAGCGGCTGAACAGTAAACAAAAAAACAGTAAACAAAAAAACGGTGAATAAACTGCGTTATCATTCAGCAGAGTGTTCACCGTTTTATCGTTGTTTATTCTATACCTTTACAGTTTTAACTTCTTACTTACGGATTTCGATTCATTATGTAAACGATCTAAAGCTGTCACTACATAACGGCATTTTGTTTTTCCTGTTTCATAAGGAAGTCTATAGAATGGATTGCGCGTGATAGCTACAATATGAGAAGGATCGTCCAAATTCACCTTTTCTTTACTGTCAAAACGATAGACTACATATTGAACTGCCTTATCCATCTCTGTATCAGCTTTCGGAGCTGTCCAAAAAAGGATATAGCCATCTTCCGTCCATACCTTTTTCATTTTACGTACCTTGCCCGGAGCTTTATCATCCATAAAATCAAAGACTGGAATCAAAGCAGGATATTTATGATATTCACTGATTAAAGCATCGCGATATCTACCCTGGTTCTCAACAACAGCTGCTGCATACCATTGACAGCTACCTCCGATTGTTTGGTAAGCACGTTGCAAAGCCATCTTGCGGGGAAGCTGATTGATAGAAGAATTCTGCGGATCGGCAAACTGAACTGTCTTTGGCACCGACTGACCAATGAACAACGGCCGGTTTTCCGAATGAGTAGCCCACCATTTCACCAGTGTCTCATAGTCGGCAGCTTTGTGGCCAATCTCCCAGTAAATTTGCGGAATATTATAATCAATCCATCCTTCACGTGCCCAAAGGAGTACATCGGCATAAAGATCATCATAGTTCTGCAAACCATTGGTGTTGCTTCCCAATGGATCGCTCTTCTGATTACGATAAATACCGAACGGACTGATACCAAACTTCACCCAAGGCTTGATGCCACGAATCGTTTCGTGAAGCTTCTTTATCAACACATTCACATTACTACGACGCCAATCTGCCTTATTGGTGAAACCTCCACCATAACGGGCGAAACTTGCATCATCCGGAAAATCTAATCCATTAACCGGATAAGGATAGAAATAATCATCCATGTGGATAGCGTCCACGTCATAACGGGACACAATGTCGGTCACAATTTTGCAGATATACTCCCGACTTTCAGGAAGTGCCGGGTCGAAGTATAGCTGATCGCCATAAGTAACAAACCATTCCGGATGCTGGTGATAAATATGTTCCGGTGCCAACTTATTCTTTAATGAAGTCTTCACACGGTAAGGATTGATCCAGGCATGAAACTCCATATTACGTTTCTGACATTCTTCAATCATAAACTGCATCGGGTCCCACATAGGAGAAGGCGTCTGCCCTTGCGTTCCTGTCAGGAAACGGCTCCACGGTTCATATTGGGAAGCGTATAATGCATCCGCTTCAGGGCGCACCTGAAAGATGATCGCATTAATTCCGGCTTCCTGAAGAGAATTCAACTGGCTAATCAATATTTGCTTCAGTCGCTCTGTAGGAATGCCACGAAACTGGCCATTGACAGCCTGTATCCATGCTCCACGGAATTCACGTTTAGGATATTTATTGCCTGATGGCACCTGTGCCCTCACTCCTACCACCAGAAGAAGAGCTAAAAGTAAAAGATAGTTTTTCAGCTTCATAATATTCTTAAATCGTAATAATGTGACGCAAAGATAATACAAACTCCCGATAAATTCGCTAACTTTGCCGACTACCATAAAAAAGGAGTATTTTATGTCAGAAAACAACTATATTTCGATCAAAGGCGCACGAGTCAACAACCTAAAAAACATCGATGTAGATATTCCCCGCAACAAACTTGTTGTTATCACCGGATTGTCGGGTTCGGGAAAATCATCACTTGCTTTTGATACCCTTTATGCAGAGGGACAACGCCGCTACGTAGAAAGCTTAAGCAGCTACGCGCGTCAGTTCCTGGGGAGAATGAGCAAACCGGAGTGTGACTTTATCAAAGGAATTCCTCCCGCCATTGCCATCGAACAAAAAGTGAACAGCCGTAATCCCCGTTCCACCGTGGGCACCTCGACTGAAATTTACGAATATCTACGCCTGTTATATTCACGGGTGGGAAAAACGTATAGTCCCATCAGCAGGCAAGAAGTGAAGAAGCACTCCACAGAGGACATCGTCAACTGTATGCTTTCCTATCCGGAAGGCACAAGATATACGGTACTGACGCCTATCCGCCTGCGTGAAGACCGCACATTACAACAGCAATTGGAGATAGACCTGAAACAAGGATTCAACCGTATCGAAGTGAACGGTGAAATGAAACGAATCGATGAATATACGCCTGTGGCAGGTGATGAAGTCTATCTGCTGGTCGACCGTATGGCGGTTGCCACCAGCAAAGACGCCATCAGCCGACTGACAGATTCTGCCGAAACAGCCATGTATGAAGGCGACGGAACCTGTATGCTGCGTTTTTTTCTATCGGATGGAACTACGAAACTTCATACTTTCAGCACTAAATTCGAAGCGGACGGCATCATCTTTGAAGAACCGAACGACCAGATGTTTTCATTCAACTCGCCTATCGGCGCTTGTCCGGCGTGCGAAGGATTCGGCAAAGTAATCGGCATTGACGAGCACTTAGTCGTTCCGGATCGTTCATTATCGGTATATGAAGGAGCTATCGTATGCTGGCGTGGCGAAAAGATGGGTGAATGGAAAGAAGAATTAATTCATAATGCGGAGAAATTCGACTTCCCCATTTTCACTCCTTATTATGAGTTGACAGACGCGCAACGCAGGTTACTTTGGGAAGGCAACCAATATTTCCACGGCATCAATGATTTTTTCAAGATGCTGGAAGAAAATCAATATAAGATACAATACCGGGTGATGCTGGCGCGTTACCGGGGAAAGACGCTTTGCCCGAAATGCCACGGCACCCGCCTGAAACCGGAAGCCGGATATGTACGGGTGGGCGGAAAGAATATTTCCGAACTGGTGGATTTGCCCATCACAGAACTGAAGCAATTCTTCGACCATCTGGAACTGGATGAGCACGACAGCAATGTGTCCCGACGTATTCTGATTGAAATAAATAGCCGGATTCGCTTTTTAATCGATGTAGGTTTGGGCTATCTGACGTTGAACCGACTTAGTAATTCCTTATCGGGTGGAGAAAGCCAGCGTATCAATCTGGCAACCTCGCTGGGAAGTAGCCTTGTGGGCAGTCTTTATATTCTCGACGAGCCAAGCATCGGACTGCATAGCCGTGATACAGACCGCCTGCTCCATGTGTTGCGTCAACTGCAACAATTAGGAAATACGGTAGTAGTGGTAGAGCACGATGAAGAGATTATCCGTGCAGCGGATTACATTATCGACATAGGTCCCAATGCCGGACGTCTGGGTGGAGAAGTTGTTTACCAGGGAGATATGAAGGATTTAAAGAAGGGAAGCAACAGCTATACGGTACGTTATCTTTTAGGAGAAGATGAAATACCTGTTCCGGAGCATCGCCGCCCGTGGAATAATTATATAGAATTGAAAGGCGCACGTGAGAATAATCTGAAAGGAGTAAACGTACGTATCCCTCTCAATGTAATGACAGTTGTTACGGGTGTTTCCGGTTCCGGGAAGAGTACATTGGTGAGAGATATTTTCTTCCGGGCATTGAAACGTGAATTAGACGAATGTAGCGACCGACCGGGAGAATTCTCTTCAATCGGAGGAAGTTTGCGTGACCTGCGGAATGTAGAATTTGTAGACCAGAACCCGATTGGCAAATCATCGCGCTCAAATCCGGTGACTTACATCAAGGCTTACGACGAAATCCGTAAACTATGGTCCGAACAACCTTTGGCGAAGCAAATGGGATATACCCCCGGATTCTTCAGTTTCAATAGCGAAGGCGGACGTTGCGAAGAGTGTAAAGGAGAAGGAACCATTACTGTAGAAATGCAATTTATGGCAGACTTGGTATTGGAGTGTGAATCTTGTCATGGAAAACGCTTCAAATCCGACACGCTGGAAGTGAAATTCAACGATAAAAGTATCTACGATGTATTGGAGATGACCGTCAACCAAGCGATTGAGTTCTTCAACGAACATGGACAGAAGAAAATTGTGAAGAAGTTGCTTCCTTTGCAGGATGTAGGACTGGGATATATCAAATTAGGACAGGCTTCTTCTACCCTTTCCGGTGGTGAAAACCAACGTGTCAAACTCGCATTTTATTTAAGTCAGGAGAAAGCTGACCCAACGATGTTTATCTTTGACGAACCGACTACAGGATTACACTTTCATGATATCCGCAAACTGCTGGATGCTTTCGACGCATTGATTCGCCGGGGACACAGCATCGTTATCATCGAGCATAACATGGACGTCATCAAATGTGCCGATTATGTAATCGATCTCGGACCGGAAGGTGGAGATAAAGGCGGAAATATCGTAGCAGTGGGTACCCCGGAAGAAGTTGCTGCCTGCGGAGCAAGCTATACAGGGCAGTTTCTGAAAGAAAAACTAGGATAAGCAATCGTCAAAACTATAATAATACATTTATGTAATTAAGCCCTTGCAGAAGTTCTATATCTGCAAGGGCTTAATATATGAAAAAAATCAATCTCTCTTACAAGTAGAAACCGAATCCAATCTTCACACCGAAACGTGACATATCTCCATCATTGAAACGCCATTTATAATAAACGGCAGGTTCAATGGTTACCGTACGCGAAAGAAAGTAAGCGTATCCGGCTTCGATACCCAGTCCCCAGTCTGTCTGATGTTTTCCACCACTCCAACGGAAGCGGTTCCAGTCGAGTCCACCACCCAGATAGATACCGGTTTTATTGAAGTAGAAGCGTACTCCTGTGCCCAGTGTATACTCATCTACCGGTTTCGACCAGTCGGCTCCGGCATTTACCATCAAGGCAATACCCTCGGCAAAGAATGTACCGACCTGTGCACCAACTCCAAACTTTGCTTTATCGTTTTTACTATACGAAAAGTCCAACCCCGACAATGAAGGATTAATAATCGTAGTTCCTTTCTCAAATTGCGCTTGTGCAGTAAAAGAGACTGCCAATAAGCAAAGAGCCAAAGCTAATTTCTTCATAAACTTACTTTTTTAAGTGAATAGATTGTTCGTCTTTTTTGCGGCGTTCGCGCATTTGTTCCTTTTTCCGAAGCACCAGCCAAAGAAGGAGGACGATGACATAAGAAACTGCCACCGTAATTATTTTCTCTGTCAGGCTGACTTCCGTATTACGAGGCAACAAATAAGCCGCTGTTACAGATACATAAATAAGGAATGCAAGCGCCACTCCTGTTGATTTTCTTATTTTCTTCATTCTGATAATTTTCTTGTTTTTTGCTTATTTATCCAGATATAGAACCAAACAGTCGCAACCATTACACACGCTATACCAACGCCATAGGAGACTGTATGCGAGAGTCCTAATCCTTCAGGAGCAATACATATATAAGTAGAACATACACATGTCATAAACAGTGCCGGTACCAAAGTAATGATATAAGGTTTCTTGGATACCGCCAGAAAAACTGTTATAGCCCACAAGGTAAACACAGCCAATGTCTGATTTGCCCAGGCAAAATAACGCCATATCATATTAAATCCGTTTGCATCACGCAAACTATACAAAAGCAAACCAATAGCCACTATAAACATCGGAATACAAATGTACAAACGACGGCGCATACTTTTTTGTTCCATTCCCAGAAAGTCTGCCACAATCAGACGTGCCGAACGGAAAGCCGTATCACCCGAAGTTATCGGAGCTGCAATCACTCCCAAAATGGCAAGTACTCCGCCGATTGCTCCCAACCATTCTTTTGTAATAGCATCAACGATAACAGAAGCATTGCTTTCTTCCATTCCGTTTTCATGGAAAAAATAAGTAGCGGCAGCAGCCCAAATAAGAGCAACAATGCCCTCGGTAATCATTGCACCGTAAAATACCGGACGTCCATGCCGTTCCGAAGTCATACAACGGGCCATCAATGGGCTTTGCGTAGCATGGAAACCTGAAATGGCACCACAAGCAATACTCACAAACATAATCGGGAAGATAGGAAGTTCGCTCGCTTCCGGGTTCGTATTTTGCAATCCGTCCCATAACTCCGGCAAAGCCGGATGGTTAACATAGAGCATCACCAAAATGCCTACTGCCATAAACAACAAGGCAACCGCAAACAATGGGTAGATTTTACCTATTATTTTATCAACAGGCAGCAAAGTAGCCAGAATATAATATGCAAATACAACGATAATCCAAAACGTAGCATCCAAACTTTCCGGTGTCAGTTTAGCCAACAATCCGGCAGGACCTGCAACAAAAACCGAACCCACCAGAATCATTAAAATGACAGTGAATCCTCTCATCACCTGCTTGGTAGTCAGTCCCAAATAACGCCCTATTATTTCCGGCAGGCTTTCACCTCCATTACGCAAAGAAAGCATTCCGGCAAAATAATCATGCACTGCCCCCGCAAAAATACTTCCCAGCACAATCCACAAGTATGAAGAGCTACCAAATTTCGCTCCCATGATTGCTCCGAAAATAGGACCTAATCCGGCAATATTGAGAAATTGAATCATGAAAATCTTCCAGGTGGGCAATGGAATATAGTCCACTCCATCCGCCTTGGTAAGAGCCGGTGTTTTACGGTCGTCAGGACCAAAGACGCGTTCCATCAGGCGTCCATACGTAAAATAGCCTACTATCAACGCCAGCAGGCATAGAGTAAATGTAATCATAGCGTGTCGTTTTTTTAACTTGGCAAATGTAACATAATCTCACGAAACAGCCCAACAATACCGACACTTTTACTAACTTTGCAGGGATTTAAAACAAAAAATAAAGGATATGCGCTATACTATTTTCATTCTTTCACTTTTGTTTCCTTTCCTCTCAATTGTTGCGCAACCCAAGCACGAAGTTCGTGCCGCATGGGTGACAGCGGTGTACGGACTGGATTGGCCTCGCACACGTGCAACAACCCCTCAAACAATCCGCAAGCAGAAAGAAGAGTTAATAGATATTCTTGATAAGTTGAAGGCTGCCAACTTCAACACTGTCCTATTTCAAACCCGTACTCGTGGAGATGTATTATATCCTTCAGCAATCGAACCTTTCAATTCGATCCTGACCGGAAAAACAGGAGGAAATCCAGGATATGATCCACTGGCTTTTGCCATTGAAGAATGTCATAAGCGAGGGATGGAATGTCATGCCTGGATGGTAACTATCCCACTAGGGAATAAGAAGCATGTTGCTTCGCTCGGCAGTCAGTCTGTCACCAAGCGGATGAAAGAAATATGCGTTCCTTACAAGCGCGAATATTTCCTCAATCCGGGACATCCGGCAACGAAGGAGTATTTGATGAAACTGGTGCGGGAAGTCGTTAGCGGTTATGATGTGGACGGAGTGCATTTCGACTATCTGCGTTATCCGGAGAATGCTCCTCTTTTTCCTGATAAATATGATTTCCGCCGATACAATAAAGGACGCACACTGGATCAGTGGCGCCGGGATAATATCTCCGAAATTGTACGTTATATATATATAGGTGTAAAAGCTATGAAGCCTTGGGTGAAAGTAAGTACCTGCCCGGTAGGTAAATACCGTGATACTTCTCGTTACCCCTCCCGGGGATGGAATGCTTTCTTTACCGTTTATCAGGACTCGCAAGGTTGGATGGGAGAAGGTATTATGGATCAAATTTATCCGATGATGTATTTCCAGGGAAACAATTTCTACCCTTTTGCCCTCGACTGGCAGGAACAGAGCAACGGACGGCAGGTGATTCCGGGACTCGGCATTTATTTTCTCCATCCCGATGAAGGCAAATGGACACGCGACGAGATAGACCGCCAAATAAACTTCATCCGCAATCATGATATGGCAGGTGAAGGGCACTATCGGGTGAAATATCTCATGGAGAACACACAAGGCATTTATGATGAGCTAGCCGAAAACTTCTACGCATATCCAGCTTTACAGCCCCCGATGCCTTGGCTGGACAATGTTCCGCCTACGGCTCCGTCGGAGTTGAAAATAACAAATATCGAGAATGGATATACGGAACTAAAATGGCAGGCTGCTACGGATAATGACGAACGTAACAAACCTATGTATGTTATTTATGCTTCCAATGAGTATCCGGTAGACACCAGCCGACCGGTAAATATCGTAGCGCAGAATATCAGGGAGACAAGTTATATCTATGCCCCTATCCTGCCTTGGAATGCTAAAAAGCATTTCGCTGTTACGGCCGTAGACCGTTACGGAAATGAAAGCGTAGCGATACAAGAATAATTTCATTCCCAAGGAGTAAAACCGAACTAAATACTACATAGAGAAAAAAACATCTATCATACTATCATCAATTCCCATATCATCCTAATTGTCAGTGGAATAAGTATGATAGATGCCTTGAAAGAAAGGTATCTATCATACTTTTATTGCAAAAAATGGGCATCTATCATTCCTATACTTTGTCTATTTGGGCGTAGCATATAGGTAAAATGCCCATTTAAAGGCATAAGAATGCACACTTTACAGGATGATAATCCGTATTTGGCAACTTAATAATCCAGTTAGAATATCAGTCTTTTTATAGCCCACATAGGCAGGCTGTACAGCCCACGTATGCAAACCGTACAGCCCACATACGTAGGCTGTACGGCACACATGTGTGGGCTATAAAATTAGCGCCATTCAAGTCGGATTATTAAGCTATGATAGTCGGATTCATACGGGTTCATTGCAACAAAAACAAGCCATCTCACACCCATGCAACCTTTATTCGACTGTTTTATCAATGATAGATATTTATTTCATTATGTAATGTTGATAGCAGTATCAAGTGAGAGACATAGATAAAAATCAAAGAGGAATAACAACTTTATGCTCCTTCTGGTTTCTAAAAATAATGAACTCGACTTCTTTTTGTGTATCCGCGCGTTTCAATGCCTCTTTCATATCACTTAATTTATTGACAGATTTTCTATTTATTCCAAGCACAACATCATTCGGAGCAATAAAATCTCTGACAGGACTGCCTAGGGCATCTACTGAAACAACATAAACTCCCCGTTCCGTATCCATACCGGTAGCGGAGCGTTCTTCCAATGTGTCCAGATTCTTAAACGTCACTCCTTTCCAAAGCATCGTCTTGGTATCCGTAACATGACCTGCCACAAGCGGAACGGGCATAACAGGACTTTCAGCCAACTGTTTCAAATGAAAAGACAACACTCCGAAATTATTCATCGGAAAATTACGAAAACCTCCTTTAATTATCGCTTCAGAATCGTCCGCTACATTAAAATCACCTTTCGCAGCATCTATAAACCTGATCGCAGCTACTATAGAATGAGCATCTCCACCAAGTTGGCGAGCTGCAAGATACGATAAACTGTCTGTAAAGATATTATAGTCTACTTCCCTGCCCCAGCCATACACTCTTATAGGTTTATATTTGGTCATTACAATATTACGTGAAAAAACATCTCCGCTGTTTTTAAACCATAAATGCGGATGGAGCGTGTTATTGACAATGATATTATTTTCAACAGTTCGATAAAAGCCTTCACGTAATTTTATGCCGCCATTCAAACAAAGATTATTGTAGATTTGATAATTACTGGAACCATCGTCCAAATCAATATCCCATCCTCTATCACAACGCAACCGATTATGACGGATAATAATAGGTTCAACTACATCTGCTAGAATCAACGCAGGGTTTTCATCCGTAATTTGTGTCATTACATTATAATTCGGATGCCAAAAACGGTCACGTCCCCAAGAGTTGATAGTTCCATGGTCGCCTGTTTCTTTCACGGTGTTAAAAATATCGTTGTATTCGATAATATGTCCTCCCCAAGTACCTTCACTGATATTAATTCCGGCACGGGGAGTATCGTAAATACTGTTATGACTTACTGTAATATTACGGCACATGGAAAGTTCCACTCCTGTAATCTGCTTTTCAAACAAACCGATAGTACAGATTAAATTATCGTAGACTTCACAATAAGCTGGATGATTGTCATTCTGCGAACCTTTAGCAGTATCCATTTTATCCAAAGGAACAAATTCCCCGTACCTAAAACTCGGTGAACGTACTCCCGCCACATCTCCGACAAAGCAGATGGCACTGGCTCCAATAGAAGTCAGGTAAGAACCGGTCACCGCAGAATTGCGATTATATTTATCAAAAAAGACACCGTTTCCACCTACATGATGGATATAGCAATCACGCAGGGTACATTTTTCCGTTCCCCTGAAAATAACGGCTCCTCCCCGATATATCGTCCAGTCCGAACGGAGCAAAGGCTCATAATGTTCCATAAATGTCCGTATCGTTTGCGTCAGTTCTATTCCTTCAATAGTTATGTTTTTCACCGGATGGGATGAAGTTCCTGCAATTTCAATCAAGTTTTTAAGTTGCGGAGTTTCAAACACCAGCTCGTTTATATTTTCATCAGACAAAGGATAATAATACAACCAGCCTTCTTGTTTATCATAGTACCATTCTCCCGGAGCATCCAGTTCTTCAAAGATATTCTCTACCATCCTGTTTTCAGGATGGATTCCCATTGGACGATTATTCTGCCAGCCACCTTCCAGTTGCAACTCTCCCTTTTCATTCTTGCCTGTAATACGATAATGAAAATCACCCCAATCATGACTATGCATGGCATGAAAGTAACCACCTTCCGGATTCTTCCATTTTTTCACTCGTTCCGGGGCTGTTGCCAAAGCAGATGTACCATTAAAACGAACAGCTGTTTTATCATAATCAGGATAACGTGCCATAGACCTCAAATCTCCGTTTACAATAAGCATATCCATAACCGGATTCCCTTTCACAGCAGCCCGCATGATACCATTCTTGTACTTTTCCCATTTCAAGTCCAAGGTAATTCCGCTCGATATTATAGCTTTCTCACCTGGATAATTCCTTATTATTAATTCTTTCGAATCATTTCCATCAGCAGAGGTCAGCACCAAGGGGGTATCTAAAATATATTCCCCTTCCCTCAAATAAATTGTAGTACAGTTCTTATCCTTTCGAGCTTTTTCCACTGCTTCATGAATGATATGAAAAGGAGTTGCCGGACTGCCATCTCCACCGGATGATGCATGAGGAGAAACGTAATATATCGATTGGGCATAAATGCCTATAAATGGCATTGTTGATAAAAAAAGAAGGATTGTTTTTATTCTTCGTGTTTTCATTATGATATGATTATTTGGGCTATATGTATGAGCAAAGATAGACTAAATAAAATACTTAATTAACAAAAAATAAAATTTTAATAACTTTACGTACCATAAAAGAAATGGTATGGGAGTTACATCAAAAAACAATCAATCCCATACCATTTCAGTTACCTGAAAAAAGAGCCAAATTACAAATTCATCTCTATATCAAAACTTTTACCTATGATACAAATATCAAAATAAAAAAAATCTATTTTAATTTATAAGATAAATCGTATTTTGTACCACCTACGGAAACTTCTACAGAAGCACCATCGGCATGGAATGTGCCAGGAGTCGCACCTGTATTATCTGTAAATTTAGCACTAATATTCAATTTTGCACGATCAGCCTCATTCGTAAACGGGTGGATTACCGTAATAAAACGTGCCGCACCTCCCATCGGTTTGGTTATACTCACTCGATACCATTTGCGTTGAAGTGTTTTCTCATTCTGCTTACTAGAGGACCAATTAGTACTCCATTTAGCTACATATCCGGAATTAGTTTCAACAAATGTCTTAAACTGCATGTTATTATTATCGTCAAATTTTGTGTAAGCACCATACTGAAAGTTCTCCTTATCAGCTTCATCAACAACAACCTTAGGCGCATTACCCAAATTGAAAGTCACATCCACCACCGGGGTAGTTTTACCGGCATCATAGCCCTCGTCCACCAAAACAAAGAATGTCTTGTTCACAAAAAATATGGCACGACGATGTGTCAAGTCACCATAGGACTTATTTTCCGTTACAAGCACATCGATATTGCCTTTGCTTTCTTGCAACAAGAATTTTCCATTCATATAACCATCTGCTATAGTGGCAGAGTTCTTGGTCATTGTATTGTGCATGGTGGTTGCCCGATATGATTTGCGCAGATTATCACTTTCTTTATCTCCTCCATAAGTAAAGAAACCTGCATCCGGTAAGAAATTACGTCCGTCACGATATAAACTGAAAGTTCCGTTATCTGGCTGGCAGTGCACATAATTCTTGGGATTATTGTTATTTTTCACTACCATCATTATTGCATCTGATGCCCACTTACTGCGCAACATATAATAACCGCCATCCTTATAGAGCTGGATTAATTCTTCAGGAGTCTTACCTTGTTTCCCTTCGGTTGCCATCCATGCGATTTCTTTATCATCAGGGAACATGGCCATATATCGACGGAAATTACCTAACAGTACACTTTTAGTCCATGAACTGGCACCTGTATCATTAAAATTATCAAAAGAATAATCGGGATACGTAATATCCATTACGAAACGGGCAGCTTTCTTCAATAATCCGACATAA
The DNA here is from genome assembly GCF_001314995.1 of Bacteroides ovatus. Taxonomy (NCBI): domain Bacteria; kingdom Pseudomonadati; phylum Bacteroidota; class Bacteroidia; order Bacteroidales; family Bacteroidaceae; genus Bacteroides; species Bacteroides ovatus. The sequence continues at coordinate 2,189,423 of NZ_CP012938.1, forward strand.
TTGGTCGGGAAGTATCCGACTTTATTGTTGACTTGTGCCATATTATAGAGCTTATTGCAAGCATAAACAGCTTCTATATGATAACCGGGAGTCAGTTCTACATGTACCCCATCACCTAAGAATTGTGCTTCCACCTGTTCAGTGATTTTTGCTGTACCTTCATTCAACCATTCTCCTGCTTTCTTAAATTCCGGCATTAATATTCCGGCAGAAACAACACTCTCCACTTGAGTAATAAGAATATTAGTCTCTTTATAATAATTCTTACGGATACATTCCACTCCATCCGACAGGGCAACGAGAAATGTAGAAAGCCATTCAGGAGTAAAGTTCTCCGATTGAATAAAATAAGACATTATATCAAGTTGTGCCTGTACTCGATGAGCAGGTTGAAGTCCATACCATTCCACATTTTTGTTTTTATCGACTTTCCCTTCAGGGCAAGGAAACGTTTTCAGCCAATCGCCATAAACCTCTATCCATGATTTGACATATTTTTCATCATGAGTAACCGTATATGCATTAGCCTGGTATATCATCCACTGATGGCGATGCAACTGATAAACAAATTCCGCATCTCCCTTATACTTGTCAGGGACATAATTCCAGTTTATTTCATCATCTTGTTTAAACAGGACATACGTTTCTTTCCCAGATGCATCTTTAGACTCATATTTATCTTTTATATAAAAACGATATTCTAAAGCTTGGTCAGCAATATTTTTATTGAAATCGCCAATAGAGGTCTGACCCAGATTTATATTAGGATTGGTAACATCCTCTCTATTCCGGTAGTATTCCAACAATTCGGAAGTAGCCGAGACGTAATCTTTCTTATCATAATATGCTTTCACTTTTTCCAAACCGGGATAATCAAGATTGATTACTTCAAAAAGTCTCGGAACTGTTGTTTCACTTCCACCATTATCCTCTTCCTTGACATGATTCTCAAAGAAAATAATCTTATCATCATTGCAGGCAGTCATGAACAGAGCCAGCAAAAAAAGCAAACTAAATATTTTTGAATTCATATTGTTTCAAATTTAATTAATTACCATTACTCCATCCCGGGTTTTGCCCCAAATCCGGATTCATATAAATTTCATTCTGGGGATAAGGGAATAAATACATCTTATCATTCCAGTACATTTGCTGTAACAACACCTTTTCATAAGAGAGGGAAGTGCCGCTCTTTGTTATCTTTACCCCATAGATATTCCTAACTTCATCCAACCCCGCTATCTTCCAACGGCGAATATCATAGAAGCGATGCCCTTCAAAAGCCAGCTCAATGCGGCGTTCATTGCGAACCTTTGCTGTAAAGTCCGCTCCATTTTCAGTCACATGTTTCATATCGGCACAATCACGAACCTGATTCAAGGCTGCACGTGCCGTCAATGGACATCCTTCTGCCGTAGCATCCGGACCTTTCCACTCATTCATAGCCTCCGCATAATTCAACAATATCTCGGCATAACGGAACAAGACATAGTGATGATACAGTTTATTCGGTTTGTCTGGGTCGAGTGATACGGACGGATTCATATATTTACGCAGATAATATCCTGTTTTCGTTGAACCATCCAAGATCTTGTTTTTGCCACCTTCGAAAATCTCCACCTTTTGTTTCTGCCATATAGAACCATTGGTCAGTACATTTTTGTATAAACGCGGATCACGTGTTTCCTTATTGGAAGCATCATAATACATATTTGCCACATGAGTAGGATTATTCCAGTCAAAAGGAGTCCCGTCCTTCATTTCATAAGCATCTACCAAATTCTGTGTAGGCGTATTTCCTCCTTCCGCACCTTCATATCCCATCGGTTCATTGCGTGATTCAAAATCACTGGTAGTTGCAATGGCACGACGCTCAAAAATCAACTGTTTGGACTTCAAGACCTCATTACCACCCAAATCCGAATACAACGGGTCAGTAGAAACGTTAGGCAATTGATATTTATTCATTTTTATAACCTCATAAGCTGCTTTAGCTGCCGCTTCCCACTTTGTCAAGTCATGAGCAGGATTATGCAAATCACTTGCCGCATACAGTAAAGCCCTTGATTTTAAAGCCAGTGCCGCACCTTTGGTCACCCTGCCTGTCTCGCCTCTGACACCATCTTCCGGCAGTCCTCCTTCCCGGGTTATCTCCGTACATTCCTTTGCTATGAAATCTATCACATCCGCAAATGAAGTCTTTCGTACAGAATTAATCTCTTCCTGCGTATAAGTACGTGTTATCAAAGGAATATCCCCATAGCGTTTAGCCAGTTCGAATAAATAGAACGCGCGCAAGAAGCGGACTTCCAAAGAAAATTTAGAAGCCTTGTCTATCATTTCATCATAATCTTCATTGTACTGAAAACGTTCAAGCACTTTCGGATCAAAGTTCTCCAGGAATAAATTGGCGCTACGCACTCCGTCCCAAAAGCCCCAACCGTCATCGACACGCTTTAGCGGGCTCCAAATACCATTGGTTATATAATAGATACTATTATTTTCCCAAGTATAAACAGAGTTATCGGTAGCAGATTCCATCATCGCATCACTCACCCTCCCAAAATCAGTCGGCAAGAAACCATATATATAAGCTACCGATGAGTTCATATTATTAAAATAGCTGTAGGCTTCTTCCTTGGTTTTTCCGCTAGTTTCATCGTAATCGAGGAAATCACATCCGTCCAATAAAAACAGAGCGAAAGCCGCTACTACATAGTTCTTTATATTTCGCATAACTATCTTTATTTAAAAGTTAATATTCAGACCCAGACATACAGAGAATAAATCCGGATACCCCAATGTCAGATCTTCACAATTGAAATAATCAATCTTATCTATAGAAAATACATTCTGTGCTTTAGCATAAATCTGAAGTTTATCCAATTTTATCTTTTTCACCCATTTCTGCGGCAGATTATAATAGACATTCAGATTACGTAATTTCAAGAATGAACCATCTTCAATCCATTGTGTACTAGTCTGATAATTATTTTCATTCGACAATGTAGAAAGACGGGGTACATTGGCGACATCTTTCATAGCTTCCGTCCAACGAATCTTATCTTTCAAATACCAAGTCGCGATATTGGTATTGCCATTACGTAAGGGCTGATGTACATTTGCCACATTCAATTGTTTGGTCAGCCCACTCACTCCATTAAAGACCATATCTATTCCAAAGCCTTTATATTCGAAGCCCAGATTCAAGCCGAACACCATTTCGGGCACCGTTGTAGACTTGCCGATTGCTATCCTATCCTCACTATCTATCCTTCCATCTCCATTCTGGTCTTTATATTTCACATCTCCCGGACGAACCACCGAAAATGTTTGTTCCGGGCTCTTGGCAATATCCTCTTCATCACGGAAATAACCGACGGCTTCCAATCCAAACAGTTGCCCGACTTTATGTCCACGTGTATATAAATAGTCGTAAGGCTGATAGGCTTGTCCGTTTTCAACAATCTCACTATCATTCAATGCCCAATTCGCATTTACAAAATAATTGAAATCCTTATGTTGTCCACTCCATCCCAAACTCAATTCTACACCACGGCTCTTTACTTCACCTATGCAGGCTTTCGGCGGGTCGATGCCTAGTATGCCGGACACATTATTATTAGCAACTAAAATATTAGTACGATGGTCATAGTACACCTCTGCCGTTGCCGTGAAGTTCTTCCATAAACGCAGGTCTACCCCCACATTATATTTGTCTGCAGTCTCCAGATTCAAGCCATATACAGGTAACCTTTGTTCTTTCAAACCATTGACTACTGTCATACCATCTCCAAAAGGATATCCTGTCCCCCCTGTCCAGAAATAATTCCCCAATCCATAATCAAGTTCATCTACCGCAGAACGTCCCCAAGAAGCCCGAAGTTTCAACAAGTCCAGGTTAGAAGCCCCTTTCAGGAAATCTTCGTTAGCCAAATTCCAACCAGCAGAAACAGCCGGATAGAAACGAAACTTATCACCTTTCAACAGAACACTTGTACCATAATAGTTGCCGACAACATCTACCATATAACGGTTGCCATAATTATAACCGACAAATCCCATGATATTCTGCCGATAATAAGAGGCGTTATTTTCTAACGGTTCTTTCATATCCTGCCGATAGACAGCCGAAGCCGACAATTGATGCTTACCGGATGTATAGTCATAATTCAATTTAGCCTCAACACTGGCACGTATCAATTGGGCAGACAATACAGACTTGGTTATCTGCACCTTGCTATCCGTACCATAAGTTTCACTTACCGGGAGTCCCTCTTCCGACAGATAACCGACTTCATACTTATAGGTCTTACTACCTATATCCTGAAAAGTGGCAGTATTATCATAAGCGACAGCCACTTCCGCACTCAACCCCTTCAGGAACATAGAGAAATCCTGAGTAATCCGCATATCTGTTTCCAACATACGACGATTTTCCTGTACATATCCCACATCTGCAATAGCCGCAATCGGATTCATCTTAAAAAGCGTATTACTCCCCCAATTATTATTCAGCGTCTTCACCGGAAATGCAGCGGCAGGTACTTTATAAAAATTCTGGAAGATGGTATTAATATCCGTATTCGGTCGCTTATCTTCTCCAATAATGCCATATAAGCCAAACTTCATTCGGGTGCTGGAAGTGATATCCACATCCAAATTCATACGCAGTCCTAACTCATAAGTCCGTATCTGAGAATTATAACGATCCGAATAGTGAGTATAATCTTCATTCAACAAACCAAACTTATTCTTATAATCCAACAACGCCATATACCGTACTCTTTTTCCGCCACCACGCATCATTACATTAAACTGATTGTTTTCGCTGAAATTCCTTGTACCCTCTTTATACCAGTTGACGTTCGGATAATAATTCGGATTCGTACCATCCTTAAACCGTTCCAAGTCCCTTTTCGTGTATTGTAACGGCAAACCATCATAATACAGCGCTTCGTTCTGCGCCATAGCATACGTATAAGCATCCGCCATTTCCGGCCGGTTGACAGGAAAATCGAAACCATGACGATAATTCACATCCACATCAAACGAATTATAAATACCTCTTTTGGTATTCACCAAAATGACTCCGTTAGCCCCTCTGGCACCCATCAAAGCCGTAGCAGCACCATCTTTCAAGACTTGAACGGACTCTATTTCTTCTATTGTCATATTCGTCAGTCCCCGTTCAAATCCATCCACCAAAACCAAGGGAGCTCCGCTACCCAAACCACCACGACCACGTATATTCATGCCGGCATTAGCATCCCAACCAACCGTTTGACTGAGATGAAGCCCTGATATCAATCCAAAAAGCGCGTTATTCACCCGGTCGGGAGAAGTCGCGTTCTTTTCCAGCAAGTCAGCATAAATAGCAGTCACAGACTGGGTTTGGGTGTCTTCTGTCCGCTTTAGAAATCCCAAATCAACAACCGCGTCTTTCTTGATATCAAACACCAAATTCAGGGTATCCCCTGTGATTTTAATCCGCTTGGTTGCTACATCTGCATAATTCAGTTCAATATAATCACCTTTCTTCAACAGGAGTGAAAACAAACCGTCTTCATCAGTGACATTGTTATTTCTGTATTCTCCTACCTTTGATACCTTTACACCCGAAAGAGGTTTACCGGAGCCATCTTTCACAATGCCATTCATCATCTCCTGCGCCACCAGACTTACCGAAGAGATGAATAACATGCCTATCGTAAATAATAATTTATTCATAATCAAATCGTTTAATTAACCTTATTACCAGCCGGGATTTTGAATCAATCCATATTTCTTATTGATTTCGCTTACAGGAAATGGCAATAAATACCAATATTCATTCCAATAATATTTAATATCGTCACGCGTACTCACTGCATACTCGAAGTCACTTCCGACCTTCGTCGTTTCCAGCATTTCCATGGGACGTGTAGCCCATTCCGCACCCTTTTTATGACGCATCATATCAAAGTAGCGAACATCTTCCTGTCCGAATTCACGGGCACGTTCATCCAATAAGTAGTTCAACAATGCATCACCTTGCGGCACCTTAGCGGAAGTTACCCCCGGCAACCCTGCACGTTCGTGCACGAGGTTCAGATAATCATAAGCGGTCTTCTCAAATTCATCGGGCACGTTAGCCTTCCCCAATTGGTTCATAGCTTCGGCTATACTCAAATAAATCTCAGGCATACGAATCATGGGACAAGAGTAAGGCTTACCTTTCATCTCATTCTTCTTATCACGAATAAACTTGCGGAATCCATAGCCAAATTGAGTTTTCTTCTGCACAGAACTTCCCGAACCATATCCTTCGCGTCCACCTTGATAAACTTCTGCTGTCCGTCCCTGCCATTTATCACCATTTACAAGCAAGTTCTCATATAAACGCACATCACGGTTCGGCTGTCCTTTTTCATCAAAAAACGGATGCGCACGGTGTGTCTGATTATTCCAATCGAATGTAGAACCATCCTTCCATTGGAACATATCCGCATAATTTCCACGCGGGATACCATAACCGGATTCATACATACGGAACGGTTTATCTACGCCATCATAAGTTCCCCAACGGAAAGAAGCCATCACAACCTCCTGATTGCCTTTCGTAAAATAGCCGTTTACATAGTCCTCTCTGGGATTCCCTGTATTTTCAATCCGATAATAATCACCATTCTGCATGTTCAGACGCAAGAACTCTCTTCCTGCCTCCAAAGCAGCCTCCCAACGGCTATCCTGCTGATTTCCATACCAAGTCAGAAGTTCAGTAGCCGCCTGTCCGTCATAATAGGGTGCTTTATTATTAAATAATGGACTGGCAACAAATAAGAGTAAACGGAACTTCAACGCTTTAGCAGCGGCTGCTGTCATATGTCCATATTCTTCAGCGGTGGTAGACCAAGGCAAATCGGTTGCCGCCTCATCCAACAACGCAACTGTTTTATTGACTGTTTCCTCCAACGTCAGACGAGGAAACTGGAAAATCTCATCTGCCGCATACGCGTGGTCTATCCAAGGCATACCACCATAGAAACGAATCATTTGAGTATAGTGAAAAGCAATGACTACTTTAGCTTCCGCTTTTCGAATACGCTTTTCGTCATCAGTCATATCGGGAACTTTATCTACATTTTCAATATAAATATAAGCCTTCCTTATACCAAAAGAGGGATTTCCCGTCACTTCAGTAATCTGTGAATGAAAAGGAAAATAAGGAAAGTTGATACAACTGGAAGAAGAATTAAAGTCTCCGCGTGTCCATGAGATTGGTTGTGCATATCCTATATCAGTATATCCATCCAAAATAAGCCCCTCCGGATGACACCCTCTCAAGGTAGGCATAAAATCCCACAAACTCTTATAAAACTGGTTTAGGGCCTGGTCTGCATATTTCTTGGAAGAAAACACCGTATCAATAGATACATCGTCACTATTGGGTTTCTCCAAAAAATTATCACCGAACTTCAAGTCTTCACATCCGATGAATAAGCTAGCCAGAAGTCCGCATAGAATAATTAAACTTTTGTTTTTCATAATAATCATTTTAAAAAGTTACATTCACTCCCAAGCTGAAGATTTTCATAATTGGATACGTATTCGTATCACGTGTCAATTCTCCTTCGGGATCAAAAACTTTCAGTTTGTCAAATGTCAAGAGATTATAACCGGTAAATTGAACCGTCAACTTAGAGGCGCCGATAGCTTTTAAAATCTTCTGTTGAGTGATATTATATCCAATCGTCAGATTTTTCAATTTGATGTATGAAGCATCTTTCAGCCATACGCTCGACGTCTCTTGGTTAGTCGAACTTGAGATGGACAAACGGGGATACACAGCCGTTGCTGCTGTTTCAGGTGTCCAACGCCCGTCAGCCATATATTGATAAAGTACCTGCCCCTCATAAAAAGGACGTTTATAAGCATTTGCCATCTCAATATCACACTGTGCTACTCCCGTCCAGTTCATGGAAGCAAAAAAACCTTTATATTCTCCACCCAAATTTAAACCGAACGTATAAGCCGGGCGTTTGGGGTTCCCTATTTTGGTCTGGTCGTCATTATCAATTATATTATCACCGTTCAAATCTGCAAACTTAATATCACCGGGATATTTTTTCCCTTGCGGTTGCGGCAAATCCCCACGAACATTACCATCCGCATCAAAGTCATTCTCATTATAGAACCCTTGTGCCAGATATCCGAAGCGGGCTCCCACCTCGTGTCCGGTACGCCACATATAAGGTTCGTTCGGTTCTACTTCATCTTGATAAATAATTTTATTTTTAGAATAAGAGACATTTGCATTTATATAATATGAAAAGTCCTTAATACGATCATTCCATTTTAAATCAACTTCATATCCTTGATTATTTACTTTACCCATGTTAACCACAGGCAATATGCCATTCATTGCAATCAAGGAAGGAACGGTGCTGCGTTGTATCAGAATATCACGACGATTTTCCCGGAAATAATCGACTGTCAACTTCAAACGGTCACTGAAGAAATAAGCATCTATACCGTAATTCTGCTTTAAGGCAGTTTCCCAGGTTACATTCGAATTTCCCAGCATAAGTTCTTTCGCTGCTGTCTGATAGACCGTATTTGTCAATCCGAAAATATACCCGTTCTTATCCTGATAGGCTTTCTGCAGCCAGTCGGAATTATTTATTGAATAAGAGTCCGGCAAATAAAGGAAGCGATTACTGGACATGTTGTCATTACCGACCAATCCAACAGAAGCACGCACTTTCAGATAGGTTAAGAAGTCATTTTTAGGAATGAATTTCTCTTCTGTAATCACATAGCCGATAGAACCTGCAGGGAATGTACCAAAACGTTTGTCCGGCGCAAAGTTCTCGGAACCATTATAGCCAATATTAAATTCTGCTATATATTTCGACTTATAATCATAAGTCAAACGGCCTACCAAGCCAACATAAGCAGTCGGGACATCCCAAAACTTGTTAGGATAATTAGGATAATACTTTTTACTTTGGTTGTACAGCAATAAGGCACCGACATTATGTTCTCCGAATTTGCGATTATAACGAATGCTTCCTTCCACATACCAGTCACGGGCACGTTTTTTATCTCCGGTTCCATACGTTTTCATCATATTTTCCCCCGTTATCCGATACACAAGACTCTTATCAAAATCAGGGTCTCCAACATCAAGTCCCGATCCGTCTATTTCGGATTTATAAAAAGGAGTATATGTTTCCACATGTCCCCGTACGGTTTTGATGTAAGAATAATCCGTATTATATGCCCCTTTCACTTCGATGGAAAGCCCCTTGGTTATAAAATCCAGATTTTGAGACAAGTTCAAATCGAATGTCATATTATTCGAGACTTTGCGGTCATAACCATAGCCATAAAATCCATTAATTACTTGATTCTCCATTTTAACTCCGGGAAAACGTGTACTCTGTGTCACCACTTTTTTTCCGTCGATAATTCCCGGAGATGAGAATGGCAACGACCACGTAAGCTGTTTCCATACATTACCACTGCCTCCCGGGTCACGCTGGTTGCCTACAATTCCGCCCATGCCGAACTTTAACGTAGTGGTGCGTGTGAGATTTACATCGAGATTGGCACGATAGTTATAACGGGTATAGCTGTAATTGTTATCATAATCAAGCCCGTCCAGTTGTTTAAACAAACCATTCTGAAACAAAAAGCCTAACGATACAAAATAACGGATATCTTTTGTTCCTCCGGAAATACTTACATTATGTTGGGTTTGAACAGCAGCCTTATTCATCAAATAATCATACCAGTTCACATTGGGATACAGAATAGGAGAATCCCCCAAACGAAAACGTTCCATATCATAGTCCGAGAAAGCCAGCAAGTCATCTGCCGCTCCATCGTTACGTTGAGCTTCTCTGAATAAAGAAGCCGTTGTATAGCTGTCTGCCACATCCAATATACGGGTAGGCATCTGAATGCCGACATTCGAGCTAATCGAAATTTTGGCCTTTCCTTCTTCTCCCCGGCGGGTAGTGACCAATATGACTCCGTTCGCACCGCGCACTCCAAATACAGCCGTAGCCGAAGCATCTTTTAATACATTAATAGATTCTATCTCGTTAGGATCCATTTGATAAAAAGAACGCTCCACACCATCCACAAGAATAAGCGGAGCAGCTCCCCCTTCCGTCAATGAACCTACACCACGTACAAATATTTTCGCATTGTCAGCTCCCGGTTGTCCACTTGCCTGCATGGAAGAAACTCCCGGCAACTGCCCTGCCAAAGAGTTAGTGACACTGGCACTAGGTGATTTCAGTAAAGCCTCCGTGCCGACACTTGATATAGCACCGGTCAATGTCGCTTTTTTCTGCACACCGTATGCAACAACCATTACTTCATCCAGACTTTGTACATTTTCCTGCAAACATACATTAATCCCCCTTCGGGAGTTCACCTTTATTTCTTGTGACTGGTAGCCAATAAATGAAACCGATAAAATTGAATTTCCATCAGGTACCGTAATTGTATAACGGCCGTCAATATCCGTAATAACTCCTGTGGAAGTCCCTTTCACTTGTACAGTAGCACCAATAATAGGTTCGCCACCCTCACTCGTAACAACCCCTGTAACTATTATACTTTTGTTCTGTTGTAAAGCGGAACTGACCCACTCTTTGCCGGTGTCACTGCCCGACAAAATCCTACCCGTCTCTGCGGAATAACAAATCTCGCCCCACAAAGACGACCTGATACATACGGCGATAAATAAAACCTTCCGCATGCGACCTGTTAAGATGTTTTTCATACTTTGATTATATTAAATAGTTAAACAAAAAGCATCATTATAATTTCTGCTTAAATTTGAAAACCAGCGATTCATTCTTCAATCCTTTCGGCAGAGTTACTGTCACTTTGCCGTCTTTTGTCCGATACTTCACGCTACGACCGTTTTGAAGCAATACCATCTTGCCGGCAGGTTCATTTCCTTCCCATACAATTTCCTGCGGCAATTCCACATTGTCCGGCAGTGCATAGATAGCATACAGCGTCTTTCCATCTTTGTTAGCCGTGAACCAGATATTCTCACTTTGATAGACAGGAGTAGTGCGTGTGTTGTAAATTGCTTCACCATTTATTTTCAGCCATTGCCCTATCTCTTTCAAACGCTGTATTCCCTCTTCCTCGATAGTACCTTCCGGTGTAGGTCCCACGCCCAAAACCAAAGAACCGCCTTTGGCTACAATCTCCGTGAGAATATTGATTACTTGAGCTGCCGACTTGTAAGGAGCGTCTTTCCACCATCCCCAATGATTGGTCAGTGTGATGCAACTTTCCCAAGGATGATCCAGTTGCCGCTTGGGAATAGTCAGTTCCGGTGTTTGGTAATTTTCGTTCCGTCCGGGCACAGTCCGGTCTACGGCTATCAATCCGGGTTGATATTCGCGTGCCTTATCTATGATTTGATCCATTTTGATGTCTTCCTTGGGAGCTCTTACCCAGCCTCCGTCCAGCCAAAGAAGGTCTACCCGACCATAACGCGTCATGAGTTCATTGATCTGATTAGCCGTATATTCTTGAAAACGTTTCCATTTATCCGGATTCAGCTTGATATCATAATTCACATTCCGAGTGGGCGTTGCCCTGTCTCTACTCCAGTAATCATTGCAATGCCAGTCGGGCTTGGAGAAGTAAGCACCTATCATAAAGTCTTTCTGACGGAAGGCATCAAACACTTGATAGGTCACATCTTTTAAAGGATTGTTTTTAAAAGGCCCTTTAGCAATCGAGAAATCGGTTTCCTTCGTATCAAACATACAAAAACCGTCGTGATGTTTGGTAGTGAAAATCATATATTTCATACCGGCATCTTTCATAATGTCCGCCCATACTTCCGGAGCAAACTTCGTTGGATTGAAAGACTCGCTTAATCCCCAATACCATTTTTTAAAATCATCATAAGGCATATCACCGAAGATTTTAGTTCGGCGCGGAATAAATTTTTCTTCCGAACACAACAGCCACGACTCGAAAGTACCCGGTACGGAATAAAGTCCCCAGTGGAACAGTACACCGAATTTCAAGTCTCGCCATTGATCTAATTTCTGCAGTACTGCCGGGTCTGTCGGATATTCATAAGAGGTGGATGATTTGTGCACATACCCTTGATCTTTAATATCACTTTGCTGTGCACATACATTCCAGGAAAAAGAGAGTCCGAACAAAGCAGCTAATACCACTTTCATGCTTTTCATTTTTCTCATACTTACCGTTGTTTTAGAGGTTTTAAATTTCACCGCTAAGATATGAGGATTGAAATGAAAGGGTGTTTTCTATTATTTTTAGTTTGTCCGATAACTGTCAAAAGAGTGCTAAAAACTATCAGAACATTTTCGATTTTATTCAAAAGAGCTTCCCAGGCACTATTTTCTCTGTTTTTTCACATAATCAGAAGGCATACATCCCATATATTTCTTAAAACTGGTAGAGAAATAAGATCGGGATGAAAAACCTACCATGGCACTCACTTCAGATATGGAGTAACGCCCGTCCAACAGTAATTTGCACGCCATATTGAAACGTATCCGCCGAATAAAATTTGCCGGCGGTTCACCCGATATGGAATTCATTTTGTAGTATAATGACGAGCGACTCATAAAAAGCTTCTCCGCAAGATCATCGGCTGTAAAGTCTTCATCAGAGATGTTTTCTTCCACAGTCTGAATGGCTTTGGTTATAAATTCCTCATCCAGCTTATTCGAAGTCATTTTTGCCGCATCAATATCAATCGTACTGGAATAATAATATCTCAAACGCTGCCTGGCTTTCAGGATATTATTAATCTTCCCTTTCAGAAGATTAATAGAAAATGGTTTGGGGATATAATCGTCCGCACCTGCCTGAATACCCGCAGTCTGTGCCTCAAGACTACCTTTCGCTGACAACAAAATAACCGGAATATGGCAGGTTTGCATGTTCTTCTTCACAATCTCACATAACTTAATACCATCTATTCCCGGCATCATCACATCAGAAAGAATTAAATCCACTTTCTGTTCCTTCATCATTTCCAGTGCTTCTTCCCCGTTTCCGGCTATCAACGTGATATACTCCGATTTAAAATTATCCTTCAAATAATCAACCATTTCCTTATTATCATCCACCAGCAGGATAGTCGCTCTCCCCTCTTCTTCCCTACCATCCGGTTTCTCTATGTCAGTGGTATTAACCGCAACCTCTTCCAGGTAGGAAATATCCATAGGAGAATACATAGATTTTGATAAAGTGAAGGTCGTTTCCGTGTCCTGTTTTTGTTCTTCAGCCGGAAATATGTGGACGTCTGCCGGCAAAATCACCCTGAATTCTGTGAATTTCCCGATTTCACTAGCGACCTCTATCCTACCCCTATGCTTGTCTATCAACAATTTCACCAAAGACAAGCCAATGCCGGAACCTTTCTGATTATCGTCCACTTGGTAAAAGCGTTCGAAAATGCGGGAAAGTTTCTCTTCCGGAATACCTATACCGTTATCACGTATCGTAAATCCGTAGACAGACTCCTTCTTCCACAATGATAATGAGATTTCTCCGCCGTCAGGAGTAAACTTAAACGCATTGGAAAGCAAATTCATCAATATCGTTTCCAAATACATCCTGTCAACAGGAAATAATTCATCTTTCAAATCCGAACGGAAATGGAAATTAATATTTCGTTTCCGTGCATTCTCTATAAATAAATTGAATACATTCATTGCCATACTCTCAACCGGCCCTGAAACGATATTGATAGGTAATGTTCCCGATTCTGCCTTCCTGAAGTCAAGTAGCTGATTGACAATATGCAATAATTTCTGTCCATTCTTATAGACATAAGACAATTTTTGTTGCACAGCGGGATCGAAAGAGTTCTTTTCGCCCAACAATTCCTCTAACGGAGCTAATATCAGACTTAAAGGTGTGCGCAATTCATGAGACATATTAATATAAAAACGGACTTTCTCCTGACTGATTTCTTCTATCTTATTCCGTTCGATATGCTCAATCTGTACCTGCATCCTCATCTTGGCACGAACAATAAAGAAATAAAATACAAAAGCTAAAATACCGATGATAAAGAGGAAAAACAACGTTTTTGCCCACCACGTCTGATACCACATCGGAATAATATCAATAAAAAATTCTGCAGGGGTTTCTGACCATTGTCCACTGTCACTGCATGCCTTTACTTTAAAAACATATCTACCCGGAGACAAATTCCAATAGTTCACTCCACGACTTCCTGCCCAAGTAGCATAAATCCAATCCGAATCGTAACCTTCCAGCTTATAGGCAAACCTGTTACGGCTGTTTGACAGGTAGTTGATTACAGAAAAAGTGATTCTGAACATTTTGAGTTCCGAAGGAAAAGAGACTCCCAGCAACTTCCCGTTGTCAGCCTGATAAAAATCGACATCTCCGTCTTTAGCTTGCCTTATGGGAAGATTCTGTATGGACAATCCGGTTATCACTGCGTTAGGCGTAAAAGGAGTGCCGGAGAAGTGTTCGGGATTAAAAAAGACGACCCCATTCAAAGTTCCTAAAAAGAAAGTGCCGTCTTTTGAACTGCATACAGCCGACTGCATAAACTGATTGTTCGGCAAACCATCTTGTTTGATATAGTTGCAGAAATTCTTTTTATGCAAATCAAAACAGGAAAGTCCCCTGCTCGTTGTGAGCCACAACCGCCCTTTTTTATCTTCCAAAATACCGCTGATACAGTCATCGGGCAAACCGTCGCTCATAGAATAACGCTCCCATGAAAGAGAGGTTCCTTCTTTATAGCGGTACAATCCGGAAGAAGTGCCTACCCAAATGGCATGGCTACTGTCTTCATATACACACAACGCCTGTATCAGGCCAAGAGAATAAGCCCCTGCCGAATCAGCCATCACTCGCATTTCTCCGTCAGCACACATGTACAAGCTTTCTTCCGTACCAATCCAGACACGCCGTCTTGAATCACGGAACAAGGTAGAGACAAGCACATCTTTCAATTGAGGATATCTGACTGCCAAAGGATGCAAGGAGATTTGCCTTGTTTGATAATCAAAACGATACAAACCAGCCATCGAACCAATCCAAAGTGTACCATCGTCTCCATCCAACAGTGAATAGCAACTATTTTCCAAGGATGCGGCACCGGGAATATCATAATTACTTAGATGTCCGGTCTTGACGTTCAAATGACTCAACCCGCCGCTATGCATACCGATATAAACAGAACCATTTTTCTCGGGAAACACACATTTAATGTTATTCGAACGTAAGGAGCCGGCTTTGTTGCCTTCATCGGAATAACAAGTGAAATGCCCGGTTGTCCTGTCATAATGATTCAATCCTCCGTCATTGGTACCAATCCAAAGATTATTATTGAAAGGGTCTTCCGCTATGCAACTGACAGTATTGTCACTCAATGAATTACGGTAGACAGAATGTTGCAGGACACGAAAATCAGGTGCTAATACATGATAATAATTAAGCCCTCCGTGGTAAGTGCCTACCCACATTCCTCCCTGATGATCCCTTAGAAGAGAACGTACAGAATTATGTCCCAAAGAAGAAGGGTCTTCATAGGAAAAGCGATATTGCGAAATACTTTTTGTATCCGGTTGGAGAATCAGCAGTCCTTCTACCGTTCCAATCCATAATCTTCCCCGGTCATCCAGCTGCAAAGCCCGGACAGCATCCGAAATAAACTGTTTCGGATAATTTTTCCGGTTATAATGTTCTCGAACCTGAAATTTGTCATCTATCAAATATACTCCGTTCGTCAATGACGCCAACCAGCAATTCCGGGTCTTATCATCATAAATGATACTGGAGATTACTTCATTTTTCAATTCAGGAAGCAATTGAACAATATTACCATTACGGAAATAATAGAAATAAATACCTTTTGAAGTTCCAAGTAATGCCCCGTCTCCTATAGCACGAACGGAATAAACATTCTTCCCTTCTAACTGGGGGAGCATTTTCATCTTGCCATCCGTTTTCTCAAAAAGAACCAATCCCCGATTGGTTCCTAACAACAACTGTTCCCTGTCTGCCGGCTCTTCCATCGCAAACACCTGAACCGACTGATTGCCCGGTAATGAGTAATTTGTAAAATCATTACCTATAATATTATACCGGGAAAGTCCGACCATTGTCCCTGCCCACACCGTTCCCTTTCGGTCAGTATAAAGAGAATAGATGTAGTTATTTCCCAAACTGGCGGTATCGACCAAAGATTTATAAAAGGACGCAAAGCGGAAACCGTCATGCCAGTTCAATCCTTCAGTAGTGCCCACCCATATCTTATTGTTATGGTCCTGGGTTAAAGCAAGCACTGTATTGTACGACAATCCATCATCTACAGACAAACGTTTAAAACGAACCGGAGCCTCATCTGCCAATAAAGTAGATATCGGAATAAATTGGAAACAAATAGATAAAACAATCAAATAACAAATTTGTATATATCGGTCTTTCATAAGTAATCACGGTTCAAGAACATTTTAACTCAAACAAAAGTACATAAAAAGCATGAGCTTTTTACACCGGCATAATAAAGAAATCATTTTTTTCTTTAGAGGAAAGATATGTATTTCCAGCCACTTTTATCACATATATCCGTTAGCTTTAATTTCTTTATATCGTTTCAAAGCCTCCAGATAATAATAATCGGCATAAATCAACGGGGTGTCGACTTCACTATTATGCGGAAAGCTACCCACCGAATGCATGAGAATAAACCCGTGATTTTCTCTTTCCCTTGCCAGGTATGTTTCCGAGGAAAGTTGCTTCAAGATTCGCTCTGCATAACGGAAGTATTTCCGCCCTTGTTTTTTGTCCCCATAACCGCTTAATTCCAACAAGGCGGAAGCTGTGACGGCAGCCGCCGAAGCATCGCGAGGTTCATTGGGAATGTTCGGAGCATTATAATCCCAATAAGGAATAAAGTCTTTTTCGGACGGGCAATGGCTCATTATAAATTCAGCGATCTTATAAGCCGCTTTCAGATAAGTTTGTTGTTTGGTGAAACGATAACACATGGTATATCCATATACGGCCCAAGCCTGACCACGTGCCCAAGACGATTCATCATCATATCCCTGGTAAGTACCTTTCGACTCGACTGTACCATCTTCCGGCAAATAACTGACTACATGATAAGATGTCATATCTTCCCGAAAATGATTCTTCAGTGTTTTGTCGGCATGTGCTATGGCAATTTCCCGATACTTCGGATTACCGGTCTGTTCCGATGCCCAGAAAAGCATCTCCAGATTCATCATGTTATCAATAATGACAGGATAACTCCAATTGCCAAAGTCCCAGGAACGAATCAATCCGACTTTCGGTTCAAAGCGCGTACAAAGGCTTTCGGCAGCGCGAACGAGAATCAGGCTGTCCGCTGGTTCCGGTTTTAGACGGATGCCCTGACCGTAACTACAAAACATCATAAACCCCAAATCGTGATTTTTCGTATAATACTGCATCGCTTCCAGACGGTCAGTGTACAAACGTGCCTGTTTTGCCAATTCTTCCTTAGCTGTAAGTTCATACGCCAGCCACAAGGAGCCCGGGAAAAAACCGGAAGTCCAATCCGAAGGTTTTTCCAAGCGATATTTTCCATCTTTCAAGGAACGTGGAAAACAAAGGGTATCCGATTCGTTTTTCAACTTTTCTGCCATATAGAGCAATTGATGTCCGGATGTACTCACCGCACGGTCAAACCATTTCATCTCATTTTCTTTCGGAACATTACAAGCAGCCAGAAAAATAATTCCTGTTGCCACCATTAGAAGTTTGCTATTCATTGTTTCAATCTATTTCTGTTATTACTTCTCCATATATTAGCAACAAAGGTAAACTAACTTACAGACATCGGTTTTACAAAACTCTTTTTTTATGTCCGTTTCCATATTAGTAATGTTTGATTTTGTACAAAAGTTGTCTGCTTTCAGATATTCATAATGGTGCAGAAACGAACTGATCCGCACGGAAAGAAATTAAATAATATAGTTTAGATTTTTCTCCACTGTATAAACAATCTATCTGAGACCCGGGTCTCAGCATCTATGACACCCGGGTCTCAGGTATGCCAACACCCGGGTGTCAGTACCATTGAGACCCGGGTGTCAGATAGAACTCTACTACTAAGCGTTTTTTCTTTGTTACTAGAGTAAATAAAATTCCGATGCATCTAATATCTATTCAAAACAGTGCAAGAATGAGCTAAATAATAATTTTCCAGTTAAACAAAATTATAACGCTCGTTCTTTGAGATATTGAAAACGAAATATTACGAAAATAATGATTATCTTTGAACCACTAAAAGGAAAATAACAATGAATGACCTGCTTCGTAAACTCCCTATCGGGATACAGACCTTTGAGAAACTTCGTAAGGGCGATTATCTATATGTAGATAAAACAGAGCTTGTATGGAAAATAGCTTATACATCTACTCCATACTTCCTGAGCCGTCCACGCCGTTTTGGTAAAAGTCTTCTTCTCTCTACCTTTGAAGCCTACTTTGAAGGAAAGAAAGAACTCTTCGAAGGGCTTGCCATTGAAAAACTGGAAACGAAATGGGAAAAGCATCCTGTGCTGCATCTGGATTTAAATGCCGAGAAGTACGATTCCCCAGAAAGACTTTATGATATCCTCAGCCGTCAACTCACCTTATGGGAAATCCAATATGGCAAAGGAATAGACGAGAACACTCTTTCCGGTCGTTTCTCCGGCGTCATCCGTCGTGCCTACGAACAAACCGGTAGCAGCGTCGTAGTTCTGGTAGACGAATACGACAAACCTCTATTGCAAGCTTTAGGCAATGATGTCTTACTGGATGAATACCGTAAAACTCTGAAAGCCTTTTACGGAGTATTGAAAAGTGCCGACCGCTACCTACGTTTCGTCTTCCTCACAGGAGTAACGAAATTCTCACAAGTAAGTGTATTCAGTGACCTCAACCAATTGCAGGACATCACTTTATGGCCCGATTACGGAACCCTTTGCGGCATCACTCTTCAAGAATTATTGGATACCTTCCAGCCGGAAATCAAGATACTGGCAGCCAATAATTCCATTTCTTATGATGACGCGGTACAACGAATGACACGTCTCTACGATGGCTATCATTTTTGCATTAATTCAGTAGGTATCTTCAACCCGTTCAGTGTACTGAATGTCCTGAAATCAAAAGTGTTCGACAATTACTGGTTCCAGACCGGCACACCGACTTTCCTCGTCGAGATGCTGCAAGAAACCGAATACGACCTGCGTACTTTGCTTGACGGGATCGAAGCACCGTCTTCCATGTTCTCCGAATATCGTGTAGATTCCAATAATCCGATTCCGTTAATTTACCAAAGTGGCTATCTGACGATAAAAGATTTCGATAGGGAATTTGGTAACTATCTATTGCAATTTCCTAATGATGAAGTCCGCTACGGCTTCATTAATTTCCTGGTTCCATTTTACACCGGAGTGAGAAACAGTGACCAAGGATTTTACATCGGCAAGTTTGTACAAGAACTTCGTTCGGGAGACTACGATGCCTTTCTCACCCGCCTGCAAGCCTTCTTTGCCGATTTCAACTACGAATTGAACGAGCAGACAGAGCGTCACTACCAAGTGGTTTTCTATATTGTCTTCAAACTTATGGGACAGTTCACCGATGCCGAAGTACGCAGCGCCCGCGGTCGTGCAGATGCCGTAGTGAAAACACCTAAATATATCTATGTCTTCGAATTCAAGCTGCATGACACGGCAGAAGCGGCATTGAAGCAGATCGACGATAAAGGCTATCTGATACCGTATCAGGCAGACGGACGTGAAGTGATAAAGATCGGGGTAGAGTTCAGTGCGGAAAAACGCAATATCAGTCGCTGGCTGGTGTGAACAGATAAAGTTAAATATTATCAGGAGTTACCCATATCCACGCCCGATAACAACTTCTCCTATGAACAGGAACCAAAGGTAAATAACCGGAGTACACTCTACCTTCCCTGATTTTCAACGGATAAGTTGCGGACATTCGTTCATGTTCCTGCAAGGCTTCACCTTCCGAAGGATGATAATCAATCACAAAACGCCCTATTGAACCAGGATGTACATAACGGTCATATAAAAAACGCGCAACAACTCCCATATTCATGCGCAGATTAATTTCCACACAGGGATGAATCCGAAAAACCGGCTTTTCATTTTCCGGAAACCGACAAATCATCATATCAACTCCAAGATAACCTTTATAAACGGTTCCTACCAACGCAGAAAGCCTATATTTCAAGCAGTTCTCCAAATCCGTCAAAACCTTTGAAGGGATATATTGCGAAAGTTGTTTCCAGATTGCCTCATTAGAAAACAAACGATTCCCTTCATACATTCCACTCTTTCCGGTATGGAAGAGGGAATATCCCATAAATGTCACTTCACCTGTACCATCGGAATAAAACTCCATGGCAAAATCCTCTACCTTATTATATATAGGTTCCGCAATGATTCCACCCTGCGAAGCAGCCACACGCGTACACCAACCGGAAATAAAAGGAGTAAATATGCCTTTACACCAGTTCAAGCCTTTACCGCTTCCCGAAAGCGGAGCTTTCAACAGGCAGCATTCCCGCTCTTCCACAAAGGTTTTCCATTCTTCCTGTGTCTTCAAATAATAAGATTCTCCGCAGAAATATTCATTCAGTTGTAATTCCGGAAGCAATGAGACGGCTTTAGAACGATGGGAGTATTCCCGCAAACCGTTTAATTGCTCCATAGAAGGAAGCAGGGCTTCATCCACGCCCAGCCCTGAAAGCCGCTTCCGCAAAGCTAAATCCCATCCCCAAGGACGAATATCCAAATCCGGTCCGACAGCAAGTTCCGGTTCAGTCATCAAATGAATCGAAACTCCCAGCAATTCCTGCATTTGCTTCAAATAATCCAGATTATAAGCGGAAGGAGCTAATACAGCACTCCCCTCCTCTGCATACCACATCGGAAGCAAAGCCAACTCGGAAGCCATACGTCTGGCCGAAGCCGGAGCCATATAATTAGTTTCACCGCTGGCCAACGCCAAGTCATGTTCCGGATTGAATATATAAAGAGCCCTTTTTGTCATTTCAAATGAATTCAACACTTTATTCTGCAAATATATACAGGAAATAGTCAGGAATGACTACAATAAACAGAAAGTTGGAATTAAACACACAATTTTGCCATCTCTACTTTGCAAATCCTAAAAAAAGCAGTATATTTGCCACCCGAAAAACAAAGAACTGAAATGGAATCATTCTACCGCACACACGCCTACCTCGTTGAGCACACCAATGCCCCCGTTCGCCGCGATCTTATGGACGAGATCGACTGGAGCGACCGCCTGATTGGTATCAAAGGGACACGTGGCGTAGGAAAAACCACTTTCCTTCTCCAATACGCCAAAGAGAAATTCGGGAACGACCGTTCCTGTCTGTTCATCAACATGAACAACTTCTATTTCTCGGGCCACAGCATTGTAGACTTCGCCAACGAATTTCAGAAACGTGGCGGAAAAGTATTGTTGATCGACCAGGTGTTCAAACATCCGGAATGGAGCAAAGAGTTACGCATGTGTTACGACCGTTTTCCTAACCTGAAAATTGTCTTCACCGGCTCGTCCGTGATGCGACTGAAAGAAGAAAATCTTGAATTACGTGATATCGCCAAGAGCTATAACCTGCGTGGATTCTCTTTCCGTGAATTCCTAAACTTGCAAACAGGCATGAAATTCAGGGCATATAGCCTCGAAGAAATTCTTAGCACTCACGAACAGATTGCCAAAGGAGTACTCTCCAAAGTCCGTCCGTTGGATTATTTTCAGGATTATCTGCACCACGGATTCTATCCGTTCTTCCTTGAAAAACGTAACTTTTCGGAGAATCTGCTGAAAACGATGAACATGATGGTGGAAGTAGATATACTTCTCATCAAACAAATTGAACTGAAATATCTTTCAAAGATAAAAAAATTGCTATATTTGCTCGCTGTCGACGGGCCGAAAGCTCCAAATGTGAGCCAACTGGCAAGCGACATACAGACATCTCGCGCCACGGTGATGAACTATATCAAGTATCTGGCAGATGCGCGACTCATTAATCTGGTTTATCCGAAAGGGGAAGAATTCCCTAAAAAACCTTCAAAGATAATGATGCACAACTCCAACCTGATGTATTCCATCTATCCGGTGAAAGTGGAAGAGCAGGATGTGCTCGACACATTCTTTGCAAATTCTTTATGGAAAGACCATAAGGTACATAAAGGAGATAAAAACGTCTCTTTTATGGTAGACGAAGTAATGCCGTTCAAAATTTGCCAGGAAGGCGCAAAGATCAAGAACAATCCGAATGTAACGTACGCGTTGCATAAGGCTGAAATAGGTCGGGGCAACCAGATACCTCTCTGGATGTTCGGCTTTTTATATTAAAAGATTTATTTACTTAAATATTTAATTTAGTTATGACTAAACAGAAGAAATTCATCACTTGTGATGGTAACCAAGCTGCAGCGCATATCTCGTATATGTTCTCTGAAGTAGCAGCTATCTACCCCATCACTCCTTCTTCGACTATGGCTGAGTACGTAGACGAATGGGCTGCCGCAGGACGTAAGAACATCTTCGGCGAAACAGTATTAGTACAGGAAATGCAATCTGAAGGTGGTGCTGCCGGTGCAGTTCACGGTTCTCTTCAGGCTGGTGCGTTGACTACTACTTACACTGCTTCCCAGGGTCTTCTCCTGATGATCCCTAACATGTACAAAATTGCCGGTGAGTTCTTGCCTTGCGTATTCCATGTGTCTGCTCGTACATTGGCTTCTCACGCATTGTGTATCTTCGGTGACCACCAAGACGTAATGTCAGCTCGTCAGACTGGCTTTGCTATGTTGGCTGAAGGCTCTGTACAGGAAGTTATGGATTTGGCTGGTGTTGCTCACTTGGCTACCATCAAATCTCGCGTTCCGTTCATGAACTTCTTCGATGGTTTCCGTACATCTCACGAAATCCAAAAGATTGAAATGTTGGAAAATGATGATCTTGCTCCGCTGATCGACCAGGAAGCTTTGGCTGAATTCCGTGCCCGCGCACTGAACCCGATGAAACCGGTAGCTCGTGGTATGGCTGAAAATCCTGACCATTTCTTCCAACATCGTGAATCATGCAACAACTACTATGAAGCAGTTCCTGCTATCGTAGAAGAATACATGAATGAAATTTCTAAGATCACAGGTCGTAAATACGGTTTGTTCGATTACTATGGTGCAGAAGATGCAGAACGCGTAATTATCGCTATGGGTTCTGTAACAGAAGCTGCCCGCGAAGCTATCGACTACCTGGTAGCAAACGGCGAAAAAGTGGGTATGGTTGCCGTACACCTATATCGTCCGTTCTCTGCTAAACACTTCTTGGCTGCTGTACCTAAGACTGCTAAAACTATCGCAGTTCTTGACCGTACTAAAGAACCGGGTGCTAACGGCGAACCTCTTTACCTTGACGTTAAAGACTGCTTCTACGGTGCAGAAAATGCTCCGGTTATCGTTGGCGGTCGCTACGGTTTGGGTTCAAAAGATACTACTCCTGCTCAAATCCTTTCAGTATTCGAAAACTTGGCTATGCCAATGCCGAAGAACCACTTCACTATCGGTATCGTAGACGACGTTACTTTCACTTCTCTTCCTCAAAAAGAAGAAATCGCTTTAGGCGGCGAAGGTATGTTCGAAGCTAAATTCTACGGTTTGGGTGCTGACGGTACAGTAGGTGCTAACAAGAACTCTGTAAAGATTATCGGTGACAACACTGACAAACACTGCCAGGCTTACTTCTCTTATGACTCTAAGAAGTCGGGCGGTTTCACTTGTTCTCACTTGCGTTTCGGTGACAATCCAATCCGTTCTACTTATCTGGTAAATACTCCGAACTTCGTTGCTTGTCACGTTCAGGCTTACCTGCACATGTACGATGTAACTCGTGGTTTGCGTAAGAACGGTTCTTTCTTATTAAACACAATTTGGGAAGGTGAAGAACTGGCTAAGAACCTGCCTAACAAGGTTAAGAAATATTTCGCACAGAACAACATTTCTGTATACTATATCAACGCAACACAGATTGCACTGGAAATTGGTTTGGGTAACCGTACCAACACAATCCTTCAATCTGCATTCTTCCGTATCACAGGCGTTATTCCTGTAGAACAAGCTGTTGAGCAGATGAAGAAATTCATCGTTAAGTCTTACGGCAAGAAGGGTGAAGACGTTGTTAACAAGAACTATGCTGCCGTTGACCGTGGTGGTGAATACAAGACTTTGGCTGTTGATCCTGCTTGGGCTAACCTTCCGGATGACGCAAAAGCTGAAAACAACGATCCTGCATTCATCAACGAAGTAGTTCGTCCGATCAATGCACAAGACGGTGACTTGTTGCCGGTATCTGCATTCAAGGGTATCGAAGACGGTACTTGGTATCAAGGTACTGCTAAATACGAAAAACGTGGTGTAGCTGCATTCGTTCCTGAATGGAATCCGGAAAACTGTATCCAGTGTAACAAGTGTGCATACGTTTGTCCTCACGCTTCTATCCGTCCGTTCGTACTCGACGCTGAAGAGCAGAAGGGTGCTAAGTTCGAACAACTGAAAGCTGTAGGTAAAGCATTCGACGGTATGACATTCCGTATCCAGGTGGACGTTCTCGACTGTCTGGGTTGCGGTAACTGTGCCGACATCTGTCCGGGTAATCCGAAGAAGGGTGGCAAAGCATTGACAATGAAACACCTCGAAAGCCAATTGGCTCAAGCTGAAAACTGGACTTACTGTGCTGAAAACGTGAAGACTAAACAACATCTTGTTGATATCAAGGCTAACGTGAAGAACTCACAGTTCGCTACTCCGTTGTTTGAGTTCTCCGGCGCTTGCTCTGGTTGTGGTGAAACTCCATACGTGAAATTGATTTCTCAATTGTTCGGTGACCGTGAAATGGTTGCTAACGCTACCGGATGTTCTTCTATCTACTCTGGTTCTGTTCCTTCTACTCCGTATACTACAAACGAAAACGGACACGGTCCTGCTTGGGCTAACTCACTGTTCGAAGACTTCTGTGAATTCGGTTTGGGTATGGAACTGGCTAACGAAAAGATGCGTGCTCGTCTCGTGAAAGTGATGAACGAGGCTATTGCTGCTGATTGCACTCCTGCTGAAGTAAAAGAACTGTTCGCTGAATGGATCAACAATATGCTGGATGCGGACAAGACTAAGGAATTGGCTGCTAAGATCATTCCGGTTGTTGAAGCTAACAAGGATAAATGTAACCACTGCAAACAAATCGCTGAACTGCAACAATATCTTGTAAAACGCAGCCAGTGGATCATTGGTGGTGACGGTGCTTCTTACGATATCGGTTACGGTGGTCTTGACCATGTAATCGCTTCCGGTAAGGACGTTAACATCCTCGTTCTGGATACTGAAGTTTACTCTAACACAGGTGGTCAGTCTTCTAAAGCTACTCCGGTAGGTGCTATCGCTAAGTTCGCTGCTGCTGGTAAGCGCGTACGTAAGAAAGACCTCGGTCTGATGGCTACTACTTACGGTTATGTATATGTTGCACAGATCGCTATGGGTGCTGACCAAGCTCAAACTCTGAAAGCTATCCGTGAAGCTGAAGCATATCCGGGACCATCTTTGATTATCGCTTACGCTCCATGTATCAACCACGGTCTGAAAGCAGGTATGGGTAAGAGCCAGGAAGAAGAAGAAAAGGCTGTTAAGTGCGGTTACTGGCACTTGTGGCGTTACAACCCGGCTCTGGAAGAAGAAGGCAAGAATCCATTCCAATTGGATAGCAAAGAACCGAACTGGGAAGATTTCCAAGGTTTCTTGAAAGGTGAAGTTCGTTACGCTTCTGTAATGAAACAATATCCTGCTGAAGCTGAAGAACTATTCAAAGCTGCCGAAGAAAACGCTAAATGGCGTTACAACAGCTACAAACGTTTGGCTAGAGAAAACTGGGGTGCTGAATAATAGTAATACCCTATAAATAAAAAACGGTAATCTTGTAGAAGATTACCGTTTTTTATTGTATGAACTCTGTCCAACATAAACAGTACTACCTTTTTCCCACTAGAGTTCATGTCTATTTTATATTTAAAATTAAGAATAACAATGCTCCAATCTATTTATTCTCTGACTTCGGAATCCAACTATCCACCAACAGCCGATGCTCATCCCTCCATTTACGGGCTATTTCTTCTTCATCCATCCTGGCATCCTTCATAGCTGTCATAAAAGAGCTAAGTTCTTCTGTCGTTAGTTTGATGTTGCCAAAGAACTCGGCAGCAAACGGATCTTTCTCACTGAATCCTTTCCATGCAATAGCATGTATTTCTTCCAAGTCTCCATATACTTTCTTCGGATCATCCAAGAATTTCAAGTCAAACTGGTCGAACATCCAATGCGGTGTCCACCCCGTAATGACAATCCATTCTCCTTTGTCCATCGCTTTTTTCAAAGAAGCCAGCATGGTGGAACTACTTGAAGTCATGAGGGTATACCCATCAAGTCCGTAAGCAGCAATGGCCTTATCGGTCGTCTTCATTATCCCTGCTCCCGCATCAATTCCTACTATTTCAGAAGAAAAACGGTCTTTATTAGCTTCCAGCTCATTAATAGACTGGATCGTAACATATTGAGGAACAACCAGTCCGACGCGAGCTTCTCCGTATACCTCCCCCAAAAATTCGATGCTGTCTCCATACTGATCCATATAATCTTTCATCGTTATTGGTAACCAGGCATCCAGAAACACATCTGATTTCTTTCCTGACATAGATACAAAAATAGGGGCAAGATCAGCATTTTGCAATTCAACCTCATATCCATGCTCTTCCAATACCACCTTAGCCAAATGACTCATGGCAATACCTTCCAGCCAATTGGCATAGGCTATTTTTACTTTCTTTTTCTCTAAGTCTGAATTAGTACAGGAAGCTAGCAAAAGCATAGCCGAAAGCACTATTCCTACTATTTTATATATTCTCACATGCATTTTTATTCCTTTCCGTTTTAGTTCTTATTTTTTCGTCCTGCCATTCCTTGTGTGATACGGTCTAAGATGATAGCTAAAATAACAACAGCTATACCACCTTCAAACCCAAGTCCGATTTTCATTTGGGTAATACCTTTCAATACAATTTCTCCCAGACCACCGGCAGCAATCATGGCAGCAATGACAACCATAGAAAGCGACATCATAATTGTCTGGTTGACACCTGTCAGAATGGTGGGCAACGCCAAAGGAAGCTGCACTTTATACAATAACTGCCAACGGGTAGCCCCGAACGAACGGGAAGCTTCCACTACATTTTTAGGAACTTGCCGTATTCCCAATCCGGTAAGACGGACCACAGGAGGCATAGCAAAGATAATGGTGGCAAACACTCCCGGCACTGCTCCCAATCCGAAAAATAAAACGGCAGGAATCAGATAAACAAAAGCAGGCATCGTCTGCATCAAGTCGAGAACAGGACGGAGTATTTTCTCTGCACGCGGACTGTTTGCCGTCCACACTCCTAAAGGTACACCAATAATCAGAGCCAGACAGGTAGATGAAAAAACGAGAGCCAGAGTTTGCATGGTAGCCTCCCAAAATCCCATTCCATAAATCAGTAATAATCCCAATGCGGTGAAAATTGCCGTACCACGTCCTGCCTTCATCCATGCGAGTGCAGCAAGCACTAGAATGGTTATATAAAAAGGTATTCCAAAAAGTACGTGTTGGAATCCTATAATAAAACTACCGATGCCCGCATTCACGGCATCAAAGAAAGTGGAAAAATGTACCATCATCCAATTGATGGCCATCTCTATATATTGTCCTATATTTATCATAAATCTATTGCGTTTTGAATTATTTCGTTTATTTCTTCTTTATCTTTCCCCGTCACTTCGATGATTAAGGAGGAAAGCGGGATTGTTCCTAAAAACTCATGCGTCTCATCAATCACCCATACCGGCGAATTGCTCTTTGTCATTAAAGGAAGTATATCCTCCAACACTGTATCCTCCAATACAGAATGTACTTCTGTACGCACAATCGTTTCAATGGATTTTTCCTGTCTGCTACGTAACTTAAGCAGGTCGTTCAGACGTACTTCTCCGACCAGTTTATCATCGGCGTCTATGACAGGTAATACGGTGATATTCTTCGCACGCATCTTACGAATCAATACTTCAGGTCCCTCTTTCTTCAGACGGGCCACCAGTGGTTTGTCAATCATTAAAGAAGAAGCGGTGATAATTTTACTCCTGTCCACGTTTTCAACAAAACGGGCTACATAATCGTTAGCCGGTTCGGTCAGTATTTCTTCTGAAGTACCTACCTGCACCACCTCTCCGTCTTTCATAATCGCAATACGGTCGCCCAGTTTAATCGCTTCACTCAAGTCATGGGTAATAAAGACAATTGTTTTTTTCATCTTCGACTGCAAAGCCAACAGTTCATCCTGCATTTGCACGCGAATCAAGGGATCGAGCGCAGAGAAAGCCTCATCCATTAAAAGTACTTCGGGATTATTAGCCAGAGCGCGGGCCAGTCCGACACGCTGTTGCATTCCACCGGAAAGCTCGCCCACCATCTGATTTTCATATCCTTTCAATCCGACAAGCATCATACTTTCCATCGCTTTCTTCTCACGTTCCTCTTTCTTCACTCCTTGAAGTTCGAGGCCGAACGCGATATTGCTCAATACGGAACGGTGAGGTAACAGACCGAAATTCTGGAAAACCATCGCCAGTTCTTTCCGGCGAACCTGCAATAACTCTTTTTCGGATATTTTAGATATATCTACTCCGTTTACAAGCACTTGTCCGGCAGTAGGACGTATCAGACGATTGATACAACGCAGTAATGTCGATTTTCCACTTCCCGAGAGTCCCATTATCACAAAAAACTCTCCTTCATTAATTGAAAGATTGGCATCTTTCACTCCTACCGTACAACCGGTATCTTTCAGAATTTCCTCTTTACTCTTATCTTTTTTCAACATCTTGAGTGCTTTCTGCTTCTCGTGACCAAAGATAAGGTACAAATCCTTTATTTCTATTTTACTCATATAATATATTGGTTTAGATTATAATATTTGTTTTGTTTTCAACTGCCGCGTTCCTCATTCTCACTTACGATAAACAAGTTGAATGTTCGCATGGTTCAGTCATGTCACATGGTAACATGACGATCCGACGTTTTTAAATGGTTAAAGAAAACAGACTAAGTAGTTTAAAAGGAATAGAATTTGATAAGATTATCCTCTCAATGAACAGTAGAAAACAGTATTTTCATAAATAAATAACAGTCTGTTCTTGCATATTGTTGGCACAAAGGTAAGGAAAATAGATTAAATATGCAAATTTCATTCAGATACGGAGTAATTCCAAAGATGCTTTTTCAAGTCTACGCATCCATTTTGCTTGAAAGAGATCCCTTCTTCCAACAAGAGTTGTTTCTGCTCTGTCCACCCCGGAACAAGGCGTCCCGATGCATTGACAACCCGGTGACAAGGCACAGATAAATCATCCGGAATCTGTTTCAAAGCACGCCCCACCATACGGGAACATTGAGGCATTCCCAATAATGCGGCAATTCCCCCATAGGTAGAAACTTTACCTACCGGAATTTCCCGAACAACCTGATACACCTCTTGACAAAAGGATGCGGAGAGACTCGCTTTGTCTACTTTATAATCTTTCATCACCCAAACATTACTTTATTTCAGTTCCAAAACTAGATAAAAAGAAAAGAATTTGCAAATAATAAAAGCATTTCAAATAAAATATGCAACTTTATTTGCTTTATTTACAAATAATCCCGACCTTTGTACCCATTAAAAGCAACCCTATTATTAACAAAACAAGCACTGCTGTTATGAAAAAGAAGACAATTCTATTCGCTTCTTGTTTATTTGGAGTATTCGCTTTCAGCTCCTGTGAGAAGAACCTTTATGATGAAAGCAAGCAACCTGAAAAAGAAATTCAAGTAAAAGACCTGGATATACCCGCAGGCTTTCAATGGAAATTAACTCAAGTAGCCGCAGGAACAGTAGCTGCTACTACCCCCACTATGGTTTCCTTCTTTTTGGATGAAGCATGTAGTAAAGAAGAGAAAATAGCCGACATTCCTGTAGATACAGAAATTTCAAGTCTCCCTTTGAGCATCCCAACCTACGTAAATACATTGTATGCCCAGTACAAAACCAGCACCAATGAAACCAAAAAAGTAGCCATACCTGTAAATGCAGATAGAAGTTTCTCACTGAACATTGCTAATGATGCCAAATCCAAATCTAACACCACCCCGTCAATCACTCGTGGGCATGATATAGAAGATGACATCCAATTGGCAAAAGGAGTCATTTTTCATCCCAAAGATGGTTGGGGAACAATCATGTTTGAAGACCAATTTCCATCATTAGGAGATTATGACTTTAATGATTTTGTAGTCAATTATAAGGTGCAGTTCCAAGGTATTAGAAAGGTTGACAAAAAATACACTGCGCAGTATATACAAATAGGGTTACGTCTAAAAGCTATCGGAGGAATATTCCCTTATTCCCCTTATTTAAGACTGAAAGAAATAGATTCTGACGAAGTGGAAAGTATAGAAGTTTATGAAACTAAAAACGTGATTCCTGCGATCGACGGAGTAGAACTTGTCCCCAATAAACATCTTATCATTGATTACAGCCCTTTAATTAAGAATCTGGCTAAACCTGCAGGCAGCCAATATTATAATACAGAAAAGAATGCTTTGGTAGCAACAAGTGATTTACCGGAGATCAATATTCTGATCACCCTAAAGAAGAGAAAAGAAGTAAAGGAAATATTAGAAGGCGATGAATTCGACTTGTATTTAAAACGTAATGATAGCGGAACAGAAATCCATATGAATGGTATTGAACCGATCACTTACCAATATCCATTCAATGATAAAAATCTGCTACCGGTATATACAAACGGGGACGAAGAAGATGATAATTATTATTTTAGTGCAGGACGCCTGATTTGGGGATTAAGAGTACCAGGCAACGCAGCACATGCTATTGAAAAAGCTAATTTCTTGGAAGCCTATAAAGGATTCGCAAAATGAGCGCAAAGTAGTGGCAAAAACGAACAAAACTGGTATAATCAAGGAAACGCAGATAAAAGTTTATTGATTCATAACTAACACATATCAATAAATCCCGGTAAACATTGAAAATTCAAGTTACCGGGATTTATTGTATTCTGACGTGAATAGTTTTGATTCTATCCTTTCCTTTTCAGCAAATCTGTCGGACTTTCACCAAACTGCTCTCTATAACATTTGGTAAAATAAGAAGGAGAACTAAAACCGACTTCATAACCAATCTCCGCCACTGTCATATCTGACGAAGCAAGCAGGGAAGCAGCCTTCTTCAAGCGAGCGATGCGAAGCAATTCATTCGGAGAATAATTAGTCAGGGATTTTATTTTGCGATAGAGTTGCACACGACTTAATCCCATATCCTTACCCAAATCCTCTACATTCAAATTTGAATCTCCCATCTTTGCTTCAATTAAAGCCTTGAATTTTTCCACAAAGTCTTTATCCATATCACAGACATCCTCTTTCGCCAACGTTTGTCCGTCACCAAAGAACTGTTTCAGGCGGCGATGTGAATCTATCAGATTACGAACGCGTGCCAACAGCAATTGCGAACTGAAGGGCTTGGAGATATAAGAATCCGCACCTCCGTCATATCCCTGAATCCGTTGTTCATCCAAAGAACAGGCTGTCAATAGGATGACAGGGATATGGCAGGTTTGCAGTTCGCTTTTCAGCCGACGGCAACACTCTATTCCATCAATACCAGGCATCATCACATCAGAGATTATCAAGTCCGGAACATATTTCATTGCTTTGCGGATACCCTCCGAACCGTCTGCTGCTTCAATTACAGTATAATCGGTATGGAGTAATCCGCGTACATACGAACGGATATCTGCATTATCATCAATTACCAAAACGGAAGGATTGGAAGAATCATAGCCTTTTTCCAGTTCCTCTTCTTCGGCAGCTAAAGTTTCATTCAGGTCGGAAGAGGCGGGAGATCCGGGAGAAGCAGGATTTAAAGGAACTGCAGAGATTGATGACTTTAGAGAATCTTCGGCCAGAATAGTTTCACAAGTCTGTACCGGTAAATCAACGGTAAAGACAGTGCCCTGCTTTTCATCACTTTCCACAGAAATTGTACCTTTATGCAATTCAACGAAAGCTTTGACCAATGCAAGTCCGATTCCCGAACCGGCATGGTGCATATCTATTTTATAAAAACGATCGAAAATGCTCCGAATATGTTCGGCGGAAATCATTGAACCGGTATTGGCAACAGTAAAACGAATCCAGCGAGTATCCTCTTTCGTTAAGGAAGATAAACGAACCGTTATCTTTCCATTTTCCGGTGTGAACTTGAACGCGTTGGAAAGCAGATTAAAATAAATACGTTCCAACTTTTCCATATCCGCCAATGTATGGTAATCCGTATCCGGCATATTATCAAAAGAGAAATGAATGTGTTTCTTCCGGGCCGCTGCAAGGAATGATTCGTTCCAGCCCTCAAAAGAGGAAAGAACATCTATCTGAACAGGTGTATATTCCATCTTACCGTTCTCGTATTTACGGAAATCCAGAATCTGATTGACAAGACGTAAGAGGATATTCACGTTTCGTTGAATCAGCATCAACATTCGATGCTGATCTCCACTTAGTGTATGATCGGCCAATAAATGTTCTACCGGATCGGCAACCAATGTAAGCGGAGTACGGAAATCGTGAGATATATTTGTGAAGAACACCAGTTTGGCATGCGTTGCCTCTTCCAGTTGATGAGAAAGCTGGATGAGCTGATCCCGTTGCTCTTCCAGTTTGTCCCGCTGTTCTTCTAATTGGTCGCGTTGTTCCTCTAACTTGTCCCGCTGCTCTTCCAACTGTTTCTTCTGCTCGGAAAGTTCCTTATTCAGACGATTTTTAGCACGGAGAGATTTATAGACTACCAATAATAAACCTGCCACCAATAGAAGAATAACCAAACCACCATACATCACCACCTGCTGTGTAGCAACCCGAGACAGATATCCGCCGATACGTCCGTTCAATGTTTCAATCTTCTGATCCAGTTCCGAGATATGAGTCGTCTGAAGTTGCATGACATGCGCATTCGTACGGTCGACCACCGCAGTGTTCATGACCGTTTCCCGGGGATAAGGCTTTTTCTCAAGGATATTCATTGCCAGTTGCATCACTTTGTCGCCATTGGTCGGATAAATAAAAGTAGCATTCAACACACTGTCGAGCACCATTTCCAATCCGTTACCTTTGCCGGGGAGAGCATCGATACCGACAAAAATCATTTCCTTCTCCCGTCCCACTTTCTTTGCAGCCTGATAAGCTCCCGGAGCAATACGGTCATTATGCGCATACACGGCGTCTATCTTCGGATGCCGACGGAGCATACTATCCATTTCCACTTCCGCCGGTTCACGCTCCCACGCAGCATCCGCTTTATCAATCAGTTTGATATCCGGAAAGTTACTGATAGCAGCCATAAATCCTTGATGGCGTTCCATGGCAGGAGTTGAGCCACCCAGTCCGGTAAGTTCCACCACATTCCCTTTTCCTTTCAAGCTTGACGCAATATAATTGCCTACCGCACGTCCTATTTCATAATTGTCGGCACCGATATAGGCAGTATATTTATCAGAAAGAATCTTCCGGTCTACCAGGATGACAGGTATTCCCTTTTGATAGGCTTCCTCTACAATCGGAGTCATGGGGGCCGCTTCGTTGGCAGAGATAATCAATAAGTCAACCCCTTCATCTATAAAATAATGAACGTCTTCCGCCTGTTTGCGATTATCATCCGCAGCCGACCGGATTTCAACCGATACTCCATCATAAAACATTGCTTCGCGAAGAATTTCATCATTCATCTTATGCCGCCAGGAGTCATCGCTGCATTGCGCCACCCCGATACGGAAACGCGGTGCATCCTGCCGACAAGCCGTCATGCCAAGAAGACAGAGCAAGACTGCTATCCACTTCGTATATCCCATCATTCTAATCATTCTCATTTTTTTCGTATTTCTTTCTATGACCCAAATGGACGATTGAGAACAAAAATAAGAAATAAAACTGTGAGTATGCTATCTATCATCCAATTATTCTCATCATTACCCTCCAAAGAAATGCAAAACAGTTCCCAATATTCAACCGGAAATTATTAACAAAAGTATAAAGCGTAAGACAAACACTCAATAAATGTTATAAAACATCTCTTTTTATTTGGATTATTTGCAGATTTAGCAGAAGTCCGTATCTTTGCAATGTGTTTTTCATAGTATTAGATTTAAGGTTAACAAAGGTTGGAGCAAGGCGTTGCTCCTTTTTTTATGTCTATACCTCTCATATCATACGAATCATGCAAAAAGAACAAGAGGTATATTCCCACAGACTGAGATATACCTCTATACTTACTTTCCATCAAACAATTACATTAGTTTGTCTTTCAAAACCTGCGGAAGTTCGGGCATTGCACCGCTTTGCGTGCAGACATAAGCAGAAACTTCAACGGCAAGTTTATGAGCTTCAGGAACCGGTTTTCCATTGAGAATAGAAGCACAGAAAGCAGCGGTAAAAGAATCACCTGCTCCCACCGTATCGGCAACCGGAACTCTCGGCGTCTCTTGGAAAGAGACAACACCCGGAGTAAACACATAACTACCATTAATTCCGCAAGTCAGAATCAGCATCTTCAGGTTGTATTTTGCCAACAGAATCCAACATTTATCCTGTAAGTCGATGCCGGGATAGCCAAACATACGGCTGATGGTCACCAGTTCTTCGTCGTTTATCTTCAGAATGTTGCAACGGCGGAAAGATTCGCGCAATACCTCTTTGGTGTAGAAGTCCTGGCGGAGATTAATATCAAAGATTTTCAGTTGTCCGTCTATGTCGGGCATCGTATCCAGAAAACGGTTGATAGTGGCACGGCTCACTTCATTACGTTGAGCCAGGGAACCGAAGCAAACGGCGCGCGTACTCAATGCCAAACGTTTCAGTTCATCCGTAAAAGGTATGTTATCCCATGCCACGCCTTCTTTGATTTCGTAACAAGGCACTCCCTCGTTATCCAGTGTCACCTGTACCGTACCGGTAGGATAATCCACTTGTTCAATCTGCGTTTTCAGTTTCTTCTCGTTGAATACGTTCAGAATCTCGTCTCCCAACTCATCCTTGCCTACGGCACTCACCACGCGACTGTCAAAACCAAACTGTGATACATGATAGGCAAAGTTTGCCGGAGCACCACCTATTTTCTTTCCTTCGGGCAACACATCCCAAAGTGCCTCGCCCATTCCTACGATTATATTATTCATGATCTACGGATTTTATTGTTTCCAAAGTTATAAAATTATTTTTTAATACGGAACGTATAGAACAAGAGATAAAGCACGCCCACTGTCATTACGGCTACTGCCCCACTCTGTCCCATGGCATCGGATGCTACTCCCATAGCCAACGGAAATACCGTGCCGCCAAACAGTCCCATAATCATCAGACCGGAAACTTCATTTTTCTTACCCGGCAGGTAAAGCAATGCCTGCGAGAAGACTACGGAGAACACATTGGAGTTACCGAAACCAATCAGACCGATGCATACATAAATCATTGTCTTGTCATGGAATATAAACAAACCTGCCATCGCTATCAGCATCATCACAACGCTAATCCCGAAGAAAGACTTCGGTGACATCTTACGTAAAATGAAAGAACCGAGGAAGCAGCCTGCCGTACGGAAGATGAAATAAAGGCTTGTTGCAAAAGCCGCATCATCAAGGCCCATGCCGAGACGTTCCATCAAAATCTTGGGGGCAGTGGTATTTGTTCCCACATCAATTCCAACGTGACACATGATACCGATGAAAGAAAGCAGGATAAACGGTTTGCCAAGCAAAGCGAGACATTGTCCGAAAGTAGACGGTTTGCCTTCTTCTTTTTCTTCTTTAATCTGTGTGACATTGAGCAACAGGATAGCAATAACGGCTACAATCATGTAAATCGGGAACAGGATGCGCCAGCCTAAATCGAAAGTCGGAATGGCTTGTGTCGCTCCCCACATGGCAATATAAGGAGCAAGGAAAGAGGCAATGGCTTTCACAAACTGGCCGAAAGTCAGGCTACTTGCCAAACGGTCGCCACGTACGATGTTAGAAAGCAACGGATTCAGGGAAGTCTGCATCAACGCGTTTCCGATGCCCAGAAGGGAGAAAGAAATCAGCATCAGCATATAGCTGTCTCCGAAAACCGGCAATAACAAAGAAGCAAAAGTCACAAGCAAACTAAGCAATACGGTTTTCTTCTGACCGATGCGGCTCATCAACATGCCTGTGGGTACGGAGAAAATCAGAAACCAGAAGAATACCAGTGAAGGGAAGATATTCGCCTGCGAGTCCGACAGACCGAGGTCTGCCTTTACATAATTGGAGGCAATGCCTACCAGGTCAACAAATCCCATGGCAAAGAAGCAAAGCATCACCGGGATTAGTTTGGAAAGGGAAGAGTTTTTACTGTTTTCCATTGTTTTTTTTATCTAAATATGTTATCATCATTTGTTTATATCATAAATTTAGGCACGGATTAGGCGGATTACACGGCTTCTTGAATGATGGCTATCAGATAGCAACCGTCTAATCCGCGTAATCCGTGCCTAATAATATAAAATTATATTTTGCATGAGTACTTATTCTATTTATATCATGCAGTTATATGATTCAATTTACAATCTGCTGTTAGTCGTGTGGGTACTTACCGTTAGTTATCTGTTCGTCGCCTATATGAATCACGCTCTCCTTATTGCATCAATACCTCAAGCCTACGGTATCTTTATCTTAAACCTACGGCATAGTAACCTTGAAGCTACGGTATTACTAACTTACCACGGCCGTGGTAGGAATTCGTCATGGCTGTGGGAAGATCTTTCCACGGCCATGGTAGGAACTCGTCACGGCCGTGACGAATCAGTAATACCGTAGGTTTAACACAAGTATATCCCTACTATCCACCTACTATCCCTTAAGGAAAGATGTATTCATCCATAGGGAAACAAATAAAGAGCGCATAGGGCGAACAAGAGATATTTATGGCTTCAACTTATGAACCACAAACGAATCTACTTTATAAGCTCCTCCT
Source organism: Bacteroides ovatus (assembly GCF_001314995.1). Classification (NCBI taxonomy): domain Bacteria; kingdom Pseudomonadati; phylum Bacteroidota; class Bacteroidia; order Bacteroidales; family Bacteroidaceae; genus Bacteroides; species Bacteroides ovatus. The sequence goes on from NZ_CP012938.1 coordinate 2,226,698, forward strand.
TTACTGTAAAAGTTGATATGATTGTAAGGTTCCGAAGGGAATACCTGATTGGTCATCACAAAACGTCCACCATTTCCAAAGGCTTCCACACTGGATTTATCCACAAACAGACGGAGTTTCAATGCCTCTTTGCCGCCTTGTTCCTCGTTTCCACCTTGCTCAATTGCTGTCCAGGTCAACATCGGGAAATTCTCATTGAAGCTGACCTCTCCGCTCTTGCGACGATCCATTGAGAATTTCTTTTCTTTCATGTCATACTGCATATCCACTTCTTCGCCTTTGTCATTGTAGAGACGGAAGCCGATTACGTCTGCACGTTGATTTTCGATTGTCAATTCTATTTCGTATGCACCGTCATTGCCGGGAATCATTTCTTTGATTGTGCGTGTTCCGTTTACTTTGAACGAGCGTTTCTTGGAAGCATCACGCAAAGCCAGCAGTTCGGGAGAGGGAGCTGATTGGAGGTAAGTCTCACCATCTACGGTAAACAGGCTCAAGTCACGGGGAACGGAATTCGGGCTACGGTATTGGGAGGTAGGAACATCGTTTGCGTATTGCCAGTTGCTCATCCATGCGATAGCGATACGGCGGTTGTCGGGAGCATCGCTCCAAGTTACGGTGGCGTAATGGTCTTTTCCCCAGTCCATCCATTTGGTTTTGGAAGGGAATTCGTTTACAAACTCTTTTCCGTTGAAGGAGCCTACAAAATATTGAGTAGCACTTCCTCCGAAAGGACCTCCGGGATTCAAATTACAAAGCAGCACCCATTTCTTATCATTGGTACCTTCTACTGGAAGTTCAAACAAATCGGGACATTCCCAAACACCACCATGTGCACCTTGCCCTTCACCGAAACGACTTTCAAAGGTCCAATCTTTCAGATTAGGAGAAGAGAATATCTGCATCTCCTGCCCTACTGCTAATACCATGATCCAGCGTTTGGTGTTTTCATACCAAAATACTTTCGGGTCGCGGAAGTCACGCGCTTCGGACGTCAGTACCGGATTATTCTCATATTTGGTGAAAGTACGTCCGTTGTCAGTACTGTAAGCAATGCTTTGTACTTGTCGGTCACTGTTTTGTGTATAGATGGCGATAATGGCACCTGCACCAAAACCGGCTGTATTATCAAAATCGACAACTGCCGAGCCACTGAAAATTGTCCCCAATGCATCGGGAGCAATAGCTACAGGAAGATGTTTCCAGTTTACAAGATCTTGGCTGATAGCATGTCCCCAACTCATATTTCCCCATTTGGAACCATAAGGATTGTATTGATAGAAAAGGTGGTATTCACCGTCTTTATATACCATTCCATTAGGATCATTCATCCACCCATAAAGAGGTGAGAAATGATAAGTAGGACGGAACTTTTCACGGTTGCCCGTATCGAACGTGTCGGACAATTTCATTTCCTTGCAACAAACAGCAGAAAGTTTCCCCCGTATAGGATCATTCGAGCCTAATTTAAATTTCAACAGTATGTTTTTACCAGCATAAGCCGAAAGATCCAGCGGAACAAAATAGTCCACTCTGTTCACTGCCAGACGAACATCCGCAACATTCACCTCTTTATTATTAACGATCATGCTGACACGTACATCAGGCATTACCTCCTCTACAGGTAAAAGCAAATAACGTTGATTTGTATTTATCTGTACCAGGCAATGTCCTTCACCCAAATCTTTTATTAATAAGGAAGAAGTATCGGCCGAAGCATCCAAAAATGAGAAAATCATCATAACCAGGATAGTCAAAAAGGTCTGTACTTGTTTAAACGAGAATAATACATTCATGTCAGATGGTATTAGAGTTAATTATTAATATTCAATGTCTTCTATTTGTCACCATGCAAAGATAGGTGCAACGGATAGTTACACCTATCACTTTTGTTTCAAAAGATAAAAAAAATGTTACCGATCTATTTCTTAGCGCTTAGATAATGTAATATATTCTTCGTCATGAGCACAATATTATCTTGATAAACGTTTATATTACTATTCTGATTCCATTCGTAAGCAGCCAGACCGAGAGCTATACATGTACCTTGATATTCCGCTGTCGGAGCAAACTCTACCATTCCGGCACAACAATAATCCGTTACGTGTCCCCAAGTCGCCAAAACGGTAGCTTTATTTTCTTCTTCAAACGCTTTCACCACATTTCCTGCATTGGGATAAAGAGCGGGGAAGCCATAAGCATTCAAGTCCCACATACAGTTATGGTCTTCACGCCGTCCAGGCCCGATCAACGGGAATGTTTCATGGGGGAATTGGGAAGAAGTAACCATACCAGCAAAAACCGGATGAGCCCGATGATCATACTCCATTCCGATATTGGCATTAATTGTCCAAATGTCTGCCCCATCTCCTCCTTCACCATCTGCAAATATTCCGGGAGCGCGTTCGGTACGTCCAAATGGTACAACCAATTGAGTCGCATGATTGCTTAAGAACAGGTTTCCGCCATTCTTATAATAAGTAGCCAACGCGGCAATTGCATCAGCAGACAAAGGTAATTTATCCCATCCTGCTCCAATGCCGACACGGTCTATATGTACCCAAATAACATCATAAGCAGAAAGGTCCTCATCAGTCAATGTAGCGGAAGTAATGACTTTACCATTTACAAATTGCTTCTTGAACCACGCATAGGAAGCTTTTTCATCATCATCTTCTATCTCTTCGGGAGTATCATACGTTATCACGTAAGCTGCATTTGTCAAATCCTGCGCTTCGGAAGGTTTCACCTTTATATTTTCTTCCGTCACTCCGCAATCTATCACTTCGGACGACTCGCTGATATAAAATACCTGATTGCTGCTCGTATTCTCTATCGTGAAACTTGCGAAACGATTATTTTCACCTTCCGCAGCATTCACAGTCACAGGGTTTTCTATATTGTCACTCCAAGCCACCTGAATGGTGTTCGATGTGAAATGATTATATTCGCCTTTCACATGAATCACGCCATAGTCTGCTTCTTTGCCATTGAGTTGATTTTCGCTTCTGTTTACAGTGAACAAGTTATCGCTTATCAGATTGTTTTGTCCGCTTATATCAAAGAAAGTCATTTTGTTTCCAGTAAATTCATTATCCGAGATATTCACCCGGTTACAACCTATAAAATTAGCACAGCGATCATCATTTGCCGTTAGTTTGTTGTGAGAAAATATCAGATTACTTTCTCCGGAAATACGTGCCGTTACACCGCCCTGTGTTGAGCCGAATACAGAATTGGTTACCATATTCTGTATGCCACCATTCATATCAATGCCATTCACTACATCGGTTGCATCTATCCGAGCTAATGTTATGGCGTCACACCCTTGGAGTTTAATGCCCTGGTACATATTTTCCATTTTAATATTGAAGAAGTGCAGGCGGTCATTATCATGTTCTACATAAATTCCGGTTCCCTGATGGTCACCCTTCCCCACAAGCGTAAGTCCGTTTACCTCCACACCGCTAATACGGTTTTTGCGTCCGTCTATATCGGCAACAGGGGCAACGTGTAACGCATATTCGGCATTTCCAAGCACCAGACGACTTTCCCTCGTATCGGCAGCAGTAGTAACCGCTTCATCATTCACACCTTTCAATGTTACGAAATTACGCGTAAGTTGAATGGGACTATCCAAACGAAAAGTACCTTCGGGAATAAGTATCGTTCCTCCCTCGGGCGGAAGATCGGCTATAATAGCATTTATAAGATCAGCACAATCAGTGGCCCCATCGGTTGGAAGTCCGAATTGGGTTATGTCTATAATCTTCTGACCGTTACATTCATCACAGAGAGTATAGGTATCGTCATTGCTGCAAGATGTGCCCAACATCAGGAGCATTCCGCTTATTAAGAATTTATTTATCTTCATGGTGTTACTATATTAATAATGGTGTATGTTGAGGAGGTTATTCTACTATGCTCACCTTATCAGATGATACACAATTAGAGACTTCAGTTCCTGCGTTCACCAGGAATACCCGATAACTCTCCAAATTATCTATAAAGCAGTTTTTGAACACATTTCCTGTTCCTTGAGTAGCATTTACGGCCACAGCATCAGTATAAGCCCATTCACATGACAAACTGTTGGATACAAACATATTGTTGTTACCCTTTACATTGATTATGCCAAAGTCATCACCATGGTCGAGCATCTGATTTTGAAGAGCTCCGGTAAGCCAAAAAATATTCTTATTTACCCGATTATCATTACCACTCAACACGAGAATACCATTGTAGTAGCTTTTGAAATTATTACCTTCAACAATACAGTTATTACAACCATCAAGCACTAAATTTTCACGTCCGTCAGGATAGACCTGATTATTTACAAACGAAAGTTTGTTCACTCCCTGCGCCTTACAGGTTATGCCAGTGGGCTGAGCACCCAGTTGGCAATTCTTGATATTAATATTCTCGCCACCAATCAGCACCATACTATTGGGAAGCTCACATACCCAGCAATTGATTATCTGCATGTTTTTCGCTTGTTCTATCTTGACGCCTGTATGCAAATTTATACCAATAATATTAGAAAGCATTCCATCATCACTCGTACCGGCAAAGTGTATGCCGATGTTCTTAGCTTCCGTACCACCGGACACCATCAGGTTCATAATCTTTACACCCTTCACGCCTGTCTCTACTTTTATAGCAGCTTCGGCATTACGCGCCACCAATTTACTTCCGCCACCAGGACCCAACAACTCATTTATTCCATTCACATCAATATTGCTACGCATACCGGGATTCAACCCTTTGAATGTCACATTGTGCTTATTAATCACAATGGGAGCGTCGAGCACAAAATCACCTTCAGGAATAACCACTACTCCCCCTTCGGAAGGCAAGGAAGCAATAGCACTATTAATGGCTTTCGAACAATCCGTCTTTCCATCGCCAACAGCTCCGAATGTGGTAACATCGCCTTCGATTTCAGTATGAGTGCCGTAACACAACAGATTATCATCACTATCGCAAGCCGTGAACAAACACAGACAGAAAGTGCTAAGCAAATATCTTTTTATTTTCATCATATTTATATTTAAGGAATTTATACTAGTTAAACTTACCGTATCCGGGATTCTGCACATAATTGCCTTCAGAGAAGTTATATTGTGCATTGGGAATAGGCAAATATTCATCTCTGCCACGAACAAAGCGAGCACCACGATAATAAACGCGCTTATTCTGCTCCACACTAATGTAGCTGTTCATGGTTTCCGCAGCAATCCCCCAACGTACCAAGTCGAAGAAACGGTCACCTTCCATAGCAAACTCCATACGGCGTTCCCAACGTAATGCCTTGCGGGCAAAGTCCTGACTCCAGCCCTCAGCAGGATATTCGCCTATCAGATAATTAGCTGCATCCTGTTCGGAATGTTCAAAGTCTTTTACATAAGGACTATTTTTGGCACGCAGACGAATACGGTTAATAATTTTGCGAGCCTCTTCCAGTCCGGTAGCTTCGCCAATCTCTATCAAGGCTTCAGCCTTCCATAACAACACATCAGCATAGCGAATTATCTGCCAGTTGAGATGAGAAGCTCCCCAAGGCCAACCTTGGAACATATCTTCACTTTCAGGCGAGATGTAGAAGCGCTTTGTACAATTAAAGCCATATTCACCGCTGTTACGTATCCAGTTTGCTTTACAAGGCTCAACGGTATATGTTTTCCAAGTGATACCAGGACGACCGGTAACGAAATCCAAACGAGGATCCACAGTTGCATCAATGTTGGTGAGCTCACTTCCTTCGTATATTCCATAGTCATCGGCGTTGAAAGTATCAAACAAAGGCAATCCATAGTTATCTGTCTTATAGGCATTGATCAAGTTCTGACTGGGTAAGAAAAATCCGTCGCCACCATAAGGACCTTTAGGAGCATTCAACAGATTACTCCAGTTTATATTCCCGGCACCATCGGTTTCATCATCCATCGAATATTGTACAGCAAACACAGACTCTACCCCATTTTCATATTCCAATTGATCAAGTTTCTGAAAATCGTTCAAAAGAGTATATGCCTTTCCTTGCGCACCTACTTTGTCGCAAAGAGTCACCACTTCAGCTAACAATTGTTTATCAATAGCAACCACTTGGTTATTATCATCTTGTCGGTAAGCCTGATAAAGTCTAGCTTTGGCAGCATAAGCATAAGCAATGTTCTTAGTGACACGCCCTACTTGAGATTGAGTATCAGGCAAATCGTTAGCAGCATCAAGAAATTCTTGTGCTATTTTACCCAGAAGTTCTTCACGGGTAAACTGATTGTTGGGAATGTACTTATAGTCATCATTTTCCACATTCTCATCAAAATAAGGTACTTGCTTGAAAAGGCGAACCAGTTCAAAGAAGAAGTGTGCACGAATCACTTTCATTTCGGCTTTACGACTTTTAATCATCGGCAAAGCGTTCTCATCAAGCGTATTCATTACCCGCAATGCGCTGTTACAACGTTGCAAGCAACAATAAAGTTGAAACCATTTTTCGTCGGCATTGCCCCATGTAGCATCTATTTTAAAGGTTTCAAGCAGCGTACAAAAGTCTCCATCATTTACACCGCCACCACCTTTGTAGGCATTATCCGAACGTACTTCACCATACGTCCAATTGGTCATCGGCACCCAGTGCATATCACGATTAGGACCTTTCAATCCTGCATAAGCTGAAGTAACCAAAAGCTCTACACCATCGGCCGATGATAACAAATCGTCATTGAGTGTACCCTGAGGTTTAATATCTAGAAAACGACTCTCATCGCAACTTGCCAATAGTGCCATCACACCTACTGCAAAGATATATTTCAATTTCATAATGTTCTGTATTTAGGATAAAAATTAAAAACCAAGTGATAGACCGAATGTATAGGTACGAGGTTGGGGATATGGATAGCCCAATCCTTCCGGGTCGGCACCCGTATAATTAGTCAGCGTAAAAACGTTCTGTGCTTGCAGATACAAACGCAAATTGGAAAGATGCGCTTTCTTAATCCACTTATCCGGGAAAGTATAACCCACAGTTAGAGTTTTCAACTTCACATAAGAACCATCTTCAATAAAGAAAGTGGAACTGCGTGTTTCTACATTATTATCAACTACAGTCAATGCAGGGATATCACAATTATAAACTCCCGTTTGCTCATAAGCATTCCAAGCATGCATTGCATCCATCAAACGTACAGAGTGATTACCTGTCCAACCTTGAAAAAGGTCGGTATAAAACTTGGAATTGTTCCATGCATCGCGAATCATACCATTGAAGAATACAGAAAGGTCAAATCCTTTGTAAGATGCACCGATGTTCAATCCACCAATAAATCTAGGTTGGTCACTCCCTTGCCAATCCATATCAGCAGTATTGATAATGTTATCACCGTTAAGGTCTTTGTAGCGAATACGTCCTACGCCGGGAGCACCAATCTGTACATCATATTTGCTTAGGTATTCATATACCTCCTGTTTTGTTTTGAATACACCATCAGCTTTATAGGACATCCATGATCCGTAAGGTTGACCTACAATAGTTTTGTCCACACCATTACCACCTCCCCAAGTATATTTGATTACATCCGGAAGTTCGGTAATTTCATTTTTATAATAGGAAAGGTTGAACGAAATATCATACTTGAAATCCTTTATTTCATCTCGCCAAGTAAAGGTTGCTTCCACACCGCTATTATCCATACTGGCAGCATTGTACCATTTATATCCACCTTCACCGATCACTCCTATATAAGGTTTCTGGATTAACATACCAGTAGTCTTTTTTTGAAAATAATCCAGTGTCAGTCCCAAACGGTTGTCAAAGAAAGCAGCATCAATACCAAAGTTCAGTTGTTTGGTCTCTTCCCATTTCAGGTCGTTGTTACCCGAACGGTCTTTCTGTACTCCGGGCAATACCGTTGTACCATCCCCATTGAAATTGTATGAGCCATTGGACATGTTAGTGTAATAGAGGTTGTAAGTAGCATTGTTATCAATCTGATCATTACCATTGATCCCCCACGATGCACGCAATTTAAGATCTGAAAGCCAGTTTTGCGTACATTCCATAAATTTTTCACGCGATACTCTCCAACCGGCAGATACTGAAGGAAAGATAGCAGAATTATTCCCTTTACCGAAACGTGAAGAAGCATCACGACGCACTGTTCCTGATATAAGGTATTTATCATCAAACGCATAGTTCACCTTACCAAAGTAAGAGACCATAGCATAGGTAGAAGCATTGTTACTCACACTTTTTCCTTCAGTTACAGTGTCTAAGTAACGATAATCGAGATCTTCTATCACCAATCCGCGACCATATCCCTGTAAATGTTCACCATTCTCTTTCTTAGCTTCAGTTCCTATCACTGCACTGATATTGTTCTTCCCAAAGTCTATACTATAATTGGCAGTGTTCGACCATACCCATTGCACGCTATTATCTTGTCGTACGGTCAGTTCATTTACATCTACCTTACGATCGGCTTCACTCCATTTGGGGACGAAAGTTGAGTTGAAACCGGTAGTATAGTTCAAACCAAATTGACTCTTCAACACTAGATTTTTAATGGGTTCCACTTCCAAATAAACATTGCCAAAGATACGCCAACTTTTGTGACGATTATTGGCTTCATTGTCTGTCAAGCGAATGGCATTCGGCTTATCCCCCAATATATCCACATAGCCACCGGCATACCCTCCATTTTCATCATACACAGGAATGGCCGGATGCTGGGCAATAACCAATTCTTCTATACCGGCAGGATTAAGATGCTCCAACCAGTGATTCACCGAAATACTTTCACCCACACGCACTTTACCATCTACAAAGCGAAAATTAGAGGCTAAACGCGAATTAAAACGTTCGTAGTCTGTATTACGGCAAAGACCATCCTGATTCATATAATTTAAGGTAAGAGCCACATTCCCATCCTTAAACCCTTTAGAAAGAGAAAGATTATAATTTTGCATTAAAGCCGTACCAAATATTTCCTTTGCCCAATCAGTGTTGCCCGACTTTATTTTCACTCCATTCTGGTCAAAATAATATTCTTGCAGTTGGGCCTTTTCTCCATTTCCATATACTACACTATTGGGATTGGTTCCAAAAGTATTTTTATAAGCCTGCCAATACACATCACCCCATTGGTAAGCGTCAAGCATATCAATACCACCAGTAAAAGTCTGGGCAGTGAGCGACATATCAAAACTTACTTTTACATCGCCTTCCTTAGCACGTTTTGTGGTGATAATAATGACACCATTGGCAGCTTGCGCACCATAAATGGCAGCCGAAGCTGCATCTTTCAACACCTGAATGGATTCAACATCATTGGATGAGATAATAGAAGCCACATTATCATGTGTCTGAACACCGTCTATTACATAAAGAGGAGAAGAATTGTTGATGGTAGTAATACCACGTAACTTAGTATCTGTGTTACCACCTCCGGGTTTACCATCAGTTGTTACGTTCATACCGGCTACACGTCCCTGCAAACCTGACATCACATTACCAGTAGGTATGTCAGCCACCTCTTTCATCTTCACTACAGCTACCGAACCTGTCAGACTGGCTTTCTTTTCAGCCATATAACCTGTCACAACCACTTCGTCAATCATCTTAGCATCCTCTTCCATCACTATCTTCAATGAAGGTTTAGCGGCAATAATTACTTCTTTATATCCTATATAAGAAATTGCCAATAATGCATTCGTTGGTACACTAAGAGTAAAGTTACCATCCAAATCTGTGATAGTTCCAGTTGATTTAGAATCATTTTGCACTACGGAAGCACCAATAATTGGTTGACCATCAGTCTTTGAAGTAACGTTTCCTTTCACTGTTATGTTTTGCCCCCAAAGGACTGACATGAAAGTAAACAGGAAACAAACGCTACAAAGAAGTTTTTTGTTCTTCATAATACTAAGCATTAGTTTGATGTTATTAAATTAAAAGTACGAATTTTACTATATCGATGATGCAAATTACGGTTGATTTATATCAAACGACTGAAAAAAATGTTTCAAAGGCTATAACATTTGTTGCATAGAACGCTATTTTATAGGGTTTTATACATTATTCTTCGAAATAGAAGAATTATAGAATATCTATTCTCCAGTAAGTATGGAAAATATTACCTTTGCAGGTGATAAGAACTTAAAAATAGAGTTAACTACTGGTTGTAGTCAACTGAAAAAATCAACGATATGAAAACAATCTCCAACAAACAACTCACGATTCAAGTATCTCCTCACGGAGCTGAACTCTGCAGTATCGTCGCCAATGGAAAAGAATATCTGTGGCAAGCCGATCCTGCTTTTTGGAAACGTCACTCTCCTGTCCTATTCCCCATTGTTGGGAGCGTATGGGAAAATGAGTATCGTAACGAGGGGATTCCTTATACACTTACTCAACATGGTTTTGCCCGTGATATGGAGTTCACACTTGTTACTGAAAAAGAGGATGAAGTGCGTTACCGTCTTGTCAGCAATGAAGAGACTTTGCAGAAATACCCTTTTCCATTCTGTCTGGAAATAGGCTATCGCATTCAGGGAAAGCAAATTGAAGTTATGTGGGAAGTAAAGAATACCGCCAACAAGGAAATGTACTTTCAGATTGGGGCACATCCAGCTTTCTATTGGCCGGAGTTCGATGCAAGCAATTCTGAAAGAGGGTTCTTCGGATTTGACAAGGAAAACGGTTTGAAATATATTCTCATTTCAGAAAAAGGATGCGCTGATCCTTCTACTGAATATTCCTTAGAACTAACAGACGGATTATTACCACTGGACACGCATACCTTTGATAAAGATGCTTTGATACTGGAAAATGAACAGGTTCGTAAAGTTACCTTATATAATAAGGAGAAACAAGCTTATCTTAGTTTACATTTTAACGCTCCGGTAGTCGGTCTTTGGTCTCCACCTGCAAAGAATGCTCCTTTCGTCTGCATCGAACCTTGGTACGGACGTTGCGACCGCGCACATTATACTGGTGAATATAAAGATAAGGACTGGATGCAGCACTTACAACCGAAAGAGATATTCCAAGGAGGATATACAATTGAAATTGATGAATAATTGATGAATAAAAGTAGCTGCCGGATTTCACATCTGACAGCTACCAAATACCTAATTCTAATCTACAAAACCTAACTTATAAATCTAACCTATGAGTCCTTAAAAAGCAATCAATACTTGTTGCTTTTACTGAATCTATGCAAACATCTATTGTGTAACTTCTATTTCTATTATAAACCCAACCGATACGCATTGAATGAATCTACTTGAAATGAACCTCCTTTGCTATAAAAACACATACGGTTGTATGGTGCCGATGGAAAGATAAGATTAGTCATTGCTACCTTTCCTCCATTCAGGAATATTTCTACAGAACATTTATCAACAAAGACATCCAACGTATATTTATTCTCTTTCTTTATCGGTGCCCAGGTAGCTAATGCGAAATCATCTATATAATTGATGGAAGTCGTCTTTCTACGGTCGTGAACCTCTATTTCATGAGGTACACTCTTCTTTCCGAAATCCACGATACCACTTTTCGTCCGGTCCATAACCAATCTCTTTTCCGGAAGATTGAAGTAGATATCCACCTTTTCACCTTTATCATTAAAGAGGCTGAATCCCATAATCTCCGCTTCCCCGGCGGTAATTTCCAATGCCAGTTCATAAGCACCATCATTATCAGCCAATAAAGAATCAATATGATAATCATTGGCAACCGTAAATGCCGGAGTCTCTTTCTTTTCTTTTCGCAGAGTCTTTATCTCCAGTACCGGAGCTGCTGAAAGATAAATTTCACCATCTTGTGTATAAAGGCTTAACTCACGCGGCAAAGCGTTAGCACTACGAAATTGCTTTGTCGGGACAATATTACAATATTGCCAGTTACTCATCCAAGGAACAGCAATCGTCCGTTCTCCAGTGTTTGAGAAACAAACGGTAGCATAGTGATCTTTGCCCCAATCCAACCATTTGGTGACATTTGGCTGATTGTCACAACTGAATTTCTTTCCATCAAAGTCTCCTGTAAAGTATTGAGTGGCACTTCCTCCGAAATAACATCCCGGATTGACGTTCACTATCAATGCCCATTTCTTACGGTTCAGATCTCCATCCACCGGAAGTTCCACCATGTCCGGACATTCAAATTGACAAGGTTGCACTCCGTATCCTTCTCCGAAGCTGCTCATATAGTTCCAGTCCTTCAGATTCTTAGAGTCATAGAAACGCATTTCTTTATCGGCGGAGACAATCATCACCCATTTATCTTCCGGTTCATACCGAAACACTTTCGGATCACGAAAATCTTTCAAACCATCAGCAGGGCACAAGATGGGGTTCTTCTCGTATTTAGTAAATGTCCGTCCGTTATCCTTGCTAAAAGCAAGACATTGGATCTGCCCGTTTTTGTCACTGGCAGAAGTATAAAAAGCCAGGATACTCCCTGCTCCGTAACCCGCTATATTCTCCTGATCGACAATAGAGCTGCCGGAAAAGATATGTCCCAATGTATCACGGGCAATAGCTGGGGCCAAATGTTCCCAATGTACAAGGTCCTTACTGACAGAATGTCCCCAATGCATATTTCCCCATTTAGAGCCGTAAGGATTATATTGAAAATACAAATGATATTCTCCATCTTTATACACCAATCCGTTGGCATCATTCATCCAGCCATAGAGAGGAGTATGATGATAAACAGGACGGAACTTTTCTGTATTGGTAGTATCAAATGTATCAGATAACTTGATTTCTTTCCAGCAAAGTGCCTCCTTTGATTTATTACGAATACGCACGGTGGCTGTCTTCGCTCCGACAGGCAAGGCAAATGGTACGAAATAGTCCACTTGAGTCTGTGCCAGACGAATACCCATATCGGTATCCGCAGCCTCTCCGGTATCAAGCAGAACCTGACTTTCCGCAGCTTCCTCTTCTATAGGAAGCAATATATAATTAGTCGGATTGGTAATGTGGATGACAGTCAGGCTATCCCCTTTCTGTTCCAAGGTCAACTTGCTTTTAGTGGTGTGGCAATAAGTCAGTCCGTAAGAGACTGCCAATGCAAGTATTGCACCTTTACATAGTTTCATCCAAGGGTTTGTTTTCATGGCAACAAAGTATTCCTAGTTTATACAAGCTTTTAATCCAAAATAGACGAAGGCAAAGATAGGGGGTATCTTCGCCTTCGTCTATAAACTTTGTTTCAAAGGGTATCAAATTTGATACAAATCCTAAGAATTTTCTTTTATCATCCAAGAATAAAGACCTGCAACCTCTTTGTTTTCCTGAATTTATTTTTCTACTTTTGAAGCCAATCTTTATTCTTCTACTTATGCCAGCAAATAGAAATGCCTTAATCCGTTATAAAACAATTGATAACTGTCTGCGTAATCCTTATCGACGCTGGACGTTGGAAGATTTGGTAGATGCTTGCTCGGATGCCCTTTATGAATACGAAGGCATCGATAAAGGCATAAGCAAACGTACGGTACAGATGGATATACAGATGATGCGCAGCGAGAAGCTGGGTTATAACGCTCCGATTGTGGTGTACGAAAATAAATACTATAAATACGAAGATCCGGAATACAGCATTACACAAACTCCGCTGAACGAACAAGACCTGAAAACGATGTCGGAAGCCGTGGAAGTGTTGAGGCAGTTTAAAGGTTTCTCCTATTTCACGGAAATGAGTGATATTATCAACCGCCTGGAAGACCATGTCGCTTCTGCCCGGATGAAAACCACTCCTGTCATTGACTTTGAAAAGAATGAATCATTGAAAGGACTGGATTATCTGGATACGATCTATCACGCGATTGTAAACGAGCATCCGATACAGCTCAAATATCGTTCATTCAAGGCACGTTCGGCCAACAACTTTATTTTTTATCCTTATCTATTAAAAGAGTATCGTAACCGGTGGTTCGTTTATGGTGTCAGAGGAAACGGACGGATCTTGCAAAATTTAGCTTTGGACAGAATACAATCATTGGAAGTTCTGCCACAAGAACATTACATAAAAAATACGTTCTTCGATCCGAACACGTTCTTCGATGATCTGGTAGGAGTCACTAAAAACTCCGGAAGCGTAGCGGAGAAAATCGGTTTCAAGGTAGCCGCTGCCGAAGCACCTTACATCATAACCAAGCCTATACACCGCAGCCAGCAAGTGGTGGAAAGATTGGCTGACGGAAGTGTCATACTGGAAATTGAAGTCGTCATCAACCATGAGTTAGAACGAGTATTCTTCGGATATGCCGAGGGAATACAAGTTCTTTATCCGAAGACTCTGGTAGAATTGATGGGTAGGAAACTAAAAAAGGCTGCCGAACAATATACCCATTCAAAATGAAAAGGGAACACGTCCAATTATCCTATCTGACATTCAAGAAAAACAAAAAAGCATGGAGAGCCTGTCTGTTGTTCAACTATGGAGACTTGTTTATTCTTCAAGTAAGGCTCTCGCACATTCGTACCCTTCCTGATAAAACTCTGTCAGCTTTTGCACATCTTTCTCGATGCGGTCTACGGCTACAGGTTTTAACGGGCGAATAACGATAATCTGTCCTTCATCCTCCATGCGCTCTACCATTTCCAACTGCTCATTATAAACAGCACACCGCCGACTTAACGCTTCGCGCAACTTCGGATATTTCCGATATACAAACGAAGGGATACGAATGTCTTTCGAATCTTTCCGATACCCCCGGTTACGGGTGAGTACCACAACATTTCTCGTGCAGCCATCCTTAATGGCTCTTTGCAAAGGTATGGAATCTACAATTCCTCCATCGAGCATGGGAACCCCGTCTACATAAGTAATAGGACATACAAAAGGGAGACTGCTGGATGCGCGGACAATATCAATCACCCTGCGACTGTCTTTTTTCTCTTCGAAATAGTTGGCTTCTCCCGTGATGCAATTCGTAGTCACCATCACAAAACGCTCCGGTGAAGCAAAATATGTTTCATAATCGTAAGGAAGAATATGTTCGGGGAACTCATTGAATAATAGATCAAAGTCCAGTATATTACGTTTTTTGAGCAAATGTTTCAGACCGATATAATCATACTTCTCCAACAAGTCAATGTTGCTGTACTTGGCACGTCCCCGCTGCCGTGATGCATACGACAACCCGTTGCACGCACCGGCAGACACTCCTATCGCATAGGGAAACCGGATATCGTGATCCATAAAATAATCAAGCACACCGCAGGTGAATACTCCACGCATTCCCCCGCCTTCCAACACTAATCCTGTAGATTCATCAATTTTCAAGTCCTTCATTTTTATCTCCCGTATTCTTATTCCGGCGGATTACCAGCAAAGATGACAATTCACGCATCACAGCCTCATCCTCGGATAATTTCGTATAAGAAAGATGGCTCATTATCAATAATCCGTCTTTCTCTTCAGTCACTAAATCTTCTACTCCCTCAAACCACACTATCATCGTTTGTTCCGGATAACGCACCTGCAAATCGTCAATGCGTCCACGGAACTCTTCATCGTCCGTATCAAAAAGAAAAAGACGTACCGAATGTCCGTTCTGCAACATCTTATCCAAATAGGAAAAAAGAAACAGATCAATCATTCCGCCAAGTACGAAACTGACCGTCGTGCCTTCCCGATACTGACGATTGACAAATACGGCCACCGGACACTTCACCTGCTCCATAATCTCATCAATCTTATCCCGGAAGAGCGTTAACCATAAAATTGCTCCCGGAGTTCCCGGCATATCCGAACGATAATGACTCCCGGCTCCCAAAAGCAGCATATCAGGATGTTCGTTACGGACAAAGTGGATGATTTCCTGTACAAGTTTGTCTGTCACCCGATAATGGTTATCTACTTGGATATTTAATTTCGCTGCCTGTTGATTGAGCAAAGCAAAACTCTCGCTGGCATAATGTTCGGCATTCAACGGATTCAGATCCGTACCCACCGTATAGTGTGCTGCAATCAAATGATTTTTCTTCAACTGCTTCCCAAATAACAAATCATAAATGGACAGCAACACACGCCCGGATTCCGGACGCCCGAAACAAAATATCAATTTGTGCTTCAAAGATAATTTTTCTTCCCGACGTACGAAAATATGTTCCACCAAATGAAGCAAAGGAGTAGTCATAAAGGTCGTAACTAGCGCCATAATGACCAAAATTACGAATATAGAGGGAGGAAGAACTCCCATTTCATAACCGATATTCAAAGCGACAAGCTCCATTAATCCCCGTGTATTCATCAATGTCCCTATCGTCAAACTATCCTTCCACGACTCACCCACCAAACGGGCGGCAATGGCACATCCACCCAGTTTGCCGACAACAGCAACCGTCACCAACAGTAAACATACCATCCACAACTCCGGACTGTTTATCAAACCGATTTCCGTACGTAATCCGGTAAAGGCAAAGAACAGAGGTAAAAAGAAGACTAATGAAATATCTTCCACCTTCTCCATCATCACCTTTCGGAAACCCAGATTGGACGGCATCACTACCCCTGCCATAAAGGCTCCGAACAGTGCATGAATACCAATAATTTCGGTCAGACAAGAGGAAATAATAAGAATGAGCAGAATAAATGCCACAAATGTTTTATTGATTGCTTCCCGGTTGGCATATACTTCTCCCACTTTCTTCAGAAATGGGCGAACGACCAAAAACATGACCGCAATATAGACAACTGCCAGCCCCACTGAATAAAGTGCGCCGGCAAAACTTCCTGCTTTGGAGATAGCAATCACCACAGCCAACAGACACCAGGCTGTCACATCATCATTGGCAGCGGAAGCAATGGTCAGCGTTCCTAAAGGGGTCTTCGTCATATTCCGCTCCTGAATGATGCGTGCCAATACCGGAAAAGCGGTGATACTCATAGAAATACCTATAAACAAGGCAAATGGAAGAAACGGAGTTTGGGCAGCTGCATATTCTTCGTACACCCAGTAAGAAGACAAGATACCCAGGAAGAAGGGTACTAGGATTCCGGCATGGCTAATCACCAGCGTTTCATTGATTTTATTTTTCAGTACACTGAAATCCAGCTCCATACCGATGACAAACATAAAAAGGATCAGTCCCACCTGACTCAACAGTTCAAGATTGGTAAGCGAGTGTGCCGGAAAAAGGAAATGAAAAGCATCCGGAAAGAAAAAGCCGAGTACGGAAGGTCCTAACACAATACCGGCAACAATCTCTCCAATCACTCCCGGTTGCCCGATCAGACTGAACAAATAGCCAAAAAGACGCACCATCAGCAGTACGGCTATAATCTGAATCAACAAGGTAGTGAGCGGATGATGAAGATTATCCTGTATAAACTGGAGAAACATAGTGAATGGATTCCCCTGTACCATGTTCTGCGCATTTACCGCATAGTGCGAAAACCGGTCACCCTCTTCAATAGCAACATAAATCAACCCTCCAAACAGGAGTAACATCAGTACATAAATGACATAATTCTTCCGGGCCCTGTTCCGCATAAACTTTATTTTTACGATTTGTGCATATTTATGGTAAAAACAAACGAAAAAGGCAGATAGTTTGGCGAAAATAACAAATTCTCAAATAAAATCTTGTTTTTTTGCTTCAATCTATGTAACTTTAGGCTAGCTTAATTGTTTAAGGAGGAAAAAATCAAAAAAGTCCTGCCCGCAGGCAAGCACCATGAGAATACAGTTTGAGATTAAAGAAAATTTGCCGGAAATTATCGAAGAAATCTTACACTCTGATAAGTGGCAAACTTCCGTGAAGGAAGAACTGAGCGGTCGGACGACCGTTGTGATCCGTGACCAAGCGTATGGTTCAGAAGCTACCATTGAAATTTATGCTACATCTATTGAAATCAAAACCGCATGGTCAAAGTACTCCTATCGTATATTTGTAACCAACGATATCGTATGGTGCGAATATAACGGTGCCTATCGTGGTCTGTTGGAACAAGTGCTCCTACCTACTATTACTCCTAAAGAAAACCTACTCAATTCTGATGTGACCGAAAGTTCGCTCTACGGAAATGAGCATAGGAAATTGAGAGAGTATGCGGAAGATAACCTGAAACTGAAACAATTCCGCCGGGAAAACTTCAATGAACAAAAGAATGGAACCGCACCATTCGATCATCCCAAGCGTGTGTATGATGAGTTTATCAAAGAAGATTATGTAGTAGCATCCAAAGAAGAAGAGAAAAAATAATCTGTACTTAATGCTTTACCTTGTGCCATCGTATTGGCACAACAGTGCCACCACATTGACACAGTCGTGCCAGTAAGGTGGCATGATTGTGCCAATAAGGTGGCATTAATAAACAACTCCTAAATTATCCAAGTCGTCCTTTGATATGGCAAATTCATCCCCGGCTTTCACTCGCTCCAGCACTAAGTTTCCTATACATCGGGCATCCTGTTCCGATTGAAAAGCTCTTTTCCCGGAAACAACCGGGATAAAAGGTTGAACAATTATCAAACGCTCTCTCTCATAAATTTTATAGCCGTACCCACTACCTCCAACCCGGGTCACTTCCAAACGGTATCTATTTACCGGATGCACATACACATACATGATTCCCACTAAAAGCAGCAAGACAAAGCAACTAATACCTATTATTTTTTTATTTCTCTTCATATTCATAAGGCTTCAACTCCCAAGTATCATCGTAATAATAAGTAGAAGCTCCTCCCGTAGCTATAATTCCCCGTTTTCCAGTAGAAAAGCATACGGCTTTCGAGCGTGTACTTCCTTCGAAATCTGTCAAATCTTCCCCATCCCAGAGGTCTGTCAGAGGGTCGTAAATCCAATAATTGGAACGATAACTACCACCAGCAGTCTGCCCCGCAGCAATGTATCCTTTACCGTCGATCACGAAAGCACAAGCATAAGAACGGACGATAGAAGTGTAATCGTCGTCATAATCATCATCACTCTTATCGTAAAGTTCGCGCAATTCTTTCCAAGTACCCGTTGCCGGATTAAAACACCAGAAATCCGTCACATCCGAACCGTTATTTTCACCGCCGCAGATATAAGCTATATCATCTATGACGAAGGCCATACCGCCCATTCTCTTCTGTCCGCCAAATCCACTCATGGCTGTCCATTCTCCTTTATCTCCCACCGACGGGTCGAACTTCCAGAAATCCTTTTGATAATTATCGTTGTAACCTGTACCCAGATACCCATACTGACCAATGCCGAAAGAAAGTGCATAATACCGTTTACCATAGATATTAGTCCCATCAGTTCCATCCGGGATAGAAGCCATCTCCTTCCAGGAATTTGTGGCAGGATCATACTGCCAGCAATCATTCAGATAATCCTTTTTTGTCGCATCGTAACCGGTAGCAATATATCCTTTGGTACCTACTGCAAAACCTGTAGCCGCATTTCGGGCAGGAGCCGCATCGGGCATTGATGTACACTGTGTCCACGAATTAGCCTCGATGTCATACGCCCAGCAATCTTTCAAACGGTCTTTGGTACTCCCCCGGTATCCGGTGCAGAGGTACCCTACGTTACCAATCGTAAAACCAGCTGCGTCCGTACGCGCCACACCATCAAAATCAGAACGGCGATACCACACACCTGCCGTATATTCAGTATCATCCGTACATGCCGCCAATGAAAGCAGCACCACCATCATGCAAAGTAATTTATTCATTTTCGTATTCATAAATATGTCGTTGATTACAACCGCAAATGTAGGCGGCAACGGGCACGCATAAAAAAACTATCGACAAATAAAGACATTCTATCTACCAACAAAATTCAGGTCGACAAATACAGAGATTTAGTCGATAGTTTTTTGGAGGACTATTTAAAACCTCTTCTTTTGCCGGTACAAAACCAATTTCATTTTACTACATGAAGTCAATCATACTACTTTTTTCATTCTTTATATCTCTTTCTTTTTTCGCTTGTGTAGACGATTCATCGTCCATAGGAGCGAAATGGGTACAAAGTTCATTCCTCAACGAACAGATGGATACTTGTACGGTATTACTTAGTACAGTATTAAGCGACTCCATAGCCACTTCGGGAGATACGGTTTGCCAGATAGGATACCGTGACGACAACTTATGGGGGAAAATTACCGCCTCTTTTTACGCAGAGTATGAAGTACCTTCCTATTCTTTTGATGAAAACATCCAATATGAGTTCGACTCGATCACCATACGCCTGTATTCTTCGGGCAATTACCTGGGAGATACACTAAAAACCCAACGCATTCATCTGCATGAACTGACAAAGAATATAGAACTGGACGATAGAGGGTACCTATACAACACTACTACTGCCTATTACAACGAAACTCCACTGGCATCTTTCGACTTTCGTCCTACTCCGGGCTCACCGAGCGAAGAACTGGAAATACGATTGCCGGATGCATGGGGAGAAGAATGGTTCAACTTGATGCTGAATGATGGCCGATGGGTGCAATCCCAGGATTTCTTCCATGATTATTTCAAGGGAATTGCTTTTATACCCGATGCAAATGACGCTTGTATCAGCGGATTTCAAGTCAACGACTCCAGTATGTGCATCACGGTCTACTATCACCAGATTACGGAAACACTGAACGAAAAAACACTGGTTTTCAATACAAGCAACACGCTGACTTACAACAAAATAGAACAAGACCGCTCAAACATCCCGATAGCCAACCTGCAAAGTGGGGACGGCAATGAATACTCTTCCGGAAAAAGCGAGCATCAGGTCTACCTGCAGGGAATGACAGGTATGTATGTCACCATCGACTTCCCACATTTAAATAATCTCTGCGAAAAAGGAGAGCTTGTGACTATCGAGAGCGCAACGTTACAGTTATATCCGGTAAAAGGAACTTATGACGGCATGTACCCGTTGCCCAAAAGCCTGGCTCTCTACACCGCCAACAATGAAAATGTGACGCAAAGTGTAATCACCGACCTCACCGGGAGTTCCGTACAAAGCGGAAATCTAGTAGTCGACGAGATGTCTTATGAGGAGACTTATTACTCTTTTGACATCACCTCTTTCCTGCAAACAAACCTGGGAACTACCGGATATGATCGTCAGAAACTACAATTATTTCTTCCGGACAACTTGTTCTATACCACACTTCAAGGCGTTATTTTCGGCGACGGAGAACATACCGCCAATAAAAAGAATACCAAACTTATCATACTTTACAAAACTTATCAACAATGAAAAAGATTTTGTTTTGCCTTCTGGCATTCTATACTCCTGTCTCTATAGTTATTGCACAAAATACAACGAACTCCCCTACTTCCATGTTCGGACTAGGAGAACTTTCTACCGGGGAAGGCGGGCAATATGCCGGACTGGGCGGCACAGGCATTGCATTGCGAGGAAATAATTTCCTTAACAATGCCAATCCGGCTTCACTCACAGAGTTGACCGAACAACGCTTCCAGATCGATGCCGGTATCATGGGAGCATACCAGATTTATTCGCAACGAGGAGCAAGTAACCGTTCCATCACCGGAAATCTGAATAACCTAAGTATCGGCTGCCGGATTATGCCACGCTGGTATGGAGCAATTTTCATGGTTCCCGTCAGCAGTGTGGGATATGCCATCACGCTGGATGAAGGAGTGGCAGGCACCAATGGAGGTACTATCTCTTCTCTCTTTCAGGGTGAAGGAGGACTTTCTAAGATGGGTATCAGCACGGCTTACCTTTTCGGAAAAAGATTTTCTGTCGGCACCAATCTTTCTTATGTGACGGGGACCATCACACAAACGGAGACGCAAGGTACTGCCACAGAAGAAACCAGCTCCTACAAACATACTTTTTATGCGGATTTCGGTGTACAGTATAAATGGGCTATAGACCGCGAACGTTCTTTCGTTGCCGGTGCCGTATATGGTTACTCGCAGGATTTTAAGCAGGATAATAACTTATACGTTAGTAGCAGTTCGGGAGGAGATGATATTGAAAAAAGCCTGAAACGCTATCGCCAATGTCTTCCTCAATTCTTTGGGCTCGGAGCTTCCTACAACACTCTACGTTGGATGGCAACCATCGACTACAAATATGTGGACTGGAGCCGGATGCAATCTTCCCAATCCAATGTCAGTTTTGAGAATCAACACCGGTTATCAGTCGGTGGAAGATATACATTGGGCAATGTCTATCGTAATCCGGTCAGCATCCTATTGGGAACAGGTATTAATAATTCCTATATCGTCATTCAAAAGAAAAAGGCAACCGAATATTACGTCAGTACCGGACTTAACTTCGGATTGCGCAATAACAACGTCCTTTCTATCGGATTGAAATATAAAGGCCAGATGAAAATTCCTAACGGTATGCAAAAAGAAAACAGCCTTTCCCTGTTCCTGAATATTACTTTCTCCGAGCGAACTTACCGCGCCAAGATACAATAAAATGTCATTAAACGGAAGTCATTAAGATAGCTGTCCATTTGAAAAAAGAGAAAACTTTGTGAAACTCTGTGTTACTCTGTGGTGAAACTTTCCTATATTTGTAGCCAAAACAATTTAATATTAATTTCATAGGAATGAAAAAGACAATCCTTATTGCTGCTTTAGGCCTGTTCAGCCTAAGTGTTATGGCACAAGATGCAAAACCTGAAGAAGGTTTTGTTTTCACGACAGTGAAAGAAAATCCGATAACTTCTATCAAGAACCAAAATCGTTCGAGTACTTGCTGGAGTTTCTCAACTCTCGGATTTGTTGAATCAGAACTACTTCGTTTAGGTAAAGGTGAATACGACCTGTCTGAAATGTTTGTTGTACACAAAACGATGCAGGATCGCGGAGTAAACTATGTACGTTATCACGGTGACAGTTCTTTCTCTCCGGGTGGAAGTTTTTATGATGTAATGTATTGCATCAAGAATTATGGTATCGTTCCGCAAGAAGTGATGCCGGGTATTATGTATGGTGATACGCTGCCGGTACATAATGAGCTGGATGCTGTTGCTTCCGGTTATATCAATGCGATTGCAAAAGGTAAATTAAGCAAACTGACTCCGGTATGGAAAAACGGACTAAGTGCCATTTATGACACTTACCTAGGAGCATGTCCGGAGAAGTTCACCTACAAAGGCAAAGAATATACTCCAAAAACTTTTGCCGAATCACTGGGATTGAACTATAACGACTATGTATCACTGACTTCTTATACACACCATCCGTTCTATTCTCAATTCGCCATCGAAATTCAGGATAACTGGCGTAATGGTCTGTCTTACAACCTGCCTATCGAAGAACTGATGGCTGTTATGGACAATGCTGTAAAGAAAGGCTATACCTTTGCATGGGGTAGCGATGTCAGCGAACAAGGATTCTCACGTGACGGTATCGCCGTAATGCCAGATGCAGCCAAAGAATCTGAACTGTCCGGTTCAGACATGGCCCGTTGGACAGGATTGACTGCCGCCGACAAACGCAGAGAACTATTCACCAAACCTTTCCCTGAAAAGGATATTACCCAGGAAATGCGTCAAGTTGCTTTTGACAACTGGGAAACAACAGACGACCACGGAATGGTAATCTATGGTATCGCTAAAGACCAGAACGGAAAAGAATACTTCATGGTGAAAAACTCTTGGGGTAAATCAGGCAAATATGATGGTATCTGGTATGCTTCCAAAGCATTCGTTGCCTACAAGACAATGAATATCCTGGTGCATAAAGATGCACTTCCTAAAGAAATTGCCAAAAAACTGGGAATTAAATAATTATTTAAGAAAGGCTTAATTTCCCAATGTATTCCGTAAATTTCTCCTTATAATTATCACCGACAGGAATATAAGTATTCTTATCAAAGATAATGCGAAGACGGGAAACTTCGGTAATCTTGCGAAGATTGACAATATAAGAACGGTGGACCCGCATGAAATGCGTGGGAAGCCGTTCTTCCATTTTCTGGAGGCTGGCAAGCGTTATTACAGGCTTGTCCTCTCCTTCCACAAAGATACGCACATACTCACTCATCCCCTCAATATAGCGGATATTCTTCACATCGATGCGAACCACTCTGTAATCGCTCTTCACGAATAATGAATCTCCTTTTATCTGCGAAGCATTTCCTATTTCACCCTGTTGTTCCAACAAACGATATTCAAATTGCCTGCGGGCTTTATCCGCCGCTTTCAATAAATCCTGGAACTCAAACGGTTTCAGCAGATAATCTACGGCATCCAGTTTGAAACCCTCTACCGCATATTCAGAATAAGCAGTAGTGAAAATCACCAACGGACGGTTCACCAAAGAACGTATGAAATCCAATCCGTTCAAATCGGGCATATTAATATCCACAAAGATCAAATCAACCTCCTCTTCGGACAATATCTTCATTGCCTCGAACGCATCCTGGCATGACTTTACCAAAGACAAAAAAGGTACCTGGGATATATAATCCGACAACTGCGTCAATGCTAACGGCTCATCATCTATTGCTATACATTTCATTCTAATAAAGGTATAATAAGTAAGACATCAAATTTATGTTCCTCTTCGGTAATGGAAAGCGTATAATCATTGCCAAATAAAAGCCTCAACCGCTTACGGATATTCTCGAGTCCGATGCCATGATGCTGTTCGTCAGCCGAACCATTATTGCTGTTGGAACAACGGAATGAAAGCCGGTTGCCCTCATCCAACTGCATCAAGACATGAATAAAAGACTCGCTCCGATAACTGACTCCATGCTTAAAAGCATTTTCCACAAAAGAGACAAAAAGCAAAGGAGGAATCTGCACTTCGGGCACTTCGGCCGGAAAATCCATCTGAATAGATACTTTGTTGGTATAGCGCAAACTCATCAGGGCAATGTAATTTTTAAGAAACTGAACCTCACGTGAAAGCAAAATCGTTTTATTACTCGCTTCATAAAGCACATAACGCATCAGTTTAGAGAGTTCCACAATCGTACTTTTCGCTTTCCCCGTATCAATATCCACCAACGCATGAATATTATTGAGCGTATTCATGAAGAAATGAGGATTAATCTGATATTTCAAATACTGCAGTTCCGACTGCAAACGTTGATGTTCCAGTTCCTTCAGCATTTCTTCATCACGGAAAGATTTAAAGAAAAGTTTGATGGCGATATTGAACCCTACCATCAAAAAGGCAATGATGAAATGAATAAGATAGCGGAGCACAAAAGGAGGATAAGGAAAAGGAGTCGGTTTTGGAAATCTTCCGGGACCATTTGGATCTCCCATTCCCCTAGGACGTTGTTCGGGATTGGATTCATGCCAATGCACATCCCCTTCCTCCCTCGCCTTTTCTCTCGTCTTAATAATCTGGTCCCTCCGGTTCTCCTTCATACGAAGAGGCAACTCTCCTCGCTTGAAATCTTTGGGGAAATGATTGGCAGAAGGAAACGGAGAAAGCCAACAAATCATTCCTATTACAAAAATCAACGAAACAGTATATTGCCAGTACCTTTTCTTAAAAAGAAAATAGGGAACCAGCCCATAATTATTCAACAGGAAAAGCACGAAAAAAGGAAGGATACTCAACCATGATTCGCGGATCACCATACGGGTTTCCTCCCGTTCAAGTCCTCCACTCATGGCAAAGTATCCGCCTATCAGCGGAAGAAGAAATATTACGATCCAGATAGCTCCGTAAATACTCTGCTCCAGCACGTGTTGTTTACGCAGTCTTTTCATGCCTCATTGCTTCTGATTATCGAAACAAAGATAAAACCGAACCTGTTTTATCACAAATAGAATCGACCAAAGAACGGATTTCGACGGTAAACTGCTGTTTACCATCCCCATCCACCAGGTCCATGTCCACCGCCTCCACCACCGGGCTGGCCACCGCCGGAAGTGCTGCCGACTTGTGTCACCATCGAACTGGCAGTAAATGTTGCCGCCTGCGTGCCACCGGAATAAGTGGCTCCCGAATATAACCCGAAGAACTCGGAACCACCGGAAACCGTTCCTCCTTTTGAGATAGTATAACTACCGCCCGAGGTCAGATTCGGACTACTGAATAATACCGTCATTTGAGAATAAGCACGGGGAATCTGATAGGTCAGTACGCTGGTTCCGTCGGCCGACTGGATATTCAGTATTTCTCCGTTACTTCCCGAACCGCCATAGATCACAGTGCGTTGCGTACATACACTTGATGTAGGTGTACTTGTTCCTCCTCCAATACCCAGAACAATCCCCCCGGTAATCTTAAAGGTATTCTGATCGCAATCGAATCCGTCTTCGGGAGAAGTAGTACCCGACGATACGATCACTCCCCCCGTAATGGTCAACGTACCATTAGAGTCAATGCCGTCATTTCCGGAACTATAACAATAAATATTGCCACCATTAAGAACAATGCTGTTACTTGCATTCATACAGTCATCGTAACAAAGCACGGCAACTGTACCCTCATTGACAGTCAACACACTTTTACTCTCGATACCCTCACTGCCTTCCCCACCGGTAGCCTTCACAAGCACCGTTCCTCCATTGATTGTCAACGCACCGTCCGCTTTGATTCCTTTTGCCGACGAATCGAGCTTGCCATATACACACTGCGTACCGGTAGTTATCACTTTCACCGTGCCGTCATTGATGGTAATCGAACCGTCACAGTTGATACCTTTACCGGCTCCACCTGTACTCTGAATAGCGATTTCCCCTCCTGTAATCAGGATATTTCCGTCACATTTAATTCCTGCACACGAACTTAAATCATTATCTTCATAAAGAGCGGTTTGAGAAGTGAATGCAGTCAGCTTTCCTCCGGAGATGGTCAGGTTACCATCACAGGATATTCCTTTGGAGGCTGCTCCCGCCACTTGTGCCTGAATAGCACCGCCACTGATTACCACATCCAGACAGGATTTCAACCCATGCGCTTTATTATCCGTTGTAGAGAGTTTTGCAAAGCCTCCGGTCATCGTAATTCCTCCCTCTTCACACTGAATAGCATCGCCGTCTGAAGATATATTCAGTATTCCGCCGCCGATAATCACAGATTCATTGGTATGGATTCCATCTTTTTTGGCCGAAACTACCGTAATATTACACCCGCTACGGAAACGCACATAATCATCGCTTGTGATGGCATGTTTATAATTTCCGGTAACTGTGAGTGAACCGCCTCCACTGAAAATGAGCTGCCCCTCACTGAACAGACAGGCTTTCATATCCTCTCCATCAGTAGTTGCCGTATAAGAAGACCCATCTGTCAACACATTCGTTGTTTCATCCGCGCATACCACAAACACACGTTTGGAAGACTGGATATTAATGGCAGCACCTACCGGATTGAGTATAGACACCCCCGCCAGTGATAATTTGAATTTCTTTTCGCTGTATACCTTGAACGAGCCGTTCGTAGTAGTCCCGTTCAACACATACTCTACTCCGCTGACCGTAGAATTGACCACAATATGCGCCCCATTGGAAGATACTTCCACTCCGGAAACTCCATTACCTACCGTGGCAGTCGTTCCATTATAGGTAATCGTCACCACGGAGGCAAATTGGGAGTTCTCTATAAAATCATCATCGGAAGTGACCGTTTCCGACATGCTTCCATACGTCGTCCTATCACTTTCATCAAAAGCGATTGTAAATCCCAATAAGTCTTCCGATCCCTCGGGAATCGTCGGGTTGGGCTGACTGCTTCCTCCACCTCCCGAACCTTCGACCAATATTCCTTCCTGATCGCCGAAATCGAATGATTCCGTCGTACAATTCACCAACAACAGCAATAAAAGCGGTATCCAAAACAACACTATTCTTTTCATAATTTCCCGTTTTATATATTAAAACTTAAATGAATATCCTGCACCGATCACATGCCCGTTTGCCTCATCGTCGTCTGCCTTATTCTGATACAGATAATAAAAATCGAGAGCATGTTTCTTACTTAGTTTCCATTCCGTCCCCAATGTCCATCGCAACTTTTCAAAAGCACCGATCTCATTCAACGAATATGAAAGTTCACATGAAGTATAAGGCGTAAAAGCACATTTACGTATATTATATTCCACCTGAAGACGGGAACGAAGCACATTTTTTCCTTTTCCACTGATATATTCATCATTCTTCACACTCCCGTCATCACCATCGAATTTGGGGACCGACTGACTGGGACGATAAGTATATTGCCACCGTTCACGAAGGGAAAACGTGAAGCGGCGCCAGTCCACCTTTCCTGTTAATGACAAGTTTACACGATGTTTCGGCTGCCAATATTCGGGGATATAGTTTCCTTTTTTAGTGACTTCCATCGGATGGTAATAATGAATAAACGTATATCCTGCGGATGCTTTCAGCCAACGAAACATCTTATAGGAAACACCTGCCGAACCCGACCAGCGTTCCACCGTCTGCAATCCGTCTCTTGTACGGAATTCACCTTCCAGAGAAGCATCGAAACCGGAGAATATCTTTTTCTTCACTTCCGCACTGGTCCACACGCCGAAATCATCTCCCTGTGCATAACTCTTCCCTGCCATACACAACAATAACAGGCAACCAACCAGGTATCTGCCTGTATCCCAGAGTCTCTTCTTACTTTCTCTGCCTGACTTATCTTCCATTTCCTTATTCATTTTCTTTAGGTAAGCGGGTCAACGTATCAATCGTATTTATCTCATCTTTCAGCGGTTCATAGTAGATTTTCAGCATGGCTGTATCCCGTAAAAAATCGATATGTCCCACTTCCACACGAACAATGTCAAGTCCTGTCCGTTCTCGGAGATCGCGCAATAAGTCCAATTCTCTTTCGGGTTTTATCAGTTCTATCCTGTCATATTGAATCAATTTACAGGAGATATGTTTCAGCCAGCGATTGCTTTCGCAAAGCCATATACTGACAATGAAAAGCAAGTTGGTACATACCAGTTCGGCATAACTGATTTCTACGGCAAGAGCATTGATTACCGAAATGGCAATGATAACAAAAAGATAAGTCATCTCACGCACGGGCATTGACTCGGTCCGATAGCGAATGATACCGAAAATGGCAAATAAACCGAGCGCAAAACCTATTTTCAGTTTGACACTTCCCAATAAGAAAATCATCAGGAAAATGCTGATGCTTATCAGCGTAAAGGTGAAATAATAATCACGCCGTTTGCTCTTGGGGTAATAAAACAGATGAATAATGCAGGATACCACCAGTAAATTGAAGCAGAATCGCAACAACAATTCCAGGAAACCTGCGCTATCCATCAATGGTGTTTCTATTAATGTAATATCACTTAGTTCATCAAACATATTATTCAGGTTTTATATTAAATATTCATTAGTTGCTTCTTTGCTATCTTCTGTGCCATTCTCAACTTGGGTTTAAACCGATTATATTTTAAGTTCCCGGCTGTGAGTACGGTTCCCACACAATATTTACTAATTCCCGAAGGCCGCACATGCAGTTCGCGCAGTATTTCACCGATGGGTGAATAAGTTCTCCCGTCGCGCTTCAGTTCTATGATGGCAAGATTTTCCAATCTAGCTTCTGTTCCGGTTATGAGATGATGGAAATGCACACCGGTATCGATGGTCAGCCGTTCTGTCATTGCCTTATTCACCAATGTAATACGATGAAAATGATTTTCCAGTAGAAGTTTCAAGGTAGACAACTCATACCAGGCATAATTGCGAAGAAACTCTTCTCCTCCATCCTGACGCAACGAGTTTACTCCTTGTACCCGGATCCGCTTTTTATCTGTCCTCCCTTTATTATTCTTATTTTTCACTTCCAGGAAAGTCAGACCGGAAGAGACATACGTCCTTACACGGATTTTCTCACGGATCACTCTTCCGTTTTGATGAGCCAGATACATGGCGTAATCGGGAGTGTCGAGATAGGTAGTGTGATAAACTATATTCCGTTCTCCCTGCACCTCCTGCACACGATAACAGTTACTTGCCCGTTGCAATACGTCCATCAGGGCAGAGAGTGAAACGATATACTTTGTGTCGGTACGGTTCATCAAACGGATGGTACTCATCTCTTCCAAAGAAATGGAGGAGAAAGCGGAAAGTGCGGTGGTCACATTACATGTCTCGTTCATATTCATAGGGGATTAGAGTAGCAAATGTTACAATACTGTAACAAATGTATGACAGAGAAGCAGAAAAAGGAAAAAAAATCAATGAACGGGGGATTCTTATCGGTGAATCGACTGTATTACAGCAATAAACAGTTCTGTTCTATTTTTAAGATTCTATTATTCAGCAATGGCCATGAATCGAATCAAATAGAAAATAAAATGCCTAATTTAGTGCAAGAATATGCACATCACCCCCCTTATTATGCATAAATAAAGGATAAACAGACCGTTTTTCATTGTATGAAAACGTCCGTTCTTTTAATGAAAGGTATCCTTGGTCGGTGAGGAACGCCTCCTTGCTCACCGACCAAGCTACCGTTCATCGGTGAGCAAGGATTTGTAGATTGAAATAAGAGTCGTTTCCAAGCTATTTCACTTCTAACTTCGCTGATTGCTGATCTGGCAAATAGCTATACATCAGAAAAAGAGAGATTCATTTATTCCGATTCTGACGTAAGATTAGTGCAAAAAGAATGATTTATCAGCAAAGTGCTACCTTTTCACATTCTTCAAACAAACATTTAAGCTCCTTTTGAATTGCTGCCCTCACACCGGTTCTAATTAAAGCAGGGAAAATGTATAAAACATCCTGTTTTTATGTATAGCCCAATTTTAAGCAAACAAAGATTTATTTCTCGCGATATTCCAGCGGAGTCATCTTCACCTGTTTACGGAAGTATTTATTGAAAAAGGAATGATTGTTAAAGCCCAAAGAGAATGCTATTTCTTTTACCGGCAACCGGGTGGTTTTCAGTTGTGCTTTCGCGTTCATGATAATAATCTCCGTGATGATTGCCAACGGACTGTATCCGCTTGCTCTCCGAATTGCACTAGAGAAATGCGCTGCAGTAACTCCACACTTTTCTGCATAAAATGCCACTTCATGCTCACTGGTATAATGAGCCATCAGCAGCTGTATAAACTGCCTGTACAACTCCTGCTCTCTTCTCAAAGGTTCGTCAAGCTTCCTGCCATAGCGTTTATACAGTTCTTTCGTTCCCTGTAAGAAAATAGCCAGTATGGAGCGTATTATGTCTTTATTTTCCAATGAATGTGGAAGTGTATAAGCACGAATCAGCAAAAGATATACATTTCGATACAAGCCGGCAATATCGTCTTGCAGAGAAATGACAGGGCTATTTAAGATCATAGGCATAGAGTCTAGCAGGATTTCCACATAGTTGCCGGAAAGCATAAAATCGGATGAAAAACCGGCAAAAGAAATGCGGGTATCAGACGAAACTTCGTGTATCTGAATAAACGAATTAGGAAGGACAATTACAAAATCATTCTTACGAATGACAACCTCCAACAAATTAATGGTAGCTTTCACCATCCCTTCGGTACAGAGTACAAAGACACCGGCTTTTATTTTGCATGGGAAATTACTGTAATAGTTTAAAATATCTCCAGTGATACTATCATCTGCTATAAAATCAATCGGAAGGTCAAATTTGGGAAAGGAGTCGTTTATTATCATCGTCTAGTTTTTTAGTTTATCAAAAATATCCATTCCATCCGAATTCCAAACAAAGAGTTCAAAAATGGTATCTTATATCTTACAAACAGAACATTGTTTTCTTCTTTATTAGGAGTGTTTTTTAGAAAATAACAAAGATAGAACATTGAATCCCAAGAATGGAGCTTGACGGCAGTCACCTATTCACCGTACTTTGCACTGTTTTAAATAATACATTAAAATAAAACCTAAAAGAGAATGAGAACTTTGAAAAAACTTCTTTATGTAGCTTGTACAGCTTCCCTCCTTACATCTTGCGAGGAAACCTATAATGACAAGCTATTCTGGCCGGGAGAGCTCAACCAGGAGTATGGCTCATACATCAAACCAGCCACTTTAGACCTGACCTACAGCGGAGAAAAACTTGTTGGAAAAACTGTCGATTTCAAAACAGACGACAGTGAAAAAGGAACCATCACACTGAACGACATTATTCCGGGAGAAAAAACAACTCCTATCCAAATCGATTTATGCGAACAGGGAGATTCCTATACATTCAGTGGAAAGAATATCACAATGAAAGGGGCAACGGTGACATACAGCGGAACCCTCACTCCGAAAACGATGAAACTGGATTTGAATGTAGCAATGCCACAAAGTAAATGGGGAAAAAGTTACGGTTTATCCGGCTTTACGAAAGGCAAGAAAATGATTGTCGGAACCAGTGGAGGACAATACGTATGGAAAGAATCATCGAGTGAAATATTGACCGGAGCATTCTATGTCCATCTGGACGATGTAGAATTAACCAAATCGGGCAGCACACTGTTCATGAGAATGAAACTGGTTCAGAATGCGCTTTGCTATTTCATCCCGCAACTTCTTCAATCAGTCACCTTGCAACCCGACGGTAACGTGATCGCCAATTACACTACCAGTCCGGTATATATTGGCAGTATCCCTATCAGTAACATAGATCCCGATAAAGATACGGGGACGATTGCCCTATTTGTCATCAAGTTCATGCTTGGTACATTAAAAGAGAGCGACATTACCAGTGTGCTGGCAGATCGCACATGGGCGGCTTCCCCCATCAATCTGATTACCTGGGCAGCAAACAACGGACAGATTAAGATGAACCTCAATCTGCCGGCCATCATCGGTCTGACTACCCAGGACGGTGAGACTCCCATAGATCCGGGACTGATTTCAGGCATTACGGAAGCTCTTGCCAAGTCGAACCCTATTCAATTGAAAAAGTTGCTTGGAACTTTAAATGCCATACTCGACAATCAGTTCCTCGGCATCATTGCTAATATGGATGATGCTAGTTTCCGGCAAGTATTCTACTTGCTGACCGAGGGCATTGTCTTTAACATAATGGAAGAAGAGAACGGGCATACCAATCTTTATCTGGCCAAAGAATCGACCACGGCTTTCATTCAGTTATTACCCGGATTGCAGCCGATAGTGGAAGGATTGCTTCCGGAAAGCATGGCGAGCAATGCGACCTTCAAGAATCTACTCGGATACCTCATGGCAAATGACGAGAATGGATTGCCTTACCTATGGAATTCTGCCAATACGATTGATTTGGGACTAGGCCTTTTACCCCCGAAATAAACATCAACCATGAATATGAAAGAAATAAAGAATATGAAGAAATTATCTATACTATTTATAAGCAGCCTCATCGGAACGGCAGGTTTGATGACTTCATGTAGTGAAGACTATCCAGGACCGGACCCGGTGGACGTAACAGCGAATTACTCGAATAAATACTTGAGCAAATCCAACCTGACATTAACTTATGATGGGGATGAAATGACTGGCAAAGCAGTCGACTTCAGTACAGTGAAAGGAGAAACGGCTAATGTTACTTTTTATAATGTATTTCCCGGAGAAGAAACACTCAAACTGACTGATATACCTATTTCCGGAGATGCTAACGGTTACTCTTTTTCCGGCAACGGCACGGGAAATTTAACCGGCAGTACCTTTAATTATAGCGGACGTGTAGAAAACGGCCAGTTGACAGTGAACCTGACCAATATAAAGATGGTGAACAGCGCACAAATGGCCAACACTTATGCACTTAGCGACATCATATACGGCAGAGGAAAGGATATGATCCGCAATTCGGATACCGGCCTGTACGAATGGGGGGAATCCGATGGTAAAATGATTGCCGCACCTCTTTATGTAGACATGGATATTGAACTAAGCAGTGATGGCAGTTTCCTTTATGCGGTCATGACAGGGCTGGTGAAAGGAATGGGTGGTTATCTTCTGGCACAGCTTCTCGATAACGTCACCTTACAACCTAACGGATACATCACAGCCAATTATACAACGGATGAAATGATGCTGGGAGAGCAGAAGTTCAGTGAAATAAACATGGAAGATCCCGAATCTATGAATAAAGTCGCTACATTCGTTATGTATAAGTTATTCTTACCTTATCCGATGGGAGGTTTCCAGCAACAGGATATTATCAATGCCACGGAGGGGGTAAACCGGATTTATGCTCCATCTCCCAAAGGACTGGCCTACTGGTATATGAAGAACGATCATTTCTATCTGAAACTGGATCTTCCGGCAATTATCATTCAAGTCATGAAATCGCAGGGGAAAAGTATCGATCAGAATCTGATGGCTTTATTGACAGACGCTATCCTGAATTCAGATCCGGTTCAACTCAAGAATATATTAAGTACTATCAGCGGTCAACTGGATAATTCCATATTATCCATGCTGGCAGGTCTGGATAACGCCACTTTCCAAATGCTGTTCGGCTGGATAAAAGAGGGAATCCCCATGCAAATGGAGAAGAAAGACGGACACACTTATCTGTACGTAACCAAAGATGCATTGACTCCGTTCATTCCTTTCCTCCCCAGTCTGGAACCTTTGATGGCAGGTATTCCCAATTTTGGTCCGATGCTGTTCGACAGTTATATCATGCCGCTTTATAAGGGTTGGTCTACCATCACCAAACTGCATATAGGTATAGACCTTACAGTCAACAACTAATAAGAAGCACCTTTCTATAAACAAGAAAATACAAGAACAATGAAGAAAATATATATTCTAACTTTGCTACTATGCTTCATCAGCTTTGGGAACAGTTTTGCTCAAACGCTGAAAGGACATATATATGACGCTAAAACCAATGAGCCATTAGTAGGAGCAGCCGTTACGTACAAATTACAAGGTAATCAGGGAGTCGTGTCGGACATCAACGGGGCTTATGAAATCAAACTGCCCGAGGGCGGAGTCGATCTGGTCTTCAGTTATGTGGGCTACGAAGATGTGCTGATGCCTATTGTGATCGACAGACGTGAAGTAGTGACCAAAGACGTTTACATGAGAGAAAGCACCAAACTACTGGAAGAAGTAGTGGTCAGTGCCGGACGTTTTGAACAGAAACTCAGTAACGTTACCGTTTCTATGGATGTAGTGAAAGCCGGTGATATTGCCCGTCAGGCACCAACGGACATTTCTTCCACGCTCCGTACATTGCCCGGCGTAGACATCGTAGACAAACAACCGTCTATACGTGGCGGCAGCGGATGGACTTACGGAGTGGGTGCACGCAGCCAGATTCTGGTGGATGGAATGAGTACGCTAAATCCCAAAACAGGAGAAATCAACTGGAACACCGTGCCTTTGGAGAATATCGAGCAGATTGAAGTTATCAAAGGAGCTTCCTCCGTACTGTACGGTTCGTCGGCTCTGAACGGTATTATCAATATCCGTACCGCACGTCCGGGATTGACTCCGAAAACACGTTTCAGCGCATACGTAGGTATCTATGGTGATGCGGAAAATGACGAATACCAATGGAGTGACAAGAGTTTCTGGAAAGAGGATAAATATTCGGTCAAACCTATTTTACGCGGAAGTCTTTTTAGTGGTGTCCGAAACCCAATTTACGAAGGATTCGATCTCTCCCACTCCCGTCGTATAGGTAATTTTGATGTCAGCGGGAGCATGAATCTTTTCACCGATGAAGGATACCGTCAGCAGGGATACAACAAGCGTTTCCGTATGGGAGGTAACCTTACCTATCATCAACCGGACATGGGAATGAAACTGTTGAACTATGGTTTCAATATTGATTTCCTTTCCAATCAATATGGAGACTTCTTTATCTGGCGTTCGCCGACAGAAGTGTACAAGCCCTCTCCTTTTACCAATATGGGACGGGAGGACAACAACTTCCATATCGATCCGTTTATCAACTACGTAAATCCGGAGAATGGTACGTCACATAAGATTAAAGGCCGTTTCTATTATAGTGCCGACAATATCGTGCGCCCCAGCCAGGGAGCATCCATCGGTGATATTCTGGGAAATATGGGAACAGACGCCCAGACTATTCAGAATATTGCAGGCGGTGATTACAGTTCGCTCTATCCGGCCTTGGTCGGTATCGGTTCGGGACTTATCAACGGAAATCTGGAAGATGCCATGAATGGAGTATTTACCTCATTGGGCAATATTTTCCCGAATGCAACAACTGCCGATTATTGCGATCTGATCTCCTGGGTGATGGACAACGGGGTACCCGGTGATTTGGGCGGACTTGCGAACGGACAATTACCGAGTGATCTGATCCCCTGGGTATCCGGTATGCTCAACCCAACACGAAACACTCCGAAAACGCAGACTGACAAAAGTACGAACTACTATCTCGACTATCAATTCAACAAGAAATGGGACAGTGGTGCGCAAATCACTACGGGAGCCACTTATGAGCATGTACGTTATGATTCCGCCATCATGGACGAGGTCTATAAAAGCGATAACATAGCCGCTTTCTTCCAGTATGACCAGCGTTTCTGGGATCGCTTAAGTGTATCTGCCGGTGTACGTGCCGAATATTATCGGGTGAACAATCATCATCGTGAAGCGGAAACAAAGATCTTCGGAACCAAGGTTCCATTCCGTCCGGTGTTCCGTGCAGGATTAAATTATCAGTTGGCCGATTACAGCTTTATCCGTGCCAGCTTCGGTCAAGGTTACCGTAATCCGTCCATCAATGAAAAATACCTGCGCAAGGATATCGGTGGAGTCGGTGTTTATCCGAATCTGGACATTAAGCCGGAAAAAGGATTTAATGCGGAATTGGGGATTAAGCAAGGATACAAAATCGGTAATTTCCAGGGATTTGTAGATGTTGCCGGATTCTATACACAGTATAAAGATATGGTTGAATTCCAGTTCGGCCTCTTCAATAATGCCGATTATACGATGATTAACAGTATCGGCGATGCTGTCCGAATGTTAACTGACGGTCAAGGTTTCGGTATTGGAGCACAGTTCCATAACGTATCGAAAGCCCAGATCTACGGAGTGGAAATCTCGACAAACGGTGTTTATAACTTTAATAAGAACACGAAGTTGTTCTATAATTTAGGATATGTATATACTGAACCACGCGATGCTGATTATCAGGAGCGCAATGCGGTAGAAGGACTTTATACCGATCCTCTTCAGATGAAAGAGAAATCGAACACAGGTAAGTATCTCAAATATCGTCCGAAGCATAGCTTCAAAGCCACGGTAGATTTCCAGTGGAAACGTATCAATCTGGGTGCTAACGTTGCCTGGAAAAGTAAAATCCTCGCTGTGGACTACCTGATGATGGATGAACGTCCGAAAACACAACTTGACCTGATGGATTATGTTCGTGGCGTTGCTTTCGGCTATTCCAAAGGAGAAAGTCTGGCGAGCTACTGGAAAAAGCACAATACGGACTATGCCACCGTTGACATGCGTCTTGGAGTAAAAGCCACGAAAGAGGTTGCTTTCCAGTTTATGGTAAACAACTTGCTGAATAAGGAATATAGCTATCGCCCGATGGCAGTTGCCGCTCCACGTACTTTTGTTGTAAAGATGGATATTACATTCTAAACTTTCCGCAAGAGTCGGAAATAGAGAAGAAAAAACGAACGGTTTCTCACCTGTGAAAAACAGGTGGGAAACCGTTTGCTTTTTTAGAGCTCTCTTCATTCTCTTTTTACAGCCATTCTTAAAAGAAGAACAATCAATATTAAAAATAGAGCACACTTATTTTCTCATTTTAAGCACTTTCGCCATACACAATTAAAAATAGAACATTAAAATAAAAAAACAGACCTTGACAATAAAGAATTGTTAGTCGAACTTTGCAAAGTTTTATTAAATACGCAATAAAAACAAAAAGCAAAATGAGAAACTTACGAAAACTATTTTATGTAGCTTGCGCGGTATTTTTCTTTACATCATGCGAAGAGACTTACAATGACAAGCTATTTTGGCCGGGAGAAATTAGTCAGGAATATGGCTCGTATATTAAACCATATACGCTAGACCTAACCTACAGTGGAGAGAAACTCGTTGGAAAAACTGTCAGTTTCAAGACAGGAGATAGTGAAACGGGAACACTGACACTGAATGATGTGATTCCCGGAGAAAAGGAAACTCCTATCAGTCATATCCAACTGTATGAGAATGAAGAGAAAGGGTATTACACTTTCAGCGGAACAAATATCACGATGGGAGGAGCTACAGTGAAATACAGCGGTAGCATTACTCCGAAAACGATGAAGCTGGATTTGAATGTGGTAATGGCTGATCCCCAAAAGCTGGTTAACAAATACGACTTCGCTCTTTATAAAATGGTTCAGGATCTTACGAATGAATTTCATCCTGTACAGTACAAAGGTGCCTGTTATTTCGATATGAAACCTAAAGAAGGGATAGGAACTGACGAAGCTTCATTAATGTATCTCTTAGGTAACCTTGCCCCGGGTATTCTTCAGACGCTCATACCTCAATTAATAAAAGATATCAAACTGGAAAAGGATGGTACTATTACAGCATATTACTCTTCAGATCCAATAAATGAAGAGTTACTGTTCTTACCTTTGAATGGCGATGAAGCAGAAGTTGTTCAAAAACAAATTCAAACCGTTATAGAAAACCGTACTTATGAGAAATCTCCTAATGGACTAGCTTATTGGGGACAAGCCAATAACAAGTTAATATTAAAACTAAATATTCCCGCAATCATTACAGAAATCATTAAGAATAGCCAGCAACAGATAGATGGTGAGCTTATCAACGGGATTACTGAAGCCATTCTCAAAACGGACCCCATTCGCCTCAAAAGTCTGCTTTCCACTCTTAATGCAATTGTGAATAATGATATATTAGGTTACTTGGTAATGGTGGACGATGCCTCTTTTACCGCTTTATTCAATTGCATCAAAAATGGTATTCCCATGAATATAACCCATACCAAAGATGGACATACCTATCTATACCTGGACTATCAGACATTAACTCCTGTCATCAACATACTATCCGGAATTAAAGTCGATTTAGGAGGACTTTCATTGGATTTGGCTATGATTGCTGAACAATGGAAACTCATGCAATTATTCAATTTAGGATTGGACTTAGTTCCATCGACCAAATAATTACCAATCACTATAAAAGAGAATGATAATGAAAAAGATTTCACTTATAATATCGCTTATATTCACGAGTGTAACAGGAATACTGACTTCTTGTAGTGAAGATTATCCAGGCCCCGATCCTGTAGACGTAACGGCCAATTATTCCAATAAATTTTCGAATCCGAATCCTACCTTGACTTTGGCATACAACGGCGAAAATATGACTGGGAAATCGGTGGATTTCAGCACAGTAAAGGGTGAGACAGCTAATCTTACTTTTTATGATATTCTTCCGGGAGAAAAGGCATTAAAGCTGACTCATATACCTCTCACAGGAGATGCAGAGGGATACTCTTTTCAAGGCAAAGGCATCGGTACTACCACCCAAAGCACCTTTAATTATGAGGGACGCGTAGTGAAAGGCAGACTTATATTAAATCTGGCTGACGTAACGATGGCAAATGCTAATTTATGGGCTAAGAACTATCGTTTCGCAGATGTAGAGCATGGAACAGGAAAGGTTATTGCAGATGAGGGAAATGGATATCAATGGGAAGAAAAAGATGACAAGATGACTTCATGTGCCATTTACTTCAGATTTCCGGAAACAGAAGAAGCCACAGAAACCAGCTACAACGGTCAAAACATGGGAAGTGTTCTGCAGGGATTATTAGGATACTTGTTGCCTTGCATCCTGAAAGATATAACATTGGAACCGGATGGAAATATCATTGCCAATTATTCGGGAGATGCTTTTAACGAGGAAAACAAGGATTTATTTATCGGTAATGTTCTGACTGCCTTTTTAAATATGGATATAGAGGACCAGGATATGATTACGGATGCCATTAAAGATTATCAATATACGACTTCTCCCAAAGGATTGGCATACTGGTTTCAAAGGGATGGCAAGATTGTTATAAAGCTCGATCTGCCGGCAATCATTTCACAGGTTGCTTCCGGCAGTGGAAAAGTGATCGACAAAAACATCATAAGCTCCATCTCGGATGCCATCTTCAGCATGGATGCCTTACAACTTAAGAGTCTTCTGAAAACAGTAAACGGTCAATTGCAAAATGAGATTCTAGGTTTTATCGTTAGCATGAACGATCAATCTTTTGCAACGTTCTTTGATTGGTTATCAAACGGAATACCTATGCACATCAAGATACAAAATGGTCACTCATACATTTACCTTGATAAAGAAGGAATAGCTCCGATATTAAAGCTTCTTGGAGATTTTCATCCCATAGTATTAAAAATGCTGCCAAGTTTATTACCACCGGAAATGGCCGGACTTGCCGGATTTCTCGAACCGCTAATAGATATGCTATTTATCACTTGGCCGGAATGTGCATTGCTAGTTCAAAGTTTTGACTTGGGACTCGATCTCGTACCTCAAAATTAATATACTATTAAAGAATAAGAACAATGAAGAAATTATATACTTTGATAATCCTTTTATCCCTAACCGGTTTCGGAAGTAGCTTTGCCCAAACCTTGAAAGGA
Source organism: Bacteroides ovatus (assembly GCF_001314995.1). Classification (NCBI taxonomy): domain Bacteria; kingdom Pseudomonadati; phylum Bacteroidota; class Bacteroidia; order Bacteroidales; family Bacteroidaceae; genus Bacteroides; species Bacteroides ovatus. The sequence continues at coordinate 2,267,204 of NZ_CP012938.1, forward strand.
CATATATACGACGCCAGAACCAATGAGCCATTGGTAGGCGCAGCCGTCACATACAAACTCCATGGCAATCAGGGAGCAGTGTCCAACATCAATGGAGAATATGAAATCAAACTGCCCGAGGGAGGAGTCGATCTTGTATTCAGTTATGTAGGCTATGAAGATGTATTGATGCCAATTGTTATCAATAAGCGTGAAGTCATCACGAAAGACGTTTATATGAAAGAAAGCACAAAGCTACTGGAAGAAGTGGTGGTTAGTGCCGGACGCTTTGAACAGAAGTTGAGTGACGTTACTGTTTCCATGGATGTGGTGAAAGCCGGAGATATTGCCCGTCAGGCACCGACAGATATTTCTTCCACACTCCGTACATTACCCGGTGTAGACATTGTAGACAAACAGCCCTCTATGCGCGGTGGCAGCGGATGGACTTACGGTGTAGGTGCACGCAGCCAGATTCTGATAGACGGCATGAGTACCCTGAATCCAAAAACCGGTGAAATCAATTGGAACACCATACCTTTGGAAAATGTAGAACAGGTGGAAGTTATTAAAGGAGCTTCCTCCGTGTTGTACGGGTCATCAGCCTTGAACGGCATTATCAACATCCGTACTGCACGTCCGGGACTGACTCCGAAAACACGTTTCAGTGCTTATGTGGGAGTATATGGTGATGCGGAAAACGACGAATACCAATGGAGCGACAAGAGTTTCTGGAAAGATGATAAATATTCTGTTAAACCAATCTTGCGCGGAAGTCTTCTTAGCGGTATACGGAATCCTATTTACGAAGGATTCGACCTCTCCCACTCCCGTCGTATCGGCAATTTCGATGTCAGCGGAGGAATCAATCTTTTCACTGACGAAGGATACCGCCAACAGGGATACAACAAACGTTTCCGTATGGGAGGGAGCCTCACTTATCATCAGCCTGATATGGGAATGAAACTGTTGAATTATGGTTTCAATGTCGATTTCCTTTCCAATCAATATGGTGACTTCTTTATCTGGCGTTCACCAACGGAAGTGTACAAACCGTCTCCTTTCACCAACATGGGACGTGAAGAGAATAATTTCCATATCGATCCGTTCATCAACTATGTGAATCCGGAAAACGGTACGTCACATAAGATTAAAGGACGTTTCTATTACAGTGCCGATAATATCGTACGCCCTACCCAAGGAACTTCCATCACTGATATTCTGGGAAATATGGGAACTGATGCCAAAACGATACAGAATATAGCCGGTGGCGATTACAGTTCACTTTATCCTGCATTGGTAGGTATAGGTTCCGGACTTATCAACGGAAATCTGGAAGATGCCATGAACGGAGTGTTCACCTCATTAGGCAATATTTTCCCGAATGCGACGACTGCCGATTATTGCGATCTGATCTCTTGGGTAATGGACAACGGAGTGCCGAGTGACTTAGGGGGACTTACGAACGGACAGTTACCGAGTGATCTGATTCCGTGGTTATCAAATGTTATCAATCCGTCACGAAACACTCCAAAAACACAGACTGATAAGAACTTCGATTACTACCTCGACTACCAGTTCAATAAGAAATGGGAAGGCGGTGCACAAATCACTACCGGAGTAACCCTGGAACATATCCGCTATGACTCCGCTGTAATGGATGAGGTATACAAAAGTGATAATATAGCTGCTTTCTTCCAATACGATCAGCGCTTCTGGGATCGTTTGAGTGTATCTGCCGGTGTACGTGCCGAATATTATCGGGTGAATAATCATCACCGTGAAGCCGAAACTAAAATCTTCGGAACCAAAGTTCCGTTCCGTCCGGTCTTCCGTGCAGGGTTAAATTATCAGTTGGCTGATTACAGTTTTATCCGTGCCAGCTTCGGACAGGGTTACCGTAATCCGTCTATCAATGAAAAATACCTGCGCAAGGATATTGGTGGAGTTGGCGTTTATCCTAATCTGGACATCAAACCGGAGAAAGGATTTAATGCGGAATTAGGAATTAAGCAAGGATATAAAGTTGGTAATTTCCAGGGTTTTGTGGATGTTGCAGGATTCTATACACAATATAAAGACATGGTTGAATTCCAGTTCGGGCTGTTCAACAATGCCAATTACACGATGATTAATAGCATAGGCGATGCATTCCAGATGCTGACAGATGGCAAAGGGTTCGGTATCGGAGCCCAGTTCCACAATGTATCGAAAGCCCAGATTTACGGAGTAGAAATCTCAACGAACGGCGTGTATAATTTCAATAAGAACACGAAATTGTTCTATAACTTGGGATATGTATACACGGAGCCACGCGATGCTGACTATCAGGAACGTAATGCAGTAGAGGGGCTTTATACCGATCCTCTTCAGATGAAAGAGAAATCGAACACAGGTAAGTACCTTAAATATCGCCCGAAGCACAGTTTTAAAGCTACGGTAGATTTCCAGTGGAAACGTATCAATGTCGGTGCCAATGTAGCATGGAAGAGCAAAATTCTGGCAGTTGACTATCTGATGTTGGACGAACGCGAGAAACAGCAGAAAGACCTGATGGATTATGTACGTGGTATCCTTTTCGGTTATTCAAAAGGAGAGACACTGGCTACTTACTGGAAAAAACATAATACGGACTATGCCACTGTTGACGTGCGCTTCGGAGTAAAAGCCACAAAAGAAGTAGCTTTCCAGTTTATGGTGAACAACCTGTTGAATAAAGAATACAGCTACCGCCCAATGGCAGTTGCCGCTCCACGTACTTTCGTACTGAAAATGGACGTCACTTTCTAACTAACTTTCAAGATTCACAATTACTTAAGAAACGGCTGCTCAATGCAGCCGTTTTCTTTTTTCTCCTCATCTGTCATCATTTATCTATATATTGCGTATCTTTACCCCCCGAAAACGAGAAGAAATAACCGATAAAATGAAAAAACAAATCCTACTTATTGCCATCCTGTTTTGTACGGCCTTTACACAGGCACAAGAAGTTTTTGTAACTGCTGATTTTGTAAGCAGTTATATCTGGCGCGGTATGGATAGCGGCAATGCAAGTGTACAGCCTTCACTCGGCCTCAACTGGAAAGGACTGACCGTTTACGCATGGGGTTCTACCGAATTTCGCGAAAAGAACAATGAAATAGATTTATCACTAGAGTACGAATACAAAAACCTGACTCTTTACGCCAATAACTATTTTACCCAGACAGAAGAGGAACCTTTTAAATACTTCAATTACAGTTCGCACTCTACCGGGCACACTTTCGAGGTAGGAGCCGGCTATATGCTTAGCGAAAAGTTCCCATTGTCAGTAAGCTGGTACACGACCTTTGCCGGAAACGATTACCGGGAAAACGGGAAACGTGCCTGGTCCAGTTACTGCGAGTTGAGTTACCCGTTCAGCGTGAAGGATGTAAATATGAATATCGAAGCAGGTTTCACTCCTTGGGAAAGTATGTACTCCGACAAATTCAATGTAGTCAATATCGGATTATCTGCAACAAAAGATATTAAAATAACGTCCAATTTCTCTTTACCCATCTTCGGAAAGCTAATAGCCAACCCTTATGAAGAGCAACTTTATTTTGTAGTTGGAATTACATTGTAGATGATTCTTACATTCAATTATTAACTAATAAACACCCCCATGAAAAAACACTTTCTTATCTTCGCAACAGGTCTTTTTCTACTAAGTGCCTGTAATTCGGTAAAAGCACCGGAAGCTATCTTACCCATTCCCGAAGCCAAACAGGTGGAATGGCAAAAAATGGAAACGTATGCATTTGTACACTTCGGACTTAACACATTCAACGACCGTGAATGGGGATATGGAGACTCCGATCCTAAAACATTCAACCCTACCCGTCTGGACTGTGAGCAATGGGTACAGACATTTGTCAAATCCGGCATGAAAGGAGTGATCCTGACAGCGAAACATCACGATGGATTCTGTCTGTGGCCTACGCAACTGACAGAGTACTGTATCCGCAACACTCCGTACAAAGACGGAAAAGGAGACATTGTCCGCGAACTGTCGGATGCCTGCAAAAAGTATGGCATTAAATTCGCAGTCTATCTCTCGCCCTGGGACAGGCATCAGGCCAATTATGGTTCTCCCGAATATGTAGAATACTTCTATAAACAACTCAACGAACTGCTGACCAACTACGGTGACGTATTTGAAATCTGGTTTGATGGTGCCAACGGTGGAGACGGCTGGTATGGCGGAGCAAAAGACAGCCGTACAATCGACCGCAAGACTTATTATAACTATCCGCGAGCTTACAAGATGATTGATGAGTTACAGCCACAAGCTGTTATCTTCTCGGATGGAGGTCCGGGCTGTCGTTGGGTAGGCAACGAACACGGATTTGCCGGAGCTACTAACTGGTCTTTTCTTCGTGCAGGAGAAGTTTATCCGGGCTATCCCAAGTATCGTGAACTGCAATATGGTCATGCCGATGGTAACCTATGGGTAGCTGCCGAGTGTGATGTTTCCATCCGTCCGGGATGGTTTTATCATCCGGAAGAAGACGACCGTGTGAAAACAGTAGACGAACTGACTGATTTATATTACCGCAGCGTAGGACATAACGCAACGCTATTATTAAACTTCCCGGTAGACCGTGACGGATTGATTCACCCTACTGACTCTGCCAATGCCGTAAACTTCCACCAGAATGTACAAAAACAACTGGCACACAATCTGCTGGCGGGACTCTCTCCCAAAGCATCGGACGAACGTGGAAGAACATTCTCCGCCAAAGCTGTGACCGACGGTGATTATGATACTTATTGGGCTACCAATGATGATGTCACTTCAGCCACTATCGAATTCGATTTACCTCAGGCAGAGAAGATCAACCGTATGATGTTGCAGGAATATATTCCTCTCGGACAACGTGTCAAATCATTCGTTGTAGAATATAACCAGGCAGGCGAATGGCTCCCAGTAAAGCTCAATGAGGAGACTACCACTATCGGATATAAACGGCTCCTTCGTTTCGAAACAATCACTACGGATAAGATTCGTGTCCGCTTCACGGATTCACGGGCTTGTCTCTGTATTAATAACATTGAAGCATATTATGCAGGAGAGACTTCGGATACATACACAGCGAAAGCTGCAGAACTGAAAAGTTACCCGTTCACTCTTGTTGGAGTAGATGTAGAGGAAGCACAGAAAGGCATGGATAAAAACGACCAGACCACCTGTTTCATCAATGGAAATACACTATTGATTGACTTGGGAGAAGAACGCACGATTACCTCATTCCACTATCTCCCCGACCAAAGTGAATATAATAAAGGGTTGATCGCAGCCTACGAAATATCTGTAGGTACGGACAGTAATGCGGTCAACCAGGTAGTAGCCAAAGATGAATTTTCCAATATAAAGAGCAATCCGATTTTGCAATCGGTTTACTTTACTCCGGTCAAGGCTCGCTACATTCAGTTGAAAGCAACACGGATGATACATGACGGTGAACCGATGGGGTTAGCTGAAATTGGGATACAATAATAGATGATATGGTACAAAAAACAGGAATTATTGTGCAGAAGAAAAACTATACTCTCCGTACCTGGCAAACCGAAGATGTAGCATCATTAGCCCAATATCTCAATAACAAGAATATTTGGGATAACTGTCGTGACGGTCTCCCCTATCCTTATAGTCAGGAAGATGCTAACGTTTTTCTCTCTATGGTACAAGCGAAAGAAAACATTCAAGATTTCTGCATTGAGGTAAACGGAGAAGCAGTTGGAAGTATCGGTTTTGTACCCGCTACGGATGTAGAACGTTTTAGTACAGAAGTAGGCTACTGGATTGGAGAACCTTTCTGGAACCAGGGAATCGTTACTGACGCCCTGAAAGAAGCCATCAACTATTATTTCGAACACACTGATAAGGTACGTGTATTCGCAGTCGTATTTGAGCATAACTCCCCATCCATGCGGGTATTAGAGAAAGTGGGATTCACGAAAGTAGGAATTATGCAAAAGGCTATTTTCAAGAATGATAATTTCACGAATGCACATTATTACGAACTTATCAAATAATCCGGAATTCATCAACAGTCTGCCGGACAATCCGGCAGACTGCCCATAAACGCTTTGTCAACCCTGAATTAAATCTATAAAAACCCTCCTCTTTTGCTCAAAAATCTTAAACCTGTGCATTTTTTACTCGGATTTCTTGTCAGAACCAAGCGTTTGAGTAAATTTGCACGCTGATAGTTAACCGGATAGTTTGGATAGCAAGATATTACTACTTGACTACTGGCTGCTAACTTGTAGAAATACTAATACTAAAATTTATAGCATGAGTTTGAAAATTGTTGTATTGGCAAAACAAGTTCCTGACACACGTAATGTTGGGAAAGATGCCATGAAAGCCGACGGGACGATTAACCGCGCGGCACTTCCCGCTATCTTCAACCCCGAAGACCTGAATGCTCTCGAGCAAGCTCTTCGACTGAAAGATGCTCATCCAGGCTCTACCGTAACCATCCTGACCATGGGACCGGGACGGGCAGCCGACATTATTCGTGAAGGACTTTTCCGTGGCGCAGATAACGGTTACTTGCTGACCGACCGTGCTTTCGCTGGTGCAGATACACTGGCTACGTCTTACGCATTGGCTACTGCCATCCGCAAAATCGGTGATTGCGACATTATCATTGGTGGTCGTCAGGCTATCGACGGTGACACGGCGCAAGTAGGTCCGCAGGTAGCAGAGAAGCTAGGATTGACGCAAATCACATACGCAGAAGAAATTCTGGAAGTGGGCGATGGTAAAATCAAGGTGAAACGTCATATCGACGGTGGTGTAGAAACTGTAGAGGGTCCGCTGCCTATCGTGATTACCGTAAACGGTTCTGCCGCTCCTTGCCGTCCGCGCAATGCGAAACTGGTTCAGAAATACAAACACGCCAAAACAGTTACCGAAAAACAACAAGGTAACCTTGATTATACCGATTTGTATGACAAGCGTGATTATTTGAATCTGGTAGAATGGAGTGTAGCCGACGTAAACGGTGACCTTGCACAATGCGGTCTGTCCGGTTCGCCGACAAAAGTGAAAGCCATCCAGAACATCGTGTTCCAGGCTAAAGAGAGCAAAACCATCAGCGGCAGCGACCGTGACGTGGAAGACCTGATTGTTGAACTATTAGCTAACCACACCATCGGATAATCATGAATAACTTATTTGTATATTGCGAAATAGAAGAAGGTAACGTTGCAGACGTTAGCCTCGAACTTCTGACCAAAGGTCGTTCGTTAGCCAACCAGTTGAACTGTCAGCTCGAAGCTGTAGTTGCCGGAAGCGGCCTCAAAGATATTGAAAAACAAATCCTTCCTTACGGAGTAGATAAACTTCACGTTTTCGACGGTGAAGGCCTTTACCCTTATACATCACTTCCTCACACAGCTATCCTGGTGAACCTCTTCAAAGAAGAGCAACCGCAAATCTGTTTGATGGGTGCTACCGTTATCGGTCGTGACCTCGGTCCGCGCGTTTCTTCTGCTCTGACCAGCGGATTGACTGCCGACTGTACTTCACTTGAAATCGGTGACCACGAAGACAAAAAAGAAGGTAAGACTTATAAGAACCTGTTATATCAAATCCGTCCGGCATTCGGTGGTAACATCGTTGCTACGATTGTGAACCCGGAACACCGCCCGCAGATGGCAACCGTTCGCGAAGGTGTGATGAAGAAAGAAATCCTCTCTCCGACTTATCAGGGAGAAGTAATCCGTCACGACGTGAAAAAGTATGTAGCCGACACGGACTATGTAGTGAAAGTCATCGAACGCCATGTAGAAAAGGCAAAGAACAACCTGAAAGGTTCTCCGATCATCATAGCCGGTGGTTACGGTGTAGGTTCGAAAGAAAACTTCAACCTATTGTTCGACCTCGCTAAAGAACTTCACGCAGAAGTAGGTGCCAGCCGTGCTGCTGTTGACGCTGGTTTCGCAGACCATGATCGTCAGATCGGTCAGACTGGTGTTACGGTTCGTCCAAAACTCTACATCGCTTGCGGTATCTCCGGACAGATTCAGCATATCGCCGGTATGCAGGAAAGTGGTATCATCATCTCCATTAACAACGATCCGGATGCTCCGATCAATACGATTGCCGATTACGTAATCAACGGAAGTATCGAAGAAGTTGTGCCGAAGATGATTAAGTATTATAAACAAAATAGCAAGTAAGGAAAGATGGCTAATTATTATACAGACATACCGGAACTCAAGTTTCACTTGAACAATCCGATGATGAAACGTATTTGCGAACTCAAAGAACGCAATTACAGAGATAAAGATGAATTCGACTACGCTCCGCTGGACTTCGAAGATGCTGTAGACTCTTACGACAAAGTATTGGAGATTACAGGAGAAATCACAGGAGAAATCATTGCTGCTAACGCAGAAGGTGTAGACGAAGAAGGTCCTCACTGTGCTAACGGTCGCGTAGAATATGCTTCCGGAACCAAACAGAACCTGGACGCTATGGTGAAAGCCGGCCTGAACGGTATGACCATGCCACGCAGATTCGGCGGTTTGAACTTCCCGATCACTCCGTACACCATGTGTGCAGAAATCGTGGCTGCTGCCGACGCCGGTTTCGGAAATATCTGGTCTTTGCAGGACTGTATTGAAACACTGTACGAATTCGGTAACGCTGACCAACACAGCCGTTTCATTCCTCGCGTATGCCAAGGTGAAACGATGTCTATGGACTTGACCGAACCGGATGCAGGTTCCGACTTACAGGCAGTTATGCTGAAAGCAACTTATAGCGAAAAAGACGGTTGCTGGTTGCTGAACGGTGTAAAACGTTTTATTACAAACGGTGATGCTAATCTTCACTTGGTATTGGCTCGTTCGGAAGAAGGTACAAGAGACGGTCGTGGTCTTTCTATGTTCATCTATGACAAGAATGAGGGTGGTGTGAACGTACGTCGTATCGAAAACAAACTCGGTATCCACGGTTCTCCTACTTGCGAACTGGTGTATAAGAATGCTAAAGCTGAACTTTGCGGTGACCGCAAACTCGGTTTGATTAAATACGTTATGGCTTTAATGAACGGTGCCCGTCTGGGTATTGCTGCGCAGTCCGTAGGATTGAGCCAAGCTGCTTACAATGAGGGATTGGCTTATGCTAAAGACCGTAAGCAATTCGGTAAAGCAATCATCGAATTCCCGGCAGTATACGATATGCTGGCTATCATGAAAGGTAAGTTGGATGCCGGACGTGCTTTGCTGTATCAAACAGCTCGCTACGTAGACATTTACAAAGCATTGGATGATATTTCCCGCGAACGTAAACTGACTCCGGAAGAACGTCAGGAACAGAAAAAATACGCCAAACTAGCAGACAGCTTTACTCCGCTGGCTAAGGGTATGAACTCTGAATATGCTAACCAGAACGCTTATGACTGTATCCAGATTCACGGTGGTTCAGGATTCATGATGGAATATGCTTGCCAACGCATCTATCGCGACGCACGTATCACCAGCATCTACGAAGGAACTACCCAGTTGCAGACTGTAGCCGCTATCCGTTACGTGACTAATGGTTCTTACATCGCTACTATCCGCGAGTTTGAGGCCATTCCTTGTTCACCGGAAATGGAACCGCTGATGTCTCGCCTGAAGAAGATGGCTGACAAATTTGAAGCAAGTACCAACGCTGTGAAAGAAGTACAGGATCAGGAATTGCTTGACTTCACCGCTCGCAAACTGGTGGAAATGGCTGCTGATATTATCATGTGTCACTTACTGATTCAAGATGCCAGCAAGTCTTCTGAACTGTTCTCCAAATCTGCACACGTATATTTGAACTATGCAGAAGCGGAAGTAGAAAAGCATACAAATTTCATCGAAAACTTCGACAAAGAAGATTTGGCGTTCTACAAAAAGTAACAAATAATCGACTAAATCTGATAAAAGCATCCTTTCTTACGAAATGGATGCTTTTTTTATTTGTCATATTCTATTATTTTCCATTATTATTCTATACATTTGTCAGTGAGATAAGTAATTTTTTAATTGATGAATGTAGATAGAGATAGAAATATGGCACTCAAACCTTCATATAATGCCAAACTGTATTTGCCAGGTTTATCAAACACGGAAATCCTTATATTGGCTCTCGAAGCCTCTCAAAAACTTGAGTGGAATATCGAGGAAGTAACTCCGGAAGGAATCCGGTTTGAAGTCCCGTTCAGTATACGCTCCCATGGAGAGGCAATAACCTTTACCATAGAAAAGGGAAGTGACGGGGAAGTATCCGTTCGCAGTCAGTCTTCTTCCGTACAATTTGTTGATTATGGAAAGAACAGAAAAAATATCCAGAAGTTACGGGAAACAATGGAAGAAATAAAAGCCTCACTCACTCCGGAAGAACTAGCCCAAAGGGCCAAAGATTTCGAAGAAGAGTTCAACCGCCCGCTCACAGAAGAAGAAAAAGCCTACATAGAGGAAGAAAAGAAGAGGAACTCTTTCCTGTCTTTCTTCATTCCCCGCAAAGGATTTATAGCAACTCCCATCCTGATAGACATCAATATTCTTGTATTCATTGTAATGATTGCTTCCGGAGTGGGTATTATGTCTCCTTCCACTCTGTCACTACTGAAATGGGGAGCCGACTTCGGACCGCTGACTCTGACCGGTGACTGGTGGCGCACAGTGACTTGCAACTTCATACATATCGGAGCTTTCCATCTCCTGATGAACATGTATGCTTTCATGTATGTAGGACTTCTGTTGGAAGAACTGATAGGAGGACGCCGTATGTTCGTTTCATACCTGCTAACCGGATTATGTTCGGCTGCATTCAGCCTGTATATGCACGGTGAGACAATCAGCGCCGGAGCTTCCGGATCTATCTTCGGACTTTACGGTATATTCCTTGCATTCCTCCTCTTTCATCGCATCGCCAAAGAACAACGAAAGGCATTGTTAGCCAGCATCCTCATTTTTGTGGGGTATAATCTGGTTTACGGGATGAAAGCCGGCATTGATAATGCCGCCCATATTGGCGGGTTGTTAAGCGGGTTTGTTCTGGGAATTATATATGTGGTCGGCTACAAGTTCGAGAAACCCGATGCACAGCGGACTGTCTCCATCATCGGGGAGCTTGGTATATTCTGTATATTCCTGTTCAGCTTCATGATCCTGTGCAAAAACGTTCCTCCTCTTTACCCGGAGATACGCAATGAATGGGAAAGCGGCATTGTGGAAGCCTATCTGAATGGTGAACTGGAAGAGGAAAACGAGAACAGTAATCATTCCACTGTGAATGCTACGGACAATCTTTCCAGCAGGAAAGTTCCGGCATATACGCCTGCCGGCAATGACGATACGTGGCTATCTTATTATGATGCAGCCACCAAATTCAGTTGCCAGTATCCTACCAACTGGATAAAAATAGCAGGAGCAAAAGGAATTATTGATGGTGCGGAACCTCCATTACTCATGCTGGTCAACGGAGGGAATCAATTAACGATTACCGCCCTCACCTACGACACGCAGAAGGAGTTTGAACACATGAAAGAGTTATCACTCACTCTCCCAAGAAATGCACAAGGGGAACCGTCAGAAGATTACCAACTAAGCAATGTCAATATCAACGGACTCCCCATGACAAAGATCACGAATCCCCTGCACATCGGGGCTCCTGATGAACCGGGAGAGGATGTAAAACAAATAGCGTTGCATTACTTTCAAGAGAGCAAGAAACGATCTTTTGCTATTGTCATGCTTGTCTATGACGAAGAAGCTGAAACCGATCTGAATGCCATTACATCAAGTATCCAGATCACCCAATAAAGAGAATATGAGAGTATATATCCAAATCAAACAGTTAGGAAAGCGAAAGTGTAGTATCGAAAAGATTCCTATCGATTTTCCTGTTCCGCCTGTCAATGTACAGGGGTTGATCGAAGCCATCGTCAGTTGGCAAGTCTGCGAATACAATGAACGCTTGCAACAGAGCGAAGTGCTGAAATACCTCACACAGGAAGAAGTGGAAAATAAAACAGCTTCCGGCAAAGTAGGGTTTGCAGTAAACTATAATGGCAAACCTGCCGCAGAAGTCGAAGCCATCACCAATGCTTTGCAATCCTATGAGGACGGAATTTTCCGTATCTTCATGGATGATACGGAAACCGGAGACCTATCCTCTCCCATCCAACTTAAAGAAGAATCTACCTTAACCTTCATCCGGCTCGCTATGCTGTCGGGAAGATTATGGTAATCATTATCCTATAAAACACATTTAAAACGAAAAGAATCATGAGACTGATTTACAATGACGCATTAAATAAACGGATTGCTCCGTACCTGGAAAGGTTAACGAAAAAGAGAACCAGTTTAGACAAAGAGACAATGGCACTGTTGGATGTATTTATGCAATACTTCAACATGGATACCCGGTATGGTGCATACAGCGATAAATTAGAGCCTTGCATCATCTATATTATCCAAGAAGAGAAGATTAAAAGCGTTGCCAATCTTTTCGATGGTAAATTGAACAAGCTACTCCGCTATCTATTGGGAGACGAGTACGCCCACCTGTTCCACACCTATCTGAAGCTCAAAGCACGGTGCCCGTACACTCACGGATACTCGCGCCGGTCACAACGGTCGGCAAATCCTCTTCTGCATATCGGCCACGTTATAGATGCACTGACCCAGTTTCTGAAACTGCGCGCCACCGGATTTACGGTTCAAGCCATACTGAACGGAGGAAACACTCCGGAAGAAATAGAAGCATACAAGGATTCGATGAACTGCCAAAACTGGATGGCCGCCCAAATAGCAGAAGGCAACCAGACTGTCATTGAATACCTCAACAATGTGCTGACCAGTGAGAATAACGCCAACCGCCTCAACCAGGGACATCTCCAGGCTATCGCAGTAAGTGGATACCGCCCCTTGCTGGAACTGGAAGGGAAGTTACTTCTGGCAGCCAAGTTACAGGAGGGTCTCCGCCAAGCTATCGTGGAAACGATGGACGAAGGTTGTCCCGAAAGTTATCTCCATCTTTTCTCGGTCATCTGCGACAACGGCCTGCAACGATTTGCTTCCGTGAAACGCGGTATTGCAGTCAGTACGGGTATCGGAGAACAAGACAGCAGCGAACGTATCACCAATAAATATGTAGAACTGATCCATCGTTTTCTGAACGACCGGAAACAAGCACACAGTGCTCTTCAAAGCAAAGATACAGTCGAACTCTATCTGGCTTTATGGAGCATCGGATTCTATAATACGGAAGAGATTCAGACGCTCGTACCGGAAATTATCAAGAAAGGTGCTAAATACCAGGTACAGACATTACTTTATTTCTTACGCTGTACGCAATACTCCGGCATGAACCACCGCATCAGTAAAAATGCCTTTGAAAGATGGTATAAGGAACCGTCGGTGGTGGCGGCTATCTTACCGTTGTATCTGTCCGGTCTCTATCTTAGCCGGTACGGAGGGCACAAAGACGCCCCGTCACTCCACGACTATTTTGATAGCAAAGAAGAGGCGGTCCGCCATTATGAATATCTGAAGCAAATCTATCAGTCCATCTCTGCCAAAGAGATTTATTCTCCTTATGTATTCCCTTGGGAAAGCACAGAACTCACCCGTTCGGAAATCGTTCTCAAAATGGCATATATCACCTGGATGACTAATAATTCTGCATTGAAAGACGATCTTTGCAGCTATCTGCCCTCTCTGGATACTTATATGCGGGCAGGCTATATCGGTGTTGTATTAGCTCCACCGACCAGTCCGCTACAGGAAGAATATGTACTGCAATCACTGGGAGACCGTTCGCAAGATGTGCGTGAAGAAGCATATAAAGCATTGTCCGAGATGACCTTATCGCCCGAACAAAACCAGAAAGTAGAAGAGTTACTGCGCTTCAAATACAGCGAAATGCGTATCCATGCTATCAATCTGCTGATGAAACAGCCCAAAGAACAGCTAGCCGACAGCATCCGCCGCTTGCTAACAGACAAGGTTGCCGAACGCCGCCTGGCAGGATTGGACATGATGAAGACCATACACAATGTAGAATTCCTGCAAGATATCTATCAGGAATTGATCCCGACAGTCAAAGAGATTCAGAAGCCGAACCCGAAAGAAAAAGTATTGATAGAATCTCTGATTGGCGATGGAACAGAAGAGAGCGTCACACAACATTATACCAAAGATAACGGTTTCGGTCTGTACGATCCGTCTCTTGAAGTCAGTCTGCCGGAAATTACCCAGGACAAAGGATTCAACGTTAAAAAAGCATTCGAATTCATCTGCTTTGGAAGGGCCAAACTCGTTTTCAAAAAACTAAGCAAATACATCGAAACCTACAAGAATGAAGAATTCAAAAATGGTTACGGAGAAGCACGTCTGGTAGGTAACAGTGTCCTGATAAACTGGAGCAACTACGGAGGATTGAGCGGACTCGGATTCCCGGAATTGTGGAAAGCCTTCTACGAAGAAGAAATAGGAAGCTACGACAAATTGCTGATGATGAGTTTCATGCTTGCATCGACAGGTACCGCTAAAGACGAAGACGACTCCGACGAGGAAGATGAAGAAGACATCAAGGCAGACCAGAAATCAAGTAATACTTTTGAGCCGCTTGTCAACCGGATGTATGCCGGCATCACTTACCGCGGATTGCAGAAAGACCTCCGCAAGATGCCGTACTATGAACAGATGAGTGACATCATCGAAGCACTGGCATACGAATACAAAGATGAAGCCGTCTATCAACGCCTGGCCGTCAATATGCTGCTCCAACTATTGCCTTTGCTAAATACCAAAAACATCTTCCGCCAGTACACCAGTAAGCATGCATGGCTTCGGGACAAACTGGAATACGGAGAAAAACAGGTCGTTTATCCGATACATAACAACAAATTCGTGAACTTCTGGCTCGAAATGCCTCAAAAGCCCATGAATGATGATCTATTTATCCGTTACTTCACAGTGCGCTATCAGCTTTATAAGCTCACCAACTACATGGAGCACACCCCCGAACTAGAGGAAACAGACTCTTATCTTCATGCCACAGACTTCGCCCGTGCCTGGATGCTGGGAATCATCCCGACAGAGGAAGTATACCGTGAAATGATGGGACGCATCAGCTCTCCCAGCCAGATCAAAGCAATCACCATGGTATTGAACGACAACGTTCGTTTCAACAAGGAAAAAGAAAGATACGCCGATATCAAAAACATCGACTTCTCCCTCTTCCGTTCCCTCGCCCAAAAGGTGGTAGACCGGATTCTTGAAATTGAATTAAAACGTGGAGACTCCGAGACACAAGTCACCTCCCTTGCAGAAGAACTAAGCTACGTCTATGGAGCTGAAACATTTATCCGTATTCTGCAAGCATTCGGCAAAGATACTTTCATACGTGACAGTTACAACTGGGGCAGCACCAAACGGGGTGTATTGAGCAGTCTGCTCCATGCTTGTCATCCCCTGCCTACGGACACCAGCGAGAATCTGAAGAAACTGGCGAAACAAGCCGAAATCAGCGACGAGCGACTGGTAGAAGCCGCCATGTTCGCCCCACAATGGATTGAACTGACTGAAAAGGCAATAGGCTGGAAAGGACTGACAAGTGCAGCCTATTATTTCCACGCCCACACCAATGAAACGTGTGACGACAAGAAGAAAGCGATTATCGCCCGCTACACCCCCATCGACGTAGATGACCTGCGGGAAGGTGCTTTTGACATCGACTGGTTCAAAGATGCATTTAAGACAATTGGCAAGCAACGCTTCGAAGTGGTCTACAATGCCGCCAAATATATTTCATGCAGCAACAGCCATACCCGTGCCCGTAAGTTTGCCGATGCTACCAACGGTGCAGTGAAGGCGGCAGATATAAAGAAAGAAATAATAGCCAAGCGCAACAAAGACTTATTGATGAGCTACGGCCTCATCCCATTGGGACGGAAGCCGGATAAAGAACTGCTGGATCGTTATCAATACCTGCAAAAGTTCCTGAAAGAGAGCAAGGAATTCGGTGCTCAAAGACAGGAAAGCGAAAAGAAAGCGGTAAACATCGCTCTGCAAAACCTGGCACGCAACTCCGGTTACGGAGACGTTACCCGCCTGACCTGGAGCATGGAAACCGAACTGATTAAAGAACTTCTTCCCTACCTGTCCCCCAAAGAGATAGACGGCGTAGAAGTGTATGTACAAATCAACGAGGAAGGTAAATCGGAGATTAAGCAAATCAAAGACGGCAAAGAGCTCAACAGCATGCGTGCCAAGCTGAAAAAGCATCCGTATATAGAAGAACTGAAAGCAGTACACAAAAAGCTGAAAGACCAGTACACCCGTTCGCGCATCATGCTGGAACAGGCGATGGAAGACTGCACCCATTTTGAAGAAAACGAATTGCGCAAGCTGATGCAGAATCCTGTTATCTGGCCATTACTGAAACATCTCGTCTTCATCTGCAACGGACAGACGGGCTTCTACACCGATGGATTGCTGATTACAGTGAATGCCGTTTGCCTCCCGTTAAAACCGAAAGACGAGTTACGCATCGCGCACCCCACAGACCTGTATACAAGCGGAGACTGGCATGCTTATCAAAAATTCCTGTTCGATAAATCAATCCGCCAACCTTTCAAACAGGTATTCCGCGAACTTTACGTTCCGACTCCGGAAGAAATAGAAGCCACTCAATCCCGCCGCTATGCCGGCAATCAGATTCAACCGCAGAAAACGGTTGCCGTACTGAAAGGGCGCCGTTGGGTAGCCGATTATGAAGACGGCCTTCAAAAGATATATTACAAAGAGAATATCATCGCCACCATCTATGCCATGGCAGACTGGTTCTCTCCTGCCGATATCGAAGCTCCGACATTGGAATATGTCTGCTTCCATAGCCGCAAAGACTACAAGTTGATGAAAATCTCGGAGATTCCTCCTGTCATCTTCTCCGAAGTAATGAGAGACGTAGACCTGGCAGTAAGCGTAGCCCATGCCGGAAGCGTTGCCCCGGAAACCAGCCACTCTACCATCGAGATGCGCAGCGTACTGGTGGAACTGACGATGCCGTTGTTTCATTTCAAGAACGTGACAATAAAAGGAAGTTTTGCTCACATCGAAGGTAAACTGGGTAAGTACAATATTCATCTGGGCAGCGGTGTGATCCATCAGGAAGGTGGTGCACAGATAGCCGTTCTTCCGGTACATTCGCAAAATCGCGGACGCCTGTTCCTGCCTTTCGTAGATGAAGATCCGAAGACTGCCGAGATACTGACTAAGATTATCTTCTTTGCAGAAGACGATAAGATAAAAGATCCGAGCATCCTGAACCAAATCAAATAGTAAAGAGATGGCAGAAAATTTAATCATCCACACAGGAAGCAAGGAAGAAAAGTATCGGGAGTTACTTCCGCAACTGCATGCTTTGGTAAGTACGGAAGCAGATCTCATTGCCAATCTTGCCAACATGGTAGCAGCCTTAAAGCAGACTTTCGGTTTCTTCTGGGTAGGCTTTTACCTTGTGAAAGAAGAAGAACTCGTACTGGGTCCGTTTCAAGGCCCCATTGCCTGCACTCGCATCCGCTTTGGCAGAGGAGTTTGCGGAACCGCTTGGAAAGAAGCCCGTACACTGATTGTTCCTGATGTAGAGCAGTTTCCCGGACACATAGCCTGTAGTTCGGACTCGAAATCGGAAATAGTAGTACCAATCCTCAAGCAGGGGAAAGTTGTCGGGGTGCTGGATATCGACAGTGATACATTGGATAGCTTCGACACTATCGACGCACGCTATCTGGAAGAGATTTGCACGTATATTGTATTATAAAATAACGGCATAAACATCCTGAAAAAACGGAGGCTCTGATTGAATGAATCAGAGCCTCCGTTTACTATAAATAGAGCCTCTGTTCGAATCAAACAGAGGCTCTATTTTTTTACCAGTCCATATCTTCTATTTCCCGTTCCCGGTACAGCAAAAGTTGTTTGCGAAGCGAACGCATTTCGTGCCTCATATCTTCCATCCTTTCCAGCAAATGATGAATGGCATCGATACCTTCCATGTTGATGGATAAGTCATAGTACATTCTGCTATAACGTTCCACGTTCGGGAGTTCCGACAAAAGCAGATAATGTTCACCGCCTTCGGTATGCACGTTAATCAAACCGCCCTCTTCCAACATTTCGATGAATGAAGGCTCAATATGACATTTGTGACAGTATTCACTGACAATTATTAATTCGGTCTGCATAGTACTCATTCATTTTAGTTCATACTCTGTAATTGACGGAACAACTCTTTCTGTTTGTCGGTCAAGTTCGTAGGAATCTTGACAGAATAGGTCACAATCAAGTCACCGAATTGTCCTTCCTTCTTATAAACCGGGAATCCTTTACCTTTCAGACGGACTTTCGTACCGTTCTGCGTTTCCGGTTTTATCTTCAGTTTCACTTTACCGTCCAGCGTGTCGACTACTTTCTCGCCTCCCAATACGGCAGAGTAAAGATCTACCTCCACATCTATGTACAGATCGTCGCCCAGGCGTTTGAACACCGGGTCTTCGGCTATAACGAACGTAATGTACAAGTCCCCCGCAGGTCCTCCGTTGACACCTTCGGCTCCGTAGCCTTTCAGTTTAATAACCTGTCCGTCGGCTACACCGGCAGGGATAGTGATACGTACCTGTTTACCATTTACAGTCAATATCTGCTTATGCGTTTGAGCAGCATCACGAAGGGAAAGATGAAGTTCGGCATTAAAGTCCTGTCCGCGGAATCCCGCAGAACCTTGTCCTCTTCCTCCCCGATGTCCGAACATTGATTCGAAGAAATCAGAAAATCCACTAGCGTTGCCACCGGAAAATCCTTCTCCATCGGAACTATACCAATAGGTTCCGTTACCGTCGGAGAAACCCTGACCCGCACCGCCGAATCCGCCGAAACCTCCTGCACCGCCAAAGCCTCCGGCTTGTTGCTGTGCACGTTTCTGCGCTTCGAATTCATCGGCATGCTTCCAATGTTCTCCGTACTCATCATACTTTTTACGTTTCTCGGGGTCACTCAGTACTTCATTGGCTTCGTTGATTTCCTGAAATTTATCCTTTGCACTAGGGTCATTAGGATTCAAATCAGGGTGATATTTCCGGGCCAACTTACGAAAAGCCTTTTTGATATCATCCTGAGAAGCACTTTTGTCTACTCCAAGAATCTTGTAATAATCTATATAGGCCATGTTTTATGAATTTAATCGTTCATACATCATACGGCAAATAACACGCCAATCCCATTTTTGGATGCAAAAATTAACAAGGATTAATACCTAATACTTAATACTTGATATTCCTCTTTTCCAGCATCTGGAAGTCTTGCTTCTTCATGCCCAAATCATCCAACGGACGGGGATCATTGTGATCGTTCAGATAAACCCTCGGTTTCAGGACGTAGTGCGAAGCCGTCACAGCCTGCGAATCATCCCGGTAAGGAGTTTCTATTCCGCCTAAAGACAGCATGGTCGGGAAGAAAGAGCTGCTGGAAGAAACATTCTTATCCTTATTTTCAATAGCGGTATTCCAACGTTCGGGATACGTTTCGCGGTAGTCATCGGACATCCAAATCAGGAATGGCACATGAAGCTGATAATAAGAAGGTACGGGAGAAGCGTGGAGGAACAGATGACGGGAATCGTCGAAAATGTCCTCTCCATGATCGGAAGTGTAGAGCATGGCGGCATCTACCTGCTGTTTTTCCAACATACGGATAAGTCGTGACAGAAAATCATCCGTGTAACGAATAGAGTTGTCATAGGCATTCACCAGGTTATCCCGGTATTTTCTCTCTGCTTCCATCGGATAATCGGGCGTAAAGAAAGCATCTTCCGACGGGTAACGTTCGCGATAGTTAAAGTGGGAACCGTAGGTGTGAAGTACGATGAATTGTTTCGTTGCACCTTTCGCCAGTTCCTCCTCCACCAATTTCAGAAGTTCGTCGTCAGAAGGATTATAGGTAGAACTGACCGAATCTTCTTTTATAAAATCATACGTATCGGCTTCCATTCCGAAGAAGTCGATAAATGAATGGTTGTAACGTTGGTTGGAGAAAAAAGCCGTCCGGAATCCTGCCTCTTTGAAAGCGGTGATGATTCCTTTTTGATGGTAGATAGAGTCGTAGTTGCAGGCAGTAGCATCCGACATCAGCATGGGGACACTTTTATGTGTCGTATTCGACTCTGTCAACACTTTTGGGAAAGCAATCAGACCCGTTTGCCGGGATAAGAGCGGGTTCGTTTCACGTTCGTAACCATACAATTGCCAGTTTAGGGCACGAGAGGTTTCTCCTATGACCATTACATATACTTCCCGTTTTCCCTCCGGATGAGTAGGCCGGGCATGGAAAGTAAAGTCTTTGGATGTACGGTGGTAATCCTGTGTCAGAGCTGTTCTTTGAAAGGCAAGACCTACGTTGTAGCATACGTTTAGCGGGTATAAATCAGATTTCAACTCATATCCCGAATCCTGCACATAGGCTCCGACAAGACTAAGGAGGGAGATTCCAAAGACCAGGAAGGCTCTCTTCCGTTCCCTGCGAATGAACTCTACCGTAAGTTTCCGTTTACGTATAATTGAAATCATCCCTAATATCAGGGCAGGTACATAGAGTATGATTACAGCAATAATGGCAGGTGTGAGATTATCGAGCAGTTCCAATGCCTCACTCGAATTGGTGGTGACCAGATTCAAAAACATATCGACAGCGATAATGGACTGGCCGAATAAATAAAGCAACACGATCTGAAAGGCTCCGAAGAACAGGAACAGGAATAAAATCCACAGCATCTTGCCGCAATTCCTCGACAAAGTCATCAACAGGTAATAGCAACCGAAAGGTAACAACACATTGGCGACTTTTGCCATAAATGGTAAAGGTTCTGTAAAACAGAGTACCATATTAGGTACTATCAAGATAAACAGGAACAGATAAAACAGATGTTCCTGATTTTCCAACCAATTCTTTATATTTTTAAAAAGCTTCATTGATGTTAAAAATAAATCCGGTCTGGTGTTTGCCAAACCCTAAATCCAAACGTACATTTACTCTCTTCTTAAATTCCCAACGATACCCGAAGCCATAATTAGGCAGAATGTGTTTCGGGGTGAACTCGGAAAGTCGTGGAAAAATCGTTCCCGCTCCTACCCATACAGCTACTCCATTCCGTTTCCAGACGTGTTGCCGGAGTTCTATTTGCGCGTCCATTGCTCCCTTGTCCCGATAGCGTCCTTCGTAATATCCGCGCATGGAGTAAGAACTTCCCAACGTTGCCATCAATCCCCAAGGGGTATCGCCATAGGTAAGCAATGTGTGGAATTGCCCTGCCAGCACTCCACCTTTCCATACCGGCTGATAATAACTGGTAGTCAGTTCTGTACTGCTAAACGCATATTTATTGCCGAGAAAAGCCGGACTGAACCGCTGGTCTATCCGCAAATAATAGCCATGATATGCATTTGTCAGGAAATCACGTGAATCGTAAAGGAGGGAAAGTCCCAGACTGGTATTAGTGGTTCGCGCGGCCATTCCTTCCCATAGTTCCGGTTTCTCAAAGTTCCGTCCGTCGATATAATCGAATACGGCCATCGGGCCGATGTAGAAGTTCTTTGCCAGCCGAAACATAAAATCGACTTTCACCTGTGCCTGAAAACGTTTATAATCGCTTTCGTTATCAGAGTTCGCTCCATTGTCATATCCCCGTCCCCAATACAGACTGGGAAAAGAATAGAAATAGAGATTGTAATTCAAGCGGTATTTATCTTTTGGAAACAGATGATTTCCGCGGACTCCCAACAGATAGAAGCCGACAGTCGACACATCTCCGTAAAGAGAGACATTGGAGGGAGGAAGAAGCGTATCAATCCGATCGGTTCGATATAGTCCGGCTGCCACCAGTCCGAGTCCGAACTTGGTGTCACTGGAATAATGTGGGCCGCCTATCACACTGAAATCAAACTTTTTATTCTTTTTTTCCTTATTGGCGTCATTGAAGTAATCAAGAAACTTTTTAAAGAAACTGCGCTTTGCCGGAATGGAATCTTCCATGGTTGCAGATATAGAATCCTCCGGCAGTTCAATTTTAGTAGAATGCAGCTGTGCGCCCAACGGGGTTTGTGTCAACAACAAAAGCGCGAATATGATTAGCCTGTTCTGTCTAGTATTCATAATCATAAGAAGTAGAAAACTTTGCGGACAAAGTTAGTTTCAAACTTCCTATTACAACAGAGTTTCAGAGGCTTTTGTTGTCCTGAATTTCCTTTTTAACGTTTCAAAATTCCGATTTTTCTTCTGTTTATATAGTACTCAAAGTATAGAACAATTATTCGGAAAGAAAATCTTTCCGAGGATATCGGGTTGTATGATGCTTAATAGTATAATTACGGGCATTACACCAATGCTCTGCAGCCTTCACCAGTCTTCTATCTGAACAATTCAACATATCGTCAACCAATTCGTCCGGCACATTAAGAATCAAGAAGAGTTTCATGTCCTTCACCTCAATGAATGAATTGCGATGTATTTGTTTGAGAATATATTCCATTTTATCAATAGGGAGTTCTAAGGTTATAGAAAGATTTATCAGTTGATGCAGTTCTTCCATACACACACTTTTCCCGTATTTTAAATCTAACAAATGAGACACAAAATCATTTTTGTGATATGACAAATAGAAATCATTACTATCAACGCGGTTCCATAAAAGTTGTTTCACCTGCCGGCTTACTTCTTTTCCTGTCAATAAAGGTAGTATTAGAACTTCGGTCAAAGTCTCAAGAGTGTACAGTTTGAGCAGGAAATTAATCAGTTTCTCCATAGAAGATGCCCTAAGCAAAAAGCAAATCTCCAACATACCATCAAGCGACAGCATATTCATTGCAACTTGCGTTAATACAGTCTGCCCCTCAAACCGACCTTTGGCAGCTATAAACTCTTTATAAAATTCATCATGCCCGGTGCCGAGCCTGGATATAGCCTTAACCTTTATATCCGCATAGTTGCAATCATTGATGATTCTTTGCAGATGTACATCGGAAGCTATTCTTTTCAGTGCCAGATTACGGACCCGGCTCCGGGCATTATTCTGTACTATCTTTAGCAGGAGGTCCGCATCTGTAATGGCAGCCACACGCCTGCGCCCACAATAAACCATATCAAATGCCGTGTTGTTACAATCTGATATGGAAAAGTCCGCTATCCATGCCTTTATTTTACGTCGTATATCAAACATAAGCTATAAATCATCTATACCCACGTAACATTTTTTCCGACTGATAATAACAAATCTTTCTCTCTTCACGCCAGACCGGTTGCTCTTTCGGATGCTCATCCGTCTGCCAAAACACATTGCGTGATAACCAGTTTCCTTTTTCATCCATCGGAGAATCATATTCATAGCGATATTGCCAATAACCTTCTTTAGGCATAGCAGGAACTTCGTTAGTTGACAGGCTGTCAATAAGCATATACTCCCCGCTACTCACCTCCACTCTCTGAAAGTCCTCTCTTTCCATCACAAGCCGGCCTAATTTATCATAAGTAAATCGCTTTCGGGAAGTTTCCTCACCTTTGGCGTCATAACGATGTTCCGAATCCAGTTTCTCATTCTGATAAACCCGCACAATGCGCAACTGCGGCATAATATCTTTAAATAAGTTCGTTCTGACAAAACTGTCTTCCTTATGGACTTCGTTATAATATTCGACGAGTACCTTCCCATCACTTTGATAACTTGCCAACAAGAGATCATTTTTCATCATTTCCATTACAGTATCGGCAACTACGGAAGAAATAGTATCAGTCATATTATTGAAAGAGAACTCATATATCTTTTTCAGCTTTGAACGAATCATACAATCGCCACAGCGCTTTTCCGGCTCATAAATCTGTTCGACAATATACTTCTCTATCTCATTATTATGCATCTGATAAGTATAATACTTTCCCATTCCATCCGTGCCATATTGCATGGAAGTAGATGATTTGCCATTATTTATATAATGCCAGACAGTTTCTTTTCCACTTTTAGTAAAATGGACTCTATAAGAGTCCGTTGAAACCTGATCCATTTCTTCCCCTACTTTCAATTTACCGGTCAATGAATCTAAAGACAACTTGAATGAGCGAAAACGAAGCATCGAAGGATTTCCTTTCAGGTCATACACCTTCAAGGCATCATTTTGCGCCCAAACATGCGTATTTGCATTTACAATACAAACTACAAGGAAAAATATAATTTTACTGATATTCATAACATTCCGTTTTAAATTGAGTACTTCACATTCTCATACTGTAAACGTTTGTCCAGTATTTCGACTTTAACATTTGGGAAATCGTCTTTTGCGTGCCTGATAGCTGCATAAGGTACCCGGTCGAACAATACTCCTTCCTGTTAGGAGAAATATATCAATCTCTCATCAGCTATCGTCCAAAGCAGGATTCCGCCTTTCTGATACCATCTTCAAACCAACTTTTGATAGCGGATTCACGTCCCTTTCCAGATCCTATCCATTTCACAAAATCTCCATTTCGATTATATATTAGTATCAAAGTCGGAATTGCACTAACTTCATATCTATCCACTAATCCATCGCTCTCTTCGTGGTTATCAACATCAATATGACATAGTCTATATTTACCATTGAAAGTACCAAATAAAGTATCCCAATCTCTATTTAACTCGTTACAAGGTCCTGCCCAATCCGCATAAAAAGATAAAATTATAGCTTTATTCATATTGGGTAATATCTGTTCTTTGAAAGTCTTTGTAGAAATAAACGACTCTGGTCTATGCAAAGGTTTGTTTTGAGTAGAATTTTTAGAGGTAGAATTTTCAGAAGGCATCACGAATGGTGAATATTTTCCATCACGTAATCGAAAAAAAACAGGAAGATAAGCTTGAAAACGTACATTTCTCAATTTTCTATTATTATCACGATACTCTGCCGGAGTCCACCTAGGCATAATAGAAACGAGCCTCAAGGCTTCACGAATCAATGCCCGATGTTTATTTTTCGAACTTCCCAATACTTTCGCACTAGAAATCCGTCCATCCTTTTCAATAACAACCTCCAGCATAATAGTTCCTTCAATATTGTTCGATATACATTCTTCCGGATATATCAAATTTTTATTAATAAAATCAATTTGAGCATTCATTCCTCCAGGAAACTCCGCTATTTTTTCAGCAACAACATAAATCTGATTATCCGTTTCCTCTCCTTTTGAGTTTGAATTTGAGTTTGAAGAAGAACTACTATTGAAATTTATTCCTGTTACCTCAAATATTGCATCATTTATTTCTTCTTCCGTAATAATAACTTTTTGTGCTCTTACAACAGTAAACCCACACATCAACATAATTAATGTAATAATTGTACTTTTCATAATCTTAATTTATTATGTTCATTAATAATCTTTTATATACTTCAGACATTGACTGTCAACGTTCAATTCTTTCATTTTTTCTTTCCGCTCAACAGCCATCTGATATACGACTTCTACAGTTTGTTTTGAGATACCTTCTTTGAGAAATTCCGGATATGCACTTTCACGCATAATTAACTGTTTAATAAGAAAATTGACGCAAGTAGCGTATTGACGTTTTTGCATATCGGATAATCTCAATCCAGGCACTTTCATCCTCTTACTAATAACCTGACAAACGATTCCGAATGTATCAGTTTTGGCAATAGACAGCATAGAATCTCTAAACAGCATTTCTTTTCGAACTACATTTGCTATCTTTTGTACAACTGCATCATCCACCTTTGGAATTCTAACGTCTTTAGATTGAGCTGCCTTGGCAGCTCTCCGTGTTCCCTCTATAGCTGCTCCTTTCCAACCCTGCGCATACCCGCTACAAAGGCAAAACGCAAAAATGCACGTAAACAAACATCTCATATACATAAGCCAATCACATTAAAGTTTACATACTTTTGTTTCATTATCTCACTACTTTTTCACTATGACCTCCACTATCACAGGAATATTTTTTGCTATTTTTGCCATCTCTTCTGATGAAAACTCTATTCGTTTTGAAATAACTTCATCTGCGGATGAAGAAGAATAGTCCGATACATAATATTGAAAGAAATCAAAACGAAGTACCTCGGAAATACGTTGTAGTTTTAACGTATCAAGCGTCTCACTTTTATAAATATTATTCACATTAGTTCGATGACAATTTATCAGATTGGCAAACTGACTGTTCGTAAGACCTAATTCCTTTACACGCTTTTGAATCTGTGCCCCAATATGCATACGTCCTTGCTTTGTTTCCATAATAAACCTCATCTTAACTATTAGCAAAGAAACTAACTTTTACAAACACTTCAAGCCATTTCGCGTGAATAGTCCAATCACATGCGTTAGAAATATTCACGCTGATAAAGACTGTTCTTTAATATCGTTATCTTCTATGGTGCAGAGATACAGGTGTCAGGAGTGTCTATGAACAACATCAGTGGCCAATAGGAAACTTTATAACTACCTTAACAGGGTAATGGTCTGATGGAATTCGGATTGTACAATCCCGAAATACACATAATTTCTTTTCATGGCATTAATGATTAATTGTGTATATCTATGATAATCTCATGATTAATTGCATAATTATAGAGCCAATAGCTAATATCAGCATAGCTTTTCCGTGGCTTCGGGTACTTCTGTTATATTTAGGAAATTTCTCTCCATTAACAGCGGTCTGGGAAGTAAATGCATAATTAATAGCAAAGGCTAAACCGACCAGGCCACCGAGAAATGAGAATATATATCCCAGAACGATGTATCGGCCTTGCATTCCCTCTTTGAGGAATTGTTTATTGCGACTCTTTATTCCGTACAAGGAAGAGATATCGAATCCTCGTCTTTTAAGCTCATTTTCCGCCAGTTCTTTCCAGCTTTTTACGTAATCAGAGTCATTAGTATAAATCTCCACAAGTTCATCAATCTCTTTTTTTCGGATAATAAGAAAATCAATATTATTTTCTTCCACTTCTGAAGGTACATATCCCCTAAGTGCCAGTTCCTCTTCCGCCAACTGATTAAACAAGGAGTTATAGTCAGCCTTGTTACTATACGCCAATAATAAATTGCGATCTTCCATTTCCTTAATTTTTTCAAGGAAAATAGTTGTTTGATAATTGATAGTTGCTTCCATGTTATTTATGTTTTTAAAGTAATTTTCCATTTGGATTCATCGCAAAGATAACAAACTTTTTTTCAACATTTACATCATAGCATTTCCCCCTACTTCCCTTAAACGCTACCATTATTTCCATATTTGACAGGCTACAACCAATATATAAAATTATTACTATCCTCTATATAGTAAGAACAAAAAAATAAATATAACACTTTATATACCAATAAAATATCAACAACAAAAAGAGTTTATCATTTTTCCCTTTAGTTCTCTTTAATTCTCTTTACTTCTCTTATCTGAAGAAAATTACACATTTTAAATACATACAAATAATTATTTAAAATTATATACAAAGTGAATTAAAAGGCTAAAAGCTTATTTATATCATAAAATTTCAACAGGTAAAATTGGGTAAGATAAAACCGAAAAGGGGTAGGAGTTATATTCATTTCGGTACGAAAATGAATGAAACGGTGCAGAAATGAATGAAAGTTTTTCCTACTATAAAGTTGAAAAACATAAAAACATCTGCCACCTGCAACGAAAAGCGTGTAATACACTAGTTAATAAATAGTTGGAGCGTTGCAGATACCTGTGGCAGATAGGTTGCAGATACTTTATCTGCAACACGTTATATAATCAAAGAAAAAGCCTTGATTCCTTTGTACAAAGCTATGGGATAATTGGGGGTGACTCTATGGAGAAATGGTGGTGTCTCTACGGGGAAACGACAGTATCCTTACGTAGAAACTGTAGTATCCCGCCTTAGAAACTCTCGTTTCCTGCCGTGGAAACTGTAATTTCTAATGCCGGAAACGACAGTTCCCCGCCTGGAAACGGGAAGTTAATGTATACAATGTACTGTACTGGATTTAGTTGACAACTTCGCTTGTTATACCTAAGTTCGTTTACTCAATATTTTTTAAAACCTAAATAAGTTTACTTGTCCCTTTGTAATTCCTGTATAAGTTGTCATTTTAGATATTTTGCAAAATTATGTATCTTCTCTTATAAGTGCAAGACTTCGGGCTGTAAACTTTCATTAAACAACAAAAACTCTTCGCTCGGGGATCGCCCTAGCGGCAACCTTAGATTTGCAGCATCAAAATATTTATCTTTGAATTGATATTGAAAGGAAAGCAAAAGGAAAACCATCAGCGGCAATAGAAGTCAAGTCTAAGTCCCTATTCGGTCCTTTTGCTCCTTCCTTGAACTCAAACCCATATAAGAATTTCAGTAAACCTGTTTAAGGTTATTAGGTCAAGTTCAGGTCCTTTCTTTTTTGTTTAATGTTCAAAAACAAAAGTATGAAAGTTTTTTATTTAGGAGTTGATGTGAGTAAGAAAAAATTGGATTTATGTTTAAGGAGTAACGGTAAGGACATCCTTTATGATGTTATTCCTAATGATCTATCCTCTATTAAATCTTGGTTAACAAGAACGTTTGAGAAATTTTTCCTCTCTGAGGACAGTTTGGTTGTCTGTGCGGAACATACAGGGCAATATACCTATCCTTTGGTCTGTGCAACAAAAAGTATAGGAGTCTACTTATGTTTGGAAGATGCAGCTAAAATAAAATATTGTCATGGAATACCTCGTGGCAAAAATGATAAAATAGATGCCTGCCGAATAGCAATGTATGCAGAAAGATATAATGATTGCCTACAACCGTATACCGCATCAGAGCTTATAATACAAAAACTCAAAAACTTATCAACAGAACGCAGTATGCTTGTTGCAGATAGGGCTAAATATCAATCCCAGCTAAAAGATCAGGTAGACTATATGGAACACTCAATATATATTGCTAAATGCAATAGAGTTGAAGGGATTATCAATACATTTACGGATTACATAGCACAAATAGACCTTGAAATAAAAGAACTTATAAATCAGGCACCTGTCATTGCTCATCAAATGGATTTACTCATGTCTGTGGATGGAGTTGGGGAACGTGTTGCACTGAAGATGATCATGGAAACAGATGCTTTCACTTCTTTTACTGATCCCAGGAAGTTTTGCTGTCATGCAGGAGTTGTTCCGTTCGTCTATGTGTCAGGAAGTAGCCAACGTTCTAAAAATAGAGTATCTAATAGGGCTGACAAGAGCATCAAGCATTTGCTACATATGGCGGCACTATCTGTTTCACAAGTGAAAAATAGTCCATTGAAGAAATATTATGACAGAAAGGTCGAAGAGGGAAAAAATAAGATGTCGGTTCTGAATGCAGTTAGAGCGAAATTAGTTACGATTATGTTCGCTGTAATTAGGACGGATGCTTTTTTTTCGAGAAATTATCAAAATTCGCTTGCGTAATCCATAAGAATAGGGGCGGGAGCACCCGTCCCGACGAGCGGGACTTCAGCTACCTTTCCACTGCATTTACGAATATATTCCATCGGAGTTCTCATTTGTATGCCTTGATGCGGTCTAACATAATTGTATGCATATATGGCATCGGCTATACGTTTATCCAATTGTTCAAAGCTGTCATCTGTACAGTCAAAAAGCCACCCATTCTTGATCGTGTTATTCATCCGTTCAGCCAGAGCATTATGTAGCGGATCCCCACACTGAGTCATACTGATATTAATATGATGTTTCTTGAGCATACCTACATACAGGTTTGAGCAGTATTGCACTCCCCGGTCAGAATGGTGTATCAGATTATTCAAATCAACATTGTATCTGTTGTAAAAGTCCATAGCCATCCTAAGTGCCTTTAAAGGACCTTCCGCTTCGAGTGTTTTGCACAGGGCATATCCGACTATGGCCCGACTGCCCGCATCGGTAAGAAGGGACAGGTAAGCCCATCCCTGGCACGTGGCAACATAGGTTATGTCCGCTACAACCATTGAACCGAATGTGTCAGCTACAAATTTAGGCGTGACATTCAGCAGGTCTGGATAAATGTAATAATTATGATTGGAATTTGTTGGCTTTGGCCTCACACGTCTGACACGTTGACAAAGGCCATTGGCACGAAAAATATTATAGCATTGATCACGTCCAATGACCATCCTGACACCAAACTTGCGAAGGCAGCATGCATAGAGTTCACGCATACCAGCCTTGGGCATAAGTTTACGTAACTCATTACAATACAACACAATGCTTGATGTGAGGATGTCTATTTCCATTTTTCTGTTGACATGCTTATAATAACCTTGTCTGGTTATGCCGAAGTAATCACAGAGGAACTGCAGACTGCCGCGCATATGAAGGGCAGAGTTCCCCTGTGACAAGGTGTCGATTACTTGGCATCGGAGTTTTTTCGAACCTTGATGTGATAGGTTGACTCCGCAAGATTAATCAATTCCTCACAAGCTTCATGACGAAGACTTTCTTCCTGAAGAGCACGTTGAAGCTTGCGATTTTCGGCACGCAATGCAGCGAGTTCTTTCTCCAGTTCATTGAGAGACTCATCAGAGGCTTTGCTTAAAGAGGGTTGTTCTGTACTCATAACTTTATCATTTATATGATACTTATCAAGCCAAAGAATCAGCAAACGACGGCAAATACCCGTACGCTTGGCAAACTGATACTTCGTTTCGGAAGTCGATAAATACTCACGAATATACGACATTCGTTCAGATTCTGTGTAAGGAGTGTACTTCTTTTTTAATTCTTCCATGTGAATTTCGAATTTAAGAAGTGTCAACTTATTCAGTACACTACAAAACGACAGTTCCCCGCCTGGAAACGGGAAGTTAATGTATACAATAAACTTTTGCACTCATGGAGAATTAGCTTATGTAAGGTTTATACTGTGTTGCAGATACTTTATCTGCAACTTATCTGCCGCAGGTATCTGCAACGCTCCAACTATTTATCAACTAGTGCATTACACGCTTTTCGTTGCAGGTGGCAGATGTTTTCATGTTTTTTCAACTTTATGGTAGGAGGATTACGCATCAAAATTATGCTCACAACCATAAGTCATAAAACAAATTCACCTCTGTGCCCTCCGTGTCCTCTGTGGTGAAAAGAATCAAATCTGTGCAGAAACAAAGTAGTCAAAGTTAGCAATAGGAGACAAATTAGCGCAGTTCACTACTAATCGTTGTCAGATTTCGGAGCATTGTTACTAAGGGACGAGGTATCATCTGACTTTTTATCTCCTCCCAGCCGACTATACAATAAGCCTATAATTTTGTCTTCTCGCATTACAGGTTCTTGCTTATACAATTCTTCAATACATTTACGTGCACAATTTTTAAATTTTTGTATATTGTTGATTTTTTGTTTACCCTGCAGCCCCAAAGATGCACAAATAGTACTAGCCTTTATATCTGGTATA
Source organism: Bacteroides ovatus (assembly GCF_001314995.1). Lineage (NCBI taxonomy): Bacteria > Pseudomonadati > Bacteroidota > Bacteroidia > Bacteroidales > Bacteroidaceae > Bacteroides > Bacteroides ovatus. The sequence continues at coordinate 2,298,687 of NZ_CP012938.1, forward strand.
AAGTATAATACAGCAGCATAAAAGCGGATATCACTTCTCTTTTTTTGCATAAAGGACAATTTTCTTAGTTGAGAATATGCATTGACAAAGTCATCGCATCCTTTTTTGACCATCCTGGAGGATTGCCTTCCATCAACTTTCTCCTTCAAGGATTTTATTTTCTCTTCATGCCCAACAGCTGCATACTGTTCGTAAAAAGTTTGGCTATAGGGAGCTATGCAATCCGCCAAACCATTTTCTAATTTTAATAGCTTCTCTTTGAGTTTATCTATTTGTGTTGTCGTTTGATATTCGATATCTGTTCTTATCTTGTCTTTATCTTCAATAATCTTTTTCAATGATTTTTCAAGCTCATTTGTTCTTATTTTAGGCAGGCTCATTATATTTTTTATACGTTGCTCTACTTCTGCAAGACCCTTCTCGATGTCGGCTGTTGTCATTCCGTCCATACGATTGCGACAAGAAACCATATTGTCCGCCAGATCTCTTTCCAATATCAACAGTTTCTGTTTGAGTGAGTTAATATGCTTTATCGTTTTATATTCGGCATCAACACTTATCCTTTTTTGATATTCGATGATTTCTTCCAATAAATTCTCCTGTTCCTCTTTCTCTATTTTAGGCAGATTCTTCATTATTTCTATTCGTTGAGCTACTTCTTCCAAACTCATTTCGATATATTCATTTAAGGTCAAAGCCTTTTTGAAAAATTCGGTTCTCAACTCATTTACATTCTCTTTCATTTCCCTGACAAAAATACCGGATATATATTCCCCTTGCTTTCGCAGGAGCAGTTTGCCTATAAGATCATCAAATTTCATCAAAAGTGCTTCTCTGTCTTCTTTCTTCACTAAAAGAGATACTTGCGACTTTAACGCATTAACTTCATCCATATATTCAATCAGCTTATTGCTTCTGTATTGCTGTTTCTTTTTCTTTATATAAAAACAATATATTACTGCTCCGCCAATAAGCAACAAAAGCCCCATGATAAAAATATATAAGGTAGTATAGTCTTTTTCTTCTTGTATCGTAATAGGAGATAACGCAGACTGGTCAAACAAGAACAGTCCTAACCGACTGCCCAAAACACAACTTTCCCCTTTGACTGCGATACAGGCCTTACTGAAAGCTATGTCACTGAACAAAGGAAAGGGGCTAACTCGTTTTTCAATCAAGCTATGTGTCAGGCCTTGATAATGGATGCCATGATAATACAGAATAAAGATTCCGTCGCTGGAATTATCCTCATGTACTCTGTAAATCGCCTTAATATCCGCTTTATCAAGAAAGCTCAAAGTCTTGATGTCATCGTTATAAATAATGCCTTCCGATGTATTCAACAGCAAATCCTCTTTACCAGTTATTGCCAACCCGTATGTGCTACCATATTTTTCAGAATGCCAAATTTTCTCAAATTTTCCCTGTTTTCCTGTCTTCTGAAATAACCCTTTATTCAATGTAGCCACATATATGCCGTCATCCCTGCCTGAAATATCAACTACATACAAATCGGTGGTATCCATATCGGCTATGGATTCAATGGTGTATTCAGATGGTACTTTTCTTCCACTGCCACAAGCAATGCTCCCCAGATATCGCCTCGTCCCTATATACAGTTTCTGCTCATCAGGGGAGAAATACAATGCACTGAAATCATTATCATTGTCCATTTTATTAAAATCCACAATGCACTCGGCAGTATTCCCTTTTATCTTATAAAGATTCTTTTTCGTTGCTAAAAAGAAAACGTTACTACCTGTATGTATAAATTTCACTATTTCATCGTGCACATTCAATCCCTTTAGTTGTCCCATGGGTTCGGAATTATACTTGTCTTTTGAGGTATTATCGAAACGATATTTATGCAATTTAAAATCGCTGGTGATAAAATAGATCCTATCGTCACCGCCGGTTCTGTCGCTCACTGCGATGACACTACTTGCCAATCCCTGTGTATTTTGTCTCAATGGAAATGCCAACAACAATTCCCTGTAAGCAATATAATAGAAATCATTATCCATTAAACCAACCTGTTTGCTACTTGGAGTTATGCCGGAAGGAAGTTTATGTTTATATGTTATTCCTTTTTTCTTTAAAAATACATTCCGTCCGGAAAGAAGCCATTCTTCATTGTCCGGTGTTTTACTGTAAGAGTAGAACTCTCCTGAAGCGATGGTCTTATATACAGAGTCGTTTGTTTGGTAAGGATTGTCTATCTTGACGATAGAATTTTGAGTTAATGCATATATCGTATCATTATCCAGTATTACATTATTGACTCTGACGCCTTTTATAGGATTAAAAAATCGAGAAGGGGATTTGCTGATAAAAAGCCCCGGATCTCCGGCCACATACAAGGTGCTATCCCTAAATAAAACTTTATGAATACCATCCTGTTTTTTATCTCCTAATTCCACACGTTCGAGCATTACCAAACCGGGGTTGTTTTTCAGATCCATCTTGAATAATCCGTTACTGGTTCCGAAATAAAGAATCCGGTTGATACTATCCTCGGCAATACTATACACAGAATAATTCAAATCTTTACTTTCGATATTGAAGTCTTCCGATTTAACACACGAATCATTTTTGAGTGTTATCAATTTTAAGCCACCGTCTCTTGTCCCTATAAACAACGAGTCCTTATTATGTTCCCAAATATCGTATATGATTCGTTTGTCTCCTCCTGAATAAACGTGCCGTTTATCTCCTTCCATCTTCACTATAGAACCATTTTCCAAACCGACATATAATCTGCCGGAGTTACCCACCGATTTAGAAATGGCATGGACAGGTGCTTCAAATGTATTGATAGTGCATGCCAGTTCTATTTCTACAACATCATTTGTGACTTTACCACATGCTGACAACAAAATGATGCCCCCTGCTATAACGATGAAAATGTTTTTCATATCTATCAAGATAAAAGGTTCTTTGGCAAAAATACACAATAATCTTTATATTCATAGAGTTAGCTATAAAAACGTATGAACTAATTTTGTGTAATTAGATAATCCAAATACCATCCAAGACAGTCTACCGGAAATGTTAAGAGATGATCAATGACCTTAGAACTCTTATAAACTCGTCTACATCTTCTTCTGTCGTATCAAAAGAAGTTACCAGACGGATTTCATTCCTCTCTTCGTTCCAGAAATAAAAGAAATAAGACTCCAGCATGCGGTCGATAACCGGGCGGGGCATGGTGAGGAATAACTGGTTACTTTCGGCTTTTTGAGTGAAAGTTACTTCGGGCAGTTTCTTCAATTCAGCATAAAGTTTGGTAGTCATTGCATTGGCATGGTTGGCATTCTTCAGCCAGAGGTTATCTGTGAGGTATGCTGTAAACTGGCAAGAGAGGTAACGCATCTTCGAAGCGAGCTGGGCGGATTGCTTACGAATGAAACGGGCTTCCGGTTGCAGGTCTTTATTAAATACAATCACGCACTCTCCCATCATCAGTCCGTTCTTCGTTCCGCCAAAACTAAGAATATCGACTCCGCAGTCTACTGTCAGTTCTTTAAGGGAAAGATTCAGGGCGGCACAGGCATTGGCTATTCTGGCTCCATCCATGTGTACATACATACCATTCAGATGGGCAAAGTCAGTCAGACGTTTTAACTCTTCGGGAGTATAGATGGTGCCAAGTTCGGTACATTGGGAAATATAGAGAGCTCTGGGTTGCGAATGGTGCTGATCGCCGAAACCATGCAGATAGGGTTGCATCAATTCCGGGGTAAGCTTACCGTCGGGAGTAGCAATCGGACGAATCTGACAACCTGTCATTTTCACAGGAGAGCCGCATTCATCTACATAGATATGAGCCGTTTCCGCACAAAAGATAGAATGATACGGACGGGTCATCAGCTGCAATGCTACCACGTTGCTACCTGTTCCGTTAAATACAAACAAGGGGACACAGTTGGGCGTAAAGGTTTCCTTTATTTTCGCTACGGCTTCTTCTGTCCATTTATCATTGCCATATCCTAAAGAATGGTCTATATTAGCCCGGTTCAATGCTTCCATTACCAACGGATGCACACCGGAATTATTGTCGGAGGCAAAACTTCTCATTGTTTCTTGCATTTTAATTCGTGATGCAAAGTAACAGAATTATTTCCGGAAATCCATTGAAAGGAAGATACATAAAGCAGAAAAAGGATAAAAAACGAGAATCTCCGAAGTGCTGACTATGCTGTCATTCCTCCGGAGATTCTTCTGTTCTCGTTAAAGCGTCAAACTCTTTCAGCCAATATAAACATTCACACAGAGATATACATAAAGCTCTTCATCGCACTGATCGAACTCTATTTTGCTCTCTCTTGACAACCACCCCAAAGCGGCACCCAGCTCTTTATCTTTCAGCCCGGATTTTCTCTTCAAAAGTCCATAGCTCCACTTCTCATTATTGCTAAGCAGTTGCCAAACCTTACCGGCATTCACACCGATTTCATTTCTGTTCATTTTTCTAGAGTAATTAAGAGGTTTAATACATTAGGTTAAGATTTCGCCTATAAAGATAACAAAAGGATATTGCAATTGTTTATACATCTTTACTAAAAAGTTGTTACAGAATTAATTTTAACATAAAAGCGGTGATGTGTCCCGACACAAAGGCGTTATTAGCATATGTTAAATTAGAACTTTTCTTTGCAGCCATCTGTTATTACATAAAAATCAATCCTAAACCAATTACAGCTATGGCAAAAAAAATAGCAGAACAGTTGATAGATACTCTGGTAAAATCCGGAGTTGAACGCATCTACGCCGTAACAGGCGACAGTCTGAATGAAGTAAACGAAGCAGTCAGAAAAAACGATCAAATAAAATGGATACATGTGCGCCACGAAGAAACAGGGGCGTATGCCGCTGCGGCAGAAGCACAACTGACCGGTCGCCCGGGATGCTGCGCGGGAAGTAGCGGGCCGGGACATGTTCATCTGATTAACGGCTTGTATGACGCACACCGATCCGGCGCACCGGTAATCGCCATCGCCTCTACAATTCCTACCGGAGAGTTCGGTACGGAATATTTTCAGGAGACGAATACCATCAAACTTTTTAACGATTGCAGTTATTATAATGAAGTAGCCACTACTCCCACACAATTTCCACGTATGCTCCAGTCGGCCATACAAACGGCTGTCACCCGCAAAGGGGTGTCCGTTATCGGGCTTCCGGGTGACTTGGCAAAGGCTTCTGCCGTTGCTGTCGACTCGTCGGTTATCAACTATCCTGCCCCACCGGAAGTTTGTCCGTCGGAAGAAGATCTGGCTCAATTAGCTGACATGTTAAACAAACATACGCGTATCACTCTTTTCTGCGGCATCGGTTGCCGGGGAGCTCACGAGGAAGTGATTGCTCTTTCCGAGAAGCTGAACGCTCCGGTGGTATATACTTTCAAAGGAAAGATGGAGGTGCAATATGAAAATCCGTATGAAGTGGGTATGACCGGATTGCTGGGAATGCCGTCGGGCTATTACAGTATGCATGAAGCCGAAGTGCTTCTCATGCTCGGCACAGACTTTCCTTATTCCGCTTTCCTGCCGGATGACATCAAGATAGCACAGATTGATATAAAGCCCGAACGTCTGGGACGTCGTGCAAAGGTGGATATCGGACTTTGCGGTGATGTTAAACTGAGCATCCAAAGTCTATTGCGTATGCTGAATCCGAAGACAGATGATTCGTTCCTGTTGAAACAACTCAAAAGATATGAAGGCGTAAAGAAGGATCTGGCTGCTTACACGGAAGATAAAGGCGATGTAAATAAGATTCATCCCGAATATGTGATGTCCGAAATAGACAAACTAAGTTCGGACGATGCTGTGTTCACAGTAGATACGGGAATGACTTGTGTGTGGGGAGCACGTTATCTGCAAGCGACAGGCAAACGCCACATGCTGGGTTCTTTCAATCATGGTTCTATGGCAAATGCTTTGCCGCAAGCCATCGGTGCCGCACTAGCTTATCCGGATCGCCAGGTAGTGGCGCTTTGCGGAGATGGTGGCTTGTCTATGACTTTAGGAGACTTGGAAACCGTTGTACAATATAAGTTACCAATTAAAATTATCGTATTCAACAACCGTTCATTGGGAATGGTGAAGTTGGAAATGGAAGTGGACGGATTGCCGGACTGGCAGACAAATATGTTGAATCCAGACTTTGCTCAAGTGGCGGAAGCAATGGGAATGACCGGATTTAATGTCAGTGATCCGGAAGAAGTGTTGACTACCTTACTGAATGCATTTGAGTTGGACGGTCCGGTACTTGTTAATATCATGACTGATCCGAACGCACTGGCCATGCCTCCCAAAATTGAATTCGGTCAAATGGTGGGCTTTGCACAATCAATGTATAAGTTGTTAATCAACGGTCGTTCACAAGAAGTAATTGATACAATCAATTCTAACTTTAAGCATATACGGGAGGTATTTTAAGTTATTCTATTTTGAATATTTTCATAACCTCTCTCAAGGTATGACCTACTATTATTGTCAATTTCAATAAGGTAAGTCATACCTTTTTATAGTCTATCTTGAGGTGATAATCATTTTATTTTCTTATGTTTGTAATCATCAAAAAGCAAAAACACATGGAAAAGACCGACTCTTCGCCTTTATCCCGACAAGCGCTGTACGCAGATAAAAAACAATGGAATCAATTCCTTTCTATTTTTTTATTGGCAGTGGGCGTTGGTTTTACAGTGGCAGGAATTATCTTCTTCTTTGCCTACAACTGGGAGGAATTACCCAAATTTGCAAAGTTAGGAATAGTAGAAGTGTTATTAGTAGCTTCTGTCCTGCTCGCTACATTCACGCATTGGAATAAGCTCGTCAAACAAATTCTCCTGACCGGAGCTACATTCCTGATAGGCACGCTTTTCGCTGTCTTCGGACAAATCTACCAAACGGGAGCCGATGCTTACGATCTTTTCCTGGGATGGACTCTCTTCACTATTCTCTGGGCGGTTGCTATCCGTTTCGCTCCGTTATGGCTGACGTTCATCGGATTACTTTGTACTACGATATGGTTGTACAATATACAGATTGCCAGTGCCAACTCCTGGGAAATGACTTTGCTGGCCAATGCAGTAACCTGGATATGTGCCTTAACAACGATCATCACGGAATGGATGAGTGTAAAAGGTCATTTGGACAGAAACAATCGCTGGTTTGTCAGTCTTCTTTCACTGGCTACTATTATACATACCAGTTTTCTGTTAATGATGGCAATCTGCGAAGAAAATGCCATATTGTCTGTTCCTCTCATAAGCACCCTCCTTTTATTCTCTGCGGGACTTTGGTATGGATGGAAAGTAAAAAGCCTGTTCTATCTGGCTATCATTCCGTTTGCTGCATTAATGATTCTATTGACTACATTCATATCACAAAGCGGTCTTAGGGATGTTCAGATATTCTTCTACGGAGGGGTTATTGTCATCACCGGAACAACTTTACTCATTTACATCATTCTTCATCTAAAAAAGCAATGGTATGGCACAGAAGCATAACCTCACCATTCAAGCCGTATCTATTATCGGAGGAATCCTGACGGCTATTTTCTTTCTGGGATTTCTGGCACTTGCCAGAATCCTCCGCTCCGATATTTCTTGCCTGATTGTAGGAAGTATATTAATTCTCACTACCCTAACAATCAGCCGCATGGTGATTCGGTCTTTTCTGGATGCAATGAACATCACTTTATACATAGCCGGGTGTGTATTGATTGGTTTTGGTATAAATGCCAGCATTAATATCCTCTTCACTACACTTATGGGAATCAGTATTCTCACATTCTTGTTATCAAGAGGGTTTATCCTCCCCTTTCTTTCAGTCATTCTGTTTAATATATCTTTCTTCGGAGAAGCCGCCCATGTCTTTTCTTCGTTTTATCCCTTGCAAATAGCTGTAGTTCCTATCCTTGCACTATTTTTATTTGCCAACATCTTTGAAACTAAGTTGTTTGAATGTATAGGAACAGAGAATTACTTTTCCAAATACAAACCATTTCATTTCGGATTATTCATATCCGGTATCGTCTCACTGGGAGGATTATCAATCAATTATCTGATATCAGAAACAAATAGCTGGCTTGTATCCTGCATACTGTCTGTTTGTATATGGATCGGTATTCTTATAATGGTTCAACGAATCATGCAGGTCATGAAAGTGGATCATCCGGTGAACCAGATTGGTATCTATATTCTTTGTATTGTTATCTGTCTGCCTACCGTGTTTGCTCCTTATTTATCCGGCAGTTTGTTGCTGATTCTAATATGTTTCCATTATGGCTACAAAGCGGAGTGTGCTGCCTCGCTTCTTCTTTTTATCTATGCCGTTTCCAAATACTATTATGATCTGAATTTAAGCCTGCTCACCAAATCCATGACACTTTTCTTCATCGGAATTGCATGTATTACAGCCTGGTATTTCTTCACTCAAAAAAGAACAAGACATGAAAAAGTATAGCCGAATATTGATTATTGCAAACCTGATACTGCTACTGGGATATTTCAACTGGTCGGTTTATAAAAAAGAGCAAACTTTGAAAGACGGACAGTTGATTTTGTTACAGCTAGCTCCCGTCGATCCCCGCTCTCTTATGCAAGGAGACTATATGAGGCTTAGCTACAAAGAAGCTTCATCAGATCTGCTAGACCAACAAACTGCCATACGCGGTTATGCCATACTTCAAATTGACAGTAATCAAGTAGGAAAAATAGTGCGGCTGCAAAACGCTTTAGAGCCTGTAAACGACAATGAGCTAGTCATCAAATATAAAATAGTACGTCACCGGATCTTCCTCGGTGCCGAGTCTTTCTTCTTTGAAGAGGAACAAGATACTCTTTATCAAAAAGCCGTATATGGCGGGCTGAAAGTGGATGGTAAAGGCCAAAGCCTGCTCGTAGGACTGTATGACGAGAACTTCCATTATATTCAATCCGATAAATAAATAATAATGAAAAAGCCCGTACTTTCGCAAGCCCGGGCTTTCTATATTCTCAAAACATCTCCTTAATCTATAGGGAAATAAGGGACTAGCAAATTGGTTTCTAGTGCAAATAAGGAGATGTTATGAAATAAAAAAAAGGGATACCTGTGGGAAATAAGGGAGGTATCCCTTTCTATAAGAAGAACAGAATTGGAAGGATTGACTTTCACAAGCCAAATCCTTCACTCTGTTTCTTCTCGGCGTATTCTTCACACAAGGTGAAGAAGGGTTTTATTATTCTGAATTTGGAGTAGTTTCAACTGTAATACAATCCTTTGCTTATATAAAGCATTAAGAGGTTTGAAGCAACTCTCCAATTTTTCTTCTTATTCTGCCGGAATAGTTACTGTAATTGTATTCTTTCCTTCATAATTCTTAATTGTACCCCACTTAGATGTAGCTTTTACTTCTACAGTATAAGTTACAGCTTCGTAGAAATGGTGAGATTTACCTTCTGCTGTAAAGGTCACCTTTCCTGTAGCATCATCAAGAGACAGATAAGTTGACGCAGCTGCTTCTTTGAATTCAAAAACAGGAGCTGCCAGACCATAGATATCAAGAGGATTAGTAACTGAATTTGCAAATCCATTGCTTTCTGTTCCTGCTACCACAGCACCATCCTTCCACATAGTCTTACCTGCCAAATCATTCCAAGCAAAACCTGTTGAAACATTATATTCTACAGACTTATCAGATAAAGAAAGAGTCGTTGCAGTCGGAGCAACCCAAGTTCCACTAATATCTTTCACTTCAACAATACCTTCAATCGTATCCTCAACTTTACCATTATAGCTAGCTTTAATAGTAAACTTAACTACAGCAGGTACAGTCTTACCACCAACAGTCATCTTACCAGTATAGAGATCTTTATCAAACGTAAACTTAGCCTCGTTTTCATCATAGCTAACGCCAGCAATGCTATTTTCCGTAATGTTAGTAGTAATTACGAAAGTACCACCTTTAGCCAAAACAGCAGCTTTAACAGCATCAAAGTTGGAGAATATAGTAGCAAGCTTAAATTCGGAAGTAATAGCAGTAGCCGCTGTCTCAGAATCTTTTGTCGGAGTAAAGCCTGTACGAGTTTGATCTGAAGACCACATTTCCGACACTCTAGCCAATTTAGCCAAAGTGATAGGCTTAATCTTAACTGGAACATTTACAACAAGCGTATAGCCATCTCCTTCGAACTTAGCTGTTGCGGTATAATCACCAGCAGCTGTATTTTTAGGAATGATTAAAGTCAAGGCATTATTTGCACCATTTTCTAAGCGTATACCTGCTGTAGGAAGAAGTTCAACCAAACTCAAACTTTCATAAGCTGATGGGCGGATATTCACAGCCGGATCGTTATAAATGTCAGCAACATTTAGAACTACTCTCTCCTCTGCAGCAACTGCTGTTTCATTAGTCCAGTCACGTTCTACCAAAGCATACGCATGTGTAAGTTCATCAATAGTACGTGTTACTTTTACAGTTCCTAACTTTTTAGGATTATCAGAACTAGTTTCCAAATAGAAACCTGGAGCCGTTACTTTAGCCATAACATTAGCAGTTTTATCCAAAGAAGCAATCAGACCGGATGTTTTTAGACTAACGCTACCTGCAGTAGAAACTTCAAATAGATTTGCATCTGTTCCAGTCAAGCTATAAGTCGTCGCAAAGATATTCTCTACATTCAGTTCTTCTAATGTTTTTGTAAATGCTGTGCTTCCACTTGCAGTTGTTGTATATGAAACCGTCAAAGTTCCAACTCCTGAATAATCAACCGGTTGGGGAGCATCATAGATAATCTCGCCTGCTTTCTCTGTTGCTACCTCATAATAAGCAGTCTTCAGATAATAACTAGACTGTATCACTGCGATATAATCAGAATTAACATTTGTCGGAGTCAATCCTTCTTTACCTTCCGCATCTTTTGTACTTACAATATTCAAAGATATCGCATGGCTCTTTTCGCTTGAAGTTGTTAATGATACTGTAAGAACACCAGCTTCACAGTTCTTCACTTCTACGGCAAACGGTTCAGCAGCACGAGTCCAGTTACGTTCTTCAGCATTTAACTTGATTTCGTAGTTTTTATTGAAATCCTCCAATGTCATAGCAGCAGAAGCCGGAGAAATACGGAATTGCAATTCTTTTGCATCTGCACTCTTCGCTGCAACAACATAAGAAGATGAGGTTGAAGTTTTCTTAGCATACAAAGTATAGAAATCTACGCTACGATCTATGCTTGTAGGAATATATACTACACTCTGAATCATACCTTTAATAGCAACACCCAGTTTTGCAAGGTCATCTTCTAACGTATCTATACGGCTATTTACAGTCGTCAGTTCTGCTGAAACAATCGCCTTGACTTTTTCACTGAATTCTGCGCTTGCATAAAGACCGGAAAGAGTCGTTTTAAGAGATTTCACCTCTGCAATAACGGCTTCTACACTCTCGAAACCATTTTCTACCGCTTTATCTTCCAATGCTGTTTGATAGTCTTCCAGCGCAGTCAGTTTAGCAAGGATACCAGTTTTATCAGCATTAATAGCAGCATACAATTCTTTAATAACATCTGCTACAGTTGCATCCTCTCCGGCAAGAGCAGCAACTTCCTTCATACTGCCAAAGTCTGCAAGAACCTTTGTTTGAATAGCATCATTTATTGCAGCGGCAATCTCCCCATCTTCTCCCAAAGCTGTGGCAATTTCATCACTGATAAGTCCTGACAGTTTTGCAGATTCAACGTAGTTCTTCAGCTCTTCTTTTGTAGCGAAATTGACTTTTAAACCATCCAATTCCTCTTTAAGGGCTTCCAGCTTTACAATTCTTGCTGTCAAACCATCAATATCAGACTTTTGAAGTTTCTTCAGTGCTTCTAAATCATTCTTAGCTGTTGCCAAGTCTTTTGTCAGCTGGTCGACCGTTGCCTTATCAGCAGTCTTTGACAATTTGTCCTCCAAATCAGTAATTTTCAGACCCAAATCTTTAATTTGAGAATCCTTATTCTCCAATTTTGTCTTTAAATCAGCCAACTGACTTTCCAAAGCACTTTTAGCCACATTAATGGCAGTTTGCATGTCTCCCACGCTTACAGGATTGTTTGACTTGATCTGGTCAATTTGTTCCTGTACACTTTTTATGTCATCATCATAGTCCTTACAACCTACATAGGTGACAGTAGAAAGCGCCAACGCCCCGAAGAACATCACTTTTACAAATTTTCTTTTCATAACTACTTAAAAATTACATTAATAATATATTATTAAACACTAAGTTTCAATAATAGCACAACCCGTTACTTTGTAGGTAACAGAGAAACCTTTGTGCCTGCTCTTCTGGAGTAGTCGATACTGAAAAATGATACCAAATGTGATGAAATTTTTTTACCCCTGCTTCTGAAAGGCAGTAGAGGGGAAGGAAATCTTTTGCAAAATTTAGAAGTTAACAAAGCCCTAATACAAAGAATCCGCGTGTTTTATTTGTCCTAGTTCTACTTTTGAATGCTTTATTAGAAAAAATGTGTGATTTCGTTTGGTTGTTTTAAGAAATATGCTCATATTTGCACCGATATTCATTCCCGTTACCTACAAAGTAACAGAATAATTTTCAAGCGCTTACACCTACAACAGAGCGTTTCACGAAGTCAAGAACTTGTTTATTTGCTTCATCAATTTTCTTACTTCGGAAAGGTTTCAGATAGGTTTCAGTGACGGTGATAGACGAATGTCCCATCGCTTCGGAGATAATGCCCGGATGGATTTCACAATAATAAGCTGTCGTAGCCCAGGTATGGCGGGCGGTGTACGAGCTCAACTTATCGGATAATCCCAATAATTCACCTAGCAACATCAACTGTTGGTTAAAGCTGCGCAATGCCAACTGATATTCGCGATACGCCTCTTTGGTTCCTTCACGGCTTTTCAACAATGGAAACAAATAAGGAGAAGAAGGATCACGATTCATATACTTCTTCACCAGGATCATCGCTTCGGGAGTCAATGTCACTGACAATGGCCGTCCTGTCTTACGTCTGCGATACGTTATTACGTTATCACGCAAATCACTCTTACGCAAATAAGCGAGATCCACAAATGGCATACCACGAAGCGAAAACATCAGAATAAATAACTCTTGCGCCTGATATACCGCTAATGGCACACCGGACGTACGAGACAATTTTGCAAATACCTTTTTCATATCTTCATCGCCCAATGCACGTTTATGGTCGGCACGAGTACCGGTATAAACAGAACGGAACAGATGAGGTACATAAGAAGCTTTCCGAAGATCAACGGCACGATTGTAAACCGCACGAAACGTGCGCAAATAAGTGGAAACGGTGTTCCAACTGCAACCACGACTGCGAAGATATACTTCAAATCCCTTTAACCACTCCGGACTCACTTCATCAAAGGTGAAGTCCACTTTCCCACTATAAGCAATGATGGCATTCAGACTGCTACGATAAACGTGTGCAGTACCGAAGTTTCCCTCCACCTGTAGCCCGTTAGCTACCTGCTTCATAAATGTTAATACTTTCAACATCTCACTTTTATTAATAAATTTGATTCTAAATATACGAAGTATTCTCATTACTAAGAATACGTTGACCAAACAAAATATAAAGCAAGGATGTTTTGAAAAGATCAATTTGCAGAATAGATTGATAATAAAAAGAACGAGGGTACCCTTTTCGGACACCCTCGTTTTCATATTCATTCAGCGAAAGCCGGAATTACATCATTCCGCCCATGCCTCCCATTCCGGGAGCGCCCATCGGCATTTCTGGCTTATCTTCCTTCTTTTCTACAATTACACATTCAGTAGTCAGGAACATACCAGCGATAGAAGCTGCATTTTCCAAAGCTACACGAGCAACCTTAGCAGGATCTACTACACCGGCAGCGTGCAAGTTTTCGTAAACGTCCGTGCGGGCATTGTAACCGAAATCACCTTTTCCTTCACGTACTTTCTGAACAACTACTGCACCTTCTTTACCAGCGTTAGCAACAATCTCGCGAAGCGGTTCTTCGATGGCACGTTTGATGATACCAATACCAGTTGTTTCATCAGCATTATCACCCTTCATTCCTTCCAAAGAATCAATAGCACGGATATAAGCTACACCACCACCCGGGATGATACCTTCTTCGATAGCAGCACGAGTTGCACGCAAAGCATCGTCCACACGGTCTTTCTTTTCTTTCATTTCTACTTCAGAAGCAGCACCTACATAGAGAACAGCTACACCACCTGACAATTTAGCCAGACGTTCCTGCAATTTCTCACGGTCATAGTCAGACTTAGTTGCTACAATTTGTGCTTTGATCTGTTCGCAACGTTCCTTGATGCTGTCTTTGTTACCTGCACCGTTTACAACAGTTGTATAGTCTTTAGTAACTGTAACTTTGTCAGCAGTACCCAACATTTCGATGGTAGCCTGTTCCAGTTTCAAACCTTTTTCTTCGCTGATAACAACACCACCTGTCAGGATAGCGATATCTTCCAGCATTTCTTTACGACGGTCACCGAAGCCCGGAGCTTTCACAGCACAGATCTTCAATTGAGAACGCAGACGGTTTACTACCAATGTAGTCAATGCTTCGCTATCTACATCTTCTGCAATTACCAACAAAGGACGACCAGTCTGTACAGCAGGTTCGAGGATAGGCAAGAAATCTTTCAGGTTAGAAATCTTCTTGTCATAGATCAGGATGTAAGGTTTCTCCATCTCACATTCCATCTTTTCCGTATTTGTCACGAAGTAAGCAGACAAATAACCACGGTCGAACTGCATACCTTCTACTACACCGATAGTAGTGTCTGTTCCTTTTGCTTCTTCGATAGTAATCACACCGTCTTTAGAAACTTTACGCATAGCGTCAGCAATCAATTTACCGATTACCGGATCGTTGTTTGCAGATACAGTGGCAACCTGTTCAATCTTGTCATAGTTGTCACCTACAGTTTCAGCCTGATCCTTGATTGATTCTACCACTTTGGCAACGGCCTTGTCGATACCACGTTTGATATCCATCGGGCTAGCACCGGCAGTTACGTTCTTCAAACCTTCAGCTACGATAGCTTGTGCAAGAACGGTTGCAGTAGTTGTACCGTCACCGGCATCGTCACCTGTCTTAGAAGCAACTTCTTTTACCAACTGTGCACCAGTGTTCTGGTAAGCATCTGCCAATTCGATTTCTTTTGCTACTGTCACACCGTCTTTTGTGATGTGCGGAGCACCGAATTTCTTCTCAATGATAACGTTACGTCCTTTCGGGCCCAGAGTTACTTTTACTGCATTTGCCAAAGCATCGACACCTTTTTTCAATTGGTCACGGGCATCGATATTGAATAATATTTCTTTTGCCATCTCTTTATTTACTATTTAAAGATTTACTATTTACTATTATTAATTAACCCAAAACAGCGAGAACATCGCTCTGACGCATAATCAGATATTTAGTACCTTCAACGTCAAGTTCTGTTCCGGCATATTTACCATAAAGAACTGTATCGCCTACTTTCAATACCATTTCTTCGTCTTTCGTACCGTGACCTATTGCCACAACTTCACCCTTCAAAGGTTTTTCTTTTGCTGTATCAGGGATAATGATACCACCAATTGTTTTTTCTTCTGCAGGTGCAGGGAGGATAAGCACTCTGTCTGCTAATGGTTTAATGTTCATAGTTACTTGTTATATTTTAGTTATACATTTAATAGTAGATGTTACCCGCCATTTTTCAGGCGGAACGCTAAAGTTATTGCGAAAAGCGTGCCAAAGTAAATAAATGATTCTTTGTCAGAAATAGACTGACAAAATGACTGACAACTTGCATTGTATGGCAAAAAAGTATATTTGTCACCTACTTTTTAAACAAAACAAAAGGATTATTCCTTATAATGACGTATATTCGTAAACGAACCATCAAATGCACTGTATAAATAATATGAATGGAATAGCATCCGGCCTCATCATCGCCTCTTGCGTCTTCTACTCCTGCACTTCGCGTACAGGAGAGATTTCTCCTGTACACGAACAACAAACAGACTCGCTGTCACAGGATACAATAGTTCAACCCGAGGTTAAACCTGTTAATAAAAAACTCACGGCAGAGCAGATAGAAATCTCCAAAGATTTATTGTATGACCAATACACATTGGAAGATACCTATCCTTATAAAGACACTACCCGGCAGTTTCAGTGGGATAAAATCAAAGAACGGCTGGCATTACTCGAAAATATACAGTTGCAGCCTTCCACCTGGGCCATTCTCCAGAATTACAAAAACAGAAATGGAGAAGCACCACTTGTGAGAAGTTTCAAAAGAAACGCTTACGGACGGGTGGCAGATACTCTTGGCATAGAACGTTACCAATCCGTTCCGCTTTATCTATTGACTGACACATTAGTACCCGAACGTTACGGACAGGATGGGGAATTAACCCGTTTTATCGAAGATGGAGAGAAATTCATAAAAGCAGAGCCTATGTTTACCGGAGATGAGTGGATGATTCCTAAAAAATATGTCAAAGTAATCGGAGATACGATTGTTTTTAACAAAGCTGTTTTCGTAGACCGCCACAATCAGAATATCGCTTCTCTTGAACGTAGCGGAAAAGGGCAATGGGTGGTTCGCAGTATGAATCCTTCCACTACGGGACGTCATCTGCCCCCGTATGCACAGGAAACTCCTTTAGGAATGTTTGTTTTACAGGAAAAGAAAGTAAAAATGGTATTTCTAAAAGACGGCTCGAAAGAAACGGGAGGTTATGCTCCTTATGCGAGTCGTTTCACGGACGGGGCCTATATTCACGGAGTACCGGTCAATGCTCCCCGCAAGACGCAGATAGAATATAGTCCGTCGTTGGGAACTACTCCACGCTCACACATGTGCGTGCGGAATGCAACTTCCCATGCCAAGTTTATCTATGACTGGGCCCCCGTAAATGAAACTATTATTTTTGTATTGGAATAACCGTTGAACAAATCAGCATCGCCATTCCCTGATTCTTATTATCTATCTTATGGAATATGGTTAGAAAACTTATTCTCTATAAGGAGGAAACTTACTTTCTTCCTTGGGAAAAGTTGCTTTTCCCTTATCTCAAACTATAACCGCAAGTTCCGGTTATAAAACTGCAACTTCCAGTTATGTAATCAAAAGTTTCAGTTATATAATCAGAACTTGTGGTTATAGTTTATCTTATACTCTAAACAAGTTTTCTCCCTATGCAAAAGAAGTTGGCATAGGATGAAAAAAAACTTACCTATATGTACTTGAGAGAGAAAACAAAGAGGTCCGAACTCTTCAGTCCAGACCTCCAATTATAAAAAGGGATTTCTTTATCCCAGATGATCTCTTATCAATCAAATATCTTCTCTCTTTTATTTTCTCCGGTTTCACTCAACCCATACTTTGCCCTCGTTATATTCTGAATTATCTCTCTCTGTACACTTTCCAATGCACTTATTTCTTTTTGTAATAACTCCAAGGCAGAACCTTTCTGCAATAAATAAGACCGTTCAGTATATTTTATATAAGAAGTCGGAATCTCCTGCTTCTTTTCTTTATAATAGGCAATCGCATATCGCAAAGCTTCCGATCTATATTTGCAGACAGCCTTTCGTTCGGCATAGTACAAATCTTTATAAGCATTCTCTTCACTTCTCAACTTTTTCCAGAATGCAGAAAAGGCTGTTGATACAGCATCTTTCTCTTCCTTGGTTACCGCTTCTTTTTGCTTCTTCACCAGATCTTTATATTCTTTGTATGTATTTAAAAACTTATCCAGTTCCTCTTTATTGGCTTTATGTTCCAGACGATAAGTCTCCAAAGAAGCAGGACGCTCATATTCGACAACCTGTTGCAGATAAGGCAAATCATTCCAACTTATATATTTATTGTTTGCTTCACAATAATCTGCGTAAGCAGCTGCAAGCTGCCAACTATATTCTTTTGTCTTTTGACTCAATTCCTCGTTGATGGCGGACAAGTTCTTTTCCATCTCTTTCAAGTCCTGTGCTAATACCGCTTGCATACTTCCCCATCCGGAGAGAAACAAACAAAGCATACTCCATAAAACTGTTTTCATAATAAGATGATTTAAATTTTCTCCAAAGTTATTGTTTCTCTACAGAATTCCAAACACAATTACAGATTTGCGATATATTTCCATAATGGAGCAGCATTCAGCGCTTGCATAATTTCGTTCTTATCGAGCAGACTTCTCACCTCTTCCAATGTGAGCAGATGGACGGTGATATCTTCAGTAGCTTCCAGATGCTGATGGTCTATCAGTTCCACGTCTGTGGCAAGAAAGCAGTAAGTCAGATTGGTATGAGTGCTCGGATTAGCGGAAATCACCATATACTCTTGCCAGTTTCCTTTTCCGTAGCCCGTTTCTTCCCACAATTCACGCTGGGCGGACACCAACGGCGAAGCATCTTCCTTCTCGCAGACACCGGCACAGAGTTCATAACAAGTTCGTTCGATTCCCGGACGGTACTGGCGGACAAAAACGAATTGACCATCTTTGGTAATGGCAATGGTATTTACCCAGTCGGGATACTCAAGGATATAATACTCGGGGATATGGTTCCCATTGGGAAGTAACATATCTTCGCAACGCACAGTCAGCCACGGACGGCGAAATAAATATTTGCTACTTACCGTTTTCCAGGCTTTATTCTTCTCTTCCATAAGATTTGTTTTTCTCCCGGCAAAAATACGAATTCCTCCGGATTATCCTACCTTTCGGTTGCTTGTTTTTATTCGTCTGTGTCGATACAAGTGATCTCTATCTCATGTATCTGCTCCAAGTATTTTTTGGTAGAGCTTACCAAAGAACTTCCCATGTAGAATAAAAACATCAGGCTGATAATAACCATCAATGCACCAATCATGGCAAAACGACTGCGCTGTTCAAAAATACTGCTATTCATAACTCTGCCTCCTCTTATTTTTTGTCCACTACAAAGATAACACGCGAGGGCTACAAAAAAGTTACAAGAATGTTTCAAAAAACTTAAATATTGAAATTCTGTTCGTATCTTTGCACCAACTAACTAACAACCTCTTTATTACAATATGGCATTTACGAATAATATTATGATTGTCCGGCATAAACTGCTGGCAGACCTTGTTAGACTCTGGAAAAACGACGAATTAGTGGAAAAGATAGACCGGCTTCCGATTGAGTTGAGTCCACGAAAATCGAAACCCCTAGGACGGTGTTGCGTACATAAAGAACGCGCAGTGTGGAGATACAAGACTTTTCCCCTGATGGGACTGGATATGACAGACGAACACGACGAAGTTACCCCACTTTCCGAATATGCACGATTGGCATTGAGTCGTCCCGAACCAGACAAGGAAAATATCATGTGCGTCATCGACGAGGCCTGTTCTTCCTGTGTACAGATCAATTATGAAATAACCAACCTTTGTCGCGGATGCGTGGCACGTAGTTGTTACATGAACTGCCCTAAAGATGCGATACGTTTCAAGAAAAACGGTCAGGCAATGATTGACCATGACACATGTGTCAGTTGCGGTATTTGTCACAAGAGTTGTCCTTATCACGCTATTGTATACATTCCCGTACCTTGTGAAGAGTCTTGTCCGGTAAAAGCTATCAGCAAAGATGAACACGGCATAGAGCACATTGATGAAAGCAAGTGTATCTACTGTGGAAAATGCATGAATGCTTGTCCGTTCGGGGCTATCTTCGAAATCTCGCAAACATTCGATGTATTGCAGCGCATCCGTAAAGGGGAAAAGATGGTCGCCATCATCGCCCCGTCTATTTTGGGACAGTTTAAAACTTCTATCGGACAAGTGTACGGTGCTTTCAAGGAAATTGGATTTACCGATGTGATCGAAGTGGCCGAAGGTGCCATGTCAACCACTAGCAATGAAGCCCACGAATTGTTGGAGAAGCTGGAAGAGGGACAGAAGTTTATGACTACTTCCTGTTGTCCTTCTTATATCGAATTGGTAGAGAAACATATTCCGGATATGAAACCTTATGTTTCTACCACCGGATCACCAATGTACTACGCTGCACGGATTGCCAAAGAGAAGCATCCGGATGCTAAGATTGTATTTGTCGGTCCTTGTGTGGCAAAACGAAAAGAAGTACGCCGCGATGAAGCCGTGGATTATATCCTGACGTTCGAAGAAATCGGTTCGATTCTCGACGGGTTGGGTATTCAGCTGGAACAAATGCAGGAGTTCTCCGTATTGCATACTTCCGTTCGCGAAGCACACGGATTTGCACAGGCAGGTGGTGTGATGGGAGCTGTCAAAGCTTATTTGAAAGAAGAAGCGGAGAAAATTAATGCGATACAAGTGTCGGACATCAATAAAAAGAATATCGCTCTGCTGCGTGCCTGCGCCAAAACAGGAAAGGCTGCCGGACAATTTATTGAAGTGATGGCATGCGAAGGAGGATGTATCACCGGACCGAGTACGCATAACGACATTGTTTCGGGACGTCGCCAACTGGCACAAGAGCTGCTCAAACGGAAAGAGAGCTATGAAACAATGGATCGATAAACTACGACAGGAAAGAACACTGACACCGGAAGAGTTCCGGCAACTGTTGACCGGATGTGACGCAGAAATTCTGCGTTACATCAATAAACAGGCGCAGGAAGTCGCACTCCTCCACTTCGGAAATAAGATTTATATCCGCGGACTGATTGAAATCAGTAACTGCTGCCGGAACAACTGTTATTACTGTGGTATCCGAAAAGGGAATCCGAATATCGAACGTTACCGGTTAAGCCGAGAGAGTATACTGAACTGTTGCAAACAGGGCTATGAACTGGGATTCCGCACCTTTGTATTACAAGGAGGAGAAGATCCTGCACTAACAAACGATCAGATAGAAATGACTGTTGCCCGTATCAGACAGGAGTATCCGGATTGTGCTATTACGCTGTCACTCGGTGAAAAATCACGTGAGGCATACGAACGTTTCTTCCGTGCCGGAGCCAACCGTTATCTGTTACGTCACGAAACTTATAATGAGTTGCATTACCGGCAACTGCATCCAGCGGAAATGTCCGACAAACGACGCCTGCAATGTTTAGCGGATTTGAAAGAGATCGGTTATCAGACAGGAACCGGAATTATGGTCGGCAGTCCGGGACAAACAGTAGAGCATATCATTGAGGATCTATTGTTTATAGAAAAGCTACGCCCGGAAATGATTGGCATCGGGCCTTTCCTGCCCCATCATGATACACCTTTTGCCGAATATCCCAGCGGAACGGCGGAACAGACGATTCTTCTATTATCCATTTTCCGCCTGATGCATCCGTCCGCATTGATTCCGGCAACAACAGCCCTTGCCACTCTCATTCCTGATGGCAGGGAACGGGGTATTTTAGCAGGTGCGAATGTGGTTATGCCTAACTTGTCTCCTCGAGAGGAACGGAGAAAATATGAATTATATAATGACAAAGCTTCACTCGGAGCGGAATCTGCCGAAGGGCTGGCTGCCTTACAAAAGCAATTGAAAACCATCGGCTACGAGATTTCTACCGAAAGAGGCGACTTTAAGTACACTACAGAGAATATATGATATACCAAAAAGATTCATCAAAAGCAGAAGAGTTTATCCATCATGAGGAGATTCTGGATACGCTGGAATATGCGCAGAACAATAAGGATAACCGTGTCCTGATTGAACAACTGATTGAAAAGGCTGCTCTGTGCAAGGGACTAACGCACCGGGAAGCGGCTATTCTGCTGGAATGTAACCAACCTGACCTGATAGAACGTATCTTTCATCTCGCCAAAGAAATCAAACAGAAGTTTTATGGCAACCGTATCGTCATGTTCGCACCACTTTATTTGTCGAACTATTGCGTAAATGGTTGCCTATATTGTCCGTATCATGCTAAAAATAAAACGATTGCACGCAAGAAACTGACGCAGGAGGAAATTCGCCGGGAAGTAATTGCTTTGCAGGACATGGGACATAAGCGGCTCGCTCTTGAAGCAGGGGAGCATCCGTCACTAAATCCGATAGAATATATTCTGGAATCTATTCAGACGATTTACAGTATCAAACATAAAAACGGAGCTATCCGCCGCGTAAACGTAAATATCGCAGCTACTACAGTAGAAAATTATCGTCGATTAAAAGAGGCAGGTATCGGTACGTATATCTTATTCCAGGAGACTTATCACAAGGACAACTACGAAGCACTTCATCCCACCGGTCCGAAAAGCAATTATGCCTATCACACCGAAGCGATGGACCGTGCCATGGAAGGGGGAATCGATGATGTAGGTATTGGTGTGCTTTTCGGTTTGAATACTTATCGGTATGATTTTATCGGATTGTTAATGCATGCCGAACATCTGGAAGCCAAATTCGGTGTAGGTCCCCATACAATCAGTGTGCCGCGTATCTGTTCGGCGGATGACATTAATGCCGGAGATTTTCCGAATTCAATTTCCGATGAGATATTCAGTAAGATTGTAGCTGTTATCCGAATTGCCGTTCCTTATACTGGAATGATTATTTCCACACGTGAATCACAAGAATCGCGCAAGAAGGTACTCGAATTGGGTATCTCACAAATCAGCGGCGGCTCACGTACCAGTGTAGGCGGATATGCTGAAACGGAATTACCCGATCATAATTCCGCGCAATTTGACGTAAGCGATACCCGGACATTAGACGAAGTGGTCAACTGGTTGCTCGAACTCGGATATATCCCCAGCTTCTGTACTGCCTGTTACCGGGAAGGACGGACAGGCGACCGTTTCATGTCATTAGTGAAATCCGGTCAGATAGCCAACTGTTGCGGCCCCAATGCCCTGATGACTCTGAAAGAGTATCTGGAAGATTATGCTTCCGAAGATACCCGTCAGAAAGGATTGAAATTGATTCTAAAAGAAACAGACCGAATCCCCAACCCCAAAATCAGGGAAATAGCTATCCGAAACCTCAAAGCCATAGCCGCAGGGCAAAGAGATTTTAGATTTTAAATCATACGCCAATGTGCTAATATGTCGATGTGCCAATTGGCTGTACATGAATTAACAGATTGATAAATTAGTAATTATGAGCTTAACAGATACTCCAAATGCAAGCAGACTTCATATAGCCCTTTTCGGTAGACGGAACAGTGGTAAATCTTCTCTTATCAATGCATTGACAGGACAGGATACCGCCCTCGTTTCAGATACTCCGGGAACGACTACCGACCTTGTATCCAAAGCTATGGAAATTCAAGGTATTGGTCCGTGTTTGTTTATAGATACTCCGGGGTTCGATGATGAGGGAGAACTTGGAGAGCTGCGTATCAGCCGGACTTTAAAGGCTATTGAGAAAACAGATATTGCATTGCTGCTATGTGGAGATACTACCTTTTCTCATGAAAAAGAGATGCTGACACTATTGAAAGAGAAGAATATCCCTGTCATTCCGGTATTGAATAAAATAGATATACGAGAGAACAGTGATAGCTTAGCCACATACATTGAGGAAGAATATAAAATACGCCCATTACTTATCAGCGCCAAAGAAAAGACAGGAATTGAACAGATCCGGCAAGCCATTCTCGAAAAGCTGCCCTCGGACTTCGGTCAACAGAGTATCACCGGGGAACTTGTGACAGAAAACGACCTTGTACTTCTGGTTATGCCGCAGGATATTCAAGCTCCAAAAGGCAGACTGATTTTACCACAAGTGCAGACTATCCGTGAATTGTTGGACAAGAAATGTCTCGTAGTGACTTGTACTACTGACAAGTTTCCGGCAACCCTGCAAGCTCTTGCCCGTCTTCCAAAATTAATCATCACCGATTCACAGGTCTTCAAAACGATTTATGAACAGAAGCCAGAGGAAAGTGAACTAACCTCTTTCTCTGTGCTTTTCGCAGGATATAAGGGGGATATTCACTATTATGTAGAAAGTGCAACTGCGATTGAAAGGCTGACGGAATCGTCACGTGTACTAATAGCGGAAGCTTGTACACACGCTCCCCTTTCAGAAGATATAGGAAGAGTGAAACTCCCCCGTTTGTTACGGAAACGAATTGGAGAGAATCTGCAAATTGATATGGTAGCCGGAACTGACTTTCCACAGGATCTGACTCCTTACTCTTTGGTAATCCATTGCGGAGCATGTATGTTCAATCGTAAATACGTACTTAGCCGCATCGAACGTGCTCGGGAGCAACACATTCCTATGACGAATTATGGAGTAGCGATTGCTTTCCTCAATGGAATACTAGATCAAATAAAATATTAAAATGAGACTATAATCTTCTAGTGTCATATCGTAGACCAATGATTAAGATACTCAGGATCTTGTCATTTATTTCTTTAGAAATAAGTAAACTATTACAAAATCCGAGAAGATATTCTCTGCTCAAAATTATTCAATCAGGATTAAGGTGTCGAAAGCGACCTACCCATCTTTATCATTGAAAACTATTCAACGTCCATGTAGTGCAATTGAGAAGACCACCTTCCAAAGCTACCTCATTGTAGTCAATTGTTTCAACTATTTTATCAGGAAAGATTTCTTTGATTTTCACAACAGCTTCGGCATCCTTATTTCCGGGAACACCGAACACGGGAACTACAATCAGATTCTCAACTTCAAGGTAATTGACATATATCCCAATTGCATGTTCGGGATGTGCTTTATCTTTGTAGCCATAAAAAAATGGCACATCAATATATTGTAGGTGATAAGTGCTGATTACTTTATCCATCTTCTCGCGCCAATACTTGAATTCTTCAGCACGGTCATTACCGAGAATTGTATCGCAGTTGACGAAGCGAACCATACCATCTGCATGACCTGTGAAATCGTCTTTCTGCGCTGGAATAATTATTATCTCGGCTTCAAGTAGGCGGCTAAGTTCGGCTTTCAAATCTTCCTCTTTTCTACCAGGATTTTCACTAAACACACGATCAGAGATGATAGCACGGTTGCCACAAATAAGGACATTTCCACCATCAAGATTGATGTCTGAGAAAGTCGGTTTAATACCATTTGCTTTACATACTTCACATACATTAGAACGTGATGCCTCGTATTTTTCATTGTTCTTCAAATATGAAGGGTCATATTTGAACTGAATAAGTTTGCCACTTGCCGTCTGTACCGGCATATAATCACGACACCATATATCGCGTGTTGCTTTGAGTAAAGCATACCCGACATTATGCTTATCCAAAATATCCGTCAGCCTTTTATACGTTTCAGGATATTTTTCCTGAAACAATGCAGATAAGTAGACAATCTGTCGTTTACCGTTCGTGATAGGTTGTTCCACCAACAATTGGGTCATTGATTGCGCAGGTTTATTTATATTTTCAATGTGCTGTTCATTCCATTTCGCACGAAATGAGGGAACGTCATACGTCAACATCCGTTTACACAGTTCCACAGTCGGTTCAATGTTATTTTTCAAACATATATCTTGAAATATAACCTCTTTCGATCTGCCACTGACGGAGAAATTCCTGATATAGCCGATTGACAATCCTTTCCCACTTAAATAGAGGTTTCTGCTGATTTTTTGAAGGATTGCCTGCTGACCTTTTACAGATGTATTTTTAGCAACAAGCTCGGTCATCAACGTTGACAGACTTTTCTTCTTACACCTTTGATAACCTGCATACACTAAACCGCCAATGGCAATAAGGCTAGCTGTAATGCTAAGAATTGATTCCACACTCATAGTTTTATAGTGAACGCATTGAGACTCCACCGTCCTATATGGCAGTTTTCCCTAAGAAATTGTCTCTTATTCACGAATATATAATTACTATTTAATCCACTTAAATTTTGTAGTATCTTCAAAATCGTACCTATACTGTTCCAGCCTTTTAGGCAATTCTACCTTTTTGAGATTTATACATCCTTGAAAGGCATTTGCCCCAATTTTCCTTAAAGACAAAGGAAAATTTATATTACTTAATGAGGTACATCCTCTAAAACTTCGTTTCCCAATTTCCTCTACTAAATACGGTAAATCAATTGATACAAGTGATGTGCATGATTCAAACGCTTCTTCTCCAATAAACTTTACTGAATCTAATAACTTCACCTCGGTCAAGGACGAACATCCATAAAATGTTTTTTCAGGAACTATGACACTCCCATATATAACTTTCTTTAGACCGCTACAATTATAAAATAATGATCCACCTATCCTCAACTTATTATTTTGTATTGAAATACTTTCTAAATCGGTACAACCATAAAAGACAGATTTCCCTAATTCTGTGAAAGAATCTGGAATTATTATATTTTTCACACCAGTCTTAGATAGCGCAAAATCTCCTAAATAATACAATGAATTTGGAAATTCCATGTTTTCCAATAAAATACATTCAGCAAAACAATAGTCCCTTATTATTTTCAAATTTCTTGGAAGTTTTATTGATTTCAATTTTCCACAACCACTAAACAAACCATTATGAAGAGTTTCCATGCTATCAGGCAACGATACATATTCAAGGCTTTCGCATGTAGCAAATGCTTCATCCCCAATTACGGTTACCCCCTCCGGTATAGTTATTTCTTTAAAATCACAACCTTTAAATGCTTCAACTCCTATACTCTTAAGCATCAGAGGTAATAATATTGATTTCAGAGCGTAACAACCAGAAAAAGTACATCGCCCAATCATCTTTACGGAATCAGGTATGTTGATAATTTCAAGTTTGGAACAATTTTCAAAAGCAAATTCTCCAATCTCTCGAACTGTCGATGGTATTTTTATTTCAGTAACTTTTCTACACCCTTGAAATGCAGCATATCCAATGCTAACAACGTCATATTTATTATCCTTATAAGTAACGACAGGAGGAATATTCACCACAAGAGGCAGACTTGAATTTCGGTCTCCAGGTTCGAGATTTAAAAATTCTCGAAGCCCAGACACTTCAACCGTACCATGTTCTTTTGTGAAATTATATGTAATTTCATCAATTACAAAATCGTATGCTTCCACTTTAAAAATAGGCAGGATGAGCAATAAAGCGATTATACTTATAATTTTATTCATGTACTTAGATTTTTATAATGGTTCGTTATAAAATTATATACTGATTTTTCTACTCTGTAAGTAGCCATGAAAAACAATTTCTAATATCTCTGCTTATTTCTTCACTACAGCAATCAGTTCTTCTGCCGAAACAAGATTTTGTTCTCCTGTCTCCATATTCTTCAACATGGCTTTGCCTTCGTTCATTTCATTCTCGCCGACAATAGCTACAAACGGAATATTCTTTGTATTGGCATAACTCATCTGTTTCTTCATCTTGGCTGCATCCGGGAAAATCTCGGCACGGATACCGGCAGCACGCACTTTCGACAGAATTCCCATAGAGAATGCAGCTTCCTTTTCACCGAAGTTGATGAATAGAAGTTCTGTTCCATTCACAGCTTCTTTCGGATAAAGTTCAAGTTGGTTCAATACATCGAAGATACGGTCTGCACCAAAAGAGATACCCACTCCCGACACTCCTGCCATACCAAATACTCCGGTCAGATTATCATAGCGACCACCACCTGTGATACTACCAATCTGCACATCCAACGCTTTCACTTCAAAGATAGCACCTGTATAGTAATTCAGTCCGCGAGCCAATGTCAGGTCAAGCTCGATTTCATTCTTCAAGCCCATTGTTTCCAATGTATTCAGGATAAATTCGCTTTCTTCCACTCCTTTCAATCCTACTTCACTGGCCGATAATACATTTTTCAATGTTGCCAACTTTTCCGCATTCGTACCGCTAAGGAGAATAATCGGCTGCAACTTGGCAATAGCCTCATCACTGATTCCCTTCTCTTTCAGTTCGGCATTTACATTATCCAAACCTATTTTATCCAGTTTATCAATCGCTACAGTAATATCGACGATTTTATCCGATTCACCTATAATTTCAGCGATACCGGAAAGAATCTTACGGTTGTTTATCTTAATACATACACGAATATTAAAACGACTGAAAACAGTATCGACAATCTGCATCAATTCCACTTCGTTCAGTAATGAATCGCTTCCTACAACGTCAGCATCACATTGATAAAATTCGCGATAACGTCCTTTTTGCGGACGGTCAGCACGCCATACCGGTTGAATCTGATAGCGCTTGAACGGGAAAGTGATCTCATCACGATGCATCACGACGTAGCGAGCAAAAGGTACTGTCAAGTCATAACGCAAACCTTTCTCACAAAATTTGCTTGCCAGTTTGACAGCATTACGGCTTAACAATTCTTCGTCAGTAATCCCGGAAAAGTAATCTCCTGAATTTTGAATCTTAAAGAGTAGTTTATCCCCTTCATCGCCGTACTTTCCCATCAGTGTAGAAAGCATCTCCATAGACGGAGTCTCTATCTGTTGGAAACCATACAAATGATATACGTCACGAATCGTATTGAATATATAATTACGCTTCGCCATTTCTACCGGCGAAAAGTCACGAGTTCCTTTAGGAATACTTGGTTTTGCTGCCATAATATTACTGTTTATAATTTTAATGGCGCAAATTTACTGCAAATTTCCGAGCAATGCTTACATATATTTGAAAAAATCACCCGTATTGTGTCCATCCCCTATTAATATCGTAAAGAAACACTCAAACAAGTCCTCCAAACTATATAAAAAATCCTCCATAGTCTTTGGAAAGACTGCGGAGGATCCCTTTTTATTCTATAGAAGGAAGCTGGCAAAACTGCCTTTTCCCTTTTTCATTTCTTAGTCTCTTCTACCCATGAAGATCATGATGTAGTAAACCAATGTTGCTAATGAACCTAATGCAGCAACTACATACGTATAAGCAGCTGAACGAAGAGCGTCTTCTGCCTGCGCATGATTGTACGAATTAGTAATGCCGGATGAACTCAACCATACCAATGCACGTTTACTTGCATTGATTTCCACCGGCAGCGTGATAAAGCTGAACAATGTAGTCATAGCAAACAGGATAATACCTGCCAGCAATAACTGCGGGAAAGAGTTTATCAGCAAGATACCACCCAACAATACCCACGTCATAATGGAAGAAGCAAAGTTCACAACCGGAACCAGCGCACTACGCATCTTCAACGGAGCATACATACGTGCATGCTGCACAGCGTGTCCACATTCATGGGCCGCTACGGCAGCCGCCATTATGCTGTTACTTTCATACACCCCTTCACTCAAATTCACTGTTTTGTTAGTAGGATTGTAGTGGTCGGTCAACCGTCCTGGCGTATGTGTAACCTGCACATCATAAATTCCATTGTCATGCAACATCTTCAAAGCAACATCGCGTCCTGTCATTCCGTTTCCTGTAGGAATCTTAGAGTACTTCTTGAATTTGTTTTGCAAATTCATCTGTACCAACCAACTGACAACAGCGATTCCTATAAATAATACCCAATAAGACATCATATACTTTTCAATTTTAATTATTACTCTATATATCTATAAACAAATTGTTTGCCAAAAATAAGGGGAAACGTTCAATGTCAGAATAGTTTCCCCTTGCTTTTATGAAGAATTAGCTAAAAATTAGTCAATTGTCAGTTCTACTACATAGTCAATATCTTTCGGAACCTCAGCGAATTCGAGCAAAACACCAGCTTTCGTCTTTGTGAAACGAACCGGAGACTGATCTTTAAACAAGACTGCTTTCTTAACCTTCTTGCCTGTCAATGGCAGGAACAAAGCTGCATCTTTCAGGTCGAGGATATGTACATAGAGTTTATTTCCTTTTTGTGTGGTCACTCCCCAATCATGCGGAGCAACTATGCCGCTTCGTGTTCCATAGATCGTTTCGCCATATTGTTTCATCCACTCTCCCATCTCTGCCAAGCGTTGCACAGCTACCGCAGGAAGTTCCCCATCAGGTTGAGGGCCGATATTCATCAAAAGATTGGCATTCTTACCGGCTGCCTTCACCAGATAGTGAATCAATGTCTTTGTAGATTTATAATTCTGGTCGGTAATCTTATATCCCCACATACCATTCATTGTTTCGCAAGTTTCCAACGGCAGGCGACTCACCTCCTGTCCAGAAAGTCCCGAAGCATTCTCACCCGGCAGATCGCGTTCGAAAATCTGAATATCTTCTCCATCAAAAGGCGTCTGATGATGATTGTTACCCACCAGGCAGCCCGGTTGGAGTTTATGAATCAAAGCATACTGCTCTGGTAATTCCCAGTTAAAAGATTTAGGTTGATCCCACCATCCGTCAAACCAGATGGCACCTATCGGACCATAATTCGTCAGTAACTCCGTCAACTGGTTATTCATGAATTGATAATAGCTTTTCCAATCCCCTTTCGAGTTCGAACGTCCCGTCCCCTGTCCTGTACGTCCCCAGGGATAGTCCTCACGCGCCCAGTCAAGATGAGAATAATAAAAATGAAGCTTGATTCCCTGCTTGGCACAGGCAGCTGCCAGTTCTTTCACAATATCTCTTTTAAAAGGGGTGGCTTTGACTACGTTATAATCCGAATACTTAGTATCGAACATAGAAAAACCTTCGTGATGACGGCTAGTAAAACAGATATATTTGGCTCCCGAAGCTTTAATAGCCTCCACCCATTTATCGGCATTAAACTTGGAAGGATAAAATCCACCTGCCAGTTTGGCATACTCTTTATAATTCAGATTATTGTTTGTCATAGTCCACTCACCGGTAGCGAGCATGGCATATAGCCCCCAATGAAGAAAAATACCAAACTTATTGTCCTGAAATTCCTGCCGTGCTTTCAGATTCTCTTCGGCAGGCTGATAAGGAGACTGTGCAAATGCTCCCAAGTTCATGACGAACAACAAAAGGAAAGTAATAAAACGTGTTTTCATAAGGCGTACATTATTTTTCTGTGTGTTTAGAATAGACTACAAAGGCTTGAATAAAAAAGGCGGAGTTTTTCTTCAATCTCCGCCTTTCCTCCATATAATAAATCAATGGTTATTCTTCTGTATAACGTTCGATCGTCTGTGCTCTGTCCGGTCCTACAGAAACAATCTTGATTTCTACGCCAAGTTGTTCTTCCAGGAAAGTCAGATAAGCGTTGAACTCTTCCGGGAATTCATCTTCGCTCTGCATCTTGGTCATATCTGTCTGCCAGCCCGGAAGCTCTGCATAAACAGGTTCTACCCCTTCTGTGATGTCATACGGGAAATAATCGATTTCTTCACCATTCACTTTGTAGGCAACACAAGCTTTGATTGTTTCGAAAGTATCGAGTACATCGCTCTTCATCATAATCAATTTGGTAACCCCGTTTATCATAACGGAATACTTCAGCGCTACCAGGTCGATCCATCCACAACGACGTTTACGTCCGGTAACAGAACCGAATTCATGTCCCAAAGTACACATCTTGTCACCTGTTTCATCAAACAGTTCTGATGGGAACGGGCCTGCTCCTACACGAGTACAGTATGCTTTGAAGATACCATATACTTCACCGATACGGTTAGGCGCCACTCCCAGTCCGGTGCAGGCTCCCGCACATACGGTATTGGAAGAAGTCACGAACGGATATGAACCGAAATCAATATCAAGCATAGTACCCTGCGCTCCTTCACAAAGAACGCTCTTACCATCTTTCAACAGATTATTCACTTCATGTTCGCTATCTACAAAATGGAATTGTTTCAGGTATTCGATACCTTCCAACCATGCTTTTTCCAGTTCAGTAAGATCGTATTCATAATTCAGGCTCTTCAGAATTTGTTCGTGACGAGCTTTTGCGGCAGCATACTTCTGGTCGAAATTATGAAGAATATCACCTACACGAACACCGTTACGGCTCACTTTATCCGTATAAGTAGGGCCGATACCCTTGCCGGTAGTTCCTACTTTGGCGTCTCCTTTGGCTGCTTCATAGGCAGCATCCAGAATGCGGTGTGTCGGAAGAATCAGATGAGCTTTCTTTGAAATGTGCAAACGTTCTTTCAGCGGATGACCTGATGCTTCAAGCGCTTCTGCCTCTGCCTTAAACAATGCCGGATCAAGTACCACACCGTTACCGATGATGTTTACCTTGTTTCCTTGAAAAATACCGGAAGGAATAGAGCGGAGCACATATTTCTGTCCTTCGAACTCAAGCGTGTGACCGGCATTCGGGCCGCCCTGAAAACGAGCAACCACATCATACTTAGGTGTTAAAACGTCGACTACTTTTCCTTTACCTTCGTCGCCCCATTGTAATCCTAATAGAACATCTACTTTCATTTTTCTTTTTTATTGTTGTTATTTACTTTTTTCCGTTTGTTAGCTCTGTCGCACTTACCACATACTCCATATATATATAAGGAGTAATGCGAAAGCTGGAAGCGGCTCAATTTCGTATTTTCAATGGCATGCTGTAATTCCTCGTTCTGAAACTCGGTCACTCTACCACATTGAGTACATATCTGATGATGATGTGTCTCGCGATTATATGATTTTTCGTATTGGGAAGAAGTGCCAAACTGATGCTTAATGACCAGTCGTGCATTGATAAGGAGGATAATGGTGTTGTAGAGAGTTGCACGGCTCACCCGGAAATTCTCCTGGTCCATCATCCGTGAATAAAGCATGTCAATATCGAAATGACCGTCGATAGAATAAATAGTATCGAGTATGGCGTAGCGTTCAGGAGTCTTACGATGCCCGTTCGCCGTGAGATATTCCGTGAATATCTGCCTTACTGTATCTTTCACGTTTTGAGTTTCCATCATCAGCCAAAATTAGCGCGAACAAAGTTAAGCCTTTTTTGCGGAAAGCAAAAGAAATTCCTAGAAATAAGTAATGGGTTAATTATTCTTCAGTCTCTTCTTTCACCATGTTGTAGAGCATCTGCTCCCCTTCCAAGGTAGAATCAGCCATTCCCTCCACCAGACGGCATACTTGAAAGGCATGTTCTTCACTATGCTGCATATATTTGCGGATAACCAATAAAGCAGCGTTACGAACATGATAACTGTCGGAATGTACAGCACAGATTGCCTGATCGAGTAATTCGCCGGAGGCGCGTTCGGTCATATCCCCTTTCTTCATCAGAAGACGGGCAGCAGTCAGAAAACCGCAAGTCTGTATATACTCTTGCTCATCTGCAATCCAGTGAAAAGATTTGGCCGGAGCATACGGCAAATGCTGGAAGAGATTCATGCAAGTCAGCTCGGCTATTTCGATATTCCGGATATTTTCTACCCAAATGTCGGCTATCTCAGGATAAAACGTTTCAATCGGCTGAAGCATCCCCGCCAGAATTTTACATTCGCGAATGTCCTCTTTCCACAGAGCCTGTGCCAGGTCATGATTCTTCTCATAATTTTCGGCAATCATCTTGATACGAGGCAGTTCCACTCCGAAATTGAGTTTATAAACCAGCCCTTTCTCACGCATACTTTGGGACACAGCCCCGTTCATAGAGAGACGGAGCTGTGTCTTGATATCTTTTAATTGTTCTTTTATATCCATTTCAAATCAGTTGTTTATTGAAGGCAGCGGAGAATAATCAGTGCTGTAACGCAGCATTTGTTCTACATAACCTTCATCATAGGAAACTGTGACATCTGTAACAGTTCCGTTTTCATCTGTCACCAGTTCGTATTTCGGATTCACAAAGCCTTTGTAAGGAGCTAGATTCAGCTTCTTATAGCGTTCCAGAACTTCTGCATGCAGAGCCGGATCCACTTTTACCGCATAGTTTTCTACCAATGTACGAGCACCTTCAAAATCGCCAGTCGACTTGATGCGCTGAATTTCAGCTAATAATTCGCCGAAAAGCTGACGTACCTTCTGATAGTCATTGATAACCACATAAGTCTTTCCGTCTTTCTTCACCAGTTCCACCGCTTTATCGGCAGCTCCTTTTTCAAATACCCAACGGGCTATCAGCTGGCGATTGCGCATGTGAGCTTCTTCAACACTATTTCCCGGTTCGATACGTACCAGTTGTGTCATCAACCCGTTCATCAGATAAGTATAGTATTGAGCCTTATAAGCATCGGGAGAAGAGAGCAATCCCAGTTCCACCAGCTTCGGATCGGCTACATAATACAATCCGAATAAATCAGCACGTGCCTCTTCGATGGTAGAGCCATAAGCCTTCAATGCATCCGGATCTACGCCCGGAAGCAACTTACCGGAACCGTGTCCCAAACATTCGTGCAAGTCCGTATGCAGCTCGTCCGTTAAGTCAGAATAGGCATCAATCAGTTGTATTTCAGCATCGCTATAAACAAATTCTTCGTTGAATCCGTTTCCGTGAGCAGCTTTATTATAAGCGTCTGTTATATTTCCGATTGTTACTGACTTAGAGCCGTGATGAGCACGAATCCAGTTAGCATTCGGCAGATTGATACCGATAGCTGTTGCCGGATAAAGATCACCTGCAAGGATAGCAGCAGTAATCACTTTAGCCGA
The DNA here is from genome assembly GCF_001314995.1 of Bacteroides ovatus. NCBI lineage: Bacteria > Pseudomonadati > Bacteroidota > Bacteroidia > Bacteroidales > Bacteroidaceae > Bacteroides > Bacteroides ovatus. The sequence continues at coordinate 2,333,088 of NZ_CP012938.1, forward strand.
TACCCCTTTCACCTTTTCTTTCTTGAAAGATTTATCAACCGGAGAATGATCTTCAAACCATTGCGCGTTACTGCTGATAATCTCCGTACGATGTGTCGATTCCAGATCTTTGAAGTTCACCAAAGATTCCCAACTCGCTTTCATCCCCAGCGGGTCGCCGTAACTTTCAGTAAATCCATTCACAAAATCTATTCGTGAATCCAAGTCTTTCACCCAAAGAATAGCATATTCATCGAAATCTTTCAGATTGCCTGTTTCATAGAATTGAATCAGCTTGGTGATAACGGCCTTTTGCGCCTCACTCTCTGCCACACCTTCCGCTTTCTTCAGCCAATAAACAATCTTCTCAATAGCCTGTGTATAGAGTCCGCCTACTTTCCAAACCTTCTCTGTCAACTTTCCGTTTTCTTTTACCAAGCGACTGTTCAGTCCGTAAGAAACCGGTGTTTCGTCTTTCGGGTCTTTCATATCACTATAAAAACGTTCTGCCTCTTTCTGCGTCACTCCATCGTAATAGTTACAAGCAGAGGTCAATACAAGATCTTCGCCATCCGCCTGGTTTACCCGCTTCGGCATAACTGCCGGATCGAAAATCACCGGGAACAGCTCGGCACAGAGTTGATCGGCAGTCTGCCCTTTCTCCAGCGGAAGCAACTTGGCATCCAGACCGAGCACGGCCTGTTTCAAGAATTCCTGTGAGAAGTTCGGCACAAATTTCTCCGTACCATAGTGATGATGAATACCATTGGAGAACCATACCCTTTTCAAGTACACCTCCATGTTTTTAAAATCAGGCGTCGTTTTATCCCCCTGATAGTTTGTATATACTGCTTCGAGCATCCTACGGATTCTCAAATTATATTTTCCATTCTGGTCAAACAGAATATCCCTTCCTTCCAGAGCAGCCTCTGTCAGGTAATAAATCAGTTCCTTCTGTTTCAGCGTCAGTTCCTCAAATCCGGGAACCTTATAACGCAATATTTGTAAATCAGCAAATTGTTCCACTGTATAATCAAATTTTTCTGCTTCAGCAGTTGTTGTTTTACTTCCTCCGCACGATGTTAAGAGCGTGGCGGCCACTGTCATTAAAATCAGATGTTTTCTCATAATGTTAGTATTGATTAATTAAAATGAGAAAAGGAATTATCTCCAAAATCTTTCATTTAGAGGTAATTCCTTTTGACTAGTTTCGGAACGCGCAATTATTTCTTATTTTCGAGATGTTTTTTGCGATATCCATTAGGAGTCTCACCTACGTTTTTGTAAAATGCAGCGTAAAAAGATTGACGATTTGCAAAGCCAACCATGGCACTAATTTCTTCCACATTTTTGTCGGCATAACGTTTGTCAGTCAATAAATGCAAAGCATCTTTTACTCTGTATTCATTCAACAGGCAAGAATAGTTCATGCCAAAGCGTGAGTTTACTACTGCAGAAAGGTAACGAGTATTCGTTTTCAATTCTTTCGCCAAGTCCTTAGCTGAATAATCAGGATCCTTGTACTTCTTCTGTACAACGATGATATTCAGGATCTTGTCATACAACTCGTCTGCCAATTCCGGTCTAATCAAAGACCTGTATGCAGCCTTTTTTTCTTTCTTTTCCCTCAAATTGTAGGGACGTTTTTTCGGAGTTTCTTCCGTTTTTTTGTTCTCTAAATCACTCATTGAATTAACTGGTTAGGGTTTGTTCATTTGTTAATTATTGCTCATTTGCAACATAACATGTTACAAATGTCTTACTTTTTTTTTAAACACACAATTATTTTGTGCATTTTTTTCTAAATAAACAATCAAAAACCTTGAAAAAGAGGGAATAGGGTTGAATAATAAGAAACTTTAACTTATTTATAATTCATATCAGAAACTGAAATCTACACATAATGAAAATTGCCAAAGAAAAATGTACCTTTGCAGCATGGATAAATCAGCATCAATGAGAGAAACTCTAAAGACATATTTCGGATACGATAGTTTCCGTCCTCTGCAAGAAGAAATCATCCGCCACATCCTAAACAAACAGGATGCATTGGTATTAATGCCTACTGGTGGGGGAAAATCAATCTGCTACCAACTCCCTGCATTGCTTTGCGAAGGTACTGCCGTTGTCGTTTCCCCACTTATCTCATTGATGAAAGATCAGGTAGAAGCATTGCTGGCAAATGGCATCGCAGCCGGGGCACTGAACAGCAGTAATGACGAAACGGAAAACGTCCAACTGCGTCGCGCATGTGTTGAAGGACGACTGAAGCTGCTTTACATTTCACCGGAAAAACTTTTAGCAGAAAAGGATTATTTGTTGCGGGATATGAACATCTCTCTGTTTGCTATTGATGAAGCGCATTGTATTTCACAATGGGGACATGACTTCCGTCCGGAATACACACAAATGGGAGTGCTTCACCAACAATTTCCGCAAATACCGATTGTCGCACTAACTGCTACTGCGGATAAAATCACGCGCGAAGACATTGTACGGCAATTACATCTCAACCATCCCCGTATCTTTATCTCATCTTTCGACCGCCCCAACATTAGCCTGACTGTGAAACGTGGTTTTCAAGCGAAAGAGAAGAACAAGGCTATCTTAGAATTTATTCACCGCCACGGGGGAGAAAGCGGGATTATTTATTGTATGAGCCGAAATAAGACAGAAACCGTCGCACAGATGTTGCAAAAGCAGGGTATTCGCTGCGGTGTCTATCATGCCGGATTATCCACCCAACACCGGGACGAAACACAGAATGATTTTATTAACGACCGCATACAGGTAGTATGTGCCACCATTGCTTTTGGAATGGGGATTGATAAATCAAATGTCCGCTGGGTCATACATTATAACCTGCCTAAAAGTATAGAAAGTTTTTATCAGGAAATAGGACGTGCCGGACGGGATGGACTGCCCAGCAGTACTGTCCTATTTTATTCACTCGGAGATCTTATATTACTCACTAAATTTGCTTCGGAAAGCAATCAGCAGAGCATCAATCTGGAAAAGCTACAACGGATGCAGCAATATGCTGAAGCCGATATTTGCCGGAGAAGAATCCTGTTAAGCTATTTCGGAGAAACAACAACGGAGGATTGCGGTAATTGCGATGTTTGTAAAAATCCTCCTCAACGATTTGACGGTACGGTCATTGTGCAAAAGGCATTAAGCGCCATCGCACGTACAGAACAACAAATCAGCACAGGATTGCTGATTGACATTCTCCGTGGAAACTATTCTGCGGAAGTAACCGGAAAAGGGTATCAGGAACTTAAAACGTTCGGTGCCGGACGCGACATTCCTCCTCGTGACTGGCAAGACTATCTGCTTCAGATGTTGCAACTCGGCTACTTTGAAATAGCCTATAACGAAAACAACCATCTTAAAATTACTGCAAGCGGAAGTGATATTCTCTTCGGGAGAGCTAAGGCAACATTAGCAGTCATCCGGCACGAAGAAGTCGCCACTCAAAAAGGAAAAAAGAAAAAAGTGGTTGTTGCAAAGGTACTTCCTTTCGGCCTGGAAGGTGGAGAAAACGAGGATTTATTCGAAGCCTTACGCGGATTGAGGAAACAACTGGCCGATCAGGAGGCACTACCCGCCTACATCGTCTTGTCAGACAAAGTATTACACCTGCTTAGTATTTCCCGTCCTACCACTATAGAAGAATTCGGAGAAATCAGCGGTATCGGAGAATACAAGAAGAAAAAATACGGAAAAGACTTCGTTAATTTGATTAGGCAGTTTGTAGAATAATCATACGTCACTTGCACTGCTTAAGCTGTTCGTGCAAATCAGCCGGAGGCACTCCCAATGAAATGGCTTTCTCAAAGTCAGCTTTGGCAAGTCCTTTCTTTTTCTGTGCCAGATAGATATTCCCACGCAGCAGATAAGCATCAGCCGAGGCAGCATCCAACCGGATCGCTTCCTCCAAATCAACCAATGCCAGATCTTCATGCTTCATTTCACGTTCCACGTCGGCACGGGCAATATAAAGCGTCGCATCGTCAGGAGTAGCCGTAATCATCTTATTCAGAATTTCAAGAGATTCCCGAAATTTTCCTTCTTTCTGCTCCAGAGTAGCCAATCCCAGACGACCGCTATAACTCTGCGGATCCAGTTCCAGCAAACGATTATAATCGATTCTCGCAGCCGGATAATCCCGGCGGAGCACATAAATATAGGCACGCATCAACAAAGCTTCCTTGTTCTGCTTATCCTCATCAAGCACCTGACAATAATCGGTATAAGCACGGTCTGTTTTTCCCATTTCCATATAAATAGCGGCACGGTCGAGTAAAATAGGAACTGCCAAAGGAGCAAAATTCAGTGCAAAAGAATAAGACTCCAGCGCTTTATCAAACTCACCCAAGCGGCGCTGTACCAATCCCAGGTTAGAAAAAAGCAACGCATTTTTGGCGTTCTTCGGTTCCAGCTTCAAAGCCTGAAGCAAAAGTTCCTCTGCTTTGGGAAGACTGTCTTTCTCAATACATTCAATGGCTCTCTCGGACAATTGCTGATAAGTTTGTGCAAAGGCAACAGCCGGAAAACAAAAAAGCAAAGCTATAATTATTCTTACCATGGTTCAGGTCTTTTTTATAATGAATGAATTAATCCAATGGATATGCGTCAAAAGCAAACAGTTCGGTCGACAAATAACGCTCTCCCGTATCAGGTAACAACGCTACTATTTTTTTGTTCTTAAATTCCGGACGCAGTGACAGTTGACGGGCAGCATACACAGCTGCTCCCGAAGAAATTCCCACCAGCAGACCTTCCGTCGACGCTAACTCACGTCCCGCACGAATCGCTTCATCATCGGGTACACCCATCACCTCATCTACCACAGAAGCATCATAAAGTTTGGGAATAAAATTTGCTCCGATACCCTGAATACGATGCGGAGCCGCCTCTCCTCCTGCCAATACAGGAGACGACACCGGTTCTACCGCCACAATATAAATATCCGGATTATGTTTCTTTAAAGCACGGGCTACACCGCAAACCGTTCCTCCGGTGCCCACTCCGGCCACAAAAACAGCCACTTCACCGTCTGTATCCCGCCAGATCTCTTCACCTGTCGTCCGCTCATGAACAGCCGCATTAGCCGGATTCTCAAATTGTTGTAAGATCACCGAACCGGGAATACTATCACGCAACTCCTGCGCCTTGGCAATAGAAGCTGCCATCCCTCCTAACCCGTCTGTCAATACAATCTGCGCACCCAGCGCTTTCAACAGATTCCGCCGTTCCAGGCTCATTGTTTCAGGCATGGTCAATATCAAATGATACCCTTTAATAGTGGCTACCATTGCCAACCCGACACCTGTATTTCCGCTTGTCGGCTCAATAATCGTCGCACCGGGTTTCAATAATCCCCGAACTTCAGCATCTTCAATCATCGAAAGAGCCACCCTGTCTTTTACACTTCCCGCTGGATTAAAAGCCTCCAGTTTGGCAATAATATTTTGTTCCAGACCGTACTTTCCGCTATAACCGGAAAGTTCCATCAAAGGGGTATTCCCCACTAAATCTGTTAGTTTCCTTGCAATCTTTGCCATCTTATTACTTTATTTTTGTCACAGACACGACAAAGATATGGAAAAAAAGGTATGTTTTATATCACTTCATGAGAAAGATAAGGAAAAGTATAGTAACTTTGTATCCGTTCAATCTTTTTAAGTTTACAGATATGAAAAAGAGAATCATACAATTTCTCACGACCTATTTTTTATTTGTTCTTTTATTCGTTCTTCAGAAACCAATCTTCATGGTTTACTACCATGACTTATATACCAATGTATCTTTAGGTGACTACTTCCGCGTCATGTGGCACGGATTGCCTCTGGATTTATCTCTTGCAGGTTACCTGACCGCTATCCCCGGCTTACTGCTCATCGCCTCCGCCTGGACCAATTCATCCATACTCCGCCGCATCCGGCAAGGATACTTCGGGGTAATCGCCTTTATCATGGCCTGCATTTTTATCATCGACCTGGGATTATACGGCTTTTGGGGATTCCGTCTGGATGCCACCCCCGTTTTCTATTTCTTCTCTTCCCCCAAAGATGCTATGGCAAGCGTCAGCTTTTGGTTTGTACTATTGGGAATCTTATCTATGCTGATCTATGCAGCAATTTTATACTTTATTTTCTATTGCGTCCTTATCCGGGAGAAAAAGCCCCTGAAAATTCCTTATCGACGTCAGAATGTCTCGCTTGCACTCCTTTTGCTGACAGCGGCACTTTTCATCCCTATCCGGGGCGGATTCAGCGTATCCACCATGAATTTGAGCAAGGTGTATTTCAGTCAGGACCAACGCATGAATCATGCAGCCATCAATCCGGCATTCAGCTTCATGTATTCCGCCACCCACCAGAATAATTTCGATAAGCAATATCGCTTCATGGACCCGAAAATAGCCGACGAATTATTTGCAGAGATGGTAGACAAACCTGTCGCAGCAACAGACAGCATCCCCCAATTATTGAATACACAACGTCCGAACATTATTTTTATTATCCTTGAGAGTTTCTCCACACACTTGATGGAAACTTTCGGAGGACAACCTAATGTGGCTGTCAACATGGATAAATTCGCAAAGGAAGGCATACTATTCAGCAACTTCTACGGTAGCAGTTTCCGTACAGACCGCGGACTGGCATCCATTATCAGCGGATATCCCGGACAGCCAAGCACCAGCATCATGAAATATCCCGAAAAGACGGACAAACTTCCTTCTATCCCCCGCAGCTTGAAAAACGCAGGATATAATCTGGAATATTACTATGGTGGAGATGCCGATTTTACCAATATGCGCTCTTACCTGGTATCTTCCGGCATCGAGAAGATTATTTCCGATAAAGATTTTCCTCTGTCCGAACGTACAGGAAAATGGGGAGCACAGGATCACGTCTTATTCCAACGCCTGATGAAAGACCTGAAAGAAGAAAAACAAAAAGAACCGTTTCTGAAACTTGTACAGACATCAAGCAGCCACGAACCATTCGAAGTCCCGTTCCACAGACTGGATGACAAAATCCTCAATTCTTTTGCCTATGCCGATAGTTGCGTGGGAGATTTCGTGAAACAGTATCAAGAGACACCGCTATGGAAAAATACACTGTTTGTACTCGTTCCCGATCATCAGGGTGCATATCCGTATCCAATAGAAAATCCGCTGGACGGCCAAACCATTCCACTGATTTTAATTGGAGGTGCAATAAAACAACCCTTGGTTGTAGATACTTATGCTTCACAAATAGACATCGCCGCTACCCTGCTCGCTCAACTAGGATTGCCGCATGATGAATTTACTTTCAGCAAAAATATCATGAATCCGGCGTCACCTCATTTCGCATACTTTACCCGGCCGAATTATTTCGGAATGATTACCGCCGATAATCAATTGGTATATAACCTCGATGCCAATACTGTGCAACTGGACGAAGGTACTGCCAAAGGAGCCAACCTGGAAAAAGGAAAAGCGTTCCTGCAGAAGCTCTACGACGACCTGGCGAAACGCTAGGAAATGAGTTATATTGAATATTTATAAAGTAATATAGGACAATTTTCTATTCTTTATTGTATATTTGCGACATTAAAATAGATCAATAAAGCCTGATGATACACACCGGAATTGTCCAATATCTTTCGGAGATAGATACAAATATCTTCTTGTCTTTCAATGGTATACATTCCCCTTTCTGGGATTATTTCATGAGTTCTTTCACGGGTAAATTCATCTGGATTCCCATGTATGCCACTATATTGTATATTTTATTAAAAAACTTCCACTGGAAAGTAGTAATGTGCTACGTGGCTGCCATTGCACTGACTATCACCTTTGCCGACCAGATGTGCAGCAGCATCATTCGTCCGGTAGTAGCACGTCTGCGTCCCGCCAATCCGGAGAACCCGATTGTAGATCTAGTATATATCGTAAATGGTTACCGCGGAGGAAGCTACGGTTTCCCATCGTGCCATGCCGCCAATTCATTAGGTCTTGCCATGTTTGTCATATTCCTGTTCCGTAAACGTTGGCTAAGCATTTTCATCCTGACCTGGGCAATACTCAACTGCTACACACGTATATATCTGGGTGTACATTATCCCGGTGATTTACTCGTAGGAGGTATTATCGGAGGATTCGGCGGTTGGTTGTTCTGCACTATCGCCCACAAAGCAGCCATCTATCTGGAACCTTCCACCCGCACGAAGAGAAAAGAAATAAAACAATGGTCAGTCACTATTTATGTAGGATTACTGACTATACTCGGTATCGTTCTATACTCCACTATTAAAAGTTGGTAGAACACAACATATTTCGAACTAAAAAGTAAAAGCCTGACACCGTTATCCGATGCCAGGCTTTTACTTTTTTATCCGGGTTTATCAAGCTTTCTTGATATAATCAACAATCCACTGTCCTACTTCTTTTGTTCCGTACTTAGCACCGTCAGCCACCTGGATTTCCGGCGTACGTACATTCTCATCCAAAGAAGCATCTACGGCTTTACGAATCAATGCACCCTCTTCTTTAAGGTCGAAATACTCGAACAACATAGCTACAGAAAGAATCTGTGCCAACGGATTAGCAATATTCAATCCCTTAGCCTGCGGCCATGAACCGTGAATAGGTTCAAATACCGGAGTACTTTCACCTGTAGAAGCAGAAGGAAGCAAGCCCATAGAACCACTGATTACAGAACCCTCGTCAGTCAGAATATCACCGAAGGTATTTTCTGTTACCATCACATCGAAGAAAGCAGGTTCCTGAATCATCTTCATTGCAGCATTATCCACAAACATATAATCAGTTGTCACTTCCGGATAGTTCGGAGCCATTTCCTGTGCAATCTGACGCCACAGACGGGAAGAAGCCAACACATTTGCCTTATCTACCACAGTCAGATGTTTTCTGCGCTTCATCGCATATTCGAAAGCCATCTTCAAAATACGTTCGATTTCCGGACGAGTATAATAGTTTGTATCATACGCCTTATCATTATCCTGATACTTTTCACCGAAATACATACCTCCGGTCAGCTCACGGATACAGATAAAATCGGCATTCTCTACCAACTCCGCACGCAACGGAGATTTGTGGATCAGGCATTTGAATGTCTGTACCGGACGGATATTAGCGAAAAGACCCAGTTTCTTACGCATAGCCAGCAAGCCTTGTTCCGGACGTACCTTGGCAGTAGGATCATTGTCAAATTTCGGATCACCTACGGCAGAGAACAAAACAGCATCCGCCTCTTTACAAACCTGATAAGTTGCTTCCGGAAACGGATCGCCTACTTTATCAATCGCATCAGCTCCACAGATTGCATATTCGTAACTTACTTTGTGACCAAACTTCTCGCAAACGGCACTCATCACATCTACACCTTGCACAGAGATCTCCGGTCCGATGCCGTCGCCTGCTAATACAGCAATTTTAAAATCCATAATCGTTTATTCTTCTATTTATATATTCTTATAAAAAACATTCTTCGGGCAAGTTGTTTCTCACTTGCTCTTCTCGTATTCATCTTCGATGAGGTTCAACATCTTCATAGTAGCCTTGATGGCAGCCTCTGTCTGGTCGGCATCAAGTCCGCGGGTACGGAACACCTGCTCATCATAACTCCACGTGATAACTGTCTGCACAAATGCATCTGTACGTCCACCGGGAGGGATGGTTACCGCATAATTGGTCAACATCGGGAATTTACGTCCTAATGTCACCTTATATATTTTACGCAGCGCACGAACAAAAGCATCATACTGACCATCGCCGCCTGAACTCTCTTCGTACTCTTTTCCGTTGATTTCTATCTTCAACGTTGCCATCGGTTTCAACCCATGAGCCAGATTCACAAAATAGCTCTTCAGTTTAACCTTCTCACCCACTGCTCCATGTTTCAACACATCCGAAACAATGTACGGCAAATCTTCCTGTGTAACCAGTTCTTTCTTGTCGCCCAACTCGATGATGCGTTCCGTTACCTTGCGCATAGCATCTTCGTCCAGCTCCAATCCGAGATCTTCGAGGTTCTTACGGATATTTGCTTTACCGCTTGTCTTACCCAATGCATATTCGCGCTTGCGGCCAAAACGTTCGGGAAGCAAATCATTGCAGTAGAGATTATTCTTATTATCCCCGTCGGCATGCACTCCGGCCACTTGCGTAAAGACATTCTCACCTACAATCGGTTTATTGGCAGGTATCACAATTCCCGAATAAGACTCCACTACCCGGCTGACATCATTCAAACGGCTTTCGTCGATATTTGTCACCGCATTGAAATGGTCTTTCAGGATAGCCTGCACACTTGCGAGAGGAGCATTTCCTGCCCGTTCACCCAGCCCATTGATGGTTGTATGCAATCCTTTGACACCGCTTAATACCGCGGCAAGGACATTACTCACAGCCAAATCATAATCATTGTGCGCATGGAAATCGAGATGAGTATTCGGATAACGTTTCTTCATCTTCCGCATATACTCTATCACTTGCAAAGGATTCAAGATACCCAACGTATCAGGCAACATAAAACGCTTGACACTCGTCTCTTTCAATCCATCCATCAACTGAAATACATATTCGGGAGAATCTTTGATACCGTTGCTCCAATCTTCCAGATAAACATTGACGGTTATATCCTGTTCGTCGGCATAATGCACCACACTTATGATATCCGCCAGATGTTCTTCCGGTGTCTTTTTCAGTTGTTGCGTACAATGCTTCAGTGAACCTTTACAAAGAAGATTTATCACACGGCAGCCGGTACGCTGAATCCAATCGACAGAAGTATGCCCGTCGACAAAGCCGAGCACTTCCACTTTATGGAGCAGACTACGACGGGCCGCCCAGTCGCAAATCATCTTCACGGCTTCAAACTCACCGTCCGACACACGCGCCGAAGCAACCTCCACCCGGTCTACCTTTAAATCTTCTAACAGTAAACGGGCGATCATTAGTTTCTCATGAGGCACGAAAGATACTCCGCTGGTTTGTTCACCATCACGGAGCGTTGTGTCCATGATTTCTATTTTCACGCCTTCTTTTCCCATTCTTCTATTTTATCTTTATTGCTCAACAAAAAATCGATATCGTCCAATCCGTTCATCAAACAAAGTTTCTTGTAAGCATTGATTTCGAAATGTTCACTTTTACCTGTCGCCTTGTTGGTGATGGTCTGTTCGGGAAGGTTCACTTCCACTTCCATCTTCGGGTCCGCTTCTATCGAACCAAACAACTCCTGCAGAAACTCCTCGGTAACAACCACCGGCAGCACAAAGTTGTTCAACTCATTATTCTTATGAATATCGGCAAAGAAACTGGATACCACCACGCGGAAACCATATCCTGCAATAGCCCAGGCAGCGTGTTCACGGCTGGAACCCGAACCGAAGTTTTTTCCTGCCACCAATATCTGTCCGCTATAAGTAGGATTGTTCAACACAAAATCCTTGTTCAGGGAACCGTCAGCATTATAACGCCAGTCACGAAAAAGATTATCACCAAAGAATTTTTCTTCACGAGTGGTTGCTTTCAGGAAACGTGCCGGAATAATCTGGTCGGTATCTACGTTTTCTAAAGGAAGAGGTACACAAGTACTTGTTATTATATTAAATTTTGTCTTAGCCATCGTCTTATTTACAATTTAATGATTTACGAATTTGAATTACATCAGCTCTCTCGGATCGGTAATCACACCTGTCACCGCAGCAGCGGCAGCTACCAGCGGACTAGCCAGCAAAGTGCGTGCACCGGGGCCCTGACGTCCTTCGAAATTACGGTTGCTGGTAGATACCGAATACTTTCCGGCAGGAATCTTATCATCGTTCATTGCCAGACAAGCAGAACATCCCGGCTGACGGATAGCAAATCCGGCTTCCGTCAATATCTTGTCGATTCCTTCCTTACGGATCTGTGCGTCTACCATCCATGAACCCGGAACCAGCCATGCAATTACATTCTCCGCTTTCTTACGACCTTTCACGATGGAAGCAAATGCACGGAAATCTTCAATACGACCGTTTGTACAAGCACCAAGGAATACATAATCAATCTTCTTACCCAACAAAGATTCACCCGGTTGGAATCCCATATACTCCATTGATTTCTTGAACGAAACCTGTGCAGCTTCACTCATTCCTTCCATAGTAGGAATATGCTGTGTGATTCCCATACCCATACCCGGATTCGTTCCGTAGGTAATCATCGGTTCAATATCAGCCGCTTCGAAACGGACTTCTTTATCAAACACGGCATCATCATCACTCTTCAATGTCTTCCAATAAGCCAAAGCCTTGTCCCATGCTTCGCCTTGCGGAGCACTTTCACGTCCTTTGATATATTCAAAAGTCACTTCATCCGGAGCAACCATACCACCACGCGCACCCATTTCAATAGAAAGGTTGCAAAGGGTAAGACGTCCCTCCATTGTCAGATTGCGGATAGCCGAACCTGCATATTCCACGAAGTAACCCGTAGCACCACTGGTAGTCATCTTAGACATCATATACAGAGCCACATCCTTTGCAGTCACCCCTTTACCCAGTTCACCGTCTACAGTGATACGCATTGTTTTCGGTCTCGACTGGAGAATACATTGTGAAGCCAGCACCATTTCCACCTCGCTCGTTCCGATACCGAAAGCAATCGCTCCCATTGCACCGTGAGTAGAAGTATGAGAGTCACCGCAAACAATCGTCATTCCCGGCAAGGTCAAACCACGTTCGGGACCTACCACATGAATAATACCATTCTTCGGATGCATCATGCCGTAGTGTGTCAGACCAAAATCCTTCGCATTCTGCGTCAGCGTGTCCACCTGCGTTTTAGAAATCGGATCTTCAATCTCCTTATCCTGATCGTGTGTCGGTGTATTATGGTCGGGCATACAAAATACCTTTTCGGGACGCAATACTCCGATTCCACGTTCACGCAATCCCGCAAAAGCCTGCGGACTAGTCACTTCGTGACAATATAACCGATCAATATAAAGCTGTGTAGGGCCATCTTCCACAGTAGTCACCACGTGGGCATCCCATATCTTATCAAATAATGTATTCATCTGTTTATTTACTATTTTACTAATTACTATTTACTCTTTCAATCAATCTCTGTAATACCAAACCGACTGTCAACCTCTTTTTTACGATTTGAATTTGTTAATACAGTCGATGTAGGCTTCTACCGAAGCAGCAATAATATCTGTATTGGCACCAAAACCATAATAAATCTGGTTATCGTATTCTACCTGCATGTGCACTTTACCTACATCATCACTTCCCTTACTGATAGCCTGAATAGTAAACTCTTTCAGAGTCATGTGGCGTTCTACAATCTTTTTCAATGCTTTGATAGCAGCATCTACCGGACCATTACCACTGGCACAAGCTTCAAACTTCTCACCGGCAATATTCAATCCCAAACTAGCTACCGAACGAACACCGACACCACTCGTCACCTGCAAGTAATCCAGTTTGATACGATGGTTCTGGCTACGGTCTGCACCTGCCAATACTAAAATATCATCATCATTAATATCTTTCTTCTTATCAGCCAACTTCAGGAACTCATCATATACCTTATCCAGTTTTTCCTGATCCAGATTCACTCCCAATATAGAAAGACGATTTTTCAATGCAGCACGTCCGCTGCGGGCAGTCAATACGATAGAGTTATCATCAATACCCACATCATGCGGATCGATAATCTCATACGTCTGTACATTTTTCAATACGCCATCCTGATGGATACCTGAAGAGTGTGCGAAAGCGTTACGTCCAACGATTGCTTTATTGGGTTGTACCGGCATATTCATCAGGCTGGATACCATACGGCTGGTCGGATAAATCTTCTGCGTATTGATATTGGTTTGAATATCTATTTCGTGATGGCTCTTAATAATCATGGCGATTTCTTCGAGAGCAGTATTTCCTGCACGTTCGCCAATACCGTTGATGGTAACTTCCACCTGACGCGCACCGTTCAAAACACCGGCTATCGTATTGGCAGTAGCCATACCCAAGTCATTATGACAGTGAGTAGAAAGTATGGCATTATCAATGCCGTCTACATGGTCAACCAAGTATTTTATCTTGGCGCCATATTCTGAAGGCAAGCAGTAACCTGTTGTATCAGGGATATTCACTACGGTAGCTCCCGCTTTGATGACAGCTTCTACCACACGTGCCAGATATTCGTTATCCGTACGGCCTGCGTCTTCTGCATAAAATTCCACATCGTCTACAAAACGGCGGGCATATTTCACAGCAGCTACTGCACGTTCGATAATCTCTTCACGATTCGAATTGAATTTATATTTAATGTGCGAATCAGAAGTACCGATACCGGTGTGAATACGTTTATGTTTAGCAAATTTCAGTGCATCTACGGCTACATCAATATCTTTTTGAACTGCGCGGGTCAAAGCACAGATAGTAGGCCAAGTCACCGCTTTTGAAATCTCAATTACTGAATTAAAATCCCCCGGGCTCGAAATGGGGAATCCGGCTTCAATCACGTCTACTCCCAACGCTTCCAATGCCTTTGCTACCTGAATCTTTTCTACTGTATTCAACTGGCATCCCGGAACCTGTTCACCATCTCTAAGAGTGGTATCAAAAATAAATAACCTATTGTCCATATTCTTATGTATATTATATAATTATTAGCATTAAAAAAAGCCTTTCACACTTGGAAGTGAGAAAGGCTTTCGTATATTTTCATTTATACACATTTACGCGCAGCACTCACTTCCACTAACCTTTGATAGTAGAATAATAATACCGCATAGTAGAATATGTATAAACATCTGATTCATTTCTTGTCTCTTTTATTAGTTTGACGGTGCAAAGGTATGGATTATTTCTTTACCACCAAATAATACGTTACTTTTTTATCGAAAAAAATATCATTTCATAAGTTAAAGCCGATTATTAGCAAAAATGTATCACGAATAAAGCGATATGTTTATTAAAACAGAAAGAGGGAGTAGAATGTTGAACCATTCTCTCCCTCTCCTTCTTTATTGTTCTAAATCAATAGATTACTTCTTATCGCAACATTCTTTCTTTTCTGCGCAATCAGCTTTTTTGTCGCAAGCAGTAGCACAAGAGTCCTTAGCCTGGCAGCAAGAATCAGTTTCAACAACAGCTTCCACTGTTTCTACAGTTGTCTCTTCACCTTCAGAAGCAGCGTTAGTAGTTTTGTTACCAGTACAAGACATCATTGCAAAAGAAAATGTTACTGCTACAGCAGCCAAAAATAATTTAGTTTTCATACCTTTTAAATTTGCTTTAAACGTTTAATAAAATAATTGTCGGTCGCAAATATAGCACTTTTTTCGCAAAGTACCAAATGACAGAAGCCCCTTGACTCAAAATGAATCAAGGGGCTTCTTAAAAACGGCGGCTACCTACTCTCCCACTGTTACGCAGTACCATCGGCGTGACGAGGCTTAACTTCTCTGTTCGGAATGGGAAGAGGTGGAACCCTCGTGCTATAACCACCTGAAGAAGGTTATGACATGATGAAAAGTAAAATTTCAGTGTCTAGCAAGCTAAACGTATATACCCAACCGGTACATGTCCGAAAGAAAGTGAACGGGCAATTAGTAATGCTCGGCTTTGATGTTACCACCTTTACACCTGCATCCTATCAACGTCATCGTCTTTGACGACCCTAAGAAATCTAATCTTGTGGCTGGCTTCGTACTTAGATGCTTTCAGCACTTATCCAATCCCGACTTAGATACCCAGCAATGCACCTGGCGGCACAACTGGTAAACCAGCGGTCAGTCCAACACGGTCCTCTCGTACTAGTGTCAGAGCCACGCAAATTTCATACGCCCACGATAGATAGAGACCGAACTGTCTCACGACGTTCTGAACCCAGCTCGCGTGCCACTTTAATGGGCGAACAGCCCAACCCTTGGGACCTTCTCCAGCCCCAGGATGTGACGAGCCGACATCGAGGTGCCAAACCCCTCCGTCGATATGAGCTCTTGGGAGGGATCAGCCTGTTATCCCCGGAGTACCTTTTATCCTTTGAGCGATGTCCCTTCCATACGGAAACACCGGATCACTATGCTCTAGTTTCCTACCTGATCGACTTGTCTGTCTCCCAGTCAAGCGCCCTTATGCCATTACACTCTACGGACGGTTACCAATCGTCCTGAGGGCACCTTTAGAAGCCTCCGTTACACTTTTGGAGGCGACCACCCCAGTCAAACTACCCACCAAACAGTGTCCTCGTTTCTACGAGTTAGAACTCAAATAATCAAAGGGCCGTATTTCAACAGCGACTCCACAAATACTGGCGTACCTGCTTCAAAGTCTCCGGCCTATCCTACACATCAATTACCCAAATTCAATGTTAAGCTATAGTAAAGGTTCACGGGGTCTTTTCGTCCCATCGCGGGTAATCGGCATCTTCACCGATACTACAATTTCACTGAGCTCACGGTTGAGACAGTGTCCAGATCATTACACCATTCGTGCAGGTCGGAACTTACCCGACAAGGAATTTCGCTACCTTAGGACCGTTATAGTTACGGCCGCCGTTTACTGGGGCTTCAATTCAATGCTTCTCTTGCGATGACATCTCCTCTTAACCTTCCAGCACCGGGCAGGTGTCAGGCTGTATACGTAATCTTTCAATTTAGCACAGCCCTGTGTTTTTGTTAAACAGTTGCCTGGACCTATTCTCTGCGCCCAACTCTCGTTGGGACCCTTTATCCCGAAGTTACAGGGTCAATTTGCCTAGTTCCTTAACCGTGAATCACTCAAGCGCCTTAGTATATTCAACCCGACTACGTGTGTCCGTTTGCGGTACGGGTACCTTAAAGATTAAGTTTAGCGGATTTTCTTGGGAGTATGCTTACACGCACTATTACCTTATTCCGAAGAATTTGGTATACTATCAGGTTCGACTCTTATCCCGGATTTGCCTGGGATAATCAACATCTACACCCTTCAACGGACTATTCCGTCAGTCCGCGGCGCTGTCACTCCTCCGTCTCCACGTCACTCCTTAAGGTAGTACAGGAATATTAACCTGTTCTGCCATCGGCCTCACCGTTCGGCTGAGCCTTAGGACCCGACTAACCCTGATCCGATTAGCGTTGATCAGGAAACCTTAGTCTTTCGGCGAGGGGGTTTCTCACCCCCTTTATCGTTACTTATACCTACATTTGCTTTTCCACACGCTCCAGCAAAGCTCACGCTTCACCTTCGACGCAGAGTGGAATGCTCCCCTACCGATGTTAGTGTTTAGTTAACATCCCATAGCTTCGGTAAATTGCTTGATGCCCGATTATTATCCACGCCAAACTCCTCGACTAGTGAGCTGTTACGCACTCTTTAAATGAATGGCTGCTTCCAAGCCAACATCCTAGCTGTCTTAGCAATCTGACTTCGTTAGTTCAACTTAGCAATTATTTCGGGACCTTAGCTGATGGTCCGGATTCTTCTCCTTTAGGACATGGACCTTAGCACCCATGCCCTCACTCCTGGGATCGAACTACTGCGCATTCGGAGTTTATCAAGACTTGATAGGCGGTGAAGCCCTCGCATCTTATCAGTCGCTCTACCTCACAGTAGTAATTCCCAAGGCTGCACCTAAATGCATTTCGGGGAGTACGAGCTATCTCCAAGTTTGATTAGCCTTTCACCCCCACCCTCAGTTCATCCGGAAGCTTTTCAACGCTTATCGGTTCGGTCCTCCAGTTAGTGTTACCTAACCTTCAACCTGACCAAGGGTAGATCACTTGGTTTCGCGTCTACTCCTTCCGACTAATCGCCCTATTAAGACTCGCTTTCGCTTCGGCTGCGGATCTCAAGATCCTTAACCTTGCCGGAAAAAGTAACTCGTAGGTTCATTATGCAAAAGGCACGCCGTCACAACCGAAGTTGCTCCGACCGCTTGTAGGCGCACGGTTTCAGGGACTATTTCACTCTTCTATTCGAAGTGCTTTTCACCTTTCCTTCACAGTACTGGTTCGCTATCGGTCTCTCGGGAGTATTTAGCCTTACCGGATGGTCCCGGCAGATTCACGCAAGATTCCTCGTGTCCCGCGCTACTCAGGATACCACTACGCTTCGTTTAGCTTCGAATACCGGACTATCACCGTCTATGGTCCCATTTTCCAAAGGGTTCTTCTCACTAAAGTTCTTGCGATATCGTGGTCCTACAACCCCAATATTGCCGTAACAACATTGGTTTGGGCTAATCCCCGTTCGCTCGCCACTACTAGGGGAATCATTATTATTTTCTTTTCCTACAGGTACTAAGATGTTTCAGTTCCCTGTGTTAGCCTCCATCTAGGATGGATGACATTCCTTCAGAATGCCGGGTTGTCCCATTCGGAAATCTTCGGATCAAAGGTTATTTGCACCTTCCCGAAGCTTATCGCAGCTTATCACGTCCTTCATCGCCTCCGAGAGCCAAGGCATCCGCCATGCGCCCTTGCTTACTTTCTTTCAAACGTTTTATTCTTATACTGGTATTGGTATTGGAATTGCTTCCTTCTATCAATATTGCGTACTCGAACACGTACGGTTTGATATATACTTTTAGCTCTTACTAAAATTTTACTTTTTGTACATCATGTCAAAGATCGTTTCTCTTTTCAGAGATGGTGGAGAATAACGGATTCGAACCGTTGACCCTCTGCGTGCAAGGCAGATGCTCTAGCCAGCTGAGCTAATCCCCCAAGAGGTTATCAAGAATTGCTGCATTCCGCTGACGCGTCATTCCTTCGTTCTTGAGCTTGGTAGTCCCAGGCAGAGTTGAACTGCCGACCTCTACATTATCAGTGTAGCGCTCTAACCAACTGAGCTATAGGACTAGTTCAACCTTGTCTACCTGTATGTTAGACTCGGCTTCTTTTTTCTCTTGTTTATCTCTATCTATACTTCTATAGATGGTTGATCTATATATTATAAATAAACAAGTACCAGTAGTACAAAAAACAGAACCTTTAAAGTCTTTAAGTTGCTGCCACGTTTGTGACAGTTACGACATCGCTCCAGAAAGGAGGTGTTCCAGCCGCACCTTCCGGTACGGCTACCTTGTTACGACTTAGCCCCAATTACCAGTTTTACCCTAGGACGCTCCTTGCGGTTACGTACTTCAGGTACCCCCGGCTTTCATGGCTTGACGGGCGGTGTGTACAAGGCCCGGGAACGTATTCACCGCGCCATGGCTGATGCGCGATTACTAGCGAATCCAGCTTCACGAAGTCGGGTTGCAGACTTCGATCCGAACTGAGAGAGGTTTTTGGGATTAGCATCACGTCGCCGTGTAGCTGCCTTCTGTACCCCCCATTGTAACACGTGTGTAGCCCCGGACGTAAGGGCCGTGCTGATTTGACGTCATCCCCACCTTCCTCACATCTTACGACGGCAGTCTCTCTAGAGTCCTCAGCATAACCTGTTAGTAACTAAAGATAAGGGTTGCGCTCGTTATGGCACTTAAGCCGACACCTCACGGCACGAGCTGACGACAACCATGCAGCACCTTCACAACAGCCTTACGGCTATACTGTTTCCAATATATTCTGTTGCAATTTAAGCCCGGGTAAGGTTCCTCGCGTATCATCGAATTAAACCACATGTTCCTCCGCTTGTGCGGGCCCCCGTCAATTCCTTTGAGTTTCACCGTTGCCGGCGTACTCCCCAGGTGGAATACTTAATGCTTTCGCTTGGCCGCTTACTGTATATCGCAAACAGCGAGTATTCATCGTTTACTGTGTGGACTACCAGGGTATCTAATCCTGTTTGATACCCACACTTTCGAGCATCAGTGTCAGTAACAGTCTAGTGAGCTGCCTTCGCAATCGGAGTTCTTCGTGATATCTAAGCATTTCACCGCTACACCACGAATTCCGCCCACCTCTACTGTACTCAAGACTGCCAGTTTCAACTGCAATTTTACGGTTGAGCCGCAAACTTTCACAACTGACTTAACAATCCACCTACGCTCCCTTTAAACCCAATAAATCCGGATAACGCTCGGATCCTCCGTATTACCGCGGCTGCTGGCACGGAGTTAGCCGATCCTTATTCATATGGTACATACAAAATTCCACACGTGGAAAACTTTATTCCCATATAAAAGAAGTTTACGACCCATAGAGCCTTCATCCTTCACGCTACTTGGCTGGTTCAGGCTCTCGCCCATTGACCAATATTCCTCACTGCTGCCTCCCGTAGGAGTTTGGACCGTGTCTCAGTTCCAATGTGGGGGACCTTCCTCTCAGAACCCCTATCCATCGTAGTCTTGGTGGGCCGTTACCCCGCCAACAAACTAATGGAACGCATCCCCATCGATAACCGAAATTCTTTAATAAAAATATCATGCGATATTCGTATGCTATCCGGTATTAATCTTTCTTTCGAAAGGCTATTCCGGAGTTATCGGCAGGTTGGATACGTGTTACTCACCCGTGCGCCGGTCGCCATCTTCAGTTTGCAAGCAAACTAAAATGCTGCCCCTCGACTTGCATGTGTTAAGCCTGTAGCTAGCGTTCATCCTGAGCCAGGATCAAACTCTTCATTGTAAAAGTATTTTTTATCATCGGTTAAGATGATCTTTTTGCTCTGTTCAGGACGCCGTAAATTTATTGACCTTATTCAAATACCTATTAGTCTTAATTGTATCGCTACTGAATAAGACAAGTATTGACGGTTCTATTTTTTTACTTGTACTACTTGTATTGTTTATCAATATTTCAAAGAACTTGTTGCTTTCGTTTTAAAAGCGGGTGCAAAGGTAAGGACTTTATTTTTAACTACCAAACTTTTTCGGAAGTTTTTTTAGTTTTTCTTTTTACGCTGGTTTCTCTGGCTCTCTATGCGAAAGGGAAAGAAGGTATGAAAGAATAACTCTTGCCAATTTTCTTTGCGAATCGGACTGCAAAGATAAGAACTTTAGTTATTATAATCCAAACTTTTTCGGAAGTTTTTTGTTCTTTTCTTTAAGTGAGATTCCACTTTTTCACTAAGTCAATTTGTCAAGGCTTTCTTCTCTTGGAAAGCGGGTGCAAAAGTACGCCCTTTTGGTATACACTCCAAATATATCAAACTATTTTTTCTAATTATTTTTGAATACATTTGCTAAAGTGCTGACGCATAACGATGTTGTAGAACATATTTTTTATGTATAGGGAAATTGTGCGCGGAAACGACGAGAGGGATACACATTATTATATCACACGCGGACGCGTAGGTGCGCCGGGAATCAGTTTGCGTTAGGGAGCAATTAAAGAATCAGTTCATTAAAATAAGAGGAAAGAAAGATAGATATAAGAGATAGTGGTTTTATAGTGGATTCCATTCCTTAGTTTGATTCATTAATATGATACTTGTATGAGAATGATGCGTAGAAACTTCACTTTGCTGAAAAGGATTTTTCTTTTTCATTTCTCATGTTCTCATAATATACATAATAATCATCTGTGAATCAAATAGATAATACTATGAGAAATAAAACACAAAAGGGTATTTCTCATAGTATTGCCATGATTTAGTCCGTAAAATCGAGCATTTCTCATAGGGTTTAAACTATTTCTCATCTTATTCTCATACTCCGTCTATACATTTTACTCATTTCTCATACAGTATAATTGTAGTTTTTCCGGACTTTTGCCGGATTTACGATTACTCCTTTCCTTCTTCGGTTTTATTAAGCAACTTCTTGCTATTTACTACTTTCCTGTATGTTATTCACCTTATACCTTTATGTTTTTCCCTAATCATTGTTATTTCTTCCTACCACTATTCGTATCGTTACACTCTAGTGAACAGATCGTTGCACTGGAGTGAACGGTTCTATCTACTCTAGTGAACAGACCTTTCCACTCTAGTGGAACGATTCAGATACCGGTAGGAAAACATGAGAATATCTACTCCATACACTTTCATAAACGCTTTATAATATATTATTAATCAATACATAACTGAATATGTAGCATTGAATCTATTACAATTAATTAGCCTCTTTGCCCTACGAAAGATTATGAGAAATGCCTTGAAAAGCTATGAGAAATACTTTGTTTTGTGGACAAAATGCTGGTAACACTATGAGAAATACCCTTTCTTCTTTTATTTCTCATAGTGTTATATAACTGATTTGAAGATTGTTATCACATATATTATGAGAACATGAGAAATGAAAATGAAAAATCATTTGCAGGAGCTTTGATATAAATACAGGAAACTATCCACGCCTATGTTTTTCGAGAAAATGATAAATCGGTTCAGTTCATATCATAGATTTATTTCGTACCTTTGCCATTCTATTTATATAAAAAGAAAAAATGAGTAAAGAATGCACACTCGCAGATTTCACAGATATTTTTGATTACTCCACAGGATGGTTCAGCGACAGTAGCATTTGTAGTCTATTCTATCAGATATTCAAACGATTCCCTTCCATGAAAATGGTAAAATATAAAGTAAACCAGGATTTTCTGAAAGAAATCAAGGAACTTTATCAGCAAGATGACGCGTTCGATATATTCGAGCATGTGTACTGCAATCATTTTGAAAATGAAAAAGAAGAAGAGGAGGAAGAAGAAGATAATACATCTACAAAAGAGTTATACGACTGTATCGTTATCTGCAAAAAGAATTTGATGATCGGCTATTTTGATAATTGCGTAAAGATTGTCTATTCCAATATCGACAAGGAGGAAATCAATCAGATCAATCAGATTTGCGAAAACCACAAGAAGGAAAATGAGAAACTTAACAATCTATTTATAGTAACATACTCTCATAACTACTTCAGCCTGAAACAATCGCAAGTTAATGAACCTGCTATTCAGATTGATCGTCACTATAACGATGATTTTGTTCCCGTAGCTGCCGAGATCGAAAACTTTCTGCTGGAGGACAACAAAAGCGGATTAATCATTTTGCATGGAAAACAGGGTACAGGAAAAACGACTTATATCCGCCACCTTATCAATCTTGGAAAAAAGAGAATGATCTATATGAGTGGAGACCTGGTAGATAAACTTTCGGATCCGAGCTTTATCACTTTCATCCGCCAACAAAAGAATTCTATCTTCATCGTAGAGGATTGCGAAGAACTATTGTCAAGCCGCAACGGAGGCAACCGTATGAATGCCGGCTTAGTCAACATACTGAATATTAGCGACGGGCTATTGAGCGATGAATTGTGTATCAAATTTATCTGCACCTTTAATGCTCCATTAAAAGATATCGACGAAGCATTGCTTAGAAAAGGACGTCTGGCTGCCCGATACGAGTTTAAAGACCTGACTACTGATAAGGTTAATCAACTAATCAAGGAAGAAAGCCTGGATATTCCCGAACAGACACACCCCATGACACTGGCTGAAATCTATAATTACGAAGGAATGGATTTCTCCCAGGGAAGAAAACGGGTAGGATTCTAAAGATATTCTCCGGAATAGAATTGCCAGAGAAAAAACAGGCAATTATTATTGTGGAATACAAGTATATAAATTTTATCTACATCCGGACACGATTCGACATTTTTATACGTTTATTATACGTTAAAAGAGTTGCCCTATTATTGAGCAACTCTTTTAAATATAAAACTTCTTAAGTTCAAACTTAACTTGTGATACCTTATACGGACATATTCTTACTTATAAGTTAACGGAACTTCAAAGATATTCACTCACAAAACCTGCTATTATCCAAAGCTGAAGGGAAAAGCGCTTTCATCAGATAAAGCAATTAATCCATTTTTCCGTTGGATACAAATTTTGTTCTCTCGTGCCAACCAACCGGCGGCCAATGCTGTACTTTCTACGCTTAGGTTTAATCTTCTCGCCAATTCAGGTATTGAAATTTCACCAATTTCTTTCAGGGCATACCAGACCTTTCCGGCATTGTTCCCTACAATTGTTTTATCCATGGCTATTTTTATTAATAATTCGGTTACAATATAATCATTTTAATAATAGTTTATAACAAAACCGGCTTTTTTATTTTAGTTTTTGACATTATTTAAAACAAGAAAATCAATTTCGCAATTAACGGTTAAAAATTTGGTCATGGTTCACACCATAACACCACTGTAAGGTACATTATATATCAAAATAAATTCTCAAAACAGGTATAGGGCAACCATAGAAAGAAAATAGAAAGTTGACATTTCCGCAATATCGGACAAGTCATTTCGCTTTTTTACCAATACCTTTGCGAAGTGAAATACCAAAATTAGTTATGCAACAGAAAAAAACAACGAAAGAGGAATATCAAAAGTGCGTAAATGTTGTAGTGGAATACATCATCCAACATTTAGGAGAAGATATTGATTTAAAATCTCTGGCCAGAATTTCAAACTTTTCTCCTTTTTACTTTCACCGGATCATGAAAGCTTTTCTCGGTGAACCGATTGGTACGTTTATTGTCCGGACGCGGACAGAAGCTGCCGCACGCCTACTCCGCTACTCGGATATTCCGATTGCTGACATCGCCTACCGGATTGGTTACGCATCCCCTTCTTCATTATCGAAAGTGTTCAAGCAATTTTATGGCATTTCACCTTTAGAATATAGAAACAATAAAAACTTTGTAATTATGAAACCAGCGATTATCAGGCCAGACCTGGAACTAAAAAAAGAGATCAGAAATGTCTCCGAACGGAATGTGATTTATATCCGCCTTACAGGCGACTACAAACTGAATGATTACGGTGGCACTTGGGGCCGTTTATTCCAATTCATCAAAGAACAAAAACTGCCGATGGGAGATTTCAGCCCGCTTTGCATCTACCACGATGATCCGAAAGTGACGCCAGCCGAGAAACTGCGTACAGACGTATGCATGGTAATGCCTGTAAAGGTTGCCCCCAAAAGTGATGTGGGATTCAAGGTTATCCCAGCCGGACGTTATGCTATTTTCCTTTATAAAGGCCCGTATGACAATCTGCAAGCTGTGTACGATACGATTTACGGAAAGTATCTGCCCGAAATGGAATGTACGATACGTGATGAAGCCAGTGCTGAACGCTATCTGAACAATCCATGTGACACTCCCCCCGAAGAGTTGTTGACGGAGATCTATATTCCGGTAGAATAATCCGGATAAGGGGACGAAGGAACAGCAGTCACTTCCAGACAGGCTGTTCCCTCTTCCCTACCTGTTATTTTTCAGCATAGACGCCAATCCTGTTTCCTTCACTATCCGTGAATACGGCAAACCATCCTTTATCGTCTGCCTCAATCTTTGTTTTGGGAATGACAACTTTCCCTCCTTTCAGAAGCACTTTTTCCAACGTTTGTTCAATATCCTCACAGTTGAAATGGATAAGTACGCCATGCGTTGAAGGAAGAAAGTCGAAATTTGAAGCATAAGAAATAGCACCGACGGTTTCACCTTCTTCCGTGAAACAAGCCATTTTCTCTGTTTCACATTCAAAAGTCGGAAGTTGCACACCCAACACAGTTTCGTAAAAATCGACAGCCCGACGGAAATCGGTAGCAGGAATCTCAAAAAATGCAATTAATTTTTTCATCTCGTTTCTTTTTTATGGTTACTACTAAGCCTTTGCAAAGACATTGCAAAAGTAGGGTAACACGAGGAAGCCCGATAGGAAAAAAGAGACATCTTTAGAGTTCAGAGAAATAATCGGAATAAGGGGCGCATACAGAAAGATACTCCGCAGGGGTATAACCGGAAAAGAGTTTGAATTCCTTTATCATGTGAGACTGATCGGAAAAGCCACATTCATAAGCCACTTGTACAAAAGGAATCGTAGCATCCTGTTGCAGCATGGATAACGCCCGTTGCATACGGATAATACGAATAAATTCCTTGGGAGTAGTGCCAACATAATCGGCAAAGATACGCCCAAACTGCTTACTGCTCAAACAGGCTGTTTCCGACAAATGAGAAATATTGATTTGCGGCCGGAGGTTTATTTCATGAAAGACAGCAGACATCCGCTTGAGATTATACTCGGGAAGAGTGTATAAACGACGAAGAAAAAACTGCTCTATCAACCGAATACAAACTGCATTATCAGAAGTATCCGTGACCTGTTTCACTAAATCCGACAGTTCTACATCTTCCATCGCATCGATATCTACAGTCTGCCCACGGAACAAATGACTGGGTATATGAAACAATGCTTTTACCGCATAAGGTTGAAAAACAACAGTAATCATCTCTATCCTGCCTGTAGACATCACATCCGAGAAACCGACCGATTGTCCGGAAATAAAGGATTGGGGTTGCAGCTCCGACTCGCCCAACAAAAGAAGTTGTTTCCCTTTATGGAATACCAGTTGCATGCAGCCAATAGGCAGAGTCCGTTCGGAGACAGGAGCTATTGAGTCGTCTTGCAATATCCAGTAATGCCGTATATAGGGAGCCAGTGCAAAACAGGGTTTTATCAGTTGAAATGATTGCATATAACAAAGATATTATTTCTTAATCCAAATGCAAAAGTAAAACTCCTGTTTAAAAGGGGATAGTAAAAAAAGGACTTCTTTACTTAATTAAAAAAGCATCCCCTGCTTGAAGAAGCATGATTGCAACTCATTCAAACAGAGGAAGAATTCTTTAGATAACGGAAAGTCCATATTCGTAGGCTTCCGACATCGCATTGTAATCTGCATCGGAATATGCGCCTTTATCTCTTGCTTTCTGCATATCTTTCATAAACGATTCCACAGAAGACAGGAAGCTATAATAATTCTTTTGCTCTTCATCATAGCCTGTGACAGCAGGAAGTTTCTTTGCAGCTTCGAGTTCTTTCTTCAATTCTGCCATCTTCACATCAATGCGAGCACCCTCCAGTACATGTTTGCGGGAATAAAGATTCATTATGCTTTGCACAGTGCCGGACATCTTACGCATAGCCATGATTTGATCTTTCAACGGTTCGTCGGCAAGAAGTTCTTTTTCAGCCTGTTCCGTGAGAGGGCTTAGAATATCAAAAATCACTTGTTTATATTCGGACATTTCTACACTTAGCCGATAGTTTTCATCCAAGAGTTTGCCAGCCTTGGCTGTCTCTTTGGCCTGCTTGTAAGAGAGAAACTTATTAAAATTATCATAGAATTGCGCCCGTGCACTGAAAAGTCCTCTATAACTCTGCTTCAGATTCTGACGGACTTGTATATTAAAGTAATCTCCCGGATCCATCAATTCCGCAGTGTCTCTGGCAGATACTTCAGGCGGTGCTATCGGAGATACTTCAGGAACTTTTCCTGTCTGTTCCATATATCCCAAGACCGCATTTACGTCTTTTGCATTAGCTACATGCCTCAACACGATGAGCGATGTATGATAATAGTTTATCACTTTACTGGCATTATCCAATTCCTCCGGAGTGACGGAGGACGCAGCCTGTTTCTTGTTTCCTCCCGAACAGGAAACCAATAAGAAAGCACCTATCAGTGCTCCAAACAATAAGATATTCTTCTTCATAATAATGGTTAGTTTATTGAGTCTTTCGTACTATAACAATAAAAATCGTTTTTTGTTATAGACAAACAATGCATATTCGAAAAGTGTTCTCTATATGATATTAACTTAAAAATAAAACAAATATGGAACAATCATTTCAAAAAGGAGTTGTGCTCCATTTGGCTTCTCTCATTGAATATACTGAAGGAGGCGTTATCAGCAAACAGTTAATCAAAAGTCCGGCAGGAAATATCACTTTATTTTCTTTTGATAAAGGAGAAGGGTTAAGCGAACATCGTGCCCCGTTTGATGCGCTCGTGCAGGTATTGGAAGGGGTAGTGAATATTACTGTAAACGGAACTCTGTTCACCGTAAAAGCAGGAGAAAGTATCGTATTTCCGGCGAATGCGCCGCATGCCCTTACAGCAGTGGAGAGATTTAAGATGCTGTTGACTATGATTAAGGAATAAACAATCATAGTGTATAAAAACAAAAAATGGCTACTCATCACGAGCAACCAATCTTTTGTTAACCTTAAATCTAATACTTATGAAAAAAACACTGTACAAAGGTACCATATTTCAGGTAAATAGCAAATTTTAGAGCCTAAACAGCCCATATTATAACAGGGTTTAATACTCTGGGAAGCGCATTAACATTTCAGACTTCACACGTTAACATTTAACATATTCATTCACACAAGTTACTTCTTGGGTAAGTAAGAATACAAAAAAGAGGGAATCATTGAAACAACATCGTCTTTTTTTTTGTAACTTTGAACTATGATAATCAGTGCCAGCCGCCGGACAGATATTCCGGCATTCTATTCCCAGTGGTTTTTCAACCGGATTAAAGAAGGATATGTATTAGTGCCCAATCCATATCATCCGAAAATGATTAGCAAGATCTCTCTATCTCCTGCTGTAGTAGATTGCTTTGTTTTCTGGACCAAGAACCCGGCACCTATGCTCAACCAACTGGAGAAATTGCAGGATTACAACTATTACTTCCAATTTACACTTAACCCCTACGGAGAAAAGCTGGAAAATCATTTGCCCTCCATCAATAAACGAATGGATACCTTTAAAAAGCTGGCTGATAAAATCGGCAGGGAAAGGGTGATCTGGAGATATGATCCGATACTGACAAACGAGGAATACAATGTTTCTTTCCACCAGGAAGCATTTGCCCGGATTGCCGACGAACTCAAAGACCACACTGCCAAATGTATGCTGGGATTCATAGATCATTACCAGCATATCCGGAACTCTGTACGGTTATTCAACATCCATCCGCTGACTCAAGAGGAAATAGAAGAAATGGCTGTCTCCTTTAAAAAAACAATCGACGTTTATCCCGACATACAGCTGGATACTTGTACTGTAAAAGTGGATTTAAGACATTTAGGTATTCCGAGCGGCCTGTGTATTGATAAGGATCTGATAGAAAAGATCATCGGTTATCCTATCCTCGCCCAAAAGGATAAAAACCAGCGTAACATCTGCAACTGCATTGAAAGCATTGATATCGGAACTTATGAAAGTTGCCTGAACGGATGTATTTATTGTTATGCCATCAAAGGCAATTATAACACGGCAGTATATAATAGGAGAAAACATGATAAAAACTCACCGCTACTCATCGGCCATTTATCCGAAGATGATATCGTAAAGGAACGGGAGATGAAAAGCCTGCGGGATAACCAATATTCGTTGTTTTAATCTCTTCGGTCTGCAGTTGACTTACAGGCATAAAAAAAGGCTATCTATCCCAGACAGCCAATCTTTTGTTAACCTTAAATCTAATACTATGAAAAACACAGTACAAAGATACGTACTTTTCGGTTATCTCCAAATTTTGAGGCCAAAGCAGCGTATCTTATAACATGGTTTAATAGAATCAGAGCCGTATTAACAAATGAGTGGGCAGGCATTAACATTTAACAGTTTTCTTAAATAATCAGAGCGTAAAACTGGAAAAGATGCAAAAGTTTTCGAATCGAACACCTTATCTTATTAAAGAGAGTTTATAAGGGCTAACAAATTCCTCTGCCAGCTGTTTCTAATAGAAGGTAATCATCAAATTCCCATTATATGAACAGATTCGAAAATAAAGTAGTTGTCATCACCGGTGCCGCCGGTGGTATCGGCGAAGCAACCACACGCCGCATTGTCTCCGAAGGAGGCAAAGTAGTCATCGCTGACCATTCCGAGAAAAGAGCGGAGCAGCTTGCCAACGAACTCACGCACGCAGGGGCTGACGTGCGTCATGTCTATTTCTCCGCCACCGAACTCCAGAGTTGCAAAGAGTTGATTGATTTTTCCATGAATGAATATCAAAGAATAGACGTACTGATTAATAATGTAGGAGGAACTGATCCCAAACGTGACCTTAGCATCGAAAAGCTGGACATCAACTACTTTGACGAAGCATTCCATCTGAATCTCTGCTGCACGATGTATCTTTCCCAACAGGTCATTCCTATCATGACTGCCAATGGTGGTGGGAACATTGTCAACGTAGCTTCCATAAGCGGACTTACGGCTGATGCCAACGGTACTTTATACGGCGCCAGCAAAGCGGGTGTCATCAACCTGACGAAATATATCGCTACTCAAATGGGAAAGAAAAACATCCGTTGCAACGCCGTAGCTCCGGGACTGGTACTTACTCCCGCTGCATTGGACAACCTGAATGAGGATGTACGTAATATCTTCCTCGGTCAATGTGCCACTCCTTATCTGGGAGAACCGGAGGATGTTGCAGCTACCATCGCTTTTCTGGCTTCGAACGATGCCAGATACATCACTGGACAAACGATTGTGGTGGATGGCGGACTGACCGTTCATAATCCGACAGTGGCGTTATCATAAAACGACCGGATAACGTATTATCGGTAAAGATGATAGGCTATTAACCGGCAACCATTACAAAAAATAATCTCTTTTTCCTTGATGTTACCGATAGGAAACATATCTTTGTGACCAGTCAGTAACAAAAGTATCAAAGTATGGAAAAAGAGATTACTAAAAACAGACAGGCTACGGAAATGACCCTGATTACAGCCGTCAACGACATCATTGAAGAAAGCGGTTTCGAGGGGTTGGGGATCAATGCGGTAGCAGCCAAGGCCAAAGTTTCAAAAATGCTTATCTACCGTTATTTCAATTCGCTGGATGGACTGATAGCAGCCTACATTCAGCAGAACGACTATTGGATTAATTTCGATGAAGAGTTACCGGATCAGGCTCATTTAGCCGCATTTATCAAGCAGATATTCAAAAGACAAATCATGTGGTTACGGGAGAATTATACATTGAAACGCCTGTATCGCTGGGAACTGACAACGGACAATAAGTTTGTGAAAGAGTTGCGCAACAAACGGGAAGAGAAAGGAATCTGGCTGGTAGAGGCAGTCAGCAAACTATCAAAACATCCGAAAAAAGAGATTGCTGCTATGGCTTCCATCATCACCGCAGCCATCAGTTATCTGGCATTGCTCGAAGAAAACTGCCCGGTCTACAACGGCCTCAAGATTCAGCAGGAAAGCGGCTGGGAGGAATTGGAAGAAGGCATCAATCTATTAGTAGACCTCTGGTTACAAAAACAACTCTAATCAAATGAATAAAATGACAATAATGGGAATATGGTTTCTTTCTCTATTGATAAATAGTGGATGCAACCGGGATTTAGTAGAATACGACAGTAACGATCTTAAAATATCTATTGAAAAAGGGGAAGAGTGGTTGCATAATTTTCCTTTGTTTCTAGGCATCAACATCAAAAATCCGCCCCAGATTGCAATCTGGACTGAAGACATGGAAGGGAATTATCTGTCCACCGTGTATGTGACACACAAAATAGCCACTCAATCCTGGCAAGCCTCCGGCGGTAACCGCCGAAAGGAAGCGCTGCCGCATTGGTGTTATCAACGGGGAATCCAATATGAAGACGGGTTATATCTCCCTAGCAAAAAGGAACCGTTGACGGACGGTATCAGCGGAGCTACTCCGAAAGGTAGTTTTAATGTGAAGATGTCGCCAACCGGGAAGTTGAAGAAGTTTATAGTCAAAATTGAAATCAATCATTCTACAGATTTCAATGATGCATATCCGAAATCGGCCAAAGAAGGAGACGCCAATTACTCCGGTGGAAAAGAAGGGAGCGGACAGCCTGCCCTTGTCTACGCAGCAGAAGTGGATTTGACTTCCGGCAAGAAAGAATTTACAGCCAAACTGATCGGACACGGTAGCCCGGATGGAAGTAATGGAGATCTTACCAAAGATACTTCTTCACTCACAACTGCATTGCATATCGTTAAAAGTATAACCGTGTATGTGCAATAGCAGTAGCTAACCATAATATTATCAGACTCTATCCTTGCATCATTATGAAGAAATTTATATTCATCTTTGCGCTGCTATCTTTCATCACTGTATGTGCCGACGGACAAACAGACAGCAGACGTCTCTCTTACACTACATATATCGGGACAGGTTTTTCTATGAATCAGCCTTCTTACACGCCTTTCAACTGGCAAATCGTCAGTCACTACCACATCAGTCAACGGTTTGCCATCGGTGCGGGTAGCGGACTTTCTGTTTATGAAAAACTACTCATTCCGCTTTATGCCAGTGCGCAATTTTATATAACGAAGCCCAGGAGACTGACTCCTTATCTGGAATGTCATATCGGTGGGTCTTTTGCCACAGACAGAGAAGCAAACGGAGGCTTTTACCTCTCTCCTTCCATCGGTGCACAATTTAAGGTCAACCGGAAATTTAAACTGAATTTGATGGCAGGTTATGAACTCCAGAAACTGGAACGGACAAAGAAACAGGAAGATCCGTATTTCCATACGACGTTTAAGGAAGAATTGTCGCACCATTCCATTACGCTGAAAATCGGCTTGACTTATTGAGGTAAGTATAATAAGAGATAAGGAATTTGCCATTGCAAACAGAATATATATTCAGATCCTGGCTTTATTCCCCTCGAATAAAAAAAGGCATAATTATTAATGATTAAGTCGTTATATTATTCAACAAATACTAACTTTACGACGTTATAAAATATAAAGAGCGAACGAAATGATTGTTAAGACATTACTAGATACCGATCTTTATAAGTTTACCACATCGTATGCTTATATCAAACTGTTTCCCTATGCAATGGGCACGTTTAGTTTCAACGACCGGAATGAAACTCAATATACCAAAGATTTCCTGAAGGCACTCAAGGCAGAGATCAAGAATCTTAGTCAGTTGAGGTTTACGGAAGAGGAGCTGGAATATATGACGAAAAACTGCAGATTCCTTCCGAGAGTCTACTGGGAGTGGTTGTCTTCTTTTCGTTTCGATCCGAATAAGATTGATATTCATCTGGATGAAGCTTGTCATCTCCACATCGAAGTGACTGACTTGCTTTATAAAGTGACTTTATACGAAGTGCCTTTGCTCGCTATTGTCTCCGAAATCAAAAACCGTTTCTTTGGCAATGTAGCAGACATGAACGAGATTCTTTGCAAGCTGTCGGAGAAAATAGAATTGTCGAATCAACATCAGCTTCGCTTTTCAGAGTTCGGCACACGGAGAAGATTCTCCATTGATGTGCAGGAAACGGTTATCAAGAAGCTGAACGAAACAGCGCAATATTGCACCGGAACTTCCAACTGTAACTTTGCAATGAAATATGGAATGAAAATGATGGGAACTCATCCACATGAATGGTTTATGTTTCATGGAGCACAGTTCGGATATAAACATGCCAACTATATGGCACTCGAAAACTGGGTGAATGTTTATGACGGTGATTTAGGTATCGCACTTTCCGATACATATACTTCCGGCATCTTCCTTAGCAACCTTAGCCGTAAACAAGCCAAACTTTTCGATGGAGTGCGGTGTGATTCCGGCAATGAATTTGAGTTTATCGATAAGCTGGTTGCCCGCTACAAAGAGTTGGGAATCGACGCGACAACCAAAACCATCGTATTCAGCAATGCCCTAGACTTTACAAAAGCATTGGATATTCAAGAATACTGCAAAAACAAAATCCGCTGCTCTTTCGGGATCGGTACCAATCTCACCAACGATACCGGGTTCGAACCTTCGAACATCGTGATGAAACTGACACAATGTAAGATGAATGTCAATCAGGAATGGAGGGAATGTATCAAACTGTCTGATGATGAAGGAAAACATACCGGCAGCCTTGAAGAGGTACAGGCTTGCCTGTATGAGTTACGACTCAACAGAAAGCAATAAAAATAAAGAAAAGCAGGAAGTACCTCACCGGAGAATACTTTCTGCTTTTCTTTATGCATATTAGAAGTATGCCAGACAAAGACATACCAGCATAGAATCAGCTACGCATATCATTGTAACAAACTATGCAATAATCGTCAGGATTTGAATCCTTTCACTGCTCTTTCCAATCTTTCCAAAGGTAATTCGCCGGATTGTCTCCAGAGCTGTTGTCCTTTTCTAAAAAGAATAAAGGTAGGAGTCGACTCAACTGTATAGAAATCTGTAAGGGCAGGTTCCTGATCGATGTCTACCAATACCACTTCCAATGTTCCTTCCATCAGTTTCTTAAATTCTTCAACAACCGGTTTCATACGTTGGCAATGAGGACACCACGTTGCATAAAACTCTGCCATTACCCAATCACCGTTAGCCAGTTTCTCCTGATTTCTTTCTTCACGAGCTATTTTCTTTTCTTTCATACGAATATCTCCTTTTAATTAATTACTATCAACCTAACAATATCAGGAGAAATATAGTTTAGAAAAGTAGCAAGGTTATACACTAATTAAAGAATCCTTATTTAAAGACAAGCATTGCACAAAAATGAAACTTTCGTGCAAAAAAGGAACATCTTATTTAATATTTATTTATCTTTGCCCCCCGAAATGGTTCAGAATCCGTATCCAACGGACGACGATTAATAGGGAATCGGGTGTAAGTCCCGAACAGTCCCGCTGCTGTGAAGCTCTGTTCAATGTCTTATAATTGAACTAATTTAACGCCACTGATGTTAATCGGGAAGGCAAATAAGACAAGAGTCAGTCAGAAGACCTGCCATTTTGTGTAAGACGCTCCCCTCCTCGTGGGTTAGGAGAAAGAGCATCACTTGTTAAGCCCCAAATCAAAAAAATACTGTTTTTCGTCGGGTGGAGTATGTCCATTAGATGGGAAGACATTAATAAGTATGTACTTAATTGAAAAAAGTATGATAAAAAAAATCTTAGTAGCCAATCGCGGTGAAATTGCCGTAAGGGTGATGCGCTCCTGCCGGGAGATGGAGATAACGAGTATCGCTATCTTCTCCGAAGCAGATCGGACCGCGAAGCATGTGCTTTATGCAGACGAAGCTTATTGCGTAGGGCCGGCAGCATCCAAAGAGAGTTATCTGAATATAGAAAAAATCATCGAAGTGGCGAAAGCAGCTCATGCGGACGCCATCCATCCGGGTTACGGCTTCTTGTCCGAGAATGCTACCTTCGCCCGTCGATGTCAGGAAGAAGGAATCATCTTTATCGGACCTAATCCGGAAACAATGGAAGCCATGGGGGATAAAATTGCTGCCCGTATCAAAATGATCGAGGCGGGAGTACCCGTTGTTCCCGGCACACAAGACAATTTGAAAAGTGTGGAAGAAGCCATAGAACTTTGCAATAAGATCGGATACCCGGTGATGCTGAAAGCTTCTATGGGCGGTGGTGGAAAGGGTATGCGCCTCATCCACAGTGCCGAAGAAGTGGAAGAAGCTTATACTACTGCCAAGAGCGAATCGTTGTCTTCCTTTGGCGACGACACGGTTTATCTGGAGAAGTTCGTTGAAGAGCCTCATCATATCGAGTTCCAGATTCTTGGTGACAAGCATGGAAATGTCATTCATCTATGCGAACGCGAATGTTCCGTGCAACGCCGTAACCAGAAAATCGTAGAAGAGACTCCTTCGGTTTTCGTCACTCCCGAACTACGGAAAGATATGGGTGAAAAGGCGGTAGCTGCGGCTAAAGCGGTGAACTACATCGGTGCGGGTACTATCGAATTTCTTGTTGACAAACACCGCAACTATTATTTCCTTGAGATGAACACCCGTTTACAGGTGGAGCATCCGATTACGGAAGAAGTGATTGGGGTAGATTTGGTAAAAGAGCAGATTAAAGTTGCCGACGGACAAGTGCTTCAACTGAAACAAGAGGATATCCGGCAACGCGGGCACGCTATCGAATGTCGTATCTGTGCCGAAGACACTGAAATGAATTTCATGCCAAGTCCGGGTATCATCAAACAGATTACAGAGCCGAACAGTATCGGTGTGCGTATTGACAGTTATGTGTACGAGGGATATGAAATTCCAATCTACTACGACCCGATGATCGGTAAACTGATTGTATGGGCTACCAACCGCGAATACGCTATCGAGCGGATGCGCCGCGTACTCCACGAATATAAGTTGACCGGTGTGAAAAACAACATCAGCTATCTGCGTGCCATCATGGACACTCCCGATTTCGTGGAAGGTCACTATGATACAGGATTCATCACCAAGAACGGCGAATATCTGCAACAACGCATCATGCGCACCAGCGAACATTCCGAAAATATTGCTTTGATTGCCGCCTATATGGACTACTTGATGAACCTCGAAGAGAACAACAGCGGTATGGCTACCGACAACCGTCCTATCAGCAAATGGAAAGAGTTCGGACTGCACAAGGGAGTGTTGAGAATCTAATTTTAACAAAGAGAATTCAATTATGGAAATTCATATAGGAAACCGTGTGGCCGAAGTAGAGTTGGTCAGCAAGGAAGATAACAAGGTGGTGCTTACCATTGATGGAAAACCGTTTGAAGCAGATGTAGTGATGGCGGAAAACGGCACTTGCAACATCTTGATGGACGGACGCAGTTCGAATGCACAGCTGATTCGCCGTGATAACGGGAAAAGCTATAAAGTGAATACGCATTATAGCAGTTTCAATGTAGAAATTGTGGACAGCCAGGCGAAATATCTACGGATGCGCAAGAAAGGGGAAGAGGAACAGAATGACTGTATCATTTCTCCGATGCCGGGCAAG
Source organism: Bacteroides ovatus (assembly GCF_001314995.1). NCBI lineage: Bacteria > Pseudomonadati > Bacteroidota > Bacteroidia > Bacteroidales > Bacteroidaceae > Bacteroides > Bacteroides ovatus. The sequence continues at coordinate 2,369,590 of NZ_CP012938.1, forward strand.
GTAGTGAAAATACCTGTTGTAGTCGGTCAGGAAATGAAAGCGGGAGATACTGTCATCGTTATCGAAGCAATGAAGATGCAGAGCAACTACAAAGTGACTTCGGATTGCCGCATTAAAGAAATTCTGGTTCAAGAAGGTGATAGCATAACCGGCGAACAGACATTAATAACATTAGAACCGATTGCATAATAATAAGAACGGATTGCATTATGGAAGAAATAAATAAAGCATACGCCACGTTCGAGGAACGTGACCGCATCGCTTCTCTTGGTGGAGGCGTTGATAAAATAGAGAAGCAACATGAAAGCGGTAAAATGACTGCCCGCGAACGTATCGAGATGTTACTCGATAAGGGTACTTTCGTTGAACTGGATAAGTTGATGGTTCACCGTTGTACGAACTACGGTATGGATAAGAACAAAATTCCGGGAGATGGTATCGTATCCGGTTACGGAAAGGTGGACGGTCGCCAGGTGTTTGTTTACGCTTATGACTTTACGGTATATGGCGGCTCACTGTCAGCTTCCAATGCTAAAAAGATTGTGAAAGTACAACAACTTGCATTGAAGAACGGTGCCCCGATTATCGCTTTGAATGATTCGGGCGGTGCACGTATCCAGGAAGGGATCGAGAGCCTTTCCGGTTATGCTGATATTTTCTATCAGAATACAATGGCCAGCGGTGTGATTCCACAGATTTCGGCAATCCTGGGTCCTTGCGCCGGAGGTGCCTGCTACTCTCCTGCCCTGACCGATTTCATCTTTATGGTGAAAGAAAAAAGTCACATGTTTGTGACTGGTCCGGATGTAGTAAAAACTGTGATTCATGAGGAAGTAAGTAAAGAAGAGCTGGGTGGCGCAATGACACATAGCAGCAAAAGCGGTGTGACTCACTTTATGTGCAATACCGAAGAAGAATTGCTGATGAGCATCCGTGAACTGCTTTCTTTCTTACCGCAGAATAATATGGATGAAGCTAAGAAAAAACCTTGCACTGACGAAACAAACCGCGAAGATACTTCTCTGGATACAATCGTTCCGGTAGACCCGAACGTACCGTATGACATGAAAGACATTATCGAACGTGTTATAGACAACGGCTATTTCTTCGAAGTGATGCCGAACTTTGCTAAGAATATTATCATTGGCTTTGCCCGTATGGCAGGTCGTTCGGTAGGTATCGTAGCGAATCAGCCAGCTTATCTTGCCGGTGTTCTCGATATTGATGCCAGCGACAAAGCAAGCCGTTTTATCCGTTTCTGCGATTGCTTCAATATTCCATTGATTACATTCGAAGATGTTCCGGGATTCCTTCCGGGATATACGCAGGAAAACAATGGTATCATCCGTCACGGTGCAAAAATAGTTTATGCATTTGCAGAAGCCACTGTTCCCAAACTGACAGTGATTACCCGCAAAGCTTACGGTGGTGCTTATATCGTAATGAACTCCAAGCAGACCGGAGCTGACGTGAACTTCGCTTACCCAAGTGCAGAAATTGCTGTGATGGGTGCGGACGGCGCCATCAATATCCTGTTCCGCAAAGCTGACGAAGCAACAAAGGCCAAGGAACTGGAAGCCTACAAAGAAAAGTTTGCCACTCCGTATCAGGCTGCCGAGCTGGGATATATTGACGAAATCATTTATCCGAGACAGACTCGCAAACGTCTGATTCAGGCACTGGAAATGACGGAAAACAAGATGCAGACAAACCCGCCCAAGAAGCATGGTAATATGCCTTTATAACAACTAGATAAGGTGCGCAAAAGCACCACTCATACAACGAGCTTGCAAAGATTCTATGATATACTTTAGGAGATTTGTAAGCTCGTTTCTTATTTGTAAGCCTGCCGTTTCTTTATATGTGACAAAAAAAACGGCACCTCGATTCACATCGCAGCACCGTCACAACACAAACACAAAATAAAACACGACAAAACTACTATGCAATCTTCCTGTCATGCCGGGGAGGCATACCTTGCTTGACTTATCTATATTCGCATACACACAAGAAGCTTTATCAGGCGATTTGCACAATAAATAACATACATTTCCGGATTTTGTTCACAGGATTGATAAGATTTTATTCAATAATATGATAAGAAAATGAAATAGCACGCCCTTTAAGGAATTCAAGAGAAACGAAAAAACGGTACCCCGATTCACATCGCAGCACCGTCACAACACAAACACAAAATAAAACACGACAAAACTACTATGCAATCTTCCTGTTATGCCGGGGAGGCATATTCACTAGCCTATATATATTCGCATACCTACAAGTAGCCATCAGGCGATTTGCATATATAAAACATTCAGATTTTTATTTTGTTCACGAAAGGAGAAGTAAAAATGTTATTTCTTCTCCTTATAGTCTTTCAGGAAGCCTTCCATCAGCCATTTGGCGAGTGCCTGACGATTGGAATTCATCACCAACCGACGCTGATCGAACGTATTCTGGATATTACCCAACTCCACAAAGACGGAAGCGGGAGTGGTATGGGAAAGTACGTATAAGTTACGCCCGCTTACTGTGCCGGAAAAGCCCCGGTTGGGTTGATGCTTATCATATTTTGACTCAAACGTATCTTTCATATTATTTGCCAATCGTTTGCTTTCTCCCTTTTTATTCGAATAATAGAAAAAGACATCCGTTTGTTTTCCCTTACTACGGCTATCAATATGAATAAAAATCGCCCTGCAATAAGAGTAGTTCTTACGGTCTTTCCGGTAAAGAGCGTTTATTTTATCACAGCGTTGCTGTAAGCGTTGCACCTGATTCAAAGGAATTGGATCACCCATACAAGTCTCCCGTTTACTGTTTGACAGGTATGAATCATCACGGATACCATCTTTAGCATCTTGAATGATGATACGGACTTCGGCCCCTTCCTGCATCAGGTTACGTGCCAGACGGAGGGCAATATCATAAGCGTATTCATCTTCGTGCAATTCGTATTTACCAACTTTCCCGATAGCACCCGGATCAGGACCTCCATGTCCGCTGACCACATAGAAGCAAGCACCGGCAAGACGGTTGGAAGTGACTTTCACATTAGCCAGTTGCTTTCCAAACAAAGGTTCGTTGATAGTGGTTCCTATTTTTGTTGATTTAGCTTTCGGAGATTGTTGCTTTGTCCCGGTATTTTCGGAAGGTGATTTCTTGATGGGAGGAATAACATACGTCACGCCCACTTTAAGCACATTGTTCTTTCCCAGTTTCTGTTTATTCAGCTCAATAAAGTCGTCGTAATACTTCTTCGGAGAGCGGTTGTGCCTCAACAGAAAAGAAGAGATACCTTCACCCGCCTTCGGGGTTGCCTTCTGCTGTGCCCAAAGAGTTGTGCCCGAAAAAAGAAAAGCTAAGAATAAAAGAATATAGAGTTTATTTTTCATAACTACATTAACTATCTCCTTCGCAAGAGTATCATTTCACTCATAAACAGGGCAAAAATACAATTATTTTCCCTACTTTTGCAGCATTAAAACATTTTTTGAAATAAAACATTAAAACCCGATAACATTATGGCAAAACAATTCAAACCGGAAACCCTGTGTGTACAGGCAGGATGGACGCCTAAAAAAGGCGAACCACGCGTATTGCCCATCTATCAAAGTACAACTTTCAAATACGATACCAGCGAGCAGATGGCCCGCCTGTTCGACCTGGAAGACAGTGGTTACTTTTATACCCGCCTGCAAAATCCAACGAATGACGCTGTTGCCGCCAAAATCGCTGCCCTTGAAGGTGGTGTAGCCGCTATGCTGACTTCCAGCGGCCAGGCTGCCAACTTCTATGCCATTTTTAATATCTGTCAGGCAGGAGATCACTTTGTTTGCTCTTCCGCTATTTACGGAGGTACGTTCAACCTGTTTGGCGTGACTATGAAGAAGCTAGGCATCGATGTGACTTTCGTTCATCCGGATGCCAGCGAAGAAGAAATTTCTGCAGCTTTCAAACCGAATACAAAAGCTTTATTCGGTGAAACGATTTCCAACCCTTCTCTTGAAGTACTGGATATTGAGAAATTTGCACGCATCGCACACAGTCACGGGGTTCCCTTGATTGTTGACAACACTTTCCCGACCCCGATCAACTGCCGCCCATTTGAATGGGGAGCTGACATCGTGGTTCATTCTACTACCAAATACATGGACGGACACGCTACAAGCGTAGGTGGCTGTATCGTAGACAGCGGTAATTTTGACTGGGATGCTCATGCTGAAAAATTCCCGGGACTTTGTACTCCGGACGAGTCATACCACGGACTGACTTATACCAAAGCATTCGGCAAAGGTGCTTATATCACCAAAGCAACTGCCCAACTGATGCGTGACCTCGGCAGCATCCAAAGCCCGCAAAATTCTTTCTTATTGAATCTGGGACTTGAAACGTTGCACCTGCGTATGCCTCAACACTGCCGCAACGCGCAGAAAGTAGCCGAATATCTTTCTAAAAATGAGAAAGTTGCCTGGGTAAACTATTGCGGACTGCCGGACAATAAATATTATAGCCTTGCACAGAAATATATGCCGAATGGTTCCTGCGGAGTCATCTCCTTCGGACTGAAAGGCGGACGTGACGTATCTATCAAGTTTATGGATTCACTGGAATTCATTGCGATCGTTACTCACGTGGCGGATGCACGTAGTTGCGTGCTCCATCCGGCGAGCCATACTCACCGCCAGTTGACGGATGAGCAACTGATGGAAGCAGGTGTACGCCCGGACTTGATCCGTCTATCGGTAGGTATCGAAAATGCGGATGATATTATTGCTGATATCGAACAGGCATTGAACGCATAAGAATACCGTAAAGGCATAAAATAATAAGAGAAGGCACGGGAATGAAATATTTCCCGTGCCTTCTTATTTTCCACAAAAAGAAAGTTAATTTCGAAGAGAATCATTTCAAATGTGAACCGATAAATCCTCCCGGATGTTTATCTTTGCAGGGAACCAAATTCTGCAGAGATATGAAAAAGAATCTATTAGTAGCATTCGTATTATGCCTTTCTTACGGATTTTCTTATTCCCATTCGTTTGATAAACCAATTAATCAGACAGCAAAGATGTCAAACTTTGAAATGGATTCGTTTACCACCAAGAATGGTAAAAGCTTGAAGATCACTTTCTTCAAACATGCCAGCTTATTACTGGACTATGCAGGACAAAAAATATTCATTGATCCTGTTTCCGATTATGCCGACTATACACAACAGCCGAAAGCGGATTTCATTCTGATTACGCATGAACATGGCGACCATTTCGATACTAAAGCAATAGCAGCTATCGAAACAAACCAGACCAAAATTATAGCTAATCCTAACTGCCGGAAAAAGCTGAATAGAGGACAAGAGATGAAGAACGGTGATGTGCTTCAACTCGCCAAAGATATCAAACTGGAAGCCGTACCCGCCTATAATACGACTCCCGGCAGGGATAAATTTCATCCCAAAGGACGTGACAACGGATATATTCTGACTTTAGGAGGAACTCGTATTTATATTGCCGGAGATACGGAGGATATTCCGGAACTAAACCAAGTGAAAGATATTGATATCGCTTTTCTGCCGGTTAACCAACCATATACCATGACACCGGAACAAGCGATACGGGCAGCCAAAATCATCAAGCCACGTGTTTTGTACCCTTATCATTACGGAGAAACAGATATCCATAAAGTAAAAGACGGATTGAAAAATGAGACAGGCACAGAAGTACGTATCCGGGCTTTGCAATAAGATATACGTAAATAATCAGAAAGTGGCTGAAAATATACTCACCTGAATATCCGAAAGGACCTTGAATAAAGTGCACTCCAAAAGTTAGATCTAAAACTTTTGGGGTGCACTTTAATATCTCAATAAGAATGATTTTCGCTTCAAGGGCTTTCCAAACATTCAGTCCCTTATAAAGAGCTTTTCCTTTTTTAATCAGTTACTTCCAATCACACAGCCTCGGCAGACAAACTGGAAATCACTGTATCCACCCAATATACAACTGTTCTATCCGCCGGCAAAACTCCTTCCAGATAAGGTGAATCGGATACCTCCTCCAACCATGCCGTAGTAATCGGTCCTCTTTCTCTTGTAGAACTTTGAGTTCCTAAATACGGACTAAAATTAAAAAACGTGTGTTGTTGCTCTACATTATTTTTATCTATATATGTAAAAACAAAAGCCTTTTTCTGTTTTCCACCCAATGAAGCCCACTCTATCTGGTATGTTCCTTCAACAAGAATTTGCTCATCCTCTGTCTTATAAATGAATTTCCCTCCTGTTCCTTCTTCAGATAAATGATATACATCATCCGGCCGCAAAATGCAGATATCTCCTTTATTTATAAAAGAATAAGGAGCCATTGCCACATTTACTTTTTCCTGCAACTCGCTTTCCGAATCCAATGACAACATATCTTCACTGGGTCTGGAAACCTGAAATTCAGGTTGGTCGACGCACATAAATGTCAATACGCCATAAGAAACAGTCACAGGCAGGGTGACATAATTACCATCCTTATCAGTAACGGTAACCGTTACTTTCCCTTTTTTACCATGCGAACTAAGCCATAATCGGTTGTCGATGACTGTTGCTGTCACAATTGTTTCATCGGAGCTTTGTGCAGAGTAGCCACCTTTTCCATTGGCTATCCCGATATTCTCCGCTTCCCATCCGTTAAGATACAAGACTGTAGAAGAAACTGTGTTTGTACAAGTTCCTGTTTCGTCAACCAGTTCGGAACCACTAAATAAGATAATCTCTGCATCATCTTGACAGGCTGATACACAAAAAGCCATAACAGAAAGAAGAAAGAAGCCTAATAAAGTTTTTGTTTTCATATTTTCAGTGGTATGGTTAAATCCCGGCATATGCCATTGTTTTGCAAAGATATAAAGTATTTGTAAAAAACACTATCTTTGTATGAAAAGTTACCAATAGTACAGATCCACTAGATTCTTCCATACAGCGTAAGTTATATGAGATATACAACAGAAGGTCGTTGAAAAGGACGTTCCCGGGGGAAAAAGGGAATGGGAAATACGGGAACGTCCTCAAAACATAACAATACAGAAATATGGACTTTCACAAGGGCGCATTTCTGTCTCTCTTATGCAACATTCCCTTCTATAAAAATATGGAGGAAATATCTGGAGAGGATATTATTATGTGGGAAATTTAGTTTATAGTCTTAAAAGCAATCTGATTGCATCAAAGTGATGAACGATAGGCAGTCCGAATATATTCTCCTACTGCATTGTCATCATTGATTTCTATGTATTTTTTCAATAAATCCGCAAATCCGGATTTTATCTGTTCCGTTTGCTTGTTCTCGCAGGCTGTAGAATATTCATCAACAGCCATGAGAAAATCCTGCATTCGTTCATTCAGCATTGTTCCTCCTGTGCAAACCACATCGGAAATATAGGCTTGGATACTACCATTTTCTATGACAACAGGGAGGCGGTATTCCAGTCCCGATTTGCCGGCACGAATAGAAAGCACTTTTACTACGGGCGACACAATAGTCACCGTATCGGAAAAATCAAACTTTCCGTGGACTATTTCTGCACTATCTACCAGCTGCCCGCTCGAAAAATCTTTCATATAAACCATTTTTCCTTCGAATTCGGGCAAAGGTGTACTACCGTTAATCTCGTAACCTTTTATCTGATGCCCGGTGCAAGCCACTATCAGACATATTCCCGGAAGAAAAGATAAAAGTTTCACATATCTGTTCATTAAGCTCTTCATTCTTCTTTAAAAAAGAAAAGCCGTCCGCACTATCAGCTGAACGGCTTTCTCTTTTCATTCATACATTTGTATAATCATTCATCCTTAGAATCTGAATCCCAGTTTCACTACAGGCATTTCAAATATTTTGATATTGTGGTGACTGGCGTTATATTTATCAAATCCTTTCGGGCAAATCTGTATCAAGTCATAGCGGTAAGCCAGAGGGTGCATTTCGAAACCGAAAACAAAACCTTTGGCAATGCTATACTCAATACCTGCTACGGCAGCTACTTTGAAACCGTACATCTGACCGGCTTTACTTCCGGAAACATAGACCTGTGACGGAAGTTCTTCCGAGTCGTCACTATCCTTATAGGTGTCTCCGGTGTATGGTTCGGTTGTTTCAATGCGTGCCATCTGGAAGCCGAGTGCGCCTCCAAGATACGGATGAATACGTTCGTTGCGAGTCTTGAAATAGTAGTTGGAACCGACAGATACATACCAGTTGTTAGTCATCTGTGCATTGATATAACTTTGCGCAGGGATAATCATGTCGGGTACACTGTTGTCTCCTTCTACATAGTCTTTCTTAGGAGTGAGGCTGACGTTCATGCTGAACTGGAAATTTACATCCCAATTGTCAGACACAAAATACTTACCTTCAATTCCGGCTATATTGACCAGACTATTATTATTCAGACTCCCGATGTTCAGATAGCGGTTCAGATCGCCGGAGTTATCCGTCCCTCCATTTGGAAGTCCGACTACTCCTCCATCATTGGAGAACTTGGGAAGCAGATAAGAAGTGTTTTCATTAAAAAACTTTCCGCTACCAAGCAGGACTGAAACCTGCCACTGTCCTTTCTTCGGGACAAACGACGCATCATCACTGCTGCTGTAACGCTGCGCCATTGAAGGCGCAGCTGTCATACAGGTCAGCAAAAGTAATGTGCATAGTTTTTTTATCATCTTGTTACTTTTACGTAGTTAGGGAATTATTTCAAGAAGATAGCAAGAAGTGCTTTCAATTGAGCGCTTGCAGCATCATAGTCTGCCTTGGCAGCATCATATTCAGCCTGTTTTACTTTGATATTTTCCTGAATACTTGCCAATGATTCAGTAATATAATCTGTATCAGTATAAGTACCTGCCGCTAATTTCTCTATATTTCTCTTAGCTTTAGCAACATCGGCCTTAGCGGCAGTGACATTTGCCAGAGCAATCATGTATTCTTCCTTAACCAAGTTTTTGATAGCTTCCAAGGAACCTAAATCACCATTAGTAAAGTTATTATTCAAATAAACAGTGATTTCCGTTTCAATCTTACCTTTGATAATTTCATTATTGCCGTATTCTTTTTGTACTGTTTCAATATTATCATTTACTTCTTTAAAGACTTTATCATAAGCAGCCTGGGCTTCGTCGTTAGCTTTCTTAGCTTTATCTACAGCATCCGCCAAAGCAGCATTTGCTTTATCTTGAGCAGCCTGCTCTACAGCTTTTTGAGCAGTAAATGCTTCTTTCAAAGCTTTGTAAGTTTCTACCTGATCAATTATAGCCTGTAGACTAGCCGTTTCTGCTGTTGCCCAAATCATCTTACCAAGAGAACCATAATTACCATTCTTCAAAGCGTCTACATGGTTACCACCAGCCGCAGCTATTACTTCGTCCTTAGATACTGGCAATCTTCTTGGATTATTACCTGAATTGAAATTATCGCTAAATACAGCAGAAGAAGCAGATTTCCACTTTTCCAATGGAGTCTTTACACTGGAATCTTGCTCTACATCTATTAATTTTCCAATATTTTCTTTACTAATTTCATTTGCAGTAGCAATGTCACCAGCATCCCAAATGATAAAGCCTAAATCTACTCCAACAACTTTTTTAAAGTTATCAGCGTCTGCTATCAACCAAGCAGAGATTTTTTTCGTATCACTTCCTTTTGTTGCAGTTGCCTTAGTAACTTGTGCTTCTTTAGCCAATGCATCCTTATAGTATGCAACTAAAGCCGTAGCTACAGCATCAATATTAGCTTCTTTTTTTCTATCTTCTGGTTTAAGTCCATTATATTTCTTTATTGCAGCATTAGCGGCTGCCTCTGATTTCTCCAAATCTATTTTCAGACTTTCATCATAAGCTGCCATTGCATCTTCCCATGCTTTATAATCTTTAGCATAGTTCTCTTCTGCTTCTTTTTGTGCTGCAAGAGCTGTAGCCAATTGTGGTTTGGCCCATTCTATATTTTCCAAATCAACACCTTTAGTAGCCTTATCAATCAGCTTAACCCAACCATCAATCTGACTTTGTGCTTCAGTAATTTGTATACCTTTAGCATAGGCAAAAGTACCAGTATTAGAATTATAACCAGCAACAGTTGTTCCACCAGATATTGCATCATTTAATCCTTTCTTTACACTTTCAGCCTCCACTTTCTTAGAATAAGCTGCAGCTGTTTTAGCTTTGTTCTTGTTAGAGTTCTGGTTATTTTTAGCAGTCTCCAACTTATTGCTAGTAGCTTCCAAGTCAGATATCAGTTTAGGATTAGCAACTTCCAGCTTACCTTTTTCAATATTATATTGTTGTTCCTTGACTTTTGCAGCAGCAATCTCTTCTTCCAGCTTCTTGACTTCTGCTTCCCAATCTGCAACAGTAGTATACTCATTATCCAAGATAGCTTTCAAGTTATCAGCATACTTCTGCGTCATTTCTAAAGCAAATTCTGCATTTTTCAATGCATTATCCAAAACCGCTTCTAAATTATTATCAGCTACTATATCAGAATAGTTAGCTAATTGCTCCTGAAGTTTTTTTAAGCTACCGGCTTTATAGCCATCCACAGACTGGGTAGGATCTTCAGTAATAAGATAAACATAATACTTAGTCGTAGAAGAATTAGTCTCCGTGCTTTCATCCGGATTTGTAGTAGTAGTGGAATTTGCAACTTCCGATGACAGAATTCTTTTGATAACAGTTGTTGAATATCCATACATTGCCTTGTCCATTGCTTGTTTTGCATAGGCGACTTGCGCTTGTACACCATTCAAACGAGCTTGTTCTTCATCTGTCAGCAATAACTTGGAAGCTTCAATCTGTTCCATAGCTTGCTTGTAAGCTTCCTGTGCTTTAGCAGTGACAGTTTCGGCAAGAAGCATTTTTTCCTTATACTGCTCAACAATCAATGCCTTTTCATTTTCCCACTTAGTTTTGTCAGCTTCCGCTTTTGCAATGGCAGCTTCCGCTTCCGCTTTAGCTTGTGCAGTAGCAGCTTCTTCCTTTTCAATCAGGAGTTGCTTCAACTGAATATTCAGTTCATGCAACTGCAAATCAATTTCTGCAGATTTATTCTGAAGTGCCAAACCTGCATTAACTAACTCTTGCTCTGCAACCTGTGCTTTTCTCAATTCAGCCTCTACAAGCTCAACTGCAGCTTGAGCTTTGATAAAATCAGACTTTGCTCCCCTAAGTTCTGCAATGCCTTCCGGTTCATCGGTATCAATACATCCCGTGAATGTCGCCGTCGTACCTGCCATGAGCAAGGTTGCGACTAAATACGTCCATTTTCTCATAAAAGTAAATTAAATGTTATACAATTAATAAATAAAAAATTTGTTTGTACTAATTCATGATTTATTTCGCTTCACTCCCCCTCTTCCCGTTACTTTGTAGGTAACGGGAAAACCCTTGTGCCTGCTCTTTTGGAGTAGTCTATACTAGAAAATAATACGATATATGACGAATCTTCTTACCCCTGCTTATGAGAAAAAGTAGAGGGGCGGGAAATCTATTGCAAAATTTAGACGTTAACAAAGCTCTAAGACAAAGAATCCACGTGTTCTTCTGTGTTTATTCCTATTTTGAGTAGTTTATTAGAAAAAATGTACGATTTTGTTTGGATGTTTTAAGAAATATGCTCATATTTGCAGCGTCTTTTCTCCCCGTTACCTACAAAGTAACAGCACTATTAATCAGTTACTTGCCACAAATATAGTTCCTCTTCAGCGAAGATAGAATCGTCACATTCGCTTCATCTATTTTCTTATTCTTAAAAGGTTTTAGATAAGTCTCTGTGACGATAATAGATGAATGTCCCATCGCCTCTGAAATAATGCCTGGATGTATCTCGCAATAATATGCCATTGTAGCCCAAGTATGCCGAGCCGTATATGAGCTTAAATCAGAAGTCAATGCAAGTACTTGTTTCAGCAACAGAAGCTGATAGTTAAAATTACGCAAAGCTATCTGATATTCCCTGTAGGTAGCTTCGGTACTTTCTCCGCCAGTCAGTATGGGAAAAAGATAAGGAGAAGCAGAATCGGTGTTCATATACTTTTTTATTAGTTTCATAGTTTCCGGCAGAAGCGTCACAGTTAGAAGCCGCCCGGTTTTTCTACGACGATAAGTAAGCACATTCCCCACCATATCCTGCTTTTTAAGATAGGCAAGATCTACAAACGGCATACCACGAAGCATGAACATTAAGAAAAAGTACGCGCGCGTACGTTGTAATTCTTCCCTTCCCTGATGAATTTGTTTGGGAAGCTCTTTCATCAATCGTTCCATATCCTCCTTTTCCAGTGCACGCTTTCTGTCAGCACGCGTTCCTGTATAAACATACCGGAAATGATGCGGTATATAAGATGCCATACGACGGTCAACCGCGCGGTTGTACACCGCCCTCAATGTACGCATATAGGTTGAAACCGTGTTCCAACTACAATCCTTTTCCCGCAAATACGTTTCAAAACTTTTAAGAAACTCCTGATTCACTTTCTTGAATGACAGATTCCTGCTCCCATTAAATGCAATGATAGCATTCATGCTACTCCTGTAAACATGAGCAGTTCCATAATTCCCACTTTTTCGAAGCCCTTCAGCTACTTCCTTCATAAATGAAATCAAATTCCCCATTTTTATTAATTTTAGTTATCACTCAAGCACATCCCTGAAGAAAAGCGCCCTCACCGCAATTCCCCCCAATGCTCTTAATTCAAAATCTCAAAGTATCATCATACAAATATGATGAATTATGTTTTCTTTATATACACCCGATGTGTTCCTCTGCCATCAATCCCGATACCGGAACCGGGCGTATACGCCCATTGGCGCAATTCATTGGTAGCCGCCGTGCGCAGCAGACCTGTCAGTTTCCGGTATTCGTAGACCGTCAGAAAAGGATGTTCCTCCAGATATCTAACAGCCAATGCTAGTCGTTGCTCCGGTGTATACTTCTGTGAAGAGCGTTGCGACTTCCACGGAGCTCTTTCCAGCAGACATCTTCCGTTGATACGCCTCACCATCTTCCTGTCTACACGAAAGTTCACGCTCCCCACCACAATGCTTCGTGCGTTACGATGGGTTTCACCCTCTCCGGTCTTTTCGCGTTCTTTATCTTTGCATAACGCCAACGAAGGAGAGAATGTTCCGATACCATCCAGCTTCACAGACTTGCCTTCTGCCATCTGATGTGCCATTTCAATACCGATCTGTGTAATTACGCCTTCCACATCTCCGACATTAAAGCCACTGCTGGATGCTATCTGACGTATTAAATCCTCGGTAGATACCTGATCTATCATTGCAAACCGAGGATAAAGTACCTGTTCGCCCGTTCCATGAATATCGGGCATTTCTTCCATTACGTACATTGCCATAATACTAAAGTTTATTTGAAATATTGATTATTAATAGAAAACTTACTCGCTATAGGTAGAAAACTTGTTCTCCCCTACAGGAAAAGTTGTTTTTCCTATAGGACAAACTAAAACCGCAAGTTCTGGTTTTATAACTGAAACTTCTGATTACATAATCAAAAGTTCCGGTTTTATAATCAGAACTTGCGGTTATAGTTTTCTTACCAACAAAGATACGTTTTCCTGCCGGGATAAGCAAGTTTAATCCCTATGAAAAAGAAGTTTGATTACAATTCAGTTACTTATCACCGTTTCTTTACTTTATATCCTTTCAGGGTAAAACCAACTTCAAACAGGTTCAAAAGGGCTATCCGGATGTTATCTTCTATATAGGTCTCCATATTATCATATTTTGCAAAGTTGACGGGAAGGAGTCTGTTATTCCTCCTAAAGCTTTCATCCGGTATTTTACCGGTAAAACGTCCTTTCTTCTTCACTCCCCAACGAATGGTTTTACTACAAGGAAGAGGTATACCTATCGTCAGCACTTTTTCTTTAGTTACCGTATCGGTGATTCCATGTTTCCAGATACTGATATGGTTGGCTCCCAAATAAGTGCCGATATAAAGGACAACGGTCAGCGTCCAATCGTCCAAAGCCTCATCGGTTTGAATACCATTCACCAAATCAGAGAAATAGCCTTCAACCATTTCTCTGTCAAAACAGTTTAGTTCAGGCCATTCACATTTCTCAAACAGTTGATGCACATTGACAGGAACCAGTAAGGTGGTTATTTCTAACTGATATTTCATTCATTTCGTTTTTATATCATTGCATCTAAAATCGTCTCAAGTATCTTATCGACTATAAATATACAATTTTACCAGATCAAATGCTAAAGAGTAGAACTTTTTTTAAACCTATTTCTGAAAAAGAAAGGACTGTTTGATACACCCCTCCTATATAAACAGGGTTTATCAGACAGTCCTTTCCGTGCGGAGTATGATTCGTCCGTTATTCAGTGGACGATCCTTGCTTTTCGTCCTTACGGCATTTCAGTTTCCATCTGGAACTTACGGCTTACTTTCATCAAATTGATAGTGTAAGTGACTACGTTCTGTGCTTCCTGAACCATCGTGAGATACACCATGCTTACCCGGATGCTTCCTGATTGGCTTTGGATGCGTTGCAGTTCCTTACGTTTCAATAGTGAAAGCTGTCCGTTGAGGTCGTTGGCACGACGGATTTCTTCTTCGAAGTCGTTGTACTCGTTGTTTTCCATTTTCTTACGACACTGCTGAATCAGATAGGTGATATCTTCGGAAACATCGCTGAATTCACCTTTCTGGATGGCGTCCAATGGGTTGAAGTTGTTGTCGATATGTTCGAGGCAAGGTTCGCAGAGGCGGGAAATACTGTAGACCAATTCGCTGGCGAAGTCGTTGCCTTGATAGTAATAAAGTCCTTTTTCGAGTACGGTGTTATTGTCGAGACGACACATGGCGACGGTGCCCGAACGTTTCATCTGTTTGATGAGCTGTTTCTCAAATTTAGTGGACCCCATGGCACGACGCAATCCTCGCAGATTTTCATGAAGGAATGAAGTGACAGTCAGTTCGAAATTTGTTTCTGCATATTCCAATACTTTGGAAAGTTCTTCGCGGGTGTGCTTACGCATCAGTTGCAGGGCTTCTGTGCTGTCTGTGGTTTGCATCAGTTGCTTCAGCGTTTCGTTACCTTGTTCTTTCGCTTTGCGTTTCTTGTACATCACCTGGCTACGGATCAAGATGAATACAGCTATACCGATGAGGGCGATGATAGAGATGTTACCTCCATAATGGAGTACGAGAGCTACGAAGAAACAGATGGTGAAGGCGGCTCCGGCGGTGATGAACCAGCCTCCGATGACGCTTAATACGCCGGTGATACGGTAAACGGCTGAATCACGTCCCCAGGCGCGGTCGGCCAAAGAAGTACCCATAGCTACCATGAAGGTTACGTAGGTGGTGGAAAGGGGAAGTTTCAGGGAGGTTCCCAAGGCGATGAGCAGACCGGCCAATACCAGGTTGACAGAAGCGCGGACAAGGTCGAAAGCAGCTCCGTCGGCAATGATTGCTTCGTCTTTGCGGAAGCGGGAGTCAAGCCATTTTTTGCTGCCGTCCGGCATTATTCGGGAGATTCCATTGGCAAGTGTCATGCTGATGCGGACTACTGTGCGGGCGATCGGAGTACTTCCGAATGCTTCTTCTCCTTCATCTTGGCGGGAAAGGTCGACAGATGTTTTAATTACAGCATGTGCTTTTTTAGAGGTGCAGAGGGCGTAGACCATGACGGCTCCGGCTCCGATAAGAAAATACCACGGTGTTTTAGCAGGTCCCAGCAAGGAGGTCATCAGGAAGCCGTTCGGATTTCCTTCTCCGTTGGCGGTGTAATCTAAAAAAGAGGAGAAACCTGCGAGGGGAACGCCAATAAAGTTGACAAGGTCGTTACCGGCAAAAGCGAGAGCCAGAGCGAAGGTTCCCATCAGTACGACGACTTTGAAAACATTGATTTTCATCCAGTGAAGGATTTGCATCAGTACGGTGAAGAATACAAAGAAAACGGTGATTAGCATCAGTGTGTTGTCTTGTATCCAGTGTTTGTTTTCAGAGGTCATGAAGGAACTGTCTTTCAGTCCTTTGATAAGCATGAAATAGATGATAGCGGTAGCGGCTACACCTCCGAAGAGGGCAATGCTGTATTTCATCTTTTTCGTATAGTTGAAAGTGAATATCACACGGGCAAGCCATTGTACAAGCATTCCGAAGAAGAAGGCGATAGCGACGGAGACGAAGATCGCCATGATGACGGAGAGGGCTTTGTCGGTGTTTATGAGGTCGCCCAGACCGAGGGTATCGCTATTATGTACTTTGATAAGTGAGAGGGCAAAGGTACCTCCGAGTAGTTCAAAGACTAGTGAAACGGTGGTAGAGGTAGGCATCCCCATGGAGTTGAATACGTCCAGCAGTACTACGTCGGTCAACATGACGGCCAGCAGAATGCACATGATTTCGGCAAAGTAGAAGTGCTCGGGCTGGTAGATGCCGTGCCGGGCAATGTCCATCATACCGTTGGACAGGGAAGCGCCAATGAATATACCAATACCGGCTATGAAAAGAATGGTTTTAAACGAAGCGGCCTTGGCGCCTACCGCAGAGTTCAAAAAGTTAACTGCATCATTACTGACTCCGACTATCAGATCGAAAACAGCTAGTACAAAGAGGAAGATGATAATGCATAAATAAATAGTCTCCATAATAAATATATGTGTATGTTGTTTCCGGCTGCAAAGGACGGGATTTGACGTTGCAGGGAGGTGTCATACATGTTACATTTATGTTACAATCGTCTTTCTTTTGTCTTGAAACAAAAGAAAGAAGCAAAGAAAAATTCAAGGCTGACTTTTTTCTCCTACTCGCTCCCTGCACTGCGCTAAAGGGCAGAAACTCGCTACGCTCAAACAGTCTGCCCTTTTTGACGCTCCGTTACGGGGGCTCGCTTGACGGAGAAAAAAGTAGGCCGGAGGGGCGTGCGGGGTGGGCGTTGTGGGGGAGGTTGCATGAGATGTCGGTGTGGTTGTTGCGAGGGAAGCCATATAGTAAGGGCGTATAACGGGGATGTGCAGCGGGAACGTTGCGGGAAGGCCGTGTGGGGCGTTGTAAGTTGCAGGACACGGGTATGGGATTCTTATGTTAGTTAATTAGTTGGTTGTTTTTTAGTTATTTGTTTTGTTTAACCAGTCATAGAAGGTGTATTGGGCTCGTACAGCGGGGGTGCCGGGCGCTCTTTTTTTGAATATATTTCGCAGGTTGTCGTCTACCCAGCAGGCTTTTTGGTTGTCGGCGAGCTGGATATTAAGCATTTCGATGAGGCTGTCACGCAGGTCGGGGGCGAGAATGGGGGTGATGGCTTCGATGCGGCGGTAGAGGTTACGACGCATCCAGTCGGGGGAGCCCATGAAGACTTTGGGTTTGCCGTCGTTGCCGAAGTACCAGATACGGGCGTGTTCGAGGAAACTGTCTACAATACGGGTGACACGAATGTTACGACTGTATGACTGTCCGGGGATAAGACAACAGATTCCACGGACGATGAGGTCTATTTGTACGCCGTGTTCGGAGGCTTCGTAGAGACGGTCGATCATGGCGGGGTCTTGAAGGGCGTTCATTTTTAAGATGATACGGCCTTGTTTGCCTTCGTCGGCGAGGGCGATTTCCCGATCAATCAGGCGGTTCAATTCGGGGATGAGGTTGAAACGGGCGACAAGAAGGGTGGTGAACTTCGGGTCTTCTTTGCCTTGCAGGGTGCGGAAGAGGTTATAGAGGTCGGCCACTATCTTCGGACGGCAGGTGAAAAGGCCACAGTCGGCGTAGAGGGTGGCGGTCTTTTCATTAAAGTTACCGGTGCTGATATAGGCGTAGCTGGGTATTTTTTCACCGTTCAGTCCGCGGCGGCGGATAAGGGCTACTTTGGCGTGTACTTTCAGACCGGGTATGCTGTATATTATTTTAATGCCGGCGGCTTGCATCATTTCGGCCGTGGCAAGGTTGTTTTCTTCGTCGAAACGGGCTTTCAGTTCCACGAATACGGTGACTTTCTTGCCGTTTTGGGCGGCGGCTATCAGGGTGTTGATGACGGCGGAGTTTTCAGCTACGCGGTATTGGGTTACCATGATTTCACGGGTTTCCGGGTTGTGCACGGCTTCATACAGGAAGTGGATGAAGTGCTCGAAAGAGTGATAAGGGTAATATAATAACAGGTCCTTCTTGGCAACGTAGTTGAAGATAGATTCTTTTTCGTCGAGGATGGTCAGCTTCATTGGCTTCGGCTTTTCGAGGCTGTGAAGAGATTTGTTCGGGTTGGGAAGATGACGCAGGTCTTCAAGATTCAGGTGCTTGTCGCCGGGGACAAGTTCATCACGCTGAATATGGAAGGCGTCTACCAGAAAGTCCAGAAAGTCATGAGGCATACCACGGTCGTAGACGAAACGGCAGACGTCACCGATCTTACGTTTCTTCACTTTCTTCTTGAGTTGAGCGACAAGGTCGGCACTGCTGGCGGTGTCGTCAATTAATATGTCAGCGTCACGGGAGATTTTGATGCAGTAGCTGGAATCAACATCGTAGCCGGGGAAAATAAGGTTGAGGTTTGCCTTGATTATATCTTCGGTAAACATCAGGTAATGGTTTTTCTCGCGGGATGGAAGTTCGATGAAGCGGGGCACTTTGGCGTAGGGTTGCTTCATCACGAAGTAAAGAGGTTGCCGGGATTCTGTTAGACTGGTAGTTCCTTCATTTCCTTCTTTCTTCGGATAGACTCGTATGGCCAGGTAAAGGCGGTTATCCCGCAGGAAGGAGACTATTTTATCTTTGGATACAGGCACAGGCTGCAGGTAGGGAAAAATTTCTTCCCGGAAAAAGTCTTTAATAAACTGCTGGTGGAACGGTTCTACATGTCTGTCCTGATAAAAGATGATGTGATTCTTGCGCAGGGCAGGTAGTAGTTTCTCTTCATAAATGCGTACACGGTCATCCAGCTGGCGGGTGACTTCTTTATTTATTTCTTCTACCAGTTCGCGGGCGGATTGTACGGTTTCTTCATCACTTTCCGTAGCGCCGGAGGCAACAGCTTTATGGTCGGCTACACGGATTTTGTAAAACTCTTCGAGGTTGGAAGAGTAGATAGAGATGAAGTTGATACGTTCGTAGAGCGGTAGACGCTCGTCCAGAGCCTCCAACAATACGCGGTAATTGAATGAGAGCCAACTAATATCTCGCTTGAAATAATTATATTTGCTTTCCATGTGCTTTAAGATTTTTCCAAATATAGTATCTTTGTGGGATTAAACAAAGAAATTTATGACAAGAATTGGATTATTATCTGATACTCACGCTTACTGGGACGAGAAATATCTGGAATATTTTGAACCGTGTGACGAAATCTGGCATGCCGGAGACATCGGTTCGCTGGAAGTAGCGGAAAAGTTAGCCGCCTTCCGTCCATTCCGGGCGGTATATGGAAATATTGACGGACAGGAAATCAGAAAGCTGTATCCGCAAATAAACCGTTTCACGGTGGATGGTGCAGAAGTGCTGATTAAACATATCGGCGGTTATCCGGGGAAATACGATCCTTCCATCATCGGCAGTCTGATGGCACGTCCGCCCAAACTTTTTATCAGCGGACATTCTCATATATTAAAGGTGAAATATGATAAAACACTGGATATGTTGCATATTAATCCGGGAGCTGCCGGCATGTCCGGTTTCCACAAGGTACGGACTTTGGTACGTTTTGTTATCAACCAGGGGGCCTTTCAGGACTTGGAAGTCATCGAATTGGCGGACAAATAAAATAAATGTTCCTGCCAGATTGAAAAATTATTTTAAAATTTTGCCACGTCGGAATTCTTTCCGACCTTTGCACGCAGTTAATGAATAACTCAGACGAACATGAAAGGAATTATTCTAGCCGGTGGTAGTGCCACCCGACTTTATCCGCTCTCTAAAGCGATTTCCAAACAAATCATGCCTGTGTATGACAAGCCGATGATTTATTATCCGTTGTCAACACTTATGTTGGCAGGAATACGCGAAGTGTTGATTATTTCGACTCCACGCGACTTGCCGATGTTCCGCGACTTGTTGGGAACGGGTGAGGAACTGGGTATGTCTTTCTCCTATAAAATTCAGGAACAACCTAACGGACTGGCACAAGCTTTCGTATTGGGAGCCGATTTCCTGAACGGCGAACCGGGCTGTCTGATTCTTGGGGATAATATGTTTTACGGACAGGGCTTCTCCGCCATGCTCCGCCGGGCTGCCAATATAGAAAAGGGCGCCTGCATCTTCGGTTACTACGTGAAAGACCCGCGCGCTTATGGTGTAGTGGAATTTGACGAACAGGGAAAAGTGATTTCACTGGAAGAAAAGCCGGAAGTGCCGAAAAGTAATTATGCCGTTCCGGGACTTTATTTCTACGATGCCAGTGTGACGGAAAAAGCAGCGGCTCTTCGTCCTTCAGCACGTGGAGAGTATGAGATAACAGACTTGAACCGTCTGTATCTGGAAGAAGGTACATTGAAAGTGGAACTCTTCGGACGCGGATTTGCATGGCTCGATACGGGTAACTGCGACAGTCTGCTGGAAGCTTCCAACTTCGTGGCCACTATTCAGAACCGCCAAGGTTTTTACGTCAGCTGTATTGAAGAAATCGCCTGGCGTCAGGGATGGATTCCGACGGAGCAGTTGCTTCTACTGGGTCAACAGCTCGAAAAAACCGAGTATGGAAAGTACCTTATCGAATTGGCTAAACAATCCTAAAATCAACATAAAGAATAAAATATGAAAACTTATCTAGTGACCGGTGCCGCAGGATTTATCGGGGCAAATTACATCAAGTACATCTTAGCCAAACATAACGACATCAAAGTCGTGATATTGGACGCTTTGACGTATGCAGGTAACTTAGGAACGATTGCCAAAGACATCGACAACGAACGCTGTGTCTTTATCAAAGGAGACATTTGTAGCCGCGATGTGGTAGACGGTCTTTTTGCTGAGTATCGTTTTGACTATGTGGTGAATTTCGCTGCCGAGAGCCATGTGGACCGCAGCATTGAAAATCCGCAACTGTTTCTGATTACCAACATTCTCGGAACACAGAACTTACTGGATTGTGCACGCCGTGCATGGGTAATGGGGAAAGACGAACAAGGATATCCGACCTGGAGAAAAGGTGTACGCTATCATCAGGTATCTACCGATGAGGTGTATGGTTCATTGGGAGCCGAAGGGTATTTCACTGAAGCAACTCCGCTTTGTCCTCACAGCCCATACAGTGCTTCTAAGACAAGTGCAGACATGGTGGTAATGGCTTACCACGACACTTATAAAATGCCGGTAACGATTACCCGTTGCTCCAACAACTACGGTCCGTACCACTTCCCGGAAAAATTGATTCCGTTGATTATCAAGAATATCCTCGAAGGAAAGCATCTCCCCGTCTACGGTGACGGTAGCAATGTGCGCGACTGGCTTTATGTGGAAGACCACTGCAAAGCAATCGACCTCGTTGTGCGTGAAGGTCAAGACGGAGAAGTGTACAACGTTGGTGGACACAACGAGAAAACAAACCTCGAAATCGTGAAACTGACAATTTCGACTATCCACCGTCTGATGGCAGAAAATCCCGAATATCGTCAGGTTCTCAAAAAGAAAGTGAAAGACGAAAACGGAGATATTTCGATCGAATGGATCAACGAAGATCTGATTACTTTCGTTAAGGACCGTCTGGGACACGACCAACGTTATGCTATCGACCCCACCAAGATAACAAATGCCTTAGGATGGTATCCCGAAACTAAATTCGAGGTAGGTATCGTAAAGACAATCGAATGGTATTTAGCCAACCAAGCTTGGGTGGAAGAAGTTACCAGCGGAGATTATCAGGGTTACTACGAAAAGATGTACGGGAAATGATTCTCAATTTATCAACATTCCTATTGCAATAAGAATACCCATAAGCAGCATATTACGCGAAGTCTCGCCTAATATGCTGTTTAATTTTTTACCGCTGTATATTTTCACCATCCGTTTCCAGGTAAGGAAATGAGGGATCAGATAAAGTTGCGGAAGAAAAGCGGCGTAGAAATGACCTTCACGAAGGAAACACAAGCAGAGAAGAGAAGCGGTAATCCCCAGCATCAAATAAAAATAGCGACCGAATTTCTCGCCAAAACGAACGATCACTGTCCTTTTTCCACTGCGTGCATCCGCTTCGCGGTCACGATAATTATTGACTACCAACAATGTATCGATAAGCAGTCCGCAGATTAAAGAGGCGATAGTGACATCCGGTGTCCAAGTTAGCGCCTGTACGTAATATGTTCCGCCTACGGGTACAAAACCGAAAAAGACAATCACCAATACATCGCCCCAACCGTTGTAAGAAAGAGGATAAGGACCGGTGGTATAAAGAAAGGCAAATAACACACAAAGCACTCCTACGATAATCAATTCCCACCCGGCAAAGAAGAGCAACGTACAGCCGATAAGGCAGGCAAGAGCAACCGTAATAATAATCCCGGTTTTCATCGCTTGCGGAGAAATCCATCCTTGCGCACAAGCACGTTCGGGGCCTAACCGGTCTTCCCGGTCTGTCCCTTTGAGGAAGTCGAAAAGGTCATTGATGAAATTAGCGGCAATTTGCATCAGACTTGCAAACAGACAGCAGATCAGTGCAGGCAACCAGTGAAAACGTCCGTCCATTGCAGCAAGAGCAGTACCTATCATAACCGGAGTTATGGCCCCTGTCAGCGTTTTGGGACGTGCAGCTAATATCCATGCTTGTAGCGAGTTACGCTTTACTTCTTCCATACTTTAATATATTATAAATAGTTTTGACGGACAAAGATACATGATTTTTCGTATCTTTGCACCCCGAAAAACTTCAAACTAAGAGAAGATGAAGAAAATAAAAACAATCTACCCTGTTATCCTGTTGACATTGCTTTTGCTGGCTTCCTGTAAGTCGAAAAAGAATATGGTGGCTACCTTGCCACGCCCTGTTTTAAATTCAGATTCTATTTATCCGGATACGGCTAATGCTATAGCCGGGTTATTCTCCCCCGACCACTCGCAACTCAAAGAGCTGAATGTTTCCAAAAACAAAAAGCAGAATACAAAGAAAAAGACTTCTACCGATACACACGAATCGTCGGATCTGGTACTGCGGGGAACAAAAATCACTTCTTCCAGCGTAGATGTATCTTCTGTCTATACCGGAGTGGACCGCGTAGTAAAATATGACTTTACCCACCGCGATGTTCCCGAAGCCTTTGAAGGTTTCCGTATCGCTTTCATTTCCGACTTACACTACAAAAGTCTGCTGAAAGAAAAAGGCCTGAACGACCTTGTCCGCCTACTGATTGCTCAAAAGGCTGATGTGCTTCTAATGGGTGGTGACTATCAGGAAGGTTGTGAATATGTGGAACCTTTGTTTTCCGCACTGGCACGCGTAAAAACACCGATGGGCACTTATGGGGTAATGGGCAATAACGACTACGAACGTTGCCACGACGATATTGTGAATACAATGAAACATTACGGCATGCGTCCGTTAGAACATGAAGTAGATACGCTTCGTAAAGACGGGCAGCAGATCATTATCGCTGGAGTGCGCAATCCTTTTGATCTGGGGCGCAACGGAGTATCGCCTACTCTGGCACTCTCTCCCAAAGATTTTGTCATCTTACTGGTTCACACCCCGGATTACATCGAAGATGTTTCAGTAGCTAACACCGACCTTGCCCTGGCAGGACACACCCACGGCGGACAAGTCCGTGTATTCGGAGTTGCCCCGGCACTTAACTCACACTATGGCAATCGTTTCATCACCGGACTGGCATATAATTCTGCAAAAATACCTTTGATTATAACAAACGGAATAGGAACCTCCAAATTACCAATCCGTGTTGGCGCTCCGGCGGAAATCATCGTTATTACTCTTCATCGATTAACGGAGTAAAGTATCGTAGCTTGGTATGAAAAAACAACCCGAATAGTAGCATCCTACATTTTAAGGTACGACTTTCTGTGATATACCACACTTTTAGGATACGACTTTTTGTTAAAGATCACATTTTTAAGGTACGACTTTTTTTGTTAATATCCCTTTTAATGCTTACATTTGCATCTATAAGTAGCTGATAATAAAAGAAAGAAGTATGAGAAGAGATGCAATGCAAGAATTGTATGACTGGAAAGAAAAGTCTACACGAAAGCCTTTGATTATTCGCGGAGCCCGTCAGGTAGGAAAGACATGGCTCATGAAAGAGTTTGCGGCTACTGCTTACAAACAGTTTGCTTACATCAACTTCGAAGACAATGAAGTGATGAAGGAGATTTTCCAAAAAGATTTTGATATCGAACGTATTTTAATGGCTATCCAATTAGTTACCGGAAAAGTAGTAAATACGGATACTTTAATTCTTTTTGACGAGCTTCAGGAAGCTCCACGCGGTTTGACAGCTATGAAGTATTTCCAAGAGAAAGCACCACAGTATCATGTCATTGCAGCTGGTTCTTTATTGGGGATCGCGATGCATCAAAATGATTCTTTCCCAGTAGGAAAAGTCGATTTTATAGACTTATATCCACTTTCTTTTTCCGAGTTTTTAGAAGCTATCGGACAAGAACCTTTTGCCAGCTTGCTCGCTAAACAAGATTGGAACCTGATTTCTACCTTCCGCTCTAAACTCACCGACTTCCTTAAACAGTATTATTTCGTAGGAGGAATGCCTGAAGTAGTCAATGCCTTTATTGAACACAAAGACTATACCGAAGTCCGCCAGTTACAACAAAATATACTGGATTCTTATGATCGTGATTTCTCCAAACATGCTCCTATTGCCGAAGTACCCAGAATTCGTATGGTATGGCGTTCGATTCCGGCACAGTTGGCAAAAGAAAATCGCAAATTCATTTATGGAGTTATAAAAGAAGGAGCAAGAGCCAAAGATTTTGAACTGGCTATGGAATGGTTGATAGATGCCGGCCTTATTTATAAAGTAAACCGGGTAAAGAAAGGTGGAATACCTTTATCGGCATACGAAGATTTTTCTGCATTCAAGCTATTTATGCTGGATACCGGATTAATGGGAGCAATGAGCGGACTCCCCCCACAGGCATTATTGGAAGGAAATATTTTATTTACCGATTATAAAGGAGCAATTACCGAACAATATGTGTTACAACAACTGAAATCGGTGAAAGGCTTGAATATTTATTACTGGTCTTCAGATACTTCCAAAGGAGAGTTGGATTTTCTATTGCAAAAAGAAATCTATATTATTCCGGTTGAAGTGAAAGCAGAAGAAAACTTACAGTCGAAAAGTCTGCGTTCTTTTGTTGAAAAAAATCCAGGACTACATGGCATTCGTTTTTCCATGTCAGATTACCGGCAACAGGAGTGGCTGACAAATTATCCGTTATATTCTGTCGGATATATATTTTAATATATTCAAAGACGTATATTATCTTTCTTTTATAGTCTCCCAGACCTTTGGATGCACAAAGTATCGAACATCTTTCCCTGCATCCAATGCTTCTCGAATAAAAGTAGAACTGATTTCAAATACAGGAGAATGAACAAGACGCACCGTTTCCGGCAATTCCTCCTCTTTGACGGGAAAGCCGGGACGGGGGTAAATAAGAATCTGATTCTCTTTAATGATACGTTCGGACTGATACCAATATCCAAAACGTTCCCAATTATCGGAACCGATAATGAAATAAAACTCGCGATCGGGAAATGCCTCACGCAGTTTCTCCAACGTATATACGCTATATGAGGGGCGAGGCAAATGAAACTCAAAATCTGAAGCCTGAAAACGAGGATAGTCACTGATGCTCAACTTTACCAGTTCGAGACGTAATTCATCATTCCATAACTTCTCCTGTGCTTTCAAAGGATTCTGCGGACTCACCATAAACCAGATTTCATCCAATCCTTCATACTCACAAAGGTAGTTGGCTAGAGCAAGATGTCCGATGTGAATCGGATTGAATGATCCGCTGAAGATTCCGGTTTTCTGCTTATTCATTGTTCCAAAAACTCTTTGATAACTTTCAAAGCTTCCGCTTTAGCAGTTTCCAAATTATCATTGACAATCACACAATCGAATTGCGAAGCAAAACTCAATTCATATTCCGCCTTAGCGATGCGACTTTCAATCACTTCCGGCGCATCCGTTCCACGTCCTTCCAACCGGCAGCGTAATTCTTCCACCGAAGGCGGCTGGATAAACACCGACAACGCACGATCGCCATAAAACTTCTTGATATTGCATCCGCCAACCACATCTACGTCAAACACCACATTCTGACCCGCTTCCAATTGCTTTTCTACCTGCGCTTTCAGCGTTCCGTAATAACGGTCCTTATACACCTCCTCATACTCCAGAAATTCGTTGTTCTCAATGCGTTGGCGAAATTCTTCCGGCGTAAGGAAGAAATATTCAACCCCATGCTGCTCCGTTCCACGCGGAGGACGGCTGGTAGCAGAAATAGAAAACGCTAAATTCAAGTTCTGCGTCAGCAGATAATTGATTATAGTAGATTTGCCCGAACCCGACGGAGCAGAGAAAATAATTAGCTTACCGGTCATAAGTTTAATGAAGAATTAAGAATTAAAAATGATAGATACTGTTTTACATCACGTTCAGCACCTGTTCCTTAATCTGTTCCAGTTCATCCTTCATCTGAACTACGATCTTCTGCATTTCAGCATGATTGGACTTGCTGCCTAACGTATTGA
This sequence comes from Bacteroides ovatus, assembly GCF_001314995.1. Taxonomy (NCBI): domain Bacteria; kingdom Pseudomonadati; phylum Bacteroidota; class Bacteroidia; order Bacteroidales; family Bacteroidaceae; genus Bacteroides; species Bacteroides ovatus. Next base: position 2,396,314 of record NZ_CP012938.1, read on the forward strand.
TCTCCCGACCCATTTCCTGGGCGATAAAACCAAGCTTCTTACCCTGTCCGCTACCACTTTCCATCGTGCTGATGAAATATTTCAGATGGTTGCTAAGACGTTGTTTTTCCTCGTTGACATCCAGTTTTTCGATGTAGTAAATCAGTTCCTGTTCCAGACGATTCTTGTCGTAGTCTACGCTTAACGTCTTTTCGAGAGCATCAGTGATGCGTTCCTTCACTTTCTCTACACGTTCTTTCTCGTAAGGAGTAATCTGTTCGAGCAAACTGTTGATGTTGGCAATCTTCTCACGGAATTTCTTTTCCAATGCAGCCCCCTCCTGTTTGCGGAAATCGACCAAATGACTGATGGCTTCAAGTATGGTAGCATGCACCATGCTCCATTCCTCTTCCGTCAGTTCCTGAATTTCCGTTTTCGTCATCACGTCCGGCATGCGGAGTAATAGTTGGAGCCAGTCTTCCGGTGCGGGACAAGGAATCCCCAGTTCGCGGCTTATCGAATCCAACTGGCTATAATAACTTTTCAGTACATCCTTATTGATGGGAGCAGCATCCGCACCCTCCTTCTTCTCTATCCACAGGCTGAAGTCAGCTTTTCCACGTTCCAGAACTTTAGAAATCTCATTACGGATTTCAATCTCTTTTTCACGATACGCCGGAGCGATGCGAGTGGACAAATCCATTGCCTTGCTGTTGAGCGACTTGATTTCTACATTTATTTTTTTATCAGGAAGTTCGGCCGTAGCTTTACCGTATCCTGTCATAGACTGTATCATAACCTTAAAGTTTTGTGCAAAAGTACACGAATATTTTAAGAATTGGAAATAATCATGTAAATTTGCGACAATTTAATAAGCTGATTTTTATGTCGTGTATACTGAATATTGAAACCTCTACCTCTGTTTGCTCGGTAGCGGCCAGTCAAGACGGACAGACGATTTTTGTGAAAGAAGACTTGAAAGGCCCTTCACACGCCGTGTCTTTAGGAGTTTTTGTAGATGAAGCATTGTCGTTCATAGACAGTCATGCCATCCCTTTGGATGCCGTTGCAGTGAGTTGCGGACCGGGTTCGTACACCGGACTCCGAATCGGGGTTTCTATGGCGAAAGGAATTTGTTACGGGCGCAATATCCCCTTGATCGGTATCCCGACGCTGGAAGTATTGAGTGTTCCGGTGCTGTTGTATCACGACTTGCCCGAAAACGCTTTGCTTTGTCCGATGATCGACGCCCGCCGCATGGAAGTATATGCAGCCGTCTATGACCGTCGTCTACAAGTGAAACGTACAGTTGCCGCCGACATCGTAGATGAGAACTCTTACCTGGAGTTCCTGAACGAACAACCGGTTTATTTCTTTGGAAACGGAGCCGACAAATGCCGCGAACAGATCACGCATCCGAACGCACATTTTATCGACAATATCCATCCGTTGGCTAAAATGATGTTCCCACTGGCAGAAAAAGTAGTGGCCGATGAAGACTATAAAGACGTGGCTTACTTCGAACCTTTCTACCTGAAAGAATTCGTTGCCTCCATGCCGAAAAAGCTTCTTTAATTTTTTAATTTTTAATTCTCAATTTTAATTTAACAAATGCAATACAATACTCAACAGAAAAGAATGCCGCTTCCCGAATACGGACGTAGCATCCAGAACATGGTAGATTATGCGTTGACCATTCAGGATCGTGCAGAACGTCAGCGTTGTGCCAACACCATCATCAACATTATGGGAAATATGTTCCCCCATTTGCGTGATGTACCCGATTTCAAGCACAAGCTTTGGGACCACCTGGCTATCATGTCCGGTTTTGAGCTGGATATTGACTATCCGTATGAAATCATCCGCAAGGACAATCTGGTGACCCGCCCGGACCATATCCCCTACTCCACTGCCCGTATGCGTTACCGTCACTACGGACATACGCTGGAAGTACTGATAAAAAAAGCGATCGAATTCCCTGAAGGAAACGAAAAGAGAAACCTGATTGCCCTTATCTGCAACCACATGAAAAAGGATTACCTGGCATGGAACAAAGATACAGTGGACGACAAAAAGATTGCCGAAGACCTGTACGAACTGTCTAACGGGGAACTCCAAATGACCGACGATATCGTCCGGCTGATGGCAGAACGCCTGAATCAGAACTACCGTCCGAAGACGAACTATACCAACAATCGTCAAAACAATAAAAGAAGATACTAAACACTTTATACTTAATACTAAAAAAATTAATGGCTTCATTTGTAATCGAAGGAGGACATCGGCTTAGCGGAGAAATCCACCCGCAAGGAGCTAAAAACGAAGTTTTGCAGATAATCTGTGCCACGTTGCTGACCGCAGAGGAAGTGACGGTGAACAATATACCTGACATTCTTGATGTCAACAACCTGATTCAGCTCTTGCGGGAGATGGGAGTGACGGTTGCGAAGAAAGGCATTGATTCTTATAGTTTTAAAGCAGAAAATGTAGACCTGGCTTATTTGGAAAGCGATGAATTCCTAAAGAAATGTTCCAGTCTGCGAGGCTCTGTGATGCTTATAGGTCCCATGGTGGCACGTTTCGGCAAGGCATTGATTTCCAAGCCGGGAGGAGATAAAATCGGTCGCCGCCGTCTGGACACTCACTTTGTAGGTATTCAGAATTTAGGGGCCGACTTCCGCTACGACGAAGAGCGGGGTATCTACGAAATAACGGCCGACAGACTTCAGGGAAGCTATATGCTACTGGACGAAGCATCTGTCACCGGAACAGCCAACATCGTCATGGCAGCCGTACTTGCCAAAGGTACGACCACCATTTACAATGCCGCCTGCGAACCCTACGTGCAACAACTCTGCCGGTTACTCAACCGGATGGGAGCCAAAATCAGCGGTATCGCATCCAACCTGCTCACCATCGAAGGCGTGGAAGAACTGCACGGCACGCAACACACCGTACTGCCCGACATGATTGAAGTGGGCAGCTTCATCGGCATGGCGGCAATGACGAAAAGCGAAATTACCATCAAGAATGTTTCTTACGAAAATCTTGGAATCATCCCCGAGAGCTTCCGCCGTCTGGGCATCAAGCTCGAACAAAGAGGAGACGATATTTACGTTCCCGCACAGGAAACATACCAGATAGAATCATTTATCGACGGCTCCATCATGACGATAGCCGACGCCACTTGGCCGGGACTGACTCCCGACTTGCTAAGTGTGATGCTCGTTGTAGCCACACAAGCCAAAGGCAGCGTACTGATCCATCAGAAAATGTTCGAAAGCCGCCTGTTCTTTGTGGACAAGCTGATCGACATGGGTGCACAGATCATTCTCTGCGACCCTCACCGCGCCGTAGTCATCGGACACAACCACGGCTTCAAGCTGCGCGGCGCCCGCCTGACTTCACCGGATATACGTGCCGGTATCGCCCTTCTGATTGCCGCCATGAGCGCCGAAGGCACCAGTACCATTAGTAACATCGAACAGATAGACCGTGGTTATCAGAACATCGAAGGACGTCTGAACGCTATCGGAGCCAGAATCACCCGGATATGATAAAGAAAGAAGAAGTATACAAGATAGGATTATTCAATAAACCGCACGGCATCCACGGCGAATTGCAATTTACCTTCACGGACGATATTTTCGACCGTGTGGACTGTGATTACCTGATATGCCTGCTCGATGGCATTTTCGTGCCTTTCTTCATCGAAGAATACCGCTTCCGTTCAGACTCCACCGCCTTGGTGAAACTGGAAGGAGTCGACAGTGCCGAACGTGCCCGAATGTTCACCAACATTGAAGTCTACTTCCCCGTGAAACACGCCGAAGAAGCGGAAGACGGCGAACTGTCCTGGAACTTCTTCATCGGTTTCCAAATGGAAGACATCCATCACGGACTTCTGGGAGAAGTCATAGATGTAGATACCACTACGGTAAACACCCTTTTCGTGGTTGAAGGAGCGGAAGAAGAGGAACTGCTCGTTCCCGCCCAGGAGGAATTTATCGTAGGAATAGACCAGAAACAGAAACTCATCACGGTGGAACTTCCCGAAGGGTTGCTCAATCTGGAGGAATTGGAAGATGACCGGTGAGAACGAATCAAACGATGAGCCGCTCATCCACTGAAAATAGTAAATAGTAAATCGTAAAAACAGTAAATACCCGAGATGCCAAAGAGAAGACGAAGTAAAGCTTTCTGGAAAAATTTCAAGTTCAAGTATAAACTAACGATCGTTAATGAAAATACACTTGAAGAAATTGTCGGACTTCGCGTATCCAAGCTCAATGGACTTTCCGTATTACTTTGCGTGCTGGCGGTACTTTTCCTGATCGCTTCCTGCATCATCACCTTCACCCCGCTGCGCAACTACCTCCCCGGATACATGAACAGTGAAGTCCGTACACAAATCGTGGACAATGCCCTGCGTGTAGACTCTTTACAACAAGTGCTCAACAAGCAGAATCTTTACATCATGAACATTCAGGATATCTTCAGTGGAAAAGTATCCATCGACAGCGTGCAGACACTCGATTCACTGACCACTGCCCGCGAAGACACACTGATGGAACGTACCAAACGGGAAGAAGAATTCCGCCGTCAGTATGAAGAGAATGAAAAATATAACCTGACCTCCATCACTTCCCAACCGGACGTGACCGGACTCATTTTATACCGTCCGACACGAGGTATGGTGTCCGACCACTTCAATGCCGAGAAGAAACATTACGGCACCGACATCGCCGCCAATCCCAACGAAAGTGTATTGGCAACCATGGACGGGACCGTCATCCTAAGTACATACACCGCCGAGACAGGTTATCTGATTGGCGTACAACATAACCAGGATTTAATTTCAATCTATAAACACTGCGGCTCCCTCCTGAAAAAGGAAGGTGAACGCGTGAAAGGAGGCGAAGCCATCGCTCTGGTAGGAAACAGCGGCACACTTAGTACAGGGCCGCACCTCCATTTCGAACTTTGGTATAAAGGTCATCCGGTGAATCCCGAAAAATACATCGTATTTTAAGTGATAATAGAAAAATGAATATAGAGACTAACAAAAAGAAAAAACAAATAGCTATCCTAGGCTCAACAGGCTCCATCGGGACGCAGGCTCTGCAAGTCATCGAAGAACATCCCGACCTGTACGAAGCCTATGCGCTGACAGCCAACAACCGCGTGGAACTACTGATTGCCCAGGCACGGAAGTTCCAGCCGGAAGTGGTAGTGATAGCCAACGAAGAAAAGTATTCCGAACTGAAAGAAGCATTGAGCGACCTGCCTATCAAAGTGTACGCAGGCACAGACGCTATCTGTCAGATTGTAGAAGCAGGCCCCATCGACATGGTGTTGACAGCCATGGTCGGTTATGCCGGACTAAAACCAACCATCAACGCCATCCGCGCCAAGAAAGCGATTGCGTTGGCCAATAAAGAAACATTGGTAGTAGCGGGCGAACTGATTAATCAGTTGGCACAACAATATCGCACTCCGATTCTGCCGGTAGACTCTGAACACTCTGCTGTTTTTCAGTGTTTAGCGGGAGAAGTGGGTAACCCGATCGAGAAAGTGATATTGACAGCCTCCGGAGGTCCGTTCCGCACTTGCACCTTGGAACAGCTGAAATCCGTCACAAAGACGCAAGCCTTGAAACATCCCAACTGGGAAATGGGAGCAAAAATCACAATCGACTCCGCTTCCATGATGAATAAAGGTTTTGAGGTGATCGAAGCCAAATGGTTGTTTGGTGTTCAGCCCAGCCAGATCGAAGTGGTGGTGCATCCGCAATCAGTCATCCACTCGATGGTGCAGTTTGAAGACGGAGCTGTCAAGGCACAACTTGGGATGCCAGATATGCGCCTGCCCATCCAGTACGCATTCTCCTACCCCGACCGTATCAGCTCTTCTTTCGACAGGCTCGATTTCTCCCAATGCACGAATCTGACGTTTGAGCAACCCGATACGAAACGGTTCCGCAACCTGGCACTCGCCTACGAAGCGATGTACCGCGGAGGGAATATGCCCTGTATCGTCAATGCTGCCAATGAAGTAGTGGTAGCCTCTTTCCTGAAAGACGGCATCAGCTTCCTCGGCATGAGCGACGTAATAGAGAAAACAATGGAACGGGTTGCCTTCATCGCCAATCCGACATACGACGATTATGTAGCTACGGATGCGGAAGCAAGGAAAATAGCAGCCAGTCTGATATGATCCGCTTCATCCCATTGATGAACAAAGAAAATAAAGAAATTGATTAGTATTAATATAAATTGAAAATAGCCTTTATATCCTCTCTTCGGTAGAGAATTAGTTGAAGGCTTTAAACTGTAAATAGACTATATGGAAACATTTTTGATTCGTGCCCTGCAATTGATTATGAGCTTATCCTTGCTCGTTATCGTTCATGAAGGCGGGCATTTTCTTTTTGCCCGTTTGTTTAAGGTGCGTGTAGAAAAATTCTGCTTATTTTTTGACCCTTGGTTCACCCTTTTTAAGTTCAAACCCAAGAAAAGTGACACAGAGTATGCAGTAGGCTGGTTGCCATTGGGCGGTTATGTCAAAATAGCCGGCATGATTGATGAGTCGATGGATACCGAACAGATGAAACAACCCGAACAACCGTGGGAGTTCCGTTCCAAGCCGGCGTGGCAACGTCTGCTGATAATGGTGGGTGGCGTACTGTTCAACTTCCTGTTGGCACTGTTCATCTACTCCATGATTCTTTTTGCATGGGGCGACCAATATATAAAGGTACAGGAAGCCCCTCTTGGTATGGAATTCAACGAGACTGCCAAAGCGGTAGGTTTCCAGGACGGTGATATCCTCCTTTCTGCCGACGGTGTTCCTTTCGAACGTTATGACGGCGACATGTTGAGCCAGATTGCCGATGCACGCGAAGTAAGCGTCATCCGTAACGGGGCAAAAGCCTCCGTCTATATCCCGGAAGACCTGATGCAACGCCTCTTGGCAGACAGTGTCCGCTTCGCCTCCTACCGTTTCCCGTACGTTATAGACAGCGTAATGGTGAACTCTCCTGCCGCACAAGCAGGAATCCAGGCAGGTGACAGCATCATCGCCCTGAACGGAACACCGATCTCTTTCTCCGACTTCAAAGAAGCGATGGCAGAACGTAAGAAAAACGAAGCAACCCTGCTCAAAGACAGCATAGATCCGCGTCTAATCACGCTGACTTATGTGCGTAACGGTGCAACAGACACGCTAAGTATGCGTGTAGACTCCGCCTACCTGATGGGTGTAACCGCCTGTCTCGTCACAGACCGTCTGCTCCCTATGGTAAAAAAAGAATATGCCTTCTTTGAATCCTTCCCCGCAGGTGTCTCCCTCGGTGTGAAAACCCTGAAAGGCTATGTAGGAAACATGAAATACCTCTTCTCAAAAGAAGGAGCCAAACAACTGGGCGGCTTCGGAACGATCGGCAGCATCTTCCCCGCTACCTGGGACTGGCACCAGTTCTGGTATATGACAGCCTTCCTTTCCATCATCCTGGCTTTCATGAACATCCTCCCTATCCCCGCATTAGACGGTGGCCACGTGCTCTTCCTCTTCTACGAGATGATAGCCCGCCGCAAACCGAGCGACAAGTTTATGGAATACGCCCAGATGACCGGTATGATTCTGCTCTTCGGTCTGTTGATATGGGCTAACTTCAATGATATTTTGCGATTCTTCTTCTAGCGAATATAACAATAGAAAGATAGAGAAAACATATAAAAAGAATCATCCCGGATGAAAAAGGTTTTAAAAACCAATTTTCATCCGGGATCTTTTTTTATTGTTGTTTGTCTTTAAATCTTCAACATCTTCTTCTCTCTCTCCAAATCCGTCTCATCCAACTTAGGTGAAGGCACCGTGCACGTTTTGATATAATCTCCCTCCTGACACGTATAATTATAGTACACCTCCAATTCCGGAGTCAATTCCGCCCGCGGAACCAGACACCCTTCCATCTCCAGAAACTGATTAACATCCGTACTATCCGACTGTTTCACCAGTACAATACGACGCGCAATCGGATTATGATTGTAGTCCAGACAGAGATAAAGCCCTTTCAGCATATTCGGAAACTCATAATGCGGAAGTTGCAGGTAAATAGTCACCAGCGCAAACTGTGGCAAATCCCTTTCGTTGAACATCAGGTAAGAGTTCTGATGATTACTGATAATCCCGCTCCCCCAATGCACCGACTTATACGCATTAATCATCCCCACCTTCACATACTCATTATTCTCGGAAGCACAAATCATGTACGGCTCGATCTTCAAGCTATCCGTAGAAGACGACAAACTGTAACTAAGATACATACCGCTATAATTATACACCTCCTGCACAGACTCCTTCGCCTCTTTCCCCAGCAACTTGATAAAAGAGTTGCCACTCTCCGCCTCGCTCTGCACGTCCGGCTCCATCTCCTGAAGCAACAGCCTCACCGATCCCACATTATTTAATAAGCGTTTCTTGGAAACATTATTCACCAGTGCCAAAGCTTCATCCAGCGCCTCGTCCGGTGTGCGTGTTTTCAATAAGTCGATATAAGCGGGAAGCACACTCGAATACAAAGCAGACAACACACTCGGAGCCATATCCACCCGGTCGGCAATTTCTTTCATCTTCACCCCGTTGTTGCGCAGGTACTCTATTCTTTTATAAATATCCGTAAGTTCGTCCATGATTTTTCGGTTTGTTAATTGATTCCGTTGCAAAGGAATGACTAAGGTATTATGTTTGTATTGCATGAATATTACATTAATATTTCAGTACACTTAAAGGCTCATATATACAATATGATTCATTGAAATTCATTTTTTCGTTCGCTCCGACACCCTTACTTTTGCACCGGAAACAAAAAAAATAGCATTATGAATTTCAAAGAAAAACTGTCGCCTTCGGCCCAAAAGAAACTTTCCGATTTACTCTTTATCCTTTATGCGGGAGGAGCGGCACTGCTATCCTATTCATTAGTCTACGCACTACGCAAACCGTTCACCGCCGCCACGTTCGACGGCATGGAACTATTTGGTATGGACTATAAGATAGCCACCAGCATCATCCAGATATTCGGATATATGGTATCCAAGTTTATCGGGATCAAACTTATTTCCGAACTGAAGAGAGAAGGCCGCCTGAAATTCATTCTTGTTTCTATTTTAGTGGCCGAACTCTCTTTGGTTCTTTTCGGATGCCTACCCCGCCCGTTCAATGTGTTGGCGTTGTTCTTCAACGGACTGTCGCTTGGCTGTATGTGGGGAGTCATCTTCAGCTTCCTCGAAGGACGCCGGGTGACGGATCTGCTCGCTTCCCTTTTCGGACTTAGTATCGCAGTCAGTAGCGGCACAGCCAAATCCATCGGACTTTTCGTTGTCGACACCCTGCATGTCAGTGAATTCTGGATGCCTGCACTGATCGGTGCGGTAGCATTGCCCTTGCTGGCAGGACTGGGCTATATCCTCGATCACCTGCCCAAACCGACTGCCGAAGACAAAGCACTGCGTGTGGAACGTGTCACTCTCAACAAACAACAACGCTGGAACCTGTTCCGCAGCTTTGCTCCCATATTGACACTGCTTTTCTTCGCCAACCTCTTTCTCACCGTTTTGCAAGATGTCAAGGAAGACTTTCTGGTGAAAATCATAGACGTCAATGCCGCCGGACTTTCCCCGTGGGTATTCGCCAAAGTGGACGGTGTAGTCACACTGATTATCCTAGCCATTTTCGCCACCCTGGCAGTGATGAAAAGCCACATCAAAGTACTTTCCGTTCTATTGACCCTTGTCATTGCGGGAGCAATCACACTTAGCACTGTGGCATTCAACTACCATACCCTGCAACTTTCTCCGCTCGTGTGGTTATTTATCCAGAGCCTCTGCCTCTATTTTTCTTACTTGAGCTTTCAAACCATCTTCTTCGACCGCTTCATCGCCTGTTTCCGCATCAAGGGAAATGTAGGTTTCTTCATAGCGATGGTCGATTCCATCGGCTACACAGGCACAGTGGTGGTATTGGTAGTGAAAGAATGTTTCAACCCGGATTTGAATTGGCTGGAATTCTACAATACGATGGCAGGGACAGTAGGAATCGTCTGCACCTTTGCGTTCACCTTAGCAATGATTTATCTGACACAAAAATACAGAAAAGGGAAACAGGGTGAAATACGCGGGAACGAATCTTGCCCCGTCCCCTCCCTCGCTTCTTACTAATTTCTGACGAATAAACCAATATTATATAGAAACAAGAATGAAAAAGATTGAATGTATTATTATGGACTGGGCTGGTACAGCCGTTGACTATGGATGTTTTGCCCCCGTGGCTGCTTTTATCGAAGCATTTGCCGAAAAAGGACTGGTAATCGATGTTGTACAGACCCGCAAACCAATGGGACTACCCAAAATTCAACACATCCGCGAACTACTTTCCATGCCTGACGTGAACGAACAGTTTACCGCCCGTTACCAACGCGCCTGGACGGAAGAAGACGTGGTAGAACTAAACCGCCTTTTCGAGAAGCATCTCTTCGCCTCTCTCGAAAACTACACAGACCCTATTCCGGGAGTAATCCCAACTTTGGAAAAATTGCGTGCCGCAGGTATTAAAATAGGATCGACCACCGGCTATACCCGCGAAATGATGGATGTAGTTCTCCCCGCCGCACAGGCAAAAGGATACCACGTGGATTATTGCGCCACTCCCAACCTACTTCCCGCCGGACGTCCCGCTCCTTACATGATTTTTGAGAACCTGACGAAATTAGCAGTCCCCAGCCTCGACGCCGTTATAAAAGTGGGTGATACGATTGCCGATATTCTCGAAGGAGTGAACGCGAAAGTGTATAGTGTAGGCGTGATTCTCGGCAGCAATGAAATGGCACTTACCGAAGCAGAAACAAAATCAATGCCTGCCTCCGAACCCGAAGCCCGCATCGCCGATGTCAAAGAGCGCATGCTTGCCGCAGGAGCTTCTTACGTGATACGCACTATCGAAGAACTTCCCGCACTGATTGAAACGATCAACGCCGGCAACTAACATTCAAGCCCGCACCCAACAATCAGAAAAGAAACAAAATCATTTATTTATTCATTTCTAAAGAAAACATCATTATGAAACCATATTTGTTATTAACTCCGGGACCTCTAACCACCTCTGAAACAGTAAAAGAAGCCATGATGACCGACTGGTGTACATGGGACGAAGACTACAACCTCGGCATTGTTCAGGAACTCCGCAAAGACCTGGTTAACATCGCCACTAAAAAACCGGAAGAATACACTTCCATCCTTTTACAGGGAAGCGGAACCTATTGCGTGGAAGCCGTTTTGGGCGCCACCATCACCCCGAAAGACAAACTCCTGATTTGTAGCAACGGAGCCTATGGCGACCGTATGGGCAACATTGCAGAATATTACCATCTCGACTACGACATGCTGGCTTTTGAAGAAACAGAGCAGGTATCAGTTGAATATGTAGACGATTATCTTAGCAATAACTCCGATATCACACATGTCGCTTTCGTTCATTGCGAAACAACGACCGGTATCCTGAATCCGATCAAAGAACTGTCCCACATCGTCAAGATGCATGGTAAAAAGCTGATTGTAGACTGTATGAGCAGCTTCGGAGGTATTCCCTTAGATGTAAACGAACTCGGTATCGACTTCCTAATCAGCAGTTCCAACAAGTGTATTCAGGGTGTACCGGGATTCGGATTCATCATCGCCCGCCGTTCGGAATTAAAATATTGCAAAGGAGTGGCACGCTCTCTTTCCCTGGACATCTACGACCAATGGGAAACAATGGAAAAAGGACACGGAAAATGGCGCTTCACTTCACCGACACATGTTGTCCGTGCTTTCAAACAAGCCTTGACCGAATTGCTTGAAGAAGGAGGCGTAGAAGCACGTTACCAACGCTACTGCGAAAATCACCGTATTTTGGTGGAAGGTATGCGTGCACTCGGATTCAAAACACTGCTCGAAGATGACATCCAGTCGCCTATCATCACTTCTTTCCTTTATCCGCATGAAGGATTCGACTTCAAAACATTCTATTATGCACTGAAAAATAAAGGATTCGTGATTTACCCGGGAAAGATTTCAAAAGCAGATACCTTCCGTATCGGAAACATCGGTGATGTGCATCCGGAAGACTTCCGCCGTCTGGTAGAAGTCATACGGGAAACGAAATACTAGAAAGTCAAATCTTTCAAGTTCATCTTGAATGATTGCTTACTGATATGTTGTATGATGTTCCTGTGAAGTTCTGAAAGACTTAATCCTCTTTCAGGACTTCATTATTTTCTTTTCAGGGTGGAAGGCTGTGATAGCCTCAAGCTACTGACGATAGCTGCCACAACGGCAAACCCACTCCCCACCATCAGGCAAACAGCCGTGCTCCGGCTATGAGTGACAAAGCTGAAAAGCAAGGCAACCAATGTTGTTCCGGTGGTCTGTCCCAACAGGCGGGCCATTCCCAGCATCCCACTGGCCCCTCCCGAACGCTGCGTAGGAGCGGAAGAGATAATCGTGCTATTGTTCGGCGTCTGAAACAATCCGAAGCCCGCACCACACAACATCAAACGCAGGATGATACTTATATCAGATGATTCGGCAGTCAGACTGGAAAGCGAGAAAAGCCCGATGGCAAACAAAACCATCCCGATACTTCCCAGTATACCGGGGTGAATACGCTCCACGAGATACCCTGCCAATGGAGCCGTGACCAGCGTAGCCAACGGCCACGGAGTAAGCAAAAGTCCGGTCATCACCTCACTGTGTCCTAAAGTGTTCTGCAGGAAAAAAGGCAGGGAAACCATTGCCGACATTTGAGCGATAAAGGAACAAATGGAAGTCAGGATGGATAACCGGAAAATCGGAATCCGCAACAGGTCGAGCGGCAATAGCGGAGTAGTCTGCGTGAGTTGCCGGCGCACATAGTACGTGCCTACCACTGCCAATACAACCAGTTGGATGAAAAGGAAATCCATTTCCTCGTGATGGGCGAATCCGTCCAGCGTATATATAAGCAGGCCGAAGGTAACCGCATTCGCTATGGCGCTGATATAATCAAACTTGCGTTTCGAGCGTTCCTCCTGCCTTGGCAGATGTTTGATGCCGAGGAACAATGCGGTAAGTCCTAACGGAACATTAATAGCAAATAACCAGTGCCAGCTGGCAATAGAAAGAATACCGCTCGCCACAGAAGGCCCGGCGGCAGCCGATATGGCAACGACCATCGCATTAATCCCCATTCCCCGCCCAATCTGGCTCTTCGGATAGATGTAACGTAGCTGTGCCGTATTCACGCTGGTGATGGCAGAGGCACTGAACCCCTGAAAAATACGGGCGACGGTTAGCGTCCAAAACGAATCGGACAAGGCACAAATCAACGAAGTGATGCAAAACAGACCGATACCTGAAAGAAAGACTTTCCGGTAACCGATGATTTCACCCAAAGCGGAAAAAGACAGTAGCGATATGACGATAGCCAGCTGATAGCCGTTGATAATCCAGGTTGTTACAGCGGGAGAAGTCCCAAAATCATGCGAAAGCGTGGGTAGTACGATATTGACGATGTTAATATCCAATACCGACATACAAAGAGCGAATCCGACGGACACCACCGCCCAAATACGCTTAGGCATCGGCAATCCGTCGGTTTCCTCTATTTTTTGAGTTGAATTTATCGATTGTACCATAAAAACTTATTCTTGTAAGTAGTCATTCTTTTTTCACCATAAAGCAACGCAGGGATGCAAACACAAACACCACCGACTACAAAAAAAGCACCGCGTTACTCCGTGATGAAAAATGATTCACTTGGTTTCGTAAAGGTAAACAAAACAATGGTACAGGTGTTTTTGTTTCCTTTGAAAAATAAGTTTTTTTAGTGGAGAAAAGTCGTTACTTCAACTTCAAGATCCGTTGATTACTGCTTCCCCTGAACTCCAGATACGGAGAGAAAAGAGCCTGCTCGAAGCGTCCGTCCACCAACACATCTATATAATCAAGAGCAGCACTCAAGCGGGGCTGTGCCTTGATTTCTTCGTAGCTATATCCTGTATAGCACCACACATTCATCCCCGTCTCCTCTTTCACCCGTTTCAGTAAAAGCAGAAACTCCTCCGGATGGAAGAACGGATCACCACCGGAAAAAGTAACACCGTCCAGCAAAGGATTTGCCTTGATTTCACGGATGATGGACTGTATTTTTTCTTCCGTCAACTCTTCCCCCGCCCTCGGATTCCAGCTCTCCGGGTTGTGGCAACCAGGACAGTGATGGGAACATCCGGCAAGATAAATAGAGTACCGGATGCCTTCACCATCGACAATCGTTTCAGGATAAGTTCCTAATAAATTCACTTCTACAGGTGTTTTACGCGGTCTTGTTCTTCTGCCCGTTTAGCAGAGTTCCAGGAACTCAAATCGCCTGTCAGGTAACCGGTTATACGGCGCATACGAAGGATGCTTTCACTCTGGCACACCGGACATTTATCGAAGATAACCCCTTTGTAACCACAGTTATGGCAAGTATCTACCGGGTGATTGATAGAGCCGTAGCCAATCCCCTCGTCGTGCATCACTTTCACAATCTTGGCGATGGCACGTACATTCTTCTGTGCTTCACCGTCCAGTTCTACATACGTGATATGTCCGCCGCGCGTAATGGCGTGGAACGGAGCTTCACGCTTGATTTTCTCAACGATGCTGATCGGTTCTTTCACGTCTACGTGAAAAGAGTTGACATAATAGTCGCGGTCTGTCACTCCGGGGATTTTTCCATATTTCCGACGATCCATTTTAGTGAAACGTCCCGAAAGTCCTTCGGCAGGAGTAGCCAGAACGGAGTAGTTCAGGTTATATTTCTCTTTATATTCGTTTACCACTTTATTCATTTCCATCACCGCTTCATACAGCGTGTCCCATGCTTTCTGGTTGTGGCCGTGACCTTGTCCGTAGAGAGCCACCATCGCGTTGTGTCCGCCGATAAATCCGATACCCAGCGTACCGCTGCGCAATGCATCACCCACCTGTTCATTCGGGTTCAGCTCACCGCCGCCTTTCCACACATTATTTCCCATCATGAACGGGAACTGACGTGCCAGGGCCGTACGCTGATACTGATAACGCTCGTAAAGCTGATCGGCTACAAGCACGGACATTTGGTGTACGGATTCGATGAAAATTTCTTTTGCCTTCTGTTCAATGGCATCCTTGTTGCGTTCATCCTCTATCAGGTTTTCCGCCTTGATGCGGGCTTCAATCGCCAGTCTCGGCATATTCAGCGTAGTGAATGAAAGATTGCCACGACCTAAAGAAGATTTTTCTCCTGCCACGTTTTCAAAGACACGGGTGCGACAACCCATCGTCGCCAATTCGTAGATGTAACGTTTCGGATCGTCCGCTCTCCATTTCTCGTTCTGATTGAAAGGTGCGTCGAGGAACATGAAGTTCGGGAACAATGCTTTCGCCGTAGTCTGGCAAGCCTTCAACAACAAGTCGAAGTTGGGAGCCTCGTAACGGTCGGTCATTGCCTCTTCGATATTTTCCGCTTTCATTGCTTTCTCAAAGTCTTTTTCCGAGTAAGAAACTCCGTCTTTCACCTTGAAAATCTGGATCGGGAATACAGGCACCTCACCTCTTGTACCCAATCCTTCAATGGTAGCTTTCAGCAATTCTTCGATCACCATGCGGCCTTCGGCAGAAGTGTCCGTACCGTAGTTGATGGAGCTGAATACCACCTGATTACCGCCACGTGAATGCATCGTGTTCAGGTTGTGGATAAATCCTTCCATGGCCTGATGGGTATCTTTGCGAGTCTGCTGATAAGCTTTCTCAACGATACGGGCAAGGTGTTCCTTATCTATAATAATCTGTAAAGCCACCAAAGCAATGCGCAATGTTTCGCGTTCGGCTTCAGTAGTCTTGATAGACGGAAGATATTCTTTAATCAATGTGCGGATGGATTTCTCATCGGCCTGATTTCCGTTTTCCATGGCGACATAGAAATTGATGAACGATGCCAGATGCTTGCGGAAAGATTTGGCCACACCTTTTGCCATGAAGAAATCGAAAGCAGGAATTGCCTGTCCGCCATGCTGCTCATTCTGATTCGTCTGGAAAATAATAGTAGCCAACGTAGCATAACTCTGGATGCTTTGCGGGGTACGGATACTACCGTTCTTGGTGCGAAAACCACGTTCAAAGAGGTCATCCATATCATATTGGATACAGGTCGTCGTCTTTGTCGGATAATAATCCAAGTCGTGAATGTGAATATCTCCCAACTGGTGCGCTTCGGCAAAACGTTTCGGCAACAGGTATTTATACGTATAATCTTTGGTTACTTCGGAAGCGAACGTCATCATCTGTCCGGCAGGCGTGTGACTGCTCATGTTGGCATTGCTCAAGTTGACATCGTTCTTGTCGATAGCAACGATGCCGTCCATCACTTGCTTCATCTGGGTTTTCTTATCGCGCTCCGTATTCCGCCATTCGCGATAAATAATATATTTCTTCGCTACTTCCGGGCGTACTTTCATCAACGACTTTTCTACTAAATCCTGAATCTCTTCTACGGTAATAGTAGGAGTAGTAAACTGACTGATTACGTTCATAGTGATGTCAGCCACCAACTGCTGCTCATCCTGAATACCTGTTGCACTGAATGCTTTACTAATTGCATTCTTGATCTTACTGATAGAGAAATCTTCTCTCTTACCATCACGTTTGATGATACAAATTTCCGCGTAGTTCATAACTTTAACTCCCGAAAGTTTAAATTTAAAATATTGATAACTAAAAGAAAAAGTTCCGGCAGGTCTTCTGACTTATCCCTCCCTCGCAACACCTTCCCACACCGACATCGATGCAGTGGCTTATTGTGCGGATTCTTAGAGAATTACAGCAGCGGGTACTGTCGCCGATTTACACAGCGTTCCCTCATTGACTAAACCTCTTTTAGCTCCGAAACCAGATACAAAGATAGAAGATAATCTAATAGCTTGGTTAGCTTTTAACATTAAATTTCGGGAAACATTTCTTTCTCGCTGATACAGAAAGTTTTCCAAAACGGAAAACTTTTTTCTGATTTTAACGTGGATAATATTCCAATTCCGTTTATTTCACCCAAAAGACATATATAGTTTTTAGCTACTTCACTCTTAGCGAAAAAAGAATGTGTTAAAAGTCTCCACAACTATCTTTTGCTTCATAAGTTACAGACTATTTTTCACTTTCGACCAAACCTTTCTTTCCGATAAAATGAAAGAAATTATAATTTTTCGATTTCTTCTTTCGAAAGCCCGGTAGATTTTATGATAATATCGTCAGCCACTCCTAATTCTTTCAAATTACGAGCTGTTTCTTCTTTACCTTTTTGCAAGCCTTTCTGCACCCCCTTCTGTTCAGCAAAGTCCAACGTATTAAAATAATCGTTATAAACTTTCCATTCTTCTTCATACCGGGCTCTTTCCTCCTGGGTCATATTTGCTTTGGAAGCCAACTTTTCAAGTCGCTCGAAGACGGCCTTGCGAGCCTTGAAAGGCATCCGGTCAAGTGTATCCATATGCTTTAGTATATAAATCCAGCGTTCAAAATCATTTTCACATTCATCCTCCTCTTTGTTGAAGTTCGGCAGTTCGATAAAAATCTGCCGGAACTTGTTGCTGAAGAGCTTCCCCGTATCCCTGTCAGAAAGAACGATATCCGTTCTGATTTTAGAGGGCATATCCTTGTCCATCACGAAATTCATGAAGAACACTCCGTACACGGCATCCAATTGAAAGTTCCAAACTCCCCTTTTCGCCTGCTGCGTAATGGCCCTAGAAAGATAGAAGAGGGCACGATCTTTAAAGTAAGGCTGTTCCCGGTTCTGCATTTCTACGATAATACGTTCACCGGTATCGGTTACGCAATAGATGTCGTAGATAAGACCTCGTTCTGTTTTTACTTCCGGCTGCTGTTCACTGTTAAGGAACTGAATGTCGGTAATCACATGCTCTCCTACGAGCAAATCGTTCAAGAAGTCGATTAACAACTCCTTTTCTACCTCTCTGCCGAATAAAAACTTAAAGCCAAAATCGGTAAAGGGATTGATAAATCTTCCCATTATATGCTGTGTCTCAATTACAAAACAAAGATAGAGTTTTTTTGTTGAATACGGTCAAGAATAGAAAAAAATAAATGGGTACAAAAAAAGAAGCTGCCTCATTCATCGGGAGACAGCTTCTTCATTTGAACCTTGAGCCTTACTTTACTTTCACTTTATGAGTTGCTCCACGTTTGTTACCGGTTCCGTGAGCTATGTGCGGGCGGCACGTTTCGTTTTTTTTCAGGATCATTTTTTTACACGTACACTAATCTTTTTCCGTCTTACTGCTTCTCCGATGACGGAACCGCAGAACAGCCTCAAGAATGTCTAACAACTTTTCCAGTAATAATTTCATTCGCTTTTCTATTAAGGTTGATAATCTATTTTATATCGGTCGAAGTGCAACCATCAGCTATACCCGATTCGCGGCTACTGATAAGTCTATCAATAAGCTTTAGTTTGCCTGACAAACTTATCAGTTAATCCCTACGGATTCAGCTGCCAGCTGCACTTCCGGTCAAGCGGCCGGGTCCGGCGCTTCTCCTCCTCCGCCACCGGGTTCGTCGCCGTCATCCGGGTCTTTGTCAACGACATCGTCGGCCACAAACGAACCCGCTACATCCTTGATGTGCACAAACTCCACTCCGGTGGTCAATGCGCGGGTAGCACTTCCGTTAGCGGCACGGGTGTATTCAGGGGTAAACTGACAACGCAATGAAGTGATCTGCGAACTGCTGACTTTACTCTCCAACTCCACTCCTTTTCCTCCTGCTTTGGCAATCATTGTAAATGTTCCCAAGCCTTCGAGGCGCACCGTGCGGCTGTTGAGCAACTGTTCGCGCATCACCGACATCAGGTTACGAATCACGTTATGAACATCACCCGCCGTCAGCGAGGCTTTTTCTGCAATCAATTCCGCCATTTTCTGCGTATTGACCATTTTCCCGAATTTCACCAGACGGGGATAATAAAGTTTCTGTCCTTCCTTGTTGGCAAGTGTTGCCTGATAAGGTTTGTAAATTAATGGCATACTGTTTTCCTTTCTTTTTTGATTGATGAATAAATAACTACTGTTTGTAACCGATTACGAAGACAAAAGTACACGAAGAGAAAAAAGCAGGGAAACACGATGTTACAACCCGTCGCAAGAGAGAACAGACAAACACAATTTGATACGATTCATGCCTACAAAGGCTTCTGTACAAAACAGAACCAACCGACATAAAAAGGCGTACCTTTGCATGAGTTCATACAAAATAAACCTCTAAAAAACAGTCAATATGAAAACAGAAACAACTCCAAAAGCAGAAACAGAGAGCCGTACCCGCATACAAGCCTATAGCAAAAGCCAGTTGGCCGGACTTTACCTACCTCACATACAGTCCGCCTCGGCACGACGCACCCTCCGTAGTTGGATTGCCAAGAACACTGCACTGCAAGCCGCACTCGCTCAAACCGGATATAGTGAAAAAGCCATCCTGCTCACTCCGGCACAAGTAAGGCTGTTCTTCAAGTTTTTAGGAGAGCCCTGAAACGACTCTTTTACAAAGAAAATATCATTCGGAGAAAGATAAAGCCAAACAAGGCAAGAAAAAAGGCAAGCCAAAGCAAAGCGGACATTTCATCACAGATCACGCGAATCAAATTATAACTTGCTGATTGCTGTTATAAAGAGTCCAAGATAATCTGTAACGAACTGTCCGCTCATTATATAAAAAAAGGATTATATCATTCCGGAGTACCTTCTCCCGACGGCTTCATCAAATCGGCTGTAACCTCCGCTTTAAAACGGACACCGTCGTGAAGCCGCAGATTCAATTTGACAGTAACATTCTCATCGTTGTTACGCTTCACATAAAACGTTCCCGTCACCCTTTTATATTGGGAATAATAATAGAACGGATCTTCGTAAATAAAGAAATACTGGTCGTTTTGGTACAAGGTCGATGCATCCACCACTTGCCCCTCCCAATACATACCCAGAGAAAACAAAAAATAAGTACTAGTTTTCCCGTCCTGTATCTTTTCCGGAGAAAAGATACAGGTAAAATAACCACCGTCCATAGTAGCCTCACCGGACACGATCCTGTTCGCTTCCCCCCGGAATGAATAAGTACCGATGGAAGGCAATTCCTCCACATCCGGACCGGGATTTACCGGATCATTATCTTTATCGTCACTACATCCGGCAAAACCCACCAGAAGCAATCCCGATAAAACATATAAATTTAAATATTTCAATAAGATTTTCTTCATGAATACACTTCATTAAATCGTCACTCTATTACTGTCACCGCACCTTTATAGTAGCCGGACAAACTGGCATCGCCATATTTCTTAATACCTACCACTTCAAAAGTCATTTCAACTTCATTGCCCTGAAGAGACACCGAAGTCCGGCCTCCCAGAGCCAGATTGCCCAATGTGGTATTAGCCCGACTGTAAGTCACTCCTTCATACGTAATCGAGATTTTCACATTTTCATCATCACCGGAGAATCCGCGGAGCACTCCATCCAGCATTGTTTTCGAAAGACGCACCACTGCATCCGCTGCCGACATTCCCGCCACAGTAGTGATACCTGGTTGTCGTGAAAGGTAAATAACACAAATATCCGCATCCGTCTTATCTATCACCACAGACTGGATAGTGACCGGAGTACCGTCCGCCCCTAAGCGATATTCATTCGGGATCGTCGTATCATACACCGCGAAAGCACCGTTATAGTTACCTGATATTTTAAGGCTATTATCACCCAAATATTTGAGGTTAAGCGTCAATGAATATTCATTATCCGCTGATTTCGATACACTGAACGTACCTGCCGCATCCTCCAGGTGACCTTTGGATATTTGTATTCTTTCTTCGTCATACGGGCTATAATAAGTAAACTCAAAAGCCAGATTGGTATCTGTAATATCCACCTCCTGCCCGTTAAGTCCTGCATTCGGAACAAAAAGGCGCACATAATACGAGTTTACATTTTCCAAGTCCGCAGCAGATGAAATTCCCGACGGAGTGAGATACAACGCTACTCCTGCATCTGTCTTTTCATAGAAAGTAGCTTTGATGTCACGCGTTTTTTCTCCGTTCAACGTTAATATATTCGTCGTACTCTGCTTAATTTCAGAATAAGCACCCTCATAAGAACCTTCGAACTTTTCACCCGAAAGCAAAGTAAAGCTAAAAGTTACTTTCACATGATCGTCCGTCTTTTCTACTTTGAACTTACCTGCCGAACATATTTCAGACCATCCATAAGGCTCCACCGCAGTCAGGTCGTCAGCTCCCAATTCTGTCATATTATAGAAAGCATAATCCATACCGTCATAAGACGTGATATCCAATACCTGTCCCAACATAGCGGGATTGATTCCGATCATCAGGAACTCCGTATCCGACATATCTTCCACCGTTGTCAGTCCTGCGTACGGACTAAGATAAAAATATTGAATTCCCCCGATGACAGTAGCCACCACCGATTTCAACGGACGCACTTCACTTCCGAAAGAAAATTCACTGGGCAACTTTGCAGGAGCCTTGTAGCTACAACCAGCCTCCCCTGTAAACTTACCGCCACTTTTCAGCGTACAATCAAAAGTAGCTTTCACAGCCGATGTTTCATTCTCACCCGGAGTCATCGTCAAGGTGAACTTACCTTGCGTCAGCACCTCTTTCCACTCATAAGGATTGACAGCCAGAATAGCCTCACCATCGGCATCCATGTAATAAAGCACATAATTGTCATCTTCAGAGCCGCCTATCGTAACCGGGCTGCCCACCAGACTCTTACTCACTCCCAACATCACATATTCCTTACCGCTGTTCATAAAGTCTTCAAGCGTTTCCAAACTCTGCAACGGACTCATACACACATACACAATGCCATCCTGTTCAAAACAAGACACCGATTGGGCTTGTATGGTCTTATCCTTATACGTGTACGTATTCACAGTTTCCACAGGTTCCGGCTCCGGTTCGGGATCAGTGGCCGGATCATCGTCACTACATGCCACAAAACAACTCATTGCCAACATGAATAAGAAAAAGGAAATAAATCTAGTTTTCATATTTCTCGTTTTTTGGGGTTAATTATAAAATCGCGTTATTAGTAAAATGATGCCATCCACCCGTGTTTACTGCGGACGATAATCAAATACGGTAATAGGAGCATCCTGCGAATAAGTGGTACGTACATGATTCGGGTGTTCCTTATCACAGTCAATAAAATCTATCGTCAGCGTGTGTTTGTCACCGTCGCGTGCCACAGTCATGGTTCCGCCGTCTATGCGTGCATATTCTTTCATG
Source organism: Bacteroides ovatus (assembly GCF_001314995.1). Lineage (NCBI taxonomy): Bacteria > Pseudomonadati > Bacteroidota > Bacteroidia > Bacteroidales > Bacteroidaceae > Bacteroides > Bacteroides ovatus. The sequence goes on from NZ_CP012938.1 coordinate 2,418,706, forward strand.
GCTCCGTTCTGAAGTTTCTCATACCAGGTTCCTCCCGGATAAGTAAAGCCGTTAGGATAGCCCGAAGCTAGGTTTCCCGGTTTCAGCAACTCGCGCGGGATACCATATGATTCCTTATCACGCGCCACCACCGTATAAGTACCTGCCGGAATACCCTGTGTTACATCCGTAGCCCATTCCACGAAAAATTCCACCTTCAATACTCTTCCATTACCGGCCGGCCAAGTGTCGACAAGACTTATACTCTCTTCCGCCAGATAAAGCTCGACTACCCGGCACGACTCATCTTGCAGATAATAAGAATCGCCCTTATCCTGCAGGCGGGCTTGCGTCCATCCATTCAGTGCAATATCGGTGGTCAGCGTAGAATTAGGAGTTTCATCCTTGCTTTCGTGACGGTCGATGGTGATTACTTTTCCCGTATAGGTGAAATAACGTTTCAAGGAAAGATCGCCCACCAATGTTCCGCTAATCGAATATTCACCACCGGACAGCCGTTTCACCGTCATTTTACCACCGGAAAGCAAATCGGCATCGACACTCGTAGAGTAAGATTTCACATCACCGTAGAAAGTTCCGGCAGGAATATCCACCTTTCCGGTCGGGAGATCGATTTGATTCATATATCCGAGGTTGAATGTCCATTCATCAAACGTGTATCCGTTCAATGCTGCATCAAAAGTGCCTTCAGGGAGCGGAAATTCCGTAGCTTCCGAAGCAAATGGCGGGACATTCAGGCTGAACGCCATGATCTTGCCCGGTCCTATCGGATTACCAGTAGCATCTACTTCCATATCCGTATAAAGCGTCAATACAAAATGATCTGTGCCCACTCCGTCTTTATCTCCCCAGTACACCAGGTTGGAGTTGACAAACTCCACCACTTCCGGCGCCGGGTTTACGTCTTCTCCACCGGGTTTTCCTCCCTCCGGATTTTCGGCGTCATTGTCACTGCAAGCGGTCAACACCCCCACAGACGCAACAGCGAACAGGCAGACACCCAATAACTTCATTATTTTCTTATCCATATCAGACTGATTTATATATTTTACATCATTGAAAAGAACTTCCGTAGCGACCGGGAATCATAAAAAAGGCGGAGTAAGCTCGGGAAAAGGATTCCCATTCTTCGCACGAGTATCCCCGCCTGTCATATAGTAAAGTTAAATTAAGAGAGAATTAGTAAATTCTCATTCCGTTTCACAACGGTAGTTCTTTTCTTTATTCATCAATGTTATGTTCGTTTTATCTGAAAAGTGCAATATCCGGGAAAAGGATACAATCTTTCAGTGTCCCGGTCAGGAACTGCTGTCCGTCAAACAATGCTATCGCCAGGTAGCATCCGCTTTCCGGTGCTCCGGTCACGTCCTGAAAACTGACTCCGACAGAACCGTCCTGATAAAGCACAGGAGCGAAACCGAAATTTCCTTTCGAATAAATATTGGAAGAAGCCGCTACAGAAAAGCCGTACAGGGTTTGCAAAACAACACCTGCCCCATCATCCGATGTTCCGTCCGATACTCCACCTGACGTTCCGTCCGAAGCGCCTTCTGCCACCTCATCCGCAACTTCTTCCACGACCGTAAAGTCTTTCTGTGCCGCACCGATAGGAACCACAAACGATCCATTTTCATAGGTAGCCTGCAATGAAATCGTAGCCTTTGCGGGGTCTTTCAGATATTGCGCTGCCGGAGTATTTGCCAACGACATCTTAATGGTATATCCCTCGCCATCGACATTCTTCGAAATTTCAGTAGCCGACAAGGGATAGGCGTTTTCGATATTCTTCGTATCCCATTTCACATAAATCCGGCTATTTCCCCACACTCCAAGCAGGTCCGTCGCTTCATACTGGTAGACGTAGTAAAGGAACTTCCGCCCCTCATTGGTGCTGACCAATAACTGGCAGGCACGGGGATTTCCGGTTTTGTTCTCTTTCAACACAAGCAAGAAACCATCTTCTTTTGAAGCAGCCGGCACCTCCACCCAGTCGATTCCCCGCTGCACGCTCACTTTGAAATCAAACGAACTATTCACACGTACAATCGTCTGTGAAGGAGCATTTCCGAAGCGTATCACCTGCTGGTCGGAGTCGGGAGCAAAAATATTTCCCTCCTGCGTCACTACAATTTTCTGTTCGCTATTACCATCGCTCACGGTCACCTGCGTGGCACGTGACGTATATTCATAATTGGCTCTGGCAAGCAAAGTTATCTTTTCGTTTGTCACTTCGATTACCCTGCACCAGTCCGCACCCGAAACGGCAGTCAGTTCTCCGGTAGCCTGCAAAGCCACTTCCACCGTTCCGCCTCCGGCTGCCAGATCGACGTCCGCATTCATGATGCGGAAGCCTTGTGCCGTTTCATCGTTTTCCTTGTCGCACGCTGTCATCAGCAAACAGCACGCAGATAATAACAGTATAACTAACTTATTCATCATATCATTCTTCTATTGTTTTTTTAATCAACCTGATTGCTGCAACTGCATCCGTGTATCCCATGAAAGAGGCCTCCTCATCCTGCGAGTCGTACACACCGAAGATAAATCCGGAGATTTCACCCATCCACACTCCATTGTCCACCAGATAAATGCCGTCGGTGGTAGGATAACTGATAAGACCGATTGCCGAACTGCGCAAAACATAATCATTCATCAAATCCCACATAGCCAGATACACGTAACCTCCCTGTACTTTCTTCAAAAATTGCGGCAAGATGGAAAGTCCGCCACGCGGCTTGTCATAAGTTACCAGAATGTCATATTCGAGTCCTTTGAGCCAATAGCTCTTGCCGTCCTCGTCCTTCACCAGTTGAATCTCCTGCGAAGCCACTTCCATCTGGTTCGTCGCATCGTTCAGACGATAAAAATCCATCTGGTAAGTGCCTGGATAATAGTCGTAACTTTGATACCCGGCAGTATAGACACCCGCCAGTTTCACCTCCGTAGCTCCTTCGTCGGTACAAACAAAGCTGATCTCCTCGTTCTTCCAGACAAAATTCTGCATGGTTTGTCCGTCTATCGTCACCGGTTCGTGAAAACGCATTCCGTCGGTGGTAAACATAAAAGGTACGGTTTTCTGATGCACCTTTCCAACTTCGTCATAATAGGTCACAATGAACGTATAGTTGCTGCGTAGCATTTGCCCGGTGTAGAGTCCGTCCATCCGCAGGTCGTATTCATAAAAGAAAGCATCGTCTTCCACTTTCTTTATCCGGGTGAGATATTGCTTCCACGTCTGGTCGGCAGAAAAAGCCTTCATCACGATGCGGTTGCCATATTTCTTGCCTTTCAGTTCGATACGGTCGGCGGTGGCATCGGAGATCACGAATTCGTAGTCGCCTCCGAGCGTTCCGTTCGGGTCGTCGGCCATACTTCCCTGTGGTTGACCGAAATAATGCACCAGATAATTGTAGGTATCGAAAGACAACATCGTTGCCTGCTCGGACTTGACGCTATAAAGCGAACTGACCGTCTCATCCGCTCCCGCTATCTGCGAAGCCATCGTCACCCGCTGGCCGTCGAACTTGCAAAGCAGGGTAATACCTCCCAGCGAGTAGTCCTTACCGACGTAATATTCCATCACCCATCCGTTGGGTGCTGCTTCCAGCAGTTCGCTGCAACGCTTCACATCGGCCGTGGCACGGTTGGCAGACGAATCGTCAAAATAATCTTCTTCCTGAAAGAGGCACGACTGCAAACCCAGGCAGACAAGGGCCAACAGGAAATATATCGTTCTATTTTTCTTCATCATAATAATGTGTAATTAAATAATCATCCAATCGTCAATCAAAAAAACAAGAGGTGACCGGCACTTATTGAATAGTGCTCAAGTCAATTTCGGTAATCTCCTGCTGGCGGCGCAGCACGATTTTACGAAGTTCGTTGAGGTCGATCCCCCATGTGTCGCGCATATAGTTATAGACAATCGTGAATTTCTTGTTGATGATGGCAGCGCCCGATTCTCCGGCTGCCGTCATCATATTGTCCCAGTAGGCCTGCGTATGTGTGACGTACATGGCTATATTTTCCACAAAATCCTCGTTGGACTGGCTCATGGCATAAGCCGTCACGAAACCGTCGGACCAGGCCACATCGTCCGTGCGGGGCATGGCACCCTGGGCGGTCATGTAGTAATACCAGTCGGCTCCCACGTATTTTCCTTCCGAGATGCGGTTGAAAGAAGGGTCGAAATTCCGTTTCTGATGCAGGATATGGGCAAATTCATGATGCATCGTTTCAAAATAATACTCGTTGAGCTTTTCGATATTGATCTTCTTTATGTTGAGGTCGTTCACGTTATAGAGGGTGATTTTCTTCCCGCCTTCTGCCGTGCCGAGCACCATGTTACCGCTACTTTCGTAGGCGGGCGATCCGATGAGGTGGAATGTCTTGGGTACGTAGACACGGAGAAAATCCATTCCTGCCAGTTCGACGTAAGCGTCCATCCAGACGTGTTTGATGATTTTCGACAGTGCCACCGCTTTGTCATAGTCGGCGGGCACGAGGTTGTATTTATGATCGCTCTCGATATCCTTCATGCGGTACATGAAGTCGATGTTATAAGGATAGGTGTAGTTGTCGAGCAGCCAGTAATCGAAAGCATTTCTCTCCAGAGGTTCGGTAGAGAAGATGCTGTTCGCGGTGTCTATCTCGTCGTTATTGTTGCAAGCCCCCAGGCAGACTGTGGTGAGAGCAAGCAAAGAGTAAATGATCTGTTTCTTCATAATTTTCACTTTTTTCTCTGTTAGTTTCTTCTCGGGTTAGGTTGCATTCCCGCCACGATCACGTTTCGCGGAATCTGGATGGCACGGCGCAGGTCGTTCGGCGGCATTTCGTCGGTGACACGTTGAGTAGCCATGTTGCGACGGTAAATCATAATACCGTACCGTTTGATATCGGGCCAGCGCATCCCCTCGTGCAGGGTAGTGACACGGCGTATGTGCAGAATACAGTGAAGAATATTTTCCTGCATCCCTTCCTCGATAGTGAAATCGGGAGCTAGCTGTTTCTTGGGCGTCTGTTGCGTGAAAGGCGTGTAGAAATTCATTTTATCATAATACGCATTGATCTGGTCGGGTGTCAGGGCCGATTTGTTGCGGGTGTAGGCACGTTGCCAGCTCGTGATGTCGGCAGCCGACTGGGGGTACATTTTCTTCAACGCGTATGCTTCGGCACGGCAAAGCAGGGTTTCGTCCGTTGAAAACAATACCGGCATATAATAAAGGTAGCCGCCATCATAAAGTCCGCTCTTGCGCAGGATGCTGGCTACAAATCCGGTGGTAGAGAAAGGTTTCAGATACAAATAATCCGAGCTGCCCCACAGTCCTGCAGAAAGACAGGTTTCGCTGGTGGCGAGCGTTTGGTTGTGGAAGTAACGCGGGCCTACCAGGTAGTCGCTTCCGAGTGCGCCCCAGTTGGAGACGGTGCTGCTTATCAGCAGGTTGGCCTCATTGGAAGAAGCAATATACGCATCTGCCTGCACATTTCCGTTCACGGAAAGATTGCTCAATGCTTCCCAGTCGCGGAGCAGGTCGTCGGGGTTGCTGCCCAACACACGGGTGGCAAAGTCAATCACCCGGTCGCAGTTGGAGAAATCGGGTTTCATATAATAAAGGTAGAAACGGGCGGCAAAGGCATAGGCGGCCTTGCGGGTGAAATGGTATTTGGGGACGGAATATCCGTCGTCCGAAATCAGTTCCACTCCCTCCAGGAGGTCACGCTCCACTTTCCGGTACACTTCTTCCAGCGTGCCGCGCTCGTAACGGGGAGACACGGTGGTTTCCACGTCTTCCATATAGGGGATTCCCAACGATTCGGAGGCATGAGTGTCATAAGCATTGCAGAAGATAGTTGCCAGCATGAAATGGCAGTAGGCACGGCACACCAGTGCTTCACCGCGCTGCGGGTTGAGCGATGCCGGATTTCCTTTCTCCTCTATCGCCTTGAGTGCCATGTTGGCGGCTGAAATTGCACCGTAATAACCTCCCCAAAGGGAATTGGGTGTGTCCTGATATTCCTCTTTGGTATCTTCCCAGTTGTAACATTCCTTTTCGGAAAGCTGGTAGTAACCGTAGGTGGGGCCGCTATCATCGGAGTTGTCGCTGTAGAGTTCGAACAGTTCGTTGGGCGATACGTCGGGATAGGCCGATACAAGCAGTTTGGCTATTTTCTGGTCGGTGTTCAGTTCCGTGCGGTTGTCCGGTGTTTTGTCCAGAAAATCATTGCAGGAAACGGTAGTCAGACCGGAAGCTGCGGTGAGCAGCAGCACAGGGAGTATATGGTTTATTTTCGTCTTCATCTATCGTATATTTTTTCGGGTTCTCTATTGGGGGTTACAATCACAGTCCCAGACGCAGGGTGAGGGTAAACTGACGCGGAACGGGGGATGCCACCCCTCCGGTGTTCACAAATTCGGGGTCCTGCCCGTTCAACTTCTTGTCGGCGTAGATCAGGAAGAGGTTGGTAGCCTGCAACTTGAGCGACAGGTTGGATATTTTGGCAGGAGCGATCCAGCTTCTCGGGAACTCATACATCAGTGATATTTCTTTCATGCGGATAAAATCGCCTTTGGCGATGCGCTCCGTAGAATAGTTGTAGGCGTTGTAGGCAAGATAAAGCGATGTATTCGTCCTATATTGCGGGTCGCTAAGTATCACCGGGATATTCGTTCTCGCTTCGTCGCCGGAAACAGTCCAGCGGTTTTTGAATTCACGCGGCATGGCGGTAAGGTCGGAATATTTGTAGTTGAACACCGGGTTGAGGCGGACTACGTTGCCGAAAGAGTAAGTCATAAAGACATTTAGTTTGAAGCCTTTATAGGTGAATACATTACCGAAACTTCCCGTGACGGTGGGATCGGTAGGACCTTCGTATTTCAGGTAATCCAGTTTTTCGCGTTCCTGGAAGTTGATGCTGGTGCTAGTCACTTTTCCGTCGATGAGGTATTGCGGAATACCGTCTTCATCAAGTCCCGCAAAAGGGATGGAGAAGAGTCCGCGCACGGGGTATCCTTCGCGGGCAAAGCCGTTGCCGGAAACGAGTTCCATCATACTTGTGAGTCCTTTCAGCTGGGTGACTTCGTTCTTGGCATAGGAGAAGATAAAGTCTGTGTTCCATGAAAAATCATTCGTGCGGATGTTGCGGGTGGAGAGCGTAAATTCCACACCGTGAGATTTCATGGTGGCTACGTTGGCATATTTGTTGATGACGCCGCCTACTCCCTGTGTGGGGACTACACCGATCAGGTCGTAGTTGTTACGCTGGTACCAGTCGGCGGAGAAGTTGATGCGATTTTCGAGCAGGCCGAGGTCGATGCCGATGTTCAGCTCATGCTTTTTCTCGTAAGTGAGTTCGCTGTTCTCGATGTCATCGATATAAAGTCCCGTTTCCTGAATGTCGGTAAAGGGGCGGTAGGGCGAGAAGCTGCGGATGATGGCTTGCGAGTTGGTCACTTCCGCCGGGCCGCGGTCGGCGGTGAGGGAGTATGAGGCTTTCAGTGTCAGGTTGGAAAGGGTGGGTTGCAGCGCTTTGAAGAAAGATTCTTCATGCACGTTCCAGGCACCGGACAGGTTCCATGTGGGTAGCCAGCGGGATGAACGGCTGCGTCCCATGCGGTTGGTTCCTTCATAGCGGAAAGTGCCGTTGAGGGTGTAGCGTCCGTCGTAAGAATACGTGGCGTTGAAGAAGCTGGCTATACTCCGGGTTTCGGAGTGTCCCAGGCTGTAATAGCGCGAACCGGATTCGATGCCGTTCTTGAAGAACTGGTAGATGTAGGACGGAATTTCCCCCATCGAATATTGCATTCCCCAGCCTTGGAAAGAGGAATATGTTTTTTGAAGGCTGTTCACTTCCATTCCGGCAAAGAAGTTGGCGATGTGCTTTTCGGCGAAAAGATGATTCCATGAGAGTGTTCCACGGAAATCGAGTCCCAGCATACGGCGGTCCTGACGCTGGTAGATACCGCCTTCGGGCAGCAGGGTGATAGGCAGGGCGTATGGGTTGTCGGGGTCGGTATAGAGCAATTTGTTTTGCTCGCGGATGGTGGCGTCGTCCATACCGGTGCGGTAGGCGATTGCCTGATTGGCGTCGTCGAGCACGTTGTGTTCCTGCGATGAAGTCTGGTATCTAACGGCTCCGAGGGCACTCAATTCGAGTCCCTGAACCACTTTCCACTTCATCTCGCCTTGAAATTTCACATCGACCATATTGATTTCGATGTAGTTATTGTCGAGTTCGTGGAGAATATTGAATGGGGCGTAGTTGCTGATATAGTCCACAGAGGGGTCGAGTGTGCGGCTTGTGTTGAGCGCGTATGAATAAGGGTTGATGTCGAATCCGCGGGACATCTTTCCTGATGCGATGTCGAGGGTGGAGTTCATCGTTCCCGGCGCGTTCTGCTGGCGGTAGGAGGCGTTGGATATGAGGTTGAGCGACAGATTTTTATATATATTATAGGTTGTGTTCACATTGGCCGTATAGCGTTTCACCTTGCTCTGCTTGTACCAACCCGGATCAAGCATGGCACTCAAGGAGGCGTAGAAAGAGGATTTTTCCGTTCCGGCGGTGATGCTGACGGAATGGTTCTGCGAAACGGCATTGGTGAAAAGCACGTCGAACCAGTCAGTGTTGCGCATTTCCGCTTCGCGGAGGTAAGCGTTACGGGCTTCGGTGGTGTTGAGCAGTCCGCGTTGGCCGTTACTGTTGTTGTATTCGTCGATGAGGCGGTACATACGACCGTACACTCCGGTGTCTCTGGTGCGGAAAAGGTCGGCACTGTTCAACCAGCCTTTCTGTTCCATTTCTTTGTAGATTCCCATCTGTTCCTGCGAATTCATGATATTGAATTCTTTGTAGCTGGGGATAGCACGGGTGGTGAACTCGCCCGTATAACTGATCTTGCTGACTCCGGCACGTCCTTTCTTAGTGGTGACTACGATAACGCCTGCCATCGCACGTGCACCGTAAATGGAGGTTGCCGAACCGTCTTTCAAAATTTGGAAACTCTCGATATCGTCGGAATTCAGTCCGGCTATGGCGGAACTAATCAGTGTCTCGGCATCACCGGAGGAAAGGTCATCGGGACCTACGTCGATGGCGTCTTCCAGAATCACGCCGTCAACAACCCACAATGGTTTGGAACTTCCGTAAATGGAAGTAGCTCCACGCACACGAATCTTGGGGGCAGTTCCAAAAGTGCCCGAAACATTCTGAACGGAAACTCCTGCCGCACGACCTTCCAGTCCGCGACTAATGTCGGGCAAACCGTCCAGCTTCACATTATCGGCATTTAATTGTTTGGTGGCTCCGGTAAAAAGACGTTTATCCATTTTCTGCATACCGGTCACTACCACTTCCTGTAATACTTCGGAATCGGATTTCATCATTACCTTGATGGTCCCGGACTTGATGGGAACATCCTGCGACTTCATGCCGACATAGGTGATTTGCAAAGTTCTTGATGAACTCATGCATTTTCTGCCCCTCCTTCCATAAGTGCTTGAGCACAAAATATTTAATAAATATAAAAAAGAAAATACAGAAAGGGGAATAAGAAAAGCAAAAAAGGAAGTGAAACGCAAAATAAATCGTCCTTTTTTGCTTTTTATCTACTTACTGAAAAGGTAGAAAATATCTTTCATGTAGCAAACTTCAAGTCCGGCAGCAACTCTCGTCTCCCCAATTAGGGTATTAATATAAGAGACTACGGATAGAATTTCTTTCTTTGTCCAATAAACTATCTTTTTTCTACCTGCAATTATTTATTTGCAGATTATTATGTGTTATTAAACATCTTATCTACGAATTTATCCACATTTATTTATCAAAAAGATACTTATTTTCGTTTATTAATCACCAAAAAGAAATAAGAAACCGCCTTTCATGTACTTATCTTGTATTTAAGTCCTTTTGCTACAAGTATTTTGTATCGACAGCACAAATTCATATTTTTTTCATATTTTTCTTTGTTTTTCTAAAAAAGTGGTTACTTTTGCGAATCGTAAGATAGCAAAACAGACTATTCTACTATATAAAAACTATATGAAAAGAAAACTAACGCTGTTATTAACCTGCCTGCTAGCAGGCATTAGCCTGGCAATCGCTCAAACCTCCAGAAAGGTAATGGGCGTTGTCTTCTCCGAGGAAGACAACCAGCCCGTCATAGGAGCATCCGTTTTAGTTAAAGGTACATCTATAGGAACCACCACCGACCTCGATGGAAAGTTCGTTATCAATAATGTACCAAGTTCATCAAGAACTTGGTAATTCCCCTCCCGCTTTCCTCTATTTTCCATCTTTTTTCTTCACCTTTCCTTCCTTTTCACCAGTCTCCAGGAACAGTGTTTTATCGTCATGAAACTGAATATCTATACGAATATGATGACTATCATCAACTGTATAGCCTACATCCGCAGAATCTCCTAGAAAAAGCTTCAGAATCCAGCACAACACCTCCGGAATATTGACAATAATCGTTGCCTTTCCAATCACACAAGAGAAAAAATTAAAGATAGTTGTCCAATTTGGTATAGGACTCCGACCGTCGAAATTACACCTGTACACACGCCCCACGGACGAACGCGAACAATCCGAATTCTTTTCAACATATTTTTCTGGAATATTATTCAGTTGCCCCAACTTAAAAACACAATCAATTACTTTCTTCTTAACATCATCGTCGCTGTGACGTACACCGGTCATTTCTTTCTGACCATTTTCACTGTTAAAAACCACTTCTCTTTCTACCTTAGTCATTTTTTTACATTTTATTTAATATTTACATATAAAATTCACGACAAAAGTACAATGCTTATTTTAACATATATGTTCAAGCATGACACATTCTATATTTTTCATCCATATTTTCACAAAGAAAGAGGGTTTGGGGTACCCATTTTCTACCTTACCGGTATTATCAAGAAAATAGATGAAATAAAATCTGCCAAAGAGGAAAGAAATCACTCGTTCCAAAAGCTGTGATTTGCGCTAAAAAAGAGAAAGCATTCCTGCACTAAAAGTTTCAACGTTTCATTATGGTTCAAGCTTGGACAGCCTTTGCATTACCTGCTCTCTACCTTTGTCCCCATAATCAAATCATTAAAACGAATCAAAATGACTGAAACTGAAAAAAATCATTCCTTCCAACGGGTACAGCTAATGAAGCAAGCTGCCGTCATCCGGCAAAACAACGGTATGAACCGGCACGATGCACTCGTCACGGCTCACCGGATAGGGGCTCTCATCCGGCAGATGCATCACGGAAATGTCTGTTTCCGCTACACCAAACAGGATGGAACCATCCGACATGCCACCGGCACCCTCACCGGATATGAACATAGTTTCCACCGTCCGTATCTACCCAAACCGGAAAATACGTTCGTTGTCTACTATGATATCGAAGCCAAAGGCTGGCGCACCTTTCACGCTGAAAATTTTCTGGATATCGAAACGGACGGGCAAGACAGCAACAAGTAAAAATGAATCTGCAAAAGAACGGAATGAACGGGCAGGAACGAAAAGAATGGGAGGCGCTTTGCAGACAGTATAACGTAGATTCGCTATACGAGGCCATTCAAGGCTGCCGGGAAGAACTGGAGTTTCTGATTCATTGTGCCGAACGGCTCGAACCTCATACGGAGGAGGAGGAAGAAACGCCGTTTAACACATACAGACCACAGCGTTTCTCCGCACCAGAAAGCGCCGTTTAACAGATGGAGGAAACGCCGTTTCTCCCCGCATGATTCAGAAAAACGATTATTTTTTAACAGAGTATAATTTTATTAACATTATCAATATCAAGTATGGAAAATTGGAGATTTATTGAAGAAAACCCCGACTATATGATTTCAGATCACGGACGGGTATTGAGTTTCAAGGGCAGATCAAAGTTGATCCTTTGTGCCAAAATCATGGGGACCGGTTACGAAACTGTCATACTGCCGAATAAAGGTGTTTGTATCGAATACAAAATTCATCGTTTGGTTGCCAAAGCATTCATCCCCAACCCGGAGCAGCTGCCACAGATTAACCACCTCGATGGCAATACGATGAACAACCACGTGTCAAACCTCGAATGGTGCGATGCATACACCAATATGATGCACGCCATCCGGACGGGATTACGACGTACGGGAGTGGGATCTCATCAAACACCTTTCGCCGTTACGGATGCAACGGGGAAAGTATTGCGTGCCTACCCGTCTATGAAAGAAATGGTCAGAGAGGAACGTCTGAAGCCTGCGCACCGAAACTGGCTTATCCTCCAACTAAAGCATCCGGACCGCGTGAAACAACACGCCTTGCGTGTGCAACATCATCGGGGAGATGCTTTTATTATGGTTCAGACAAGGCCTAACCAGACCACAGTGCTTAATCGGACGACAATACCTAATCGGCCCACCATGCCTAATCAAACGACAACGCCGCCGATGGATGCTCCCTTCTCTCCGGTGCTCCATTCAGTAACAAAGCAATATTACCGCCAACTGTCCAAAGAGGAGGCTATTGCGTTCGGGGTTATCTCACGTGCCGTCTGCAAACAGGAAAGGAGGATTCTGCCATGAAAGACACGATCATCATCCACTGTTCCGCCACTCGTGCGGGACAGGATTTTACCGCTACCGACATCGACCGCTGGCATCGTCAACGTGGTTTTCGTTCTATCGGTTATCATTTCGTCATCCGTCTCGACGGTACGATAGAACCGGGAAGAGATGTTGCTCTCGACGGAGCGCATTGTACAGGTTGGAACCATCGGTCTATCGGCATCTGCTACATTGGCGGATTGGACAGGAACGGCCGGCCTGCCGACACACGAACGGAAGCGCAACGTGAAGCGCTCGTCCGGCTGGTAGAAGATTTGCGCCTTGTCTTCCCTTCTCTGAAGCAGGTGATAGGGCATCGGGACACCAGTCCTGACCTCAATGGAGACGGCATTATCTCACCTGACGAGTATATAAAATCCTGCCCCTGCTTCGATGTAAAAGCAGAATTTATTCAGTAATAATCAACCATTTACAACCAGCATTTTATCATCATGGCCCGCATTTCCAAACCCGGATTAGATTATTTCCCCCTCGATGTCAATTTTCTGCAGGACAGAAAAGTACGCCGCATCTCCTGTCGCCACCACGCGGCAGGGATTGCCGCACTCACTTCGCTGCTCTGCCTCATCTATAAAGAAAAAGGTTATTATATTTTGTGGAACAAAGACACTCTTTTCGACATCGCCCAGGAAGCGTGTTGCGGGGAGGAGGAAATGCAGGCCATCATTGATGATTGCCTGTCAGTGGGGCTGTTCGATGATCTTATATATAAGGAGTATGGCGTACTGACTTCACAGGCGATTCAGGAACAATATCATAAAATCATCACCGACAGCCGGAGAAAATATAAATTACCCCTGGAACATTTCTGGATTATCAAGGAGGAGAGTAGTGAAATAGAACCGGAAAATACGGATGACTCCGGCAAAGATGTTACAAAACCCCATGAATTTGCTACAACAATGCCACAAACAAAAGAAGAAACGGATACAGATATCAAAGGTAAACAGGAAAGGAATATGGAAAATGAAATCAAACCTGAAATAAAAAAAGACATAGAGACAGAGAGGGAAGGAAAAGACGGAAAGGAGAATGAGAGGAGCATGCCGCCCGTTCCGTCAAACAGCGTTTTTCAGGCTTCGCCTGTCGTTGTAGAGGGTTTGTCTTTGGATAAATCGATTGGAAAAGAAACGGTTTCGGAAGGGATGCAAGCGGGAGGAGGCTCGGAAGCTATACTTCTACTTAATATGCAAACTATCGGCATCCGGAACGAACAGACCGTAAAAGCGATTGTCGCCCTTGCCCGACGTAAAGAATTGGGAGGCCCCGGCGGTATTTTATGGAAAATTCTTAGTTCCCAATACCGCCCTACCCTACTCAAAAAGAATGAACCGGGTGATTACATTCTTTGGGCACTCAATCATCCGACGGAATTTGAAAACACCTACAACGGGACACTGAAAAAGCTAATCAGGGGAAGATAAAGCGGAAAAGTCTGCCTATAAACAAGGAACCTTTTATTTTTACTGCAAAAGGGATGGAAAACCAAGAATTATCGTACCTTTGTAGTACGAAGAAAAAGCCTCTTTTTTATGTATAAAGAGAAACGTCTCTTTGCAAAACATAAAAAGAAGCGACCCAAAACAATGAGTAAATTTATCAATCCGTTCACCGACTACGGATTCAAACTAATATTCGGCAGAGAAGTGTCTAAGGATTTACTAATCGAATTTCTGAACGACCTGCTCGAAGGTGAACGAGTGATAACGGACTTACAGTTTTTGAATAATGAGCAATTGCCGCTCTATCCGGAAGGACGAGGTATTATCTATGATGTATATTGCACCACGGACACAGGCGAAAAAATCATCGTTGAAATGCAGAACCGTATGCAAAGCAACTTCAAAGAACGCTCGATTTATTATTTATCGCGTGCCATCATCAATCAAGGAAGGGTAGGCAATGAATGGAAGTTTGAAATAAAAGCCGTATACGGAGTTTTCTTGATGAATTTCATTATCGACAAGAACATAAAACTCCGCACAGATGTTATTCTAAGTGACAGGGAAACAGGAGAACTCTTCTCGGATAAGTTCCGGGAAATCTTTATCGCCCTCCCTCTCTTCAACAAAAACGAAGAGGAATGCGAAACGAATTTTGAACGTTGGATTTATATATTAAATAATATGGAAACTTTAAAACGCATGCCGTTCAAGGCACGAAAAGCTGTCTTCGAGAAATTGGAAGATATCGCTGATGTGGCTTCTATGTCTCCGGAAGACAGGGAGCGATACGACAATAGCGTCAAAGTGTACCGAGATTATTTGGTGACAATGGATGCAGCTGAACAAAAAGGTGCACAAGAAACCCAGCTGAAAATAGCCCGGAACATGAAAGCCAAAGGGATAGACAATGAGTCTATCGCCGAATGTACCGATTTACCTTTAAGCATAATCGAAGGGTTATAAAGTAATCGGATTCATAAAGGCACTATGTTGTAACCAACCGTTTACGAACGAAGAAAATAAAAAGAGGTGAGCTCCCTTTGCAGGGTAGTCCACCTCTTTCTCTTCATACACAAACATTCAAATTATCAGGTTTCAGGTGTTCGTCAATATAACGGATACCGTCCATCTTAAAAAGCCCCCGCAGAAGCGTATAGTTCAACATACGCTGTACCAGGTACGGGGTGCCTTGCAAGCTGCTCTGGTAGATGACCTCCTGCAAATCCGGTGCAAAACGGTCGGGATCGACTCCGGGAAGCAGATAACCGCAAATCTTACAATGCGTCAAGACATCAATCAACTGCTGCAACCAGAAAGCCTCCTCCCGCTCGAAAGCAGCACGGTATTCCCTGTCGGCAGCAATATCCATCAGCAACTTCTTCCCCAGCGAATGAAGCAGGGTGAGATAGCCATCCACTGTGATGAAAAGTGCCTCCATGCACGAGCTGTCCATCCGTATCTGTTTTTGCTGGATCCGGCTTCTGATTCCGTTGGCAAAATCAGAAAGACAGACACGGAACAGACTCGTTTTGCTGGGAAAGAGCTTGTAGAGTGTCCGCTTCGACATCTTCATTCCCCTGGCTATATCATCCATCGTCAACCCGTCGGCACCATGCTGGTACATTTCCCGCTTGGTGTAGTCGAGTATCCGGCAACGCAGTGTTTCTGGATTCATACATACCTCCCTACATACGGCCGCCACCCAATGCCTGATACAAAGTGATTACGCCTTGGATTTCGGTAAAGCGGTTCGCTACTTGTGACAGTTGCGCGTTGAGCAACGTCTGTTGGGCGGTCAATACTTCCAGATAAGTGGTGTTGCCATGTTTCATCAACAGGCTTGTGCTTTTGGCTGCTGTTTGCAGGGAAGCCACCTGCTTGTTGTAGTAGTCGGCTTTCTCGCGGGCAGTCTGGTACTGCACCAGTGCCTCGTTCACTTCCACGCCTGCGTTCAGCAAGGTCTGTTCGAAACTAAGGCGGGCTTCCTCCTGTTGGGCTTTCGCTATTTTCAGTTGGGCGATGTTCGCTCCTTTATTAAACAAAGGCTGCGTCAGGGAAGCCACGGCGGAGGCCAGGAACTTACCCGGGTTGACAATCATGCTCCCTGCACTGTTGGTCCACCCTGCGCTGCCGCTCAACGTGATGGAAGGATAGAAAGCGGCACGTGCGGCATTCGTTGTATAGAAAGCCTGTGCCAACGAAAATTCTGCGCTACGCACGTCAGGACGGTTGGCAAGCATCTGTAAGGGAACACCCACGGAGAAGTTTTCCGGCAACTGTTGATTTCCCAATTTGCCACGCTGTATTTTGTGAGGAGTTTCTGCCAGTAAAAGTGCCAGTGAATTTTCCGCCTGATTGATTTGCTCTTTCAGGTCGAGTACGGTGGTACATATATTGAAGTAGGTAGCCTCCGTCTGCGCCAGTCCGGCCTCATTCACCATCCCGGCCTTTTTCATGGCACGGGTGGCATTCACACTTTCTTTCCAGGCAGCTTCGGTAGCCACAGCTATCTCATACTGCGAATCGAGCATCAGCAAGGTGTAATACGTATTGGCAACGGATGCTACCAACTGCGTCTTGACAGCCTGTTCATATTCCTTGCTCTGTTCGTAGGCAGCTTTCGCACGACGCTTTGCTGTTGTCACCTTTCCAAAAATATCCAGTTCCCACGAAGCAGTCACGGGCAGCGAATAAGTTTGTGTAGCCTTTCCACGGTCGAAGCTGCTGGCAGCTCCTTCCGGTGCCAGAAACAAAGAAGGCAGATAAGACAGTTTGGACGTCAACAGCGTGGCTTCCGCTTCTTTCACACGCAAATGGGCAGTCTGCATATCGGTGTTGCGCAAGAGTGCCGAATCCACCAAATTCTGCAGATAAGGGTCGGTAAAGACCTCCCGCCACGAGAGGTTACCGAAGTTTGCCGTATCGGTGGCAGCAACAGACTCGCTGCCGTAAAGTCCTTCGGGAACTTCCGATACCGGTTTGTATTTATTGTAGATACCGCAACTACTCAATATAAGCGTTGCTGCGGACAGAATGATTATTTTTCTCATTAGTTCTTATTTTAATTCAGGTCTAAAACCTTTAATCATCAATTATTCTTTTCCAGCTTTAGATTTTTCTTCCTCGCTCACTTTGATTTCTTCTTCAATCTGCCAGTCATGCGTCGGGACGCTCTGCACGGGACGCAAACGTTCCTGCAACCACTGGAAAGCAATAAACAAAGTAGGCACGATGAAGAGCAACGCCAACGTACCGATGGTCATACCACCTACTACACCCGTACCCAATGAACGGTTACCGTTGGCTCCCACTCCACTTGACATCATCAACGGGAACAGACCGAAAATCATCGTCAATGCCGTCATCAGAATCGGACGCAGACGGGCTTTAGCCGCACTGACCGCAGAAGCAATCAGCCCCATACCTGCTTTACGACGTTCGGCAGCATATTCCGTCAGCAAAATAGCCGTCTTCGCCAGCAGACCGATCAACATAATCAAACCTGTTTGCAGATAAATATTATTCTCCAGTCCGAACATCCAGGCGAAAAGGAAGCTACCCATCAATCCGCAAGGCACACTCAAAAGCACAGCGAACGGAATAATGAAGCTCTCATAAAGCGCACTCAAAATAAGGTAAATCATCAGGAAGCAGATACCGAAAATAATGATCGTCGTACCGCTCTGCTGGTTTTCCTCACGGGTGATACCTCCGTAATCATAGCCATAGCCTTTCGGAAGAGACTGTTCGGCAGTTTCCTGCACAGCCTTGATGGCGTCTCCCGTACTATATCCGTCGGCCGGCATCGCATTTACCGCAATGGAGTTATACATATTGAAACGGCTCAACGATTCCGCACCGTAGCTACGGGTCAGCGTAACGAACTGGCTCAATGGCGCCATCTCTCCATTCGACATACGCACAAAAGCATTATCGAGGGAAGTTTCGTCCAAACGGAACACCGGATCGGCCTGAATCATGACACGGTACACTTTAGAGAAACGGTTGAAATTGGACACATACTGCCCACCGTAATAACCGGACAGCGTACTCAACACAGCGTCGGGCGTGATACCTGCACGCTTACATTTAGCCGCATCCACCTCTACCGTCCACTGCGGATAGCGAACGTCGAACGTCGAATAAGCCATCGATATTTCAGGCCGCTGGTTCAAAGCTCCCAAGTATTGCTGGGTGGTGGTGAAGAACTCGTTCATATCACCGCCCATCTTATCCTGCATGTGGAGTTCGAGCGCATTACCCATACCGTAACCCGGAATCATACCCGGAGAGATGGCGAACACACTGGCATCCTTGATATCAGCCGTACGCGCATATACCTGACCGATCACCGACTGCACATTGTCCTCATCACCCGGACGTTCGTCCCACGGTTTCAGTTTGAGAATCAACATACCGAACGAACTACCCTGTCCTGCCAACAATCCGTAACCGGCCACTTTCTGCACGTGTTTCAGTTGAGGTATTTCTATCAGGCGTTTTTCGATACGTTCCATCACCTTATCCGTCGTTGTCAGCGAACTGCCTGCCGCTGTACTCACATTGACGAAAATAACACCCTGATCCTCGTCGGGTACCAGACTGGTCTTCGTGTTATTCATCAGTAACACAAGCAATACCACGGAACAAGCCAGCAACGACCATGTCAACCATCTGCGCTTGATAAAGAACAATACAATCGTCTTATATTTATCCACCATCATATCGAAAGCCGAATTGAAAGCCTTACGGAAGCGTGCCGCAAAGTTGTTCTTCTGCGTTCCGTCTTCATTAATATAAGGTTTCAGCAGCAATGCACACAAAGCCGGACTCAAAGTCAACGCGTTAATAGCGGAGATACCTACCGCAACCGCCATCGTCAAACCGAACTGGGTATAGAACGTACCGGAAGTGCCGCCCATGAAGGACACCGGAATGAACACCGCCATAAACACCAGCGAAGAGGTGATAACGGCATTACTGATACCTTTCATAGCGTCGATACTTGCCATATATGACGACCTGTAGCCCACATCGAACCGCGCCTGCACCGCCTCGACGACAATAATGGCATCATCCACCACCGTACCGATAACGAGCACTAGCGCAAACAGGGTCAGCAGGTTGATACTGAATCCGGCTATCGCCATGAAAGCAAACGTACCCACCAGGGAAACCACAATTCCGACCAGCGGAATCAATGTAGAACGGAAGTCCTGCAAGAAGACGTACACCACAAGGATAACCAGGATGATAGCCTCGATCAACGTTTTCACCACCTCATGAATGGAAGCGAACAGGAAGTCGTTGGAGCTCATCATCTGCGTCAGTTCCACGCCTTTCGGAAGGTCTTTACTTGCCTCTTCGAGGAGTTTGTCGATATTCTGGTTTACTTCGGTCGCATTGGAACCTGCCGTCTGGAACACCATACAGGATACACCCGGATGACCGTCCATACCACCGTGGTAAGCGTAGCTGTCCTGTCCCAGTTGGATATCGGCAACGTCTTTCAGTTTCAAGACTTCGCCATTGTCGGTGGAACGGATGACGATATCCCCGAATTCTTCGGGAGTAATGAGACGTCCGGTGTACTTCATCGTATACTGATAAGTCTCATCGGAATTTTCACCGAACGAACCGGTAGCCGATTCGATATTCTGCTCGGCAAGCACACCGGTGATATCGGACGGAATCAGTTTGTACTGTGCCATCACGTCCGGTTTCATCCATACACGCATACTATATTCACCGCCCATAATCATCAGGTCGCCCACACCGGAGATACGAAGAATCTGCGGTTTCAGGTTGATGCTGATATAGTTGGACAGGAAGTTCTCGTCGTAACTGTCGTCCGGACTATACAATGAGAACATCTGCAGAATACTCGTCTGACGCTTGGAAGTGGTCACACCGACCTGGGTTACCTCCGCCGGAAGTTGTCCCGTAGCACGTGATACACGGTTCTGCACGTTGACAGCCGCCATATCGGGGTCTGTGCCCTGCTTAAAATAGACGGTGATGCTCACCGAACCGGAATTGGTGGCGGAGGAAGTCATGTAGGTCATGTCTTCCACTCCGTTGATCGCCTCTTCCAAAGGCGCAATAACACTCTTCTGCAATGTTTCCGCACTGGCGCCATAATAGGTGGTACTCACCATAATGGTAGGCGGAGCAATATCGGGATACTGCTCAACGGGCAAGCTGAACAGCCCGATGATACCCACTACGACAATCGTGATAGAGATGACTGCCGATAATACGGGGCGTTCTATAAAGGTTCTTAAATTCATGAATGATTCCTCCTTGGTTTAATTTTCAGTAGTAGTTGCCGGAGACTTCGTTGTTGTCTCTGTTGATGAGGATTGATTAGCATTTGTCACTCCTGCCACTGGAGTTTGAGCAGCCTTTGCCTTGACCGGAGTACCTTCACGAAGCAAACCTACTCCTTCTGCCACGATCACATCTCCCGGTGCCAATCCTTCATCTACAATAAATTCCCGACCGCCATTGACACGGGTCACTTGTACCTGGCTGGATTGAGCCTTGCCGTCCACTACCTTATAGACATATCTCTTATCTTGTATTTCGAAAGTGGCAGCCTGTGGAATGGTCAGCGCAGCTGTTTTTTGAACAGGAACAATCACATTACCCGCACCACCGCTATGCAGCAATCCTTCCTTGTTCGGGAAAACTGCACGCAGGCTGACCGTACCCGTCGAACGGTCGATCACTCCGCTGATAGATTCAATCTGTCCCCGTTCGGAGTAGGCTGACTTATCGTTCAGTTGCAGGTCGATGGCAGGCATATTTTTCAATGCTTCCTCTTTAGAACCGTATTGGCGGATCAGTCCCAGTAATTGGTTTTCCGTCATGGAGAAGTAGACGTACATATCCGAATTGTCGGAAACGGTAGTCAACGGCTGGGCAAGAGCGGAACTAACCAAAGCTCCTACACGGTAAGGCAACGTGCCTACCACTCCGTCGGCCGGACTTTTCACAACCGTATAAGAAAGATTATTGCGGGCACTCACTTCCTGCGCCTTGGCCTGTGCCAACTGTGCTTTGGCAGCCAACAGGGAGTTTTTTGCCGTACTCAAATCGAAAGAGGAAATTACGTTCTCTTTATACAGTTCCTCTTTACTGTCATACGTCAGTTGCGCTGTAGCCAGAGAGGCCTTGGCCGATTCAACGTTTGCCACTGCCGTCTGCAAAGCAGCTTCATACGGCACTTGGTCGATGATGAACAATGTCTGTCCGTTCTTTACACGCTGCCCTTCCGTTACACAGACTTTAGTCAGCGTACCACTTACCTGGGGGTAAATATCAATATCCTGACGTCCGCGGATGGTCGCCGAGTAGGCGCTTGAAATCATCCGGTCGGCCGGAGAAACGGTCATCACTTCGTATTCTGTTTCCATTTGTGCCGGAGGAGCTTGTTTACAGCCCGTAGCAGCTACCATACAGCAGAGCAACAATAGCCCTTGCTTCACTTTACATACCTTTTTACTCATTTTCTGTTACCTATTTAACTATTTTTGAACGCGGCAAAGGTAGACTGTTTTCTTCATAGGAAACTGGACTTAGTATCTTCAGTTTTGTTCATTTTAGGAACATTAAAACCGATATTTAGTGAAAAAGTCCTATTTTTGTACCCAAAATAAGAACAACAATGGAATCAAAAAACTCTAGCCTAGCCATACTTCATGAACCGTTCGTTGCCGGAATGGACGAAAACCTGTCTCCAATTATGCAACGCCTGTGGAAACTGGAAGGGGGTGCCATCTATTTTTGCAGAAGCGGATGGGCACACGTCACAATCGACCTGAAAGACTATGAAATAGTAGAAAACACTCAAATCGTGCTCTTGCCGGGAACGATTATCCGCATCAATGGCAACAGCAGCGATTTCACAGCTTCTTTCTTCGGATTTCCCAAAGAAATGTTTCGCGAAGCCTGCCTCCGTTTCGAGCCGATCTTCTTCCGGTTCATCAAAGAAAAACCGTGCTATACACTCAAGGATGAAAGCACAGGAGCAATCAACGGGTTAATGCGTGCCACAACAGCTATATACAACGATCGTGAAAACCGTTTCCGCAACCAGATCGCCAAAAATCATCTCCAGTCGTTTATGCTGGATATTTATGATAAGTGTTACCGCTACTTCGACCGACAGGAAATCGAAGGAGGAAGCCGGCAGGATGAAATCTTTAAGAATTTCATCGCACTGGTACATGAAAACTGTATCTCACAACGGGAAGTGACTTTCTACGCCAGCAAACTGTGTATCTCCACCAAATACCTGACAGGTATTTGCAAAAGCGTGACGGGCGAGGCTGCCAAAAAGATTATCGACGACTTTGCCATCCTGGAGATAAAAGTGTTGCTTCAATCCACCGGACTGACGATTCAGGAAATAGCCGACCGACTTGGTTTTCCCGATCAGTCGTATTTAGGAAGGTACTTCAAACGGCACGAGGGAATGTCGCCGAAAGAGTATCAGAGTAAGTATTCTATCTAATCAAGTAAAATAATCTTTTATTATTAGATTATTAGGCACGGATTACGCGGTTCTTTTATTAACTAAAACCGTGTAATCCGTGCCTCCATTTATTTTATTAATTTGTATTTATCGCACAACACAGATTGTTAACAGATCTGTAATACTATCTTAATCTGCCTTGCATTCCTTTGCACCGTGAAACAAAAACACGGGTGTGAATAACTTTATTTCATTTAATAAATTAAAAGAAGCAAGGTAAAAGATTATGAAAAGAAACAAATGGCTGCTTTCTCTGTCGATTGGGCTCTTGTGCTGTGGCTCTGCATACGCACAGACAACAGTGAAAGGAAAAATCACAAGTGAAGGCGGGGAACCGTTAATCGGGGCTACCGTAGCTGTGAAAAACTCGACAGACGGCACGGTGACCGACATCGACGGAAACTACTCCCTGAAGACTAAGAAAACATTGACTCAAAAGGATTTGCTTGTATTCAGTTATGTGGGATATAAAACGCTACAGAAGAACTATGCAGGCAATACGATGAACGTAAAACTGGCGGAAGAGTCGCAACAACTGAATGATGTGGTGGTGACTGCCCTGGGGATCAAACGTGAAGAAAAAGGATTGGGATATGCCACGGAAACCGTGAAAGGGGATATGATTACGAGTGCCCTGCCCACCAACTGGTCGACGGCACTGAACGGCAAGGTAGCCGGATTGAGTGTTATCTCTTCCGGTGGTCCGCTTAATTCGAGCCGTATCTCGCTGCGGGGGGACGTCTCGCTGAACCAGAACGGAAACGACGCATTGGTGGTAGTGGACGGTGTACCGATGAGTAGTCCGATGACCAATCCGGGTGTTGCCTACGGTGCAGGTTCAAACAGCGAACTTTCCGTGGACTATGGTAACGGATTCTCCGACATCAATCCGGATGATATCGAAAGCATCCAAGTATTAAAAGGGGCCAGTGCGACAGCCTTGTACGGTACGCGTGCAGCCAATGGCGTGATTATGGTGACTACCAAATCGGGAGCGGGTGCACCCAAAGGTATCGGTGTGTCTTACAGCGGTAACTTCAGTATTGACGATGTGATGAGATGGCCCGATTACCAGTATGAATTCGGACAGGGATTGCCGAGCAATATCGGTCCGGCAGGTTCTATCTACGAAGGCCAGCCCTATTACTCTTACGGGAAAGCGGAAGACGGCAGTTACGCAAGCACTAGCGGAACCAGTAGCGCCTACGGAGCACGTTTCGACGCCAACAGGTTGTTCTACCAATATGACCCCGTAACGCAGGGACGCGCTTCTGTTGCCACCCCTTGGGTAGCGTACAAAAACAACCGCAAAGATTTGTTCCAGACAGGATACACCCTGACCAACTCGGTAGCCTTGACCGGAAAATCCGACCGGGGCAGCGTACGGGCGTCCATCACCCACACTAAGAACGAATGGATTCTCCCCAATACAGGTTTCCAGCGTATCACCGCCATGGTTTCCGCCCAACAGCAGATTTCGAGGGCACTGCGCATTAATTTCAAGTCGAGTTATACGTACCGCAAGCTCAACAACACGCCTGCACTGGGATATAACAGTAACTCTATCTCCTACTTCCTTATCTTCCAGAATCCGAATGTCAACCTCGACTGGTTGCGTCCGATGTGGCGTACCGGACAGGAAAATGTGAAACAGCTCCAACCGTACAGTTCCTTTATCGGAAACCCGTATGTCATTCTATACGAATCTGAAAATCCTTCGGAGAAACACAGTAATGTATCATCCATTTCTGCCAATCTGCGCATCAACAGTAAATTCGATTTCATGATCCGGTCCGGTATCCAGTTGTCAGCCGACCAACGCGAACAGCATCGTCCTATCAGTGACGTGGTTTTCGGAAACGGGTTTTTCAAGAAACAGAATGTGTTCGATTATGAATTAAACAGCGATGCTTTATTTACTTACCATGATTCATTCGCCAACGGATTGCGTGTCAACGCTTCGGCAGGTGGAAACATGATGCAACAAAGCTACGATATGTTGGCTGCCTCGGTGGTAGGATTGATTACGCCGGGAGTATACAAACTGGCAAACGGTGTTTCCAACCCGAACGTGCAGACGGTTATCAAAAAGAAAGCGCTGAACAGTCTTTATTTCACGGCCAATTTCTCGTATAAGGATAAACTGTTTCTCGATGTCACCGGGCGCAATGACTGGTCGTCTACCCTGCCGAAAAGTAACCGTTCTTTCTTCTATC
Organism: Bacteroides ovatus; assembly: GCF_001314995.1. NCBI lineage: Bacteria > Pseudomonadati > Bacteroidota > Bacteroidia > Bacteroidales > Bacteroidaceae > Bacteroides > Bacteroides ovatus. The sequence goes on from NZ_CP012938.1 coordinate 2,443,508, forward strand.
CGTCGGTCAGCGTCAGTGCAGTGATGAACGAGTGGTTCACGTTGCCGGAACAGATCAGTCTGTTGAAAGTGAGAGGTTCGCTGGCACAGGTGGGCAATGACACAGACCCTTACAAGACATCGCCCTATTATGGCACGAGCGATTTCCCCGGATCGGCCATCGTATCTTCTACGCTCTATAATCAGGATTTCAAACCGGAGATTTCGACCAATTACGAAACGGGATTCGACTTCCGTATGTTTCACAACCGCATCGGACTCGATTTCACATTCTATTATAACCGCACCAAAAACCAGATTCTGGATGCTCCGATGGACCCGACCACAGGTTACAGCAAAGCTACCATCAATTCGGGATGCGTCCGCAACCGCGGTTACGAAATCCAGTTGGACGTTACTCCGGTAGTCAGCAGGGATTTCCGATGGAATGCTACTTTCACCTGGTCTAAGAACGAGAACCGGATTCTCTCACTGGCGGAAGGGGCGGATGAGAACCAGTTAATCAGCAGTATCGGTAGTGTGTCTATCATCGGACGTGTGGGTGGAACTACGGGCGATCTCTGGGGATATAAACTGGTACGCGACCCGGAAGGAAATGTGGTCATCAACGACAACGGATTGCCCGAACGTTCGGGAGAGATCGAATACGTCGGCACGGCCTATCCGAAATGGAAAGCCGGACTGTACAATGAATTTTCTTACAAGAACTTCACGCTTAGCGTCCTGCTCGACGGACAGGTGGGAGGTAAAATGTACTCGCACTCGCACCACAAAATGACGGAACAGGGAAAACTGCAACATACCCTGAACGGACGTCTGCCGGGAACGGAATTTTATATGTCGAAAGACGACCCGCGCATCGCTGCCGCCGGACTTTCACCACAAGACGGGATGTACATGATTGCTCCGGGAACAGTGAAGAACGATGACGGAACTTACTCGCCAAACACCAAAGTGGTGACCGTGGAAAGTTATTATAAGGAATATTACCGGATGGTCAATGTGGAAACTAACACGTTCGACACTTCATTCCTCAAGTTGCGCGAAATGAGACTGGAGTACAAGTTGCCGAACAGCACACTGAAGAAAACACCGTTCAGCAAAGCATCGGTGGCACTCTACGCACGCAACCTGTTCTGTATCACTGACTATCCTCTGTTCGACCCCGAATCTGCCGCCCTCAACGGAAGTTCGATGGTGACCGGTGTGGAGACGGGCTCACTGCCTACGGCACGTACTTTCGGACTGAATATTAACGTATCTTTTTAAACACTGACTTATGAAAACCAATAAACTTTTCAAAAATATAGTATGGGGAATGACTTTGTGCGGAGCTCTCTGCACGACTTCCTGCACCAGCTTCGACGAACTCAATACAGACCCCACCCGCATGGATGAGGTGAATCCCGGCACGCTGCTCAACCCGATTTTATACGAAACATCGGTCTACAACTGGAAACGCTACAACAGCTATACCTACGACCTGATGCAATGCGCCGTATCTACCAGCAGCACCAACGGTGTGGGATGGTGGTATATGACGGACAGCGAAGGAGACGGCACATGGACTACTTATTATAAATGGATCAACAACGCCAAAGAGATGATGCGCCTCACCGGAAAATTGCCGGAAGCCTCCAAACAACCCAACTACGATGCTATATCGCTGACTTTGCAATGTTGGTTATACCAGATTCTGACGGATGCCTTCGGTGATATTCCGATGAGCGAAGCCTGCTCCGCCGACGAGGGAATACTTGCACCGAAGTTCGACACCCAGCAGCAGGTGTACCAACAGATTATCGACAATCTGAAAACAGCTAACGAGTTGTTCGACAAAGCTAACGGGTTGATCTACAACCAATCGGGCGAAATGTTGTACAAGACGTCCAAAGGGGATGCAACCGGTATTTTGAAATGGAAGAAGTTCTGCAACTCGCTCCGTCTGCGTGCACTGCTCCGGGTGATCGACGTGCCGGAATTCAACGCGAAACAGGAGCTGCGTACCATGCTGACCGATCCCGCCACTTATCCGGTATTCGAATCGAACGATGATGCTGCCCTGCTTGCCATCAGCGGAACTTATCCGGAGGAAGCTCCGCTCACCCGTCCACAGGATTTCACTTCTTATGTTCAGATTTCAGAGTTCTTTGTTAATCTGCTGAAAGGTTGGAACGATCCCCGTCTGCAGGTGTATGCAACACAGGTCACTCTCCCCGACCAGACTAAAGATTATGTGGGTTTGCCCAGCGGTTATCAGACGTTGCCTTCAATCACTGCTTCGGGACTGAATCAGGAAATGGCGAAGGCACCTATGAAACTTGCCATGATGCCTTATGCCGAAGTGGAATTCATCAAAGCGGAATTACTGAAAAAAGGAGTGATCGACGGAGGAAGTAGCGCTGCCAAAGAGGCTTATCAGAAGGGAGTGCAGGCGGCTATCGAACAGTGGGGACAGAAAATGCCTGACCATTATTTTGAAAATCCGGAAGCTGCTTATGATGATACGCTGGAACGAATCATGAACCAGAAGTTTGTCGCACTGTTCTTCTGCGATTATCAGCAGTGGTTTGAATATAACCGTACCGGTTTTCCTGTGTTACCTGTGGGGCCCGGCATCGCAAATGCTAATAACAAAATGCCGAAACGCTTTAAATATCCATCTGCTCTGCAGCGTACTAATCTGAAGAATTATCAGGCGGCTAAAGCGAACATGGGAGGCGATGACTTCCATATCCGACTGATGTGGCAGCAATAAATGAATGTGTCGGTCACCAAGATTGCGGCAATAATTATCATTTCAATCAATCTTTAAAATTCAATGAATATGAAAAGAATAATCAGTATGGCTGTTGTGTTAGTTATAACGATGGCAGCAACGGCGCAAAAAGGAGAGCTCGCCATGAACGAGAATATCTCCGGAAAAAACCATATTTCCAAAAACGAAAAAGAAGCTACTCCCGTAGGCAAAAAGCCGAAAGCGGTGTTTATATTCGACGTGTATGGAGAAATCCCGACTACCAAACCAGTGTTTGAAGCGGAACATTATCTGGGGAGTGACATTACCGGAAAATGGAATACTTTCATCCAGAATTATACGCATGAGTATGATGTAACAATCGGATTTACGGATTCTTCGGTCGAAATTTTGAAGCCTTCTATTTACAAGGCGGTTAATAAGGTGAATAAATATTATAAGAAGGCATTGAAGAAAGAAGAGGTGAGCCGGGAAGTTGCTACATTCAACATGGGTCATATTCTGGATTGCGCCAATGTGATGTGTTTCGATGATAACAGCAAGTCTTTTGAGGAGGCTCTCAAGTCGGCAGATGAACCGGAAGAAATTATCGCATTATTCAATCAGGTTACTTTAAGAAAGTTATAAGCAATGAAAAAGATCAATTTTAGAAAAACGCTGTTTGCAGCGGTTTTGCTTTTCCAGCTGAACGCTATTGCCGCCTTTGGTCAGACGGTGGTGAAAGGTAGTGTGAAAGATAATACAGGTAAACCCATCAGCGGTGTAGTGGTGACAGACGGGGCACATTTCAATACGACTGATGCAGAAGGAAATTATGTTCTGAACACTGATCCGACACGTTATCCAATGGTTTACATCTCTACTCCGGCAGCGTATGAGCTTCCTTCCAAAGAGGGGGTAGCCGATGGTTTCTATCAATATCTGGATGCCGGGAAAAGCGAGAACCAATATGACTTCGTATTGACTAAACGGCAGAAACCGGTGGATGAATTTGTCTACATCGTCCTTTCCGACCCGCAAGTGAGAAACGAAAAGCAACTGGACCGCTTCCGCACGGAAACAGTGCCCGACCTGAAACAGACTGCCGACTCACTAAAGAACTTCGAAATCGTCGGCATGGGACTGGGGGATCTGGTGTGGGATGCCATGAACCTGTACGCTCCTTACCGGCAAGCGGTGTCCAACTTGGGAATGACGATGTTCCAACTGATGGGAAACCACGACTTCAACCTGCTCTACAAATCTATAACGCAGACGGATCATCCGGCGGATGGTTATGGGGAACAGAATTATTATCAGTCATTCGGCCCGGCTAACTATTCATTCAATATCGGTAAAGTTCATGTGATAGCAATGAAGGATATTGATTACGACGGCAACAAGAAATACACGGAACGCTTCACGCCGGAAGATTTGGACTGGTTGAGAAAAGATTTAAGTTATGTGCCTAAAGGAAATATCGTGTTCCTGAACGTTCACGCTCCAGTAGCTAATAACACGGTAGCTGCGGGGGGAAATGCGCGCAACGCCAATGCGCTTTTCCAACTGTTGAGGCCTTACCAAGTACATATTTTCTCCGGACACACGCACTTTTATGAAAATCAGTTGCCCGCCCCTACCATTTACGAACATAATATCGGAGCGGCCTGCGGCGCATGGTGGGCAGGACACGTGAATCGTTGCGGAGCACCAAACGGTTATCTGGTGGTACAAGTGAAAGGTGATGATGTGAAATGGCGTTACAAGGCAACAGGGTGTTCGCCGGACTATCAGTTTCGGCTTTACCAACCGGGAGAGTTTGAAAGCCAGAAAGACTATGTGGTAGCCAATATCTGGGATTGGGACTGGACGTATACGGTAAACTGGTACGAGGATGGAGTGTTGAAAGGTGCTATGCAGGCTTTTGACGATGAGGATCAGGATTATATCAATATGGTAAAGGGAAAGAAAACGGGTTATCGCACACGTCATCTTTTCCGTGCACAGCCTTCTAAAGATGCAAAATCTGTCAAGGTGGTGGTTAAGAATCGTTTCGGGGAGATATTCACGGAAGAGATAAAACTGTAGTTTTATTTCAGTCTGTTTATACTGGTAGTAATTATAATTATGCTGGTAGTAAATTATAAAAGTCATGAGGGAGTTTAAGCTTTAACTTCCTCATGACTTTTATTTTTGAAACAATCTCACTTTAACGGAAAATCCGGCACATTGCTACTTTCATCGGTACTTTCCTCATCGCCCATAGTGCACAAAGCAGGGAACAGATGGCGCAGACCACAAATGTAACTCCGGTAGATACAAGGATATTTCCCAAGCCGACCAACGGAGAAACAATACCTCCGGAAGCAAAACAGAGTGCTCCCAACAGGGCGGAAGCTGCTCCGGCGTAACGGCGTTCGCTATCCATCGCCAAGGTGGTGGAGGAAGTAAAGGTCAGTCCCATTGTGAAAAGTAATGCGAACATCAGCAGTTCATAGGTCCAGAAGCCGCATCCGTTATACAAGGCAATCATCACACAGACGGACAGACACAACATACCGATGCATCCGGTCAGCGTCCCAGTTTCAGGTTGGCGGAATTTCACGGAGATAGCTGCTGCCACCCCGATAGCTACCGCATTCACCGCGAAGCAAGCTTCACCTTACGGTACATATTATATCGCATCTTTACTTCAGGAGTGGTTGTGCTTCTTTCTATTCTTTCTCCTATTTGATATGCTAGCTGCCATTCGTTAAAAAACATTATATTTGAGCCTATATAGGGTTACAACTTACTTGTTTTTTTTCATAATTTTGCAAACCAAAAATAGAAAAATAGGTATCAAGATGAAACTAAGATATTATCAAATCGCCATTCGTTACAAGAACAAAATGCATGACTTTCACGGTTGGGGTGTAGCAGCGCAGATTTGATAACCCTCCTATTTTCACTACAGAGAACGCCAGAGGACACAGCGTTCAAATAATCTTCATTAACTTGTGTCAACTGACATATTTCAAAAGAAAAAAACTCTGTGTTACTCTGTATTATTCCGTGGTGAAGAAAATTCAAAATTCTACTATTAATTAAATTTCTTTTCACTTTATGAGCAAAAAAAGATGGCTCATAGTGCCGCTATGTGCCGTGCTATGCAGTCAGGGACTGTTTGCCCAGACGCTTGACAGGAGAGTGTTGGGCATTGACGAAATGTTCCGTCTGGCAGACGAGAACAGTCAGAGTATTCAAACGTATAAAACCGGAAAGGAAGCAGCCGATGAAGCTTTGAAGGCTGCCAAGTCACAACGTTTGCCGGACATAGGTGCCTCACTCTCATTTAGTTACCTGGGCGACGGATATATATGGGACCGTGACTTCAAAAACGGGCAGAATATCCCTATGCCACACTTCGGCAATAACTTTGCGTTGGAAGCGCAACAAGTGATTTACGCCGGAGGAGCCATCAACAGCAGTATTACTCTGGCTGAACTCGGTCAGCAAATGGCTGCATTGGACTGGCAGAAGAACCGTCAGGAAATCCGCTTTCTCCTGACCGGCTATTACCTGGATTTATACAAGTTGAATAACCAGCTGCAAGTGTTACAGAAGAATCTGGATTTGACGGAACAGGTGATCCGCAACATGGAATCACGCCGCACACAGGGAACGGCCTTAAAAAATGACATCACCCGCTATGAGCTACAGAAAGAGACGCTGAAACTGCAACTGGCAAAGGTGCAGGATGCCCGCAAAATAATGAATCACCAACTGGTGACTACCTTACATCTGCCTGCCGGAACAGAAATCGTTCCCGATTCTACCTTGCTGAACGAGGAAGTGACAGCATTAGCCGAAAACGACTGGCAAATGATGGCCAGTCAAAGCAATGTCGGACTGCAACAAGCCCAGCTGGCTATGAAAATGAACGAGCAGAAAGTGAAATTGGAACGCTCGGAACTGCTTCCGAAAATTGCACTTGTGGCCGGTGAACATTTAGATGGTCCTATCACCATTGAAGTCCCGGTGCTCGACAATAACTTCAATTACTGGTATGTGGGGGTCGGTATCAAATACAATCTTTCTTCTTTATTTAAAAACAACAAGAAAGTGCGCCAGGCAAAACTGAACGTCTGCAGAGCACAGGAGGAATATTCACTGGCACAGGAACAAATAGAAAACGGTGTACAGGCGAACTACGTCAACTTTCTCACCTCTTTCACAGACCTGCGTACACAGGAGAAAAGCGTGGAACTTGCCGACCAGAACTATAACGTAACCAGCAACCGTTATAAAAACGACCTTGCCCTGCTCACCGATATGCTCGATGCCAGCAATATGAAACTAAGTGCCGACCTCGGTCTGGTCAATGCGCGTATTAACTTGATATACAGTTATTACAAAATGAAATATATCACACACACTCTCTAACAGAGAAGTAATGACTTATCAAAAAGAATCCAATTTATAACAGAATCAAATTCTCATCTCTCTTAAAATAGAACAGATTATGATAGCTAGAAAAACCCAGAAGATAATATACAACATTGTAATTATCTGTTTACTTATCGGTGGTGTCACTTATGTTTGTTCCCGGTTTATCCACTTGGGAAATATCGAATATACGGATAATGCGCAGGTGAAACAACATATCACACCGATCAATACCCGTGTACCGGGATTCATCAAGAAAATCTACTTTGACGAGTATCAGCAAGTGCGCAAAGGCGACACGCTTCTTATCATCGAAGATGCGGAATTCCGTCTCCGTGTGGCACAGGCAGAAGCGGATTTGGCGAATGCCACCGCAGGACGCCAGGCCACTACCATCGGTATCGCCACTACGCAAAACAATTTAAGTGTGAGCGACGCAAGTATTGAAGAAGTACGTGTACAGATGGAAAATGCCAAACGGGAACTGAACCGTTTTGAGAAACTGTTGCAGGAAGACGCAGTGACGAAACAGCAATATGACAACGTACATACAGCATACGAAGCTGCCAAAGCCCGTTATGAACAGGTGTCACGGGCTAAAATGTCTACTTCTCTAGTGAAAAGTGAGCAGACTCATCGCCTGGGACAGAATGAAGCAGGTGTCCGCCTGGCAGAAGCTGCGTTGGAACTTGCCCGTCTGAATCTCTCTTATACAGTCATCATTGCTCCGTGTGACGGCACGACAGGAAAGAAAGAAATCCTGGAAGGGCAACTGGTGCAACCGGGACAGACTATAGTTGATATCGTAGACAGCAGTGATTTGTGGGTAATCGCCAATTACCGCGAAACCCAGCTTCCGAATATCAAAGAAGGTGCAGAAGTGGAAATAACCGCAGACGCCGTGCCGAACGTCACATTCAAAGGAGTAGTAGAATCCATCTCCGATGCAACAGGAGCCGCCTTCTCAATGATTCCGCAAGACAACGCCACCGGAAACTTCGTGAAAGTGGAGCAACGTATTCCCGTACGTATCAGTCTGAAAGGAAACAAACCGGAAGATTTGAAACGTATGCGTGCCGGTTTTAACGTGGAATGTGAAGTGAAGTATTAACCGCTTTAACCCTTTATCGTTTTAATCATTGTTTTAATTATCAATTGCTTTAATTTTTTAATTTTCAATTCTTAATTTTCAATTCTTATGAGTGCTCCTGTTCTGAACGGTCCTTTTGTTTTGCCGATGTTCCGCAGTTTCGTGCCGCGGAAGATGCAACCGTGGATTTATCTTTTCATAGCCGTCACCTTCCAACTTTCGGGAGGTGTCTATTTGGGTGCATTGAATCAGATGATCGGCAGCATGTCACTGATGCGGGAGGATATTTTAATGTGCATGTATGCCAACCTGGCCGGTATGGCGATCTACTTTCCGTTACTGTTCCGCATGAAGTTTCGTTTTACCAATAAAACCCTGCTTACATCGGCCGCACTGGGAGTATTACTCTGCAACCTGATAGCACCGCATATCACCTTTCTCCCTCTATTGTGGTTGGTCTGCTTCATCGAAGGTATGTGCAAAATACAGGGAACTTTCGAGTGTATGTCAAACATTCAGCTGTGGATGACTCCTAAACGGGAGTTCACCGTTTTCTTTCCCTGGCTTCATATTGTTATTTTGGGAAGCATCCAGCTATCCGACCTGATTACGACCCGTTTGATGTATCATTATCACTGGACATACATGAACCTGTTCGTTGCCGGTCTGATGCTGATTGTCTTATTGATACAGTTCACTTGTGTGAAGCATTTCCGGTTCATGCGCAAATTTCCTCTGTTTGGTATCGACTGGCTGGGCGGGATACTATGGGCTGCCTTATTAGCGGAAATCGCCTTCCTCTTCAACTACGGAGACTGGTACGACTGGTGGAACAGCCCGGTCATCCGCCAACTGACCATCGTGATTTTCATCACTTTAGGAATTTGTATTTGGCGCATGATGACCATTCGACACCCATTTCTCGAACCAAAGATGTGGACGTACCGCCATTTTTTGCCTTTATTGGGATTAGTCACTTTAGTGGAAGCGTTCCTCGCCACGGAGCACGTGCTGGAGGAAGTCTTTTACGAGGAAGTAATGAAATATGAAGAACTGGTCAGTTCCCAACTCGATTGGCTTGCCATTGTCGGTATCGTATGCGGTTGTGTGTTTTCGTATTGGTGGATGCACGTCAAGCAGTATAATTATGTACGCCTGGTCATTGTCGGCTTTATCGGGTTGATCGGTTACCTGATCGGTTTCTACCTGACTTTATCCACCGACATCCATATTTCACAGCTTTACCTGCCGACCGTATGTCGGGGCTTCGCTTATGCCGTATTGAGTGCTACTTTTATGGTGTGTCTGGAGGAAATTATGACTTTCCAGCATTTCTTCCAGGGATTAAGTGTGTTCAATATGCTGCACATGGTAGTAGGCGGCGTAGTGGGAGCCGCAGTCTATGCACAGGGATTGGCGTATTATGTTCCCGACAATCTGGCCCGTTACGGTTCAGCCATCGATCATGTAGCTTTCAGCAGTAGTCCGTTCAATCTGGGTCACTATATGGAAGAGTTTATCAGTCAGATGATGGAGATAAGCATCAAGCAGATTTACGGCTGGGTGGCTTATGCCTGCATTTTCCTCTTCCTATTGTTATTGCTCTACGATTTCCCGGTTCGACGCTCATTAAAAAGTATGCCAAGCTGGAAAGAGGTGGCAAGGGAGGTGAAAAATACGTTCTGGCGGACAACACACATGCCGTCGGAGAAAGAAAAATAGGAAGACTGTTTACCTGTATATTTATTGAACTGATAATCAATAGAGTTTATGCCACCCGGCTACGAAAACAAACTGCCGTAGCTATCCGGCATAAACTCTACCTTTTTCTAACTAGTCACTTACCTTCTATATCTTTATAAATAGTTGCTTTTTGTACAGCCCCCATACAATCAGATAATTGAATCCGATAAACAGAAGGGCGTAAATCAGAGAGGCCAGATGAGCATCGGGAAGAACGCTCCAAATAGAAGTGTAAATCTTCTCCTGCAAGCTACTCTCCCCAACTGTAATTACCTCCAGCAAAGTAGCTAACACACCGGCCACTATATAAATAAACAATGGATTCGTACCAAAAACATGGAAAGGATATCCCCATTTCTGCTTTTTACGAATATCAATCAGCCAGGTGAGAAACACAAGCAACAAGGAAGCAAAACCACAAGTCACCAGCACAAAAGTCGGACTCCATACTTTCTTATTCAACGGACAGCCGTAACTCAACAACCATCCTGCAAACAAAAGAGCAATACCCAGTATGGAGATCTGCAACAGCCGGTGATGGATTTCAGTCTTCTCCCGCAAAATATTTCCGCAGAAATAACCGATAATCACTTGCGCAATGCACGGCAAGGTACTCAACAGGCCTTCCGGGTCGAAAAAGATACGCCCGCCATCCGGCAACCACTCCCGATACAAATGGGCTTCTCCGAATAGTGTGCGATCTGTAACGGCAATAATATTCTGTTCGGAAAGTTCAAATCCGTGTCCCAAAGCCAGCAAGATGGAATAACCTGCCAGAATGATCCCGGAGATCCATGCCAGATTTGCCGGACGCCGGACACCCACAATCAGCAAGGAACCAAAGAAATAAGCCAATGCCAACCGCTGCAACACTCCCAGAATACGTATGTGCGAGAAAGGTTGTTCTACTCCTGTGCACACCAACGAGAACCAGGAAAGAAAAAGTCCCAACAAAAACAAGATCACCGTGCGCCGTACCAGTTTGATGATAAAACCGCGACTGAAATGATGATCGAACCGGGATAAGGCAAAACTCATGGAAACGCCCATTATAAACATGAAGAACGGGAAGACCAAATCAGTCGGAGTCAGTCCGTTCCATTCGGCATGTCGCAAGGGTGCGTAAATGGATTCCCATGTTCCGGGGTTGTTCACCAAAATCATTCCGACAATGGTGATTCCCCGGAGTATATCTAATGAAAGTAAACGTTCTGATTTCATATTGTTCTTAGTGTACCGGGATTAAAGAAATCCCGGTTTGGTGAAATAGAATCCATTCGCATTCAACCATTTAACATGCCATTTCAGGCGATTGGTAAAATCAATCCAGTTACGGCTACTTCCCCACGCCAACTCCGAAAATGCTTGAAGAGAGGGAAACACGTGCTGGCCAAACTTCCGTTCATTAGGAATCATCTCCGTCCATACACAAGCCTGGAAGCCTAATACATTTTGCTTCACGATGCCGGGAAACTGGGGTTCGAACTCGAAGTTATACAAAGAGCTTAATCCTTCGTCTGAAGGCGTTGCACTCAAATAGAAACGGGACCATTCCATGAATATAATCGGATAACCTTTCTGGGTAATCTTTCCCGGCTGATCGGGCAGCCAGTCTCGCCAATAAGTATAAATCAAATCCTGTGGCTCTTTTTCAAGAAAAGCATCGTCCCATCCCATCACTTTCTTGCCTTTACCCTTCACATAGTTCGTCATAATCTTCACAAAACGGTTTTGCAGTTCATCCACTTTCTGATAACCTTCCTGCTGCATCAATCGCTGACAAACTTCACACTGTTCCCAGTTATCTTTCTCCACTTCATCTGCTCCGATATGGAAATATTCCGAAGGGAAAATCTCGACCATCTCATCAATGATGGACTGCACGAACTGATAGTTCTCCGGACGCGAGGGACAGATAGGATAAGAGAATTCTTCTCCCCATCCGGCTTCTCCCGTGCACGACAACTCGGGATAGACTTTGATAGCCGCCGAGAAATGACCTGGCATGTCAATTTCGGGTACAATATCGATCCCTCTTTCCAACGCATAACTTACCAAACCTTTCATCTCTTCCTGCGTATAATGACCACCATATTGAGAACCGTTTCTCACGAAACGGGGATCTATCTCATAGTTATAATCCTGTTGGGAAAGTTCTACGCATCTCTTGTCATATTCGTCAAAGTCGCGCCAGCTGCCTTCCTGCGTCAGCAACGGATATTTTTTCACTTCAATGCGCCAACCCTGATCGTCCGTCAGATGCAAGTGAAGCTTGTTTATCTTGTAGAAAGACAAACAGTCTATCACCTTTTTCAGATAATCAACCGTAAACATGTGGCGGACTACATCGATATGAAATCCGCGCCAATCATATTTGGGAGCATCTTTTATATCGACCATCGGAAGATATTTAGCACTTCCGGAAGTGAAGAAATTTGCTTGTTCGAGCGCTTGTCTCAATGTCTGGATTCCCCAGAGAAGTCCGGTTTCCGTTGAATAATAAACGCAGGCTCCCTCTTTGGTAACGGTGAGCCGGTAAGCCTCTTTTGCCAAATCCGATTCCTGTTTCACACGGATAAAGGCACGATCGTTGGAGGCATCACTGACGGAAAGAGAAAGTTTCTCTTCCAGGGTGGATTTCAACAGTTGCGACGTGGAAGCCGGAATGTTCTGGCTGACTGTTACATTCTGCGGGAGAGAGACAACCGATTCTTTATAATCGACTCTTTCCGGCAAAGGCATCACCGACAGGCGGGTGGGCACTCGCTCCGGGTAGTTCGCGTTATCATTATCATTGCACGACAACGATGTGATCGCACCTATTCCCAACAAGAATAATATTCCGGTTCTTTTTATCTTATCATAGTTCATAACTTATCTACTTTTGTGGATTAATCTACTTTGAGAGTGCTTGTTACACTCTCTTTATTTAAATAAAACAGTTTCGCTTTCACAACGGAAGCATCACAGGCTACGGGAGCTTTCCAAAGTTCCGAACGAAGGGTCGGTTCCGTGCCATCGGTCGTATAGCGTATTTCACCTCCCCGGATAGGGGTACTGGCATGGAGTTGCCCTTCTTTGATGCAAAGTCCGGGATGAGGTAAACGGAAATTGATACTTCGGGACGCCCAGTGAGGCATTTCTTTCTCACTCACTTTGGAGTAGAACAGGCCCAGTTCTTTATTGAAAGCCTGACGTTCTTTCTCTCCTGTTAAAGTGCTCCAGGCGGGAAAAGCGTTCCAACCGCGTTCCACCAATCCGAGGATTTTGGGGAAGGTGTAATATTCCACCCATTCAAAATCACGGATGGTTTCAGCAAATAATTGTGCCTGCACTCCCTGGATATGTTCCTTTCCGGAAGCGGTCAAAGTCGTTTTTCCCTTTCCTGCGATGTCCGGATCGACCGGATTGCCTGCCATATCGGTACGCGAAGAACGATAAATGCTATATGGAAGCATGGAGAAACCTTTGGACTCGTCAACATATCCCGCCCACGAGAGACCTCTTTCGTCGGGATGAGCGTCATAGGCCAAATCCAGATAAAAATTGTTCACGTTGCAGAGAATCACCGGATATCCTTTGTTGGCTATCTGGTAAGGTATTTCATCCGCTTCCCATTCAGGAACCGTATTCCAGCAATACACTCCTGCTGCAAGTTGGTTCAAATGCCGATCGGTTGCTTCCGGATGTCCCAACGCTACTTCCTGCCAGCCGCTGAATTGCAAATGATGTTGTTGCAGATAGTCTGCCATCTTCGTAATATAGTATTCAGACAGTTCGTGGGCACTTGTCATCCCGTTTTCATCCATAAACGTCCGGCAGACAGGAGAACCCATCCAGGCTCCTTCGGGTACTTCATCGCCACCTAAATGAATCGTAGTCAAAGGTACCTCCGCTTCCTCATACATGGCTATCAACTCACGAATCACTTTTTCCATAAACCGGTATGTAGAAGGCAATGCTACATTCATGACATTATCCGTATAAGACTGCGCGGAAACATAACGGGAAGTGTCCTGTGCGTCACTTAATAAATATTCGTTGGCCTTTTCAGGGGCAGTATTCACATACTTATGATAGCGCGCTTTCATGTAAGCGTCTCCGCGATTCTATCTTGTCGCCCTTTTTTCATTCTTATATTTTTGCTATGTATAAAAATGAAGCATTATGGATTTAGCAGAAAATCGATTTGGAAAAACTTGGAAACATTTCCTTGAAGCATTGAAAGTAGACTACAATTGTTCTTTAGCCGATGTTTGCCGCGATCAGCATACCACTTTTGGTGGTATGAGTTCCTGGATGTCCAGACGGGGCTATAGCGTTAAACAAGCCAAGGCAGATGTGGTCCGTGATTATTATGGCGGCGTTGAACCCTCCCAACCGACAACTTCCTCTCCTTCATTCACTCAAATAGCACCCGCCATGTTGTCGGAAGAAGAGTTTAGTCTTGCCGGGATCACAATCACCTTTAACAGTGGAACCACCATTTCGGTCAAACGGGCCACACCCGGTGGTGTTATTAAAATGTTGCGCGATTACGAAAGAAAGGAGGGAGATCCATGTATTCTCTAACATCAGCCAATCGATACTATCTGTACCAGGGCTTTGTTCGTATGAACCTTGGCATTGACGGTTTATTCAAAATTATACGATCGGAAATGAAGGACTTGTCTCCCGTTTCCGGAGATATCTTTTTATTCTTTGGTAAAAACCGACAAAGTGTAAAAATACTGCGTTGGGATGGCGATGGCTTTCTTCTGTACTACAAGCGCCTCGAAGGTGGAAGTTTTGAGTTACCGACATTTAACCCCAATACAGGTAATTACGAGATTTCTTATCAGGTTTTGTCTTTTATCTTAAATGGAGTGTCATTAAAGTCTGTACGGTTGAGAAAGCGTTTTAGGATCTAATTCAACATTCTGATTATTAGATATTTGCGCTAAAGATATCATCCGGTTTATTTGGCCAATTCGTTGATTTTTTATATCTTTATGCCATGAAAAAGGATGAGATCATAGAGTTATTGAAGGAACAAATCAAGGGATTACGAGATGACAACAACAGACTCTTGGACCAAATAGATGCTTTGATAAAGGAGGTTTCTTCCCTTAAAGAGGCACTCCTTCAAAAAGGCGAATCTCTTAGCAAGCAACAGCGCCTTACTAAGGGACTCGCCAAACTTGTATCCAACACATCCGAACAGCAACAGGCTCCCCAATCTGCCATATCCGAAGAGGAGCGACAGAAGATAGAAGCGGAAAAAGCAGATAAGCGTAAAGCAAGAAAGAACAATGGGGCCAAACGTGACATGCATTATGAGATGGAGGAAGAAGAACATGTCGTTTATCCCGATGATCCCGATTTTGACATCAATAAGGCCCGGTTGTTTACCACTGTTCCCAGAATATGCGTCCGCTATGAATGTGTACCCATGCGCTTCATCAAGCATGTCTACAAGATACACACCTATACGCAAGAAGGTCGCCTGTTTGAGGGAAAAACACCGGCTTCGGCCTTCTTGAATTCCAGCTATGACGGTTCATTTATTGCCGGATTGATGGAATTACGTTATATACAATCGCTACCTGTTGAAAGAATCATCAACTACTTCGAGAGTCATGGCTTTACGCTGAAGAAACCTACGGCTCATAAGTTGATAGAGAAAGCCTCAAACCTCTTCGAAAATCTTTATAAGTGCATCCGGCAGACAGCTTTGAGTGATCCTTATAAGGCAGCCGATGAAACCTATTACAAAATACTCGTCCCAGAAAAGAACAGCAAGGGAAAAGGAGTCAGGAAGGGATACCTTTGGGTGGTTGTCGGCATAAACACCAGGATGATATACTTGCTCTATGATGACGGCTCCCGGTCTGAAAGAGTTATTCTTAACGAATTAGGCAGTTGCAAAGGTATCATACAAAGCGATGGTTACTCACCTTACCGGAAGCTCGAAAGCGATGCTTATCCCAATATCACACGCATCCCGTGCTTGCAACATATAAAACGGAAATTTATAGATTGCGGTGAGAAGGAGCCGGATGCAAAAAGAATCGTGGAGCTGATAAACGCACTTTATCAAAACGAGCATAAGCATAAAGTTGGGGTTGAGGGATGGACGGTAGAACAGAATCTTATGCATCGAAAAAAGTATGCGCCGGACATACTCGGAGAAATAAAAGATGTGCTTGATGAAATAGAAGAACGGGGGGATTTATTACCTAAGAGCGAACTGCAGGAAGCCATTACCTATCTTCGCAATGAGTGGAATGCAGTGGTGGACATCTTTAATTATGGTGACACTTATCTGGACAACAATATGGTTGAACGGATGAACCGGTACATATCCTTATCTAGAAAAAACTCATTGTTCTTCGGCAGCCATAAGGGGGCCGAACGAGGCGCCATACTCTATACGATAGCACTCACTTGTAGGATGCATAAAGTGAATCTATTTGAGTATCTCACGGATGTGATAAACAGAACAGCCGAATGGCAACCGAACACACCAATTGAAAAATACAGGGAACTGCTTCCTGACAGATGGGAAAAGGCTAATGACTAAAAAGGGATCATTAGCCTTTTTATTTTAATACACTATATAGAATCGCGGAGACGCTTACGCTTTCATGGACACGATTGCCGCACGGGCATGTCCCGGAGACTCAATCTCCGGAATCACACGCACATGTCTTTGAGCTGCATAACGCAATAAATCGATAAATTCTTCACGGGTGTAATATCCGTTGCCGGAGGTAGCTGCAGACGGATCATAGTTGCCATCGTAGCCCGGATATAAACATTCCAGTTCATCCGTGGTATGTCCCCGGCGTGCGCCAACCGAGGTCAATTCTTCCAAGCCGGGAATCTCCAGACGCCAGCCTTCATCATCCGAAAAATGGAAATGCAGTACGTTCAGTTTATAAGAAGATATTACATCTACCAGCTTTTTCAGATGTTCAACAGTCGTAAAGTTCCTGGCAATATCGAGCATTTGCCCGCGATACGGCAAGTCGGGATAATCGCGGATGGAGAGAGCTTCCAAACGAAACGGCTTTTCCTGACCTTTCAACAGGGAGAGCAAGGTTTGCGTCCCATTGAAAATGCCATGTGAAGTGGAAGCTGAAATATTTATCAGCCCGTTTCCCGTATCAATCCGATAATATTCGCCGTTCACTGCTGTTTCCCGTTCCGGCAAATAATCCAGATGAACTGTTACCGGTGCTTCGGATACAACTTCCAGGCCATGGATGGTTGCCAGCTTTTCTTTCAGTAATTCAGCTTCGTTGGCAAAATCGGGATGGAAAGTCAGTTTTACTTTATTTTCTATAGCAAAACCCTCTTTGCCGGTAGCCGGCACCGCTTCTTTCACTGACGGAAAAATATCAGTTTGCTGCAACTGGGCTGTAGTCTCCAACGCCAAATTCGAAGCATATATCTTATCAGGTGCGGGATACCAGTCTTCTGTCTCCATTCCTTTCAGCGGCTGTATGGTCAGTCCGACAGGCAAGGGAATACCTTGCTTACTGCCTGACTGACTCACCCAGTAAGTGCCTTCGGGAGCATGTGACATTTTTTTCAATCCGTTGGTACAACAGAATTTGACGGTCAACGAATCTCCCGGAGCCAGTGGTTGAAAATTTTCTGCCGGATACATCCGGAAGAAGTTCGCATTCACCACTTCCACTTTGACCGGAGCAGACTCTTCCTGCAGAATCTCACGAGGCAGCTGCGAATAATAGATGATCCAATCCTTTTCTAAAGGAACATCTGAGATGTTCTTCAGGACAAATGAATTCTCATAGTAACCGGGCTGTACTTCCACAGCTCCCATCTTCCAAGTCAATGACACGGGGGCTTTCGCCCCGTCAGTCGATTTACAACCGGAAATGACCAGCAGGAGGCACAGACTTCCCCATATTATATATAGCATATTTCTCATAGGCTTTCCTGTTTTTCTATATATCATTCTTTTAGGTATTAATCACTCAATCGTTCGATGTGCAAAGTTTCTTTGCCTACTCCCTGCGAGGCGTCGAAAGTCAGACGATAATAGCCGGGAACGAAACCGTCGCCACTCGTTATTCCATTGGAACCAGATAGTTCAATTCCATCCGTATCGCCGGACAATGAACCCTCTTGCAGTAGCATGCCTTTATCTTTATTCCATTGCAAATCGCTGTAAATTTCAATTTCGAAGGATTCCCATTCATGAGTGTTACTCAAATACACGGTGGTCTGGTATTTCTGTTCACCGATTGGCACAATATATCCTAACTGTGATATGTCTTCCAAATTCCAGCCTCCACTATTATATGCTTCATTCCAGACGGGTGCGCATGTAAATCCGTGTCCTACCAGCCAGAAGCAAGTGGGAGCCGTATCACCCATCCGTGCCACCCAGATATAATTATACTTAGAAGAATAATAGATCTCCCAGGTTCCTGATTTGCGCAAGAAGGTAAACTTGCCATTATTCGGATTATAGCTAAAGAAGTCGCGATTGTAAGCGTGTTCCACATCTTCAAATCCACTCATTTCGAACTCTTCCCCCTGCGTAAAGCTAATCTGTGCACGGAAAAATCCCTCACTGGCTATCAACTCGGTTTCTTTAATTTTCAGGTTCTTTTGGTAGCCGACTACTCCCAGTTCAAAAGTCATCACATTGAAAGTGATTTGTTCGACAAACCAATCCCGGTAATCAAAAGCAAAGCTAGGGCCCGACGCTTCAATAAGGACTGCCGTATTGCTTGCTTCGGCAGCTCCCCAAATCAGTTTTGCATCATCCAATGATACTGTGGTTGAGATCTTTCCGGATAGCTCCATCGGATAACCCTCTTCCGAATCGGAAACTTCCGTAAGGTACAGGTAAGGATTGTCCTCACTCCGGTTCATTTCTACCACCTCACCGTTATAGTGAAGATAAAGCACTTCGGGAATCTGCGGACGGGTTATATGGAAATCAAATGTTTGAGTGACTTCACTACCTTCCACATTAATGGCTGTCAGAATCACCTTCGCTTCCTGATTCTCTTCAAGTCCGGCTTCAAACGGGATATAAATCCCTTTTTCAACAATCGAGACATCAGTGCCTTTCGTACGGATCGACTGCGAACTGACCAAAGTTTCACCTGTCATCAATTTCACTTCCAGCGTAGACAAAGGAGTCTGCGGATCGTGAATCTTCACAGAAAAATAAAGAGAATCGGCAGCAGGTGTCTGATCGGTAGTTGAGAATTGCAGTTCCGATATTTCGGGACACGAATATGGATACGTCACCCGGCCATCTTCTTCGCTGCATGAAGCCAGCCAACAAACAGTCAGCCCCAGCAGCCATAAAAACAGATTATTGTGTTTCATCATTTTTTCTTTTAAAGTTTTACGTTCCTCTTTTCATTAATAGCCTTCATTTTGAGTCAGATTGGTGTTCTTATCTTTCTCTCCTTGAGGAATCGGCCACAACTGCCGAAAAGCCTGCAAACCTGCAAACAGCAATCTGCCGTCTTTGTCTTTATGCTTCTGCATCACTTCCAGCAAACGATTATTGCGTACCAGGTCGAACCAGCGCTGACCTTCCATATACAACTCTAATTGGCGTTCGTTCTCTACCGCCAGGCGTCCTCTGGCCTGCCCCATATTTTCATCTAAAGAAGAAGGAGCAAAACCGGCACGCTCTCTAATGCTGTTTACAATCCGGATGGCTTCCGGGGTGCGGTCCAACTCTACCAGTGCTTCGGCTTTCAACAGCAGTATATCTGCCAACCGCATCAAAATGATATTGGAAGTCTTCTCGCGAATCTTATAAGACAACGGGTAACTGTCTGCCGGCCAATAGGTATCATAAGGCACTGATTTCCAAAGAATACTGGATGCATAACGGGTATCTTTCTCTTTGTCAAATTTAGCAACCAGATCATGAGTAGGTGTACAATAACGTCGCCAGGTTACTGATCCGTCATCTTCTTTCAGCAATACCCAGTAAGCCCAGTTGGGTGCATCGGAGGTGTAATAGACTTCAAAGATGCTTTCTGAAGAAAATTTCTTATCGGGTTGCCACAACTCGTCAAAATTGCTGACCAGCGTATAGCCTTCTGCTATTACTTTGTCACAAGCCTCAACCACTTTGGTATAGTCGCGTGTTGATTTCTCCCCTCTCGTTGCTAACACTTTGGCACGTAAAGCATAGGCTGCTCCCTTGGTTGCCTGGAAAATTCCTTTATTCTTGCTTACCAGGTAACGAATGGTATTTTCTTCATTCAGGTCGTCCAGGATCTGGTCATATATTTTATCTGTGGCAGAACGTTCCGGATACATCACCGGATACCATTTATCGAGGTTTTCGGCTGTAATGGTCGGAATCAAATCCAGCACCATCGGGGCATCACCCCATAAACGGACAATATCAAAATACGCCCATGCCCGCAAGAACTTGGCTTCTGCAATAACACGATTACGTTCTTCTGCTACGGTAGAAGTAGGATCCATCATCTTCGTATTTTCAATCACACTGGTTGCAGTGCCCGCCATCGAATAATACTGTGACCAGACCAGTTCTACTTTATAATTGGTAGAGGTCAGTTTCAACAAATCAAACTCCTGTTCGGCCACACCATCTCCGCCGATATAACAATTATCGGACTGCACATCTCCAATAGTATAATTTTCCGACTGGAATATATCTGCTTTAAAACTCTCATACGCACCCTGCAACTCGGCCTGTGCATCTGCCAGACTTCCATATTTAGACTCCTGATCTTCCGTTCCGGTACCTTCCTGCATAAAATCCGATTGCGGTTTCTCATCTAGGAAACTACTGCATGAAACGACTAATGTACAGAGTACGACATACGCTAACTTTATTATGTTTTTCATTTTCGCAGCTATTAAAATTCAATATTCAAACCAAAAATTACCGCCCTCGATTGAGGATAAGTACCATAGTCCACCCCTTGAGCAACGGAGTCTCCGCCAAAAGCATTTACTTCAGGATCGTATCCTTTGTATTTAGTCAGTGTGAAGAGATTCTGTCCGGTGACGTAAGCCTGCAATCTGGACAGATGTATCTTATTCAACCATTTCTTAGGAAAATTATAGGATAAAGTGACTGTTTTCAGGCGCAGGTAAGATCCATCTTCTACAAAACGGGAGGAGTTATGATTATTCTCTGTATTACCAACGCGGGGGACATTGGTAATCATACCCGGTCGTTTCCAACGATCCAACACACGAACCGACTGGTTTCTAAAGTCTGTCATGCCTTCCATATCAATACGCGATGCATTAAAAATCTTATTGCCCTGACTTCCCTGCAAGAATACAGACAGGTCGAAACCGGCATACGAAAATGTATTCGTCATACCGTAAATGAACTTGGGCTGGGCATTTCCCAAAGTAGTGCGATCTTCCGGATCGATAAAACCGTTACCATTCAAGTCACGATAGATAATATCTCCGGTTTCCGGATCAACGCCTTCTGATATGTAACCAAAGAATGTGCCTAACGGAAGACCTTCTTTCAGGATGACGGCTTTCTCCTTGGATTCGTACATTTCAGCATAATAATAAACTTTATTCAAACCGAGCTTCGTCAGCTTATTCCGGTTGAAAGATATATTGAAATCGGTATTCCACTGAAAGTTACCTTTAAAATTCTGGGAAGAGAGAGTGAACTCCATACCTTTATTCACCATCTCACCGTCGTTTCTTGTCACACTGCTCGGCACCACATTCTCCGGCAGGCTGACTGTCAATAGTAAATCGGTGGTCTTTTTGTAGTAAGCATCAACCGAGAAGGATAAGCGGGAATCAAACATGGTCAGGTCGAGTCCCAGATTCCATTGGCTTGTTTTTTCCCAGGTCAGTTCTTTATTGGCTGCCGAGCCGGGTTTAATGGCAAGTCCCGGATATAAGTTTCCCTCCGAAACGGGCAGTTTACTGACGCTCATGGAAGCCATGTAAGCGTAGTTTCCAAAACCGCCTTGGTTACCATTCATACCCCATCCGGCACGTAATTTCAAGTCGGTAACAATGTCTTGCAAAGGTTGCATGAACTTTTCGCCTGAAATTCTCCAACCTGCAGAAACAGAAGGGAAAGTACCCCAACGATGTCCCGGGGCAAAACGAGAAGAACCGTCTGCACGGAAGTTAACCGTCAGCAAATAACGGCTGTCGTAATTGTAGGCTACACGACCCAGAAAAGAGGCCAGCGTCCATGCGGAAGCAGAAGAACCGCAAGCGTCCTTATCCAGTTGATTGGCGGCACTGATGGAATGAATATCGGGATAAGACTCTGCCAGGTCGAAACCTGCCATCCACGAACCGTTATATTGTGCACGCTGCTGGGTAGCCCCTCCCAAAATAGAAAGGTTATGTTTGTTGAATGAACAATCATAGGTCAGCAAATTTTCAAAAAGCCATTCGAAGTTTCGTGAGAAACTCTCTTCCACACGCCCTTTTGTACCCCGTCCGTCCGAAGTTGAAATCGGGTCCAGATAGTAGTCCCAATGTTCATTGGTCAGTTCAATGCCAAAAGTGGTTTTAAACTTCAGTCCTTTGAGTATGTCAACCGTGAAGCCGAGTGAGCCATTTATATGGTCTGTATTCGTGTTACTGTCTGCGGCATTGGCAGCCAGCGGATTCAGAATACGTGCACCGTAAGCCTGTTCATCATATTCGTTCGGATCATACGGATTCCGCTTCTGCATAAACGGAGGAGTATTCACAACGGATAAGATGGAACCGGCACGCAAAGAACTACGGCTTTCGTTCACCCATTGTCCGCCTGTATGCGAATATGCAAAATTGAGTGCCATCTTTAGCCATTTGGTCTGCTCACTATCCAGGTTTGCACGGAAATTATACCGATTGAAATGTGCTTTTTCCACGATACCCTGTTCGTCGGAATAACCTCCGGAAACAAAATATTGCAGTTTCTCGGTTCCATTTGCCACAGACAACTGATAGTTCTGATTGACACCCGTACCGAAGAATAAATCAGTCCAGTCCACATAGCGCGTTTCACTTTCGGGGATATTTGGGGCAACATCCGAAACTGCTTTCAAGTCTTTCATCAAGTCTTTATATTGTTCTGTATTCAACGCATCTATTTTTTTCCCTAATTTAGAGAAACCCACATAAGCACTCATTTTCACTTGTGGTGCACCGATCTTTCCTCTTTTAGTCGTAATCAACACTACTCCGTTTGCCGCACGTGCTCCGTAAATAGCTGCCGATGAGGCATCTTTCAGAATTTGCATGCTTTCAATATCATTCGGACTGATATTCGAAATGTCATCCGACGGCAAACCGTCCACCACATACAACGGTTCATTGGATGCCTGTACCGAAGTGGCTCCTCTCACCCGGATTGTCACTCCGGAACCCGGCATACCCGACGGCTGCACAACCTGAATACCGGCTGCCTTTCCCTGAATAGCCTGTGCAGCTGTCATAATCGGACGTTCTTCAATATCTGCCGTGGAAACGACAGATACCGCAGTCGTAATATCTTTCCGTTTCATAAAACCGTATCCCACTACGACTACCTCTTCCAGTACCTGCGAATCTTCGCTCAATGACACATTGTATATGTTCTGCTTATTGACCGTATGAGATTGGGAAACATAACCGATATAGGAGAAACTGATTTTTGCCCCCACAGGAGCTTCCAAAGAGAAACGACCGTCTATATCGGTAGCGGTTCCAATATTCTCTCCCTCCACTCTCACTGTGACACCAATCAAGGGTTCTCCCCTCCGGTCGGCCACAACACCGGTGATTGTTTTCTTATCGCCTTTCTGGGGGGCGTTCTGTTCACTTTTCAGAGTAAGCACCACTTGCTTACCCGATTCTATTTTATAACTAATAGATGATCCTTTGAAAACTTTTTCTAAAACCGCATCAATACTTTCATTACTCACTGTCAATGAAATTTTTTGATCTAATCCGGGAAGCTTATCCGTATAAAAAAAGCTGTAATCAGCCTTCTTTTCAATCACTCGTATCGTCTGGCGTATCGTCTGATTCTTCACAGAGAAAGTGATCTGCGCACTTGCCTCTTGAGACACAAACAACAAGATACAACTGAACATAACAAGCCTGAATATGATATGTAATTGTTTTCTCATTAGTAATTAGCTTTAAATTCTTTAAAATATAAGTCTGAAAATTAGACTTTTTATTATCTTTGTAAAATCGTGAAGCAAAAAGGATTCCCTTTCCCTTATCCGCATAAGGAAAATTTCTTTTTTACTATCATGTATAAACCGTATTTGATTTCGGGGTGGAATTATGCTGCTACATAATTCTACCCTCTTTATTTTATTATGAGGTGTCTTCCATAAATTGTCCTTTTTTAGTTAATACTACTTCCTATTCTCACCGTATCTCCTTCTAACTCATAGGTTAAAGGATAAGTAAGGCTTATAATGTAAAATACATTATGCAAGCTACTGTTCCGGATGGTTCCGGAAAATAGCACGTTCTTCAGTTTCTCGGAGTCAAACACGACTTTCACTCCGTACATCCGCTCCAGCGTAGTCGCGATCTCCGCTAAAGAGGATGAATTAAAAATCAACATATTGTTCCGCCAAAAGTCGATTTCACGCATATCCGAGATGGGCGATTTAGTAAATGTCTGCTTGTTCTTATGGTATTCTACCTTCTCCCCGGGTTTCAACAAGGTTACGTCCGTTTTATTAGAAACCTTGACGCTTCCTTCTGCCAGCAGTGTTGTGACAGAATGATCGTCACAATAGCCTTTCACATCAAAGGTGGTTCCCAACGCTTCTATCTCCAGATCATTGCAGCAGACGATAAAACGTTTATCTTTGTTTTTCGCCACTTCGAAATAGGCTTCTCCGTCCAAATAGATTTTCCGGTCGGATTTGTTGTACTCCGCATCATAAGAAAGATGAGTAGCCGAATTTAACCAGACTTTCGTTCCATCGGGCAAAGTCAGATTCGCTTTCTGTCCATAATCGACAGCCACCATGAAAGGGTCCTGTGACACCTTATTCATGTGTTCTACCCCAAAGTAAGTGGCCAGTCCCAAACAAACCGGTAATAAGATAGTGGCTGCCACCTTATATATAATAGGTTGCCAGCGCCGTTTCTTCGGAGATAGTATCTTGGGCTCATCCAGATTCCTCTGCAGATGGTTCCACATTTCTTCTTCCACTGTCTTATCGATTTCGACGGCTGCTTCTTTCCACATTTGCTCGCAAAGCAGATTAAACTCATTACGAATTCCGGGTTTACGAATCCATTCAATAAGTATCCTTCTTTCTTCAGAAGAGGCCTCCTTTTTGAAGAATTTTTCCAATAGTACTATGTAATCGTGTTGCTCCATAATTTTCCTGTTCTATTTATACTAGTCTTGAGAGACAGAAAAGGACTACAGAGAAATCGAAATAGTTCAGATATTAACTTTTATTAAAACTTCTATATTAGATATCATGTAAGAAGAGAGAGACTGAAAAGGCAATTATTCCCAGTTTGTCACGCAAGAAATCCAAAGAACGGTGTACCTGTGTGGCAACAGTCTTTTCCGAGATATTCAACTGGTCGGCTATCTCACGATAGTTCAACCCTGATTTCCAATAAAGCATAAAAACTTCCCGGCGCGCTGGAGGCAGTTCTTCTAAAAGTTTCAGGATATATTCTTCCAAAAACAAATAATCCAGTTCTTCATCTATCTCTACGGATTCGTCAGATGACTCATTCGCAAGCCTGTCTACATAATTTTGAAGCAGGAGTTCGCGTCTTACATAATGATATACCATGTTTTGGGATATTTTAAAAAGATAGCCGTCAAAATTCCCTTCCAGATCGATATTAAGCCGCTTCTCCCAGATATGGAGAAAAATATCTTGTGTGATATCTTTCGCCACCCCGGCATTGCTCACCATAGAAAGGACAAAATTATAAATGCGAGCATTGTATCCACGATACAATGCCTCAAAAGCATTTTTATTTCCTTCTTTCAATAATTGAAGTTGCTGGGTGGTAATCATTATAAAATAAGGTTAAATCATATATCGATTCAAAAATAGCGAAATAACTAAAGCCGACAACCAAAGCACTTGTTAAAATTTCAATAAATCAATATCATAGCATTTAAAAGGGAATAGAATACAAAAACACATCCTTGACATATCATATCATAAATTCAGCCATTTTGCTATAAAATTAATAGAAATTATTAATCAACAGCTACAATTTCGAACTTTTATTCCTACATTTGCGGTCAAATGATAACTTATTAACAAATTTCATAAATACCATGGCTAAAATAACGAAAGAAGCCGCTTTGCTCTATCATTCACAGGGCAAACCCGGTAAGATTGAGGTAGTGCCTACCAAACCTTACAGTACACAAACCGACTTATCACTCGCATATTCTCCCGGTGTAGCAGAACCTTGTCTCGAAATTGAGAAGAATCCGCAAGATGCGTATAAATATACGGCTAAAGGTAATCTGGTAGCCGTTATTTCCAACGGTACAGCCGTACTCGGACTGGGTGATATAGGTGCATTGAGCGGTAAACCTGTAATGGAAGGTAAAGGTCTGCTTTTCAAAATTTACGCGGGCATCGACGTTTTCGACATCGAAGTGGATGAAAAAGATCCAGAGAAATTTATTGCTGCAGTAAAGGCTATTGCTCCTACTTTCGGAGGTATCAACCTGGAAGACATCAAAGCTCCCGAATGTTTTGAAATCGAACGTCGCCTGAAAGAAGAACTGGATATACCTGTCATGCACGACGATCAGCACGGTACTGCTATTATCTCCAGTGCCGGTTTGGTGAATGCCCTGCAAGTGGCCGGAAAGAAAATCGAAGATGTAAAAATCGTTGTGAACGGTGCAGGTGCATCTGCCGTATCTTGTACTAAATTGTATGTGTCACTGGGTGCACGTCTCGAAAACATCGTCATGCTGGATAGTAAAGGCGTTATCAGCAAGGCGCGCACGGATCTGAACGAACAGAAAAGATTTTTTGCAACCGACCGCACGGATATTCACACGCTGGAAGAAGCAATCAAAGGTGCAGATGTATTCCTCGGCCTGTCGAAAGGAAATGTGTTAAGCCAGGATATGGTGCGCAGCATGGCTCCGATGCCGATTGTGTTCGCATTGGCTAACCCGACACCGGAAATCTCTTACGAAGATGCCATGGCAGCACGTCCTGACGTACTGATGGCTACCGGACGTTCTGACTATCCGAACCAGATTAATAATGTAATCGGTTTCCCGTATATCTTCCGCGGTGCTTTGGATACTCACGCTAAAGCTATCAACGAAGAAATGAAGATTGCAGCCGTACACGCTATCGCTAATCTGGCAAAACAGCCGGTACCCGATGTAGTTAATGCGGCATACCACGTGAACAACCTCTCTTTCGGTGCGGAATACTTTATCCCGAAACCGGTAGATCCACGCCTCATCACCGAAGTTTCCTGCGCAGTGGCAAAAGCTGCTATGGAAAGCGGAGTGGCCCGCACTGAAATTAAAGACTGGGATGCTTACTGTGTTCACCTGCGCGAATTGATGGGTTATGAATCCAAACTGACCCGTCAGCTGTATGATACAGCCCGCCGTTCACCGCAACGTGTCGTATTTGCCGAAGGTATCCATCCGAATATGCTGAAAGCTGCCGTTGAAGCGAAAGCCGAAGGTATCTGTCATCCTATCTTATTAGGAAATGACGAGGCTATCGGAAAACTGGCAGAAGAAATGGATCTTAGCCTGGAAGGTATTGAAATCGTCAATCTCCGTCACCCGGACGAATCGGAACGCCGCGAACGTTACTCACGCATTCTTGCAGAAAAACGTGCACGCGAAGGCTTTACTTATGAAGAAGCCAACGATAAAATGTTCGAACGCAACTACTTCGGTATGATGATGGTGGAAACAGGAGATGCGGATGCTTTCATCACCGGACTTTATACAAGATATAGCAATACGATCAAAGTGGCCAAAGAAGTAATCGGTATCCAACCGGGCTTCAAACACTTCGGAACAATGCATATCCTGAACTCCAAGAAAGGTACTTACTTCCTGGCAGACACACTGATTAACCGCCACCCGGATACGGAAACATTGATTGACATCGCTAAATTGTCTGATAAAACAGTTCGCTTCTTCAATCACACGCCGGTTATCTCAATGTTGTCATACTCCAACTTCGGTGCTGATACTGCAGGTAGCCCTGTGAAAGTGCACGAAGCTGTTGCCCACATGCAGGAAGAATATCCGGAACTGGCTATTGACGGTGAAATGCAGGTAAACTTTGCCATGAACCGCGAATTGCGTGATATCAAATATCCGTTTACCCGCCTGAAAGGAAAAGATGTAAATACATTGATTTTCCCGAACTTGAGTTCAGCAAACGCCGGTTACAAACTGTTGCAGGCAATGGACCCGGATACGGAATTCATCGGCCCTATCCAGATGGGATTGAACAAACCTATTCATTTCACCGATTTCGAAAGCTCTGTCCGCGACATTGTCAATATCACAGCTGTAGCCGTGATCGACGCCATCGTTGACAAAAAGAAAAGAGGAGGTAAATGAAACGTCCGTTATCCAAATCACAAATAGTTTGCATCAGCCTGCTTTGGTTGGCGCTTTGCTATCTAGTTCTGACAAAAGCCGAACGAATTGACGGGATGACGGTGGTAATGCTTGGCATTTCGGCAGCATTAGTATTTATTCCTGTCTATAAGTCGATCAAAAAGAACAAATAAATATCTTTTTTCCTATTTTTAATGCGATAAAATATCAAATTTGATGTTTTATCGCATTTTTCTTTATAAAATGTTTGCTAGTTCAATTTTTATCTTTACTTTTGCAACCGAAAATAAATATCCGATGTACCCATACGCAGATGTGCAAATCTGCTATATAGCACAAAAGCACATAGTCAAACGGTATATTAGCAAATTGTCAAATTAGCACTTTATTTATATCAACCAATTAAAGAAAAAAAAGATTATGAATGCAGCAAAGGTATTAGACGATCTGAAAAGAAGATTTCCCAATGAACCGGAGTATCATCAAGCAGTAGAAGAAGTACTTTCTACTATTGAAGAAGAATACAACAAACATCCGGAGTTTGATAAAGTAAACTTGATCGAACGTTTGTGTATTCCTGATAGAGTATATCAGTTCCGCGTGACTTGGATGGATGATAAAGGTAATATTCAGACCAATATGGGTTACCGTGTTCAGCACAACAACGCGATCGGCCCTTACAAAGGCGGTATCCGTTTCCACGCATCTGTAAACCTTTCTATCTTGAAGTTCCTTGCCTTTGAACAAACATTCAAAAACTCACTGACTACTCTGCCAATGGGTGGTGGTAAAGGTGGTTCCGACTTCTCTCCTCGTGGAAAGTCAAATGCTGAAGTAATGCGCTTCGTACAGGCATTCATGCTGGAACTGTGGCGTCACATCGGTCCTGAAACTGACGTTCCTGCTGGTGACATCGGTGTTGGTGGCCGCGAAGTAGGTTTCATGTTCGGTATGTATAAAAAACTGGCTCATGAATTTACCGGAACATTTACAGGTAAAGGCCGCGAATTCGGTGGTTCACTGATTCGTCCGGAAGCTACAGGTTACGGTAACATCTACTTCCTGATGGAAATGTTGAAGAGAAAAGGAACTGACTTGAAAGGTAAAGTTTGTCTGGTTTCTGGTTCTGGTAACGTTGCTCAATATACAATCGAAAAAGTAATCGAACTGGGTGGTAAAGTAGTTACTTGCTCTGACTCTGACGGTTATATCTACGATCCGGACGGTATCGACCGCGAAAAACTGGATTATATCATGGAACTGAAGAATCTGTACCGTGGCCGTATCCGTGAATACGCAGAAAAATATGGTTGCAAATATGTAGAAGGAGCTAAACCTTGGGGTGAAAAATGTGATATCGCTCTTCCTTCTGCTACTCAAAATGAATTGAACGGTGACCACGCTCGTCAGTTGGTAGCAAACGGTTGTATCGCTGTATCTGAAGGAGCTAACATGCCTTCTACTCCAGAAGCTATCAAAGTATTCCAGGATGCAAAAATCCTTTATGCTCCGGGTAAAGCTGCTAACGCCGGTGGTGTATCAGTATCAGGTCTTGAAATGACTCAAAACTCTATCAAATTAAGCTGGAGCGCTGAAGAAGTAGACGAAAAGCTGAAGAGTATCATGAAGAATATCCACGAAGCTTGCGTTCAGTACGGTACAGAAGCTGACGGATACGTAAACTATGTGAAGGGTGCTAACGTAGCCGGATTCATGAAGGTTGCTAAAGCAATGATGGCACAAGGTATCGTATAATCAGCAAAAGATATATAAGCTATAGTTTATTTAAAAGCTCCCGTCTTCCGTGAAGGAAGTGCGGGAGTTTTTTTATGCAATAAAAAGATGTACGACACCCGGGTGTCAGCACAATAATCTTTGTAGAAAAATAAATAGCAGACAATACACACACAATTCATAGTTATTCTCTATCTTTAGATAGAAATTATCTGTTTGACAAGCGAGCAAAAGAAGCCTATCTTTGTTATATATTATAAACCCCGGATGAAAGAATAAAAGGAAACAGTCTGCTTATACTTGTATCCGACTAAAAAATCTATTTATGGAAAAGAAAAAACTTACTGCAGCGAACGGTCGTCCTATCGCTGACAATCAAAACTCGCAAACCGCAGGTCAACGCGGACCTGTAATGTTACAAGATCCCTGGCTTATAGAGAAGCTTGCCCATTTTGATCGTGAAGTAATTCCTGAAAGACGTATGCACGCTAAAGGTTCGGGAGCTTACGGTACGTTTACTGTCACCCATGACATTACAAAGTACACCCGTGCTGCTATTTTCAGTAAAGTCGGAAAACAAACAGAATGTTTTGTCCGTTTCTCCACCGTAGCCGGAGAACGTGGAGCTGCTGATGCAGAACGTGACATCCGTGGTTTTGCTATGAAATTCTATACGGAAGAAGGTAACTGGGATTTGGTGGGTAACAACACTCCTGTATTCTTCTTACGTGATCCGCTTAAATTTCCGGATCTGAATCATGCCATCAAACGAGATCCGAAAACCAATATGCGTAGCCCGAACAGTAACTGGGACTTCTGGACGCTTTTACCGGAAGCATTACATCAAGTTACTATCACTATGAGTCCGCGTGGTATTCCTTATTCATATCGCCACATGCACGGATTCGGCAGTCATACTTATAGTTTTATCAATGCAGAAAATCAACGTATTTGGGTTAAATTCCATCTGCGTACCTTGCAGGGTATCAAGAATCTGACAGACCAGGAAGCAGAAGCAATAGTTGCTAAAGATCGCGAATCTCATCAACGTGATCTCTTCGAGAGCATCGAAAAGGGCGATTATCCGAAATGGTTATTCCAGATTCAGTTAATGACGGAGGAAGAAGCGGACAACTATCGTATCAACCCGTTTGACCTGACTAAAGTATGGCCGCACAAAGATTTCCCTCTACAAGATGTTGGTGTCCTTGAACTGAACCGCAACCCGGAAAATTATTTTGCTGAAGTGGAACAAGCTGCTTTCAACCCGATGAATATTGTAGACGGTATCGGTCTGTCTCCCGACAAAATGTTACAAGGTCGTTTATTCTCTTATGGCGACGCACAACGTTATCGTCTAGGGGTGAATGCTGAACAAATCCCGGTCAACAAGCCTCGTTGTCCTTTCCACGCCTATCATCGTGACGGTGCTATGCGCGTAGACGGTAACTACGGTGCTACCAAAGGGTATGAACCGAACAGTTACGGCGAATGGCAGGATTCTCCTGACATGAAAGAACCGCCTCTTAAAGTTACCGGTGAAGTTTACAACTACAATGAACGGGAATATGACGACGATTATTATAGCCAACCGGGCGACTTATTCCGATTGATGCCGGCTGAAGAACAACAATTATTGTTCGAAAATACAGCCCGTGCCATGGGAGACTCCGAATTGTTTATCAAACAACGTCATGTGCGCAACTGCTACAAAGCCGATCCTGCATATGGAACAGGAGTTGCCAAAGCGCTGGGTATTGACTTACAAGAGGCTTTGAAAGAATAATCTGCTATCACTTTCCTCTACAGGTACTCCTTCTTCCCAAAGAAAGAGTACCTGTTTTCTTATACCCCATAAGGTATAATTCATAAATCTACAACTAAATTTATACCCTAAAGGGTGTAAAATAGAAAATTTACATTATCTTTGTACCCAAAAGGGTATAATATGAACGATAAATCATTATCAGAATACGTCAAGCAAATGCGTAAAGAACATAACTTGACCCAAGTAGAGCTGTCCGAAAAATCAGGAGTCGGGTTACGTTTTGTACGCGAACTCGAACAGGGGAAACAGACTTTGCGTCTTGATAAAGTAAATCAAGTGCTTAGTCTCTTTGGAACGGAAGTGGGTGTTGTACCAATAAGTAAATTCAACAAGCTATGAGACAAGCACTCATATACAACCAAGACCAGTTGGCAGGATTGCTTACAGAAGATGAAAATGGCTATACCTTTCAATATGATACAGCCTACATTAAATCCAGCGATGCGGAATCTATCAGCCTCACACTGCCAATCTCGGAAAAGCCATATACAAGTCTAATATTATTCCCATTCTTTGACGGTCTTATTCCTGAAGGCTGGCTTTTAGATATTGCTGAAAAAAGTTGGAAGATAAATCGACGTGACCGTATGTCACTACTGCTTGCCTGTTGCAAAGATTGCATCGGTGCAGTTAGTGTGATTCCCATCTTAAATAAAGAATAATGATGAGCAGATGCCTATATTGTTATCAGGAACTTGGCGAGGGAGAAACTGATTTTCACCCTCAATGCGGAAAGAAAATATTTGGGAGCAAAACAGTTCCTCTCCTACCTTATACAAAAGCGGATATTAAGCAACTTGCCGAACAAGTCATACGCTCACAAACCACACTTACAGGAGTGCAAGCAAAATTGTCTCTCGATATATCATCGTCCCCCAACCAACCGCAACGCTTTACTATCGTTGGTTTATGGGGACGTTATATTCTCAAACCGCAAACGGAACAATTTAAATACATGCCTGAAGTTGAGGATTTAACGATGCATCTTGCCGAATTGGCTAAAGTGAACGTTGTCCCTCATTCATTGATTCGTTTTGCCGATGGCGAATTGGCCTATATCACTAAACGCATAGATAGAACCGCAAAGGGTGAAAAGTTGCCAATGGAGGATATGTGCCAGCTCTCGGAACGCCTCACAGAGTATAAATATAAAGGCTCTTATGAAAAGATAGCAAAGATAATTATGCAATATTCCTCTGTGCCAAAACTTGACGTAATAAATTTCTGGGAACAAGTCGTTTTCTCATGGCTGACCGGAAATGCGGATATGCATCTGAAAAACTTTTCACTTTATAGTCAGCGTAAAGGCTATTATTCACTGACCCCGGGATATGACATGATCTCTACGGCACTCCTCATGCCGGAGGACACTGAAGAATTGGCTTTGACACTTAATGGAAAAAGACGCAAAATCAAGCGTTCTGATTTTGAAGTTGCCATGAATAGTTGCAGTTTAGAGAAAAAGATCATAGACAACCTATTTTCTAAATTTACCAAAGTTGCCGAGAAATGGTTAGAGTTCATAGATATTTCTTTCTTGCCTAAAGAAATGAAGCAACAGTACAAGCTGATTATAACAAGGAAGTTAGATTTATTATAAAAACAGTGCTGGGATTTAAAAAAGAATAATTCATTTATAACATTAATTTTAAAAAGGCGCTAATTTTATTGAATTACTTAAGTGATGAAGTACTGCATTTCAAAAAAGAAACTTAACTTTGCAACCAAGTTTTATAAAAGAGACTGAATTAGTAAACTAAAAAGGAAAATCAAATGAAAATTAAGACTTTAATAGCCTATTTCATCTTTACATGTGCAATATCTTCCTGCATACAGGATGAAGCATTAAATTCAGAAGCAGCCATTGATGTTTGTTCAGGCGATGATGTGCAATTGGCAAATATCGATGCAGATTCTAAAGTAATCAATGTATATGTAAATAAAGGAGCCGACCTTTCCAAACAAAAATTAGAATTTACACTTCCACAAGGAGCTACAATTAAAGTAAATACTCCAATAACTGGAGATACTGAATCTACCTATGATTTCAGCGAAGAACCGCACTCCCGTAAATTCACTGTTACATCAGAAGACGGTCAATGGCAGCCTGTTTATACCGTTAATGTGATTTTAGCGGAATTACCTACCCTTTTCAAATTTGAAGAATTACTGACAACCTCCAGTGAATACGATACATTTTACGAATTTACACCTGCAACCTCACAAGAAATATCTAAAGTATTACAATGGTCAAGCGGTAATCCCGGTTTTAAATTAACGGGTATGGCTAATTCTAGAATAGATTACCCAACAGTACAAGTTGCAAATGGTTTTAAAGGTAAGGCTGTAAAGCTAGAAACTCGTAATACTGGAGATTTTGGTGCAATGGTAAAAATGTATATTGCTGCTGGAAATTTATTTATCGGGACATTTGAAGTAGAAAATGCACTGACAAATCCTAGAAAAGCAACGAACTTTGGTTTTCAATTTTATAAACATCCCATAGCACTTAAAGGATATTATAAATTTAAAGCTGGGGAAGTTTATTCTGTAGA
Source organism: Bacteroides ovatus (assembly GCF_001314995.1). Taxonomy (NCBI): domain Bacteria; kingdom Pseudomonadati; phylum Bacteroidota; class Bacteroidia; order Bacteroidales; family Bacteroidaceae; genus Bacteroides; species Bacteroides ovatus. The sequence goes on from NZ_CP012938.1 coordinate 2,478,193, forward strand.
AGGACAGCCACAAACCGGAAAAAGGGACAAATGTGATATTTATGCTGTTATGTATGAGGCAGAAAATAATTCTATCATGCTTAATGGTGATAACGTATTTAACTCTGATAAATTGGTATTATTAGCACGAATAGAACCTGAAGATATTGTTGAATCAGATGAATGGAATGAGTTTACTATACATTTCGAATCAGTAAAAGGACGAGAAATTGACGATACGAAACTACAAAACGGTAAATATAAATTAGGTATTGTACTATCATCCAGCGTAGATGGCGCCTATTTTAGAGGAGCTGTCGGTAGCACTCTATACGTTGATGAGCTAGAACTTATTTGTAAAGAATAAAAAAACTAATACAATGAAAAAATATCAATCAATCAATATTATAGTTGTGCTGCTATTTGTAAGCATATTCACAGCTCAAGCACAGGAAGAAAGAAATCAAGGTATCATCTGGTCTTATCTACATGGATGGGAATATGGAATAAAGGCCGGTTTCAGTATTGGTGGGACTTCACCATTACCTCTACCAAAAGAAATCCGTAAAATTGATAGTTATGCGCCAGGAATCGCAATTTCAATTGAAGGTAATGCGACTAAGTGGTTCGATCCCAAATGGGGGATGACTGTAGGAGTACGACTTGAAAATAAGAATATGACCACCGAAGCTACCGTAAAAAATTACGGTATGAAAATTATTAATACTAATGGTGGAGAATTACAAGGATTATGGACAGGAGGAGTAAAGACCAAAGTTAAAAATTCATATCTGACAATTCCGGTAGTTGCTAACTATAAGATAAGCAACCGTTGGAAATTGTCTGCAGGCCCATACATATCATACCTCATCGAAAGGGGATTCTCCGGACATGTATACGACGGTCATTTACGTACCCCAGACCAAACTGGCTCACGAGTAGTTTTCTCTGGGGAAAGCATAGCTACCTATGATTTCTCCGAAAATCTCCGAAAATTCCAATGGGGACTACAACTAGGCGGTGAATGGAGAGCATTTAAACATCTAAATGTATACGCCGACTTAACGTGGGGGTTGAATGATATTTTCAAAAAAGATTTTGATACAATCTCATTTGCCATGTATCCTATTTATTTGAATATAGGATTTGGATATGCATTTTAGTATATTGTTATATTAAACGATCCAAATATTGTGTCAATAAAAAACTACGAGAATTCTTCTCGTAGTTTTTTCATTTATGTATGGGCTAAATCAATAAATACAGGAGTAGTGTCTAAGAAAAATGGACGTCTCAATAGACCAACACTCATAACATATAATTTAATTACGGTACATTCTTCATCTACACCTTAAACTTCATACCCTAGAATAACTATCAACAACTACAAAAATCCCTCCACTCATTTATTCTTCAGATGATAATAAAGAACAAGAGTGAAGGGAAATAAAACTAAATTATATTGTAACCATACTATTTTCCGCCACGCCAATTTTATCGGCTGTCTTTCAGCCGATAAAATAAAAATGCCCGTAAGAAAATATTTTTGTTTTAACATTCCGGTTTATAGAAACATGGCAGAAGAGCCTTCTTGTCGCAGTCCTTACCATGAAGAATACATTCAAACAAGTGTTTCAGGTAATTCTGAGGGTCTATGCCGTTCAACTTACAGCTTTCTATCAGAGAGAAGGTGAATGCAGAGTTTTCTGCCGCATCCTCACTGCCAACGTTCATACAGTTCTTGAGCAGCAGCTTTACAGGTTTCATCCTTTGCTCACAGAGGTTGTTCGAGATTTCTGCTGAACCGTCCTTGAGGATATTTCTCAAGGATTTCCACTGGTTTATCGTATAGTTCACGGCCTTTCTCATCAGTTCGTTAGCCATAATCTTCGCATCCTGCATCATAATGACCACCTTATGATGGATACGTTCAAGAATCGGTCCTGTTAGCTTAAGCCTTCTTTCCTTAATCTGCTCACCGCTGAGTTTCATCATACGGAACAGGTCTTCATTTCTGAACATCTCACCGATAGGATCTATTATGTCCATCGCTGTTCTGTCTGAAGGCAGGGCATCAACCCACAACCTTCTACAATGCGTCCAGCATCCTATATGAAGCACCTTTGAGTCGTCTCCGTCAAACATCCTGTAAACCGTATATCCGTCAGTGGATATGGTTCCCATAAAATATTCCAGGAATGATTTTGCCGCATCGGACGACCTGCTGCCGTTATTATAGTGATAATAGACCATCTTAATATGCTTGGCAAAGAAAGCCCATAAGTACTTTCTCCTGTAAGCCTTACCTTCCTTTGTTTCCACTCCAACAAGCTCAGTAGTCTCATCAACCATAAGGTAATTAGCTCTCTGTACAAACTCCTTGAAGACATCTTCCATGAACTCCCTTAGTTTGGCGATTCCGTTATGGATATAGCTGTTCAGCGTGGTATTGCTTATGTGGATACCCTCTCTTGCAAGCAGTCTTATCTGTCTGTTCTCAGGCATGCTGAAGTCATATTTCAGACAAAGCAGACGGGCAAGCAGTTCAGGAGAGAAGATACCTCCAAGGTTTTTCAGCGGATGTTCCATGGTGCTTGTGAAAGTGCCGTCCGCAAGCTTTACCCTTGCCACCTTGTAAACATGCTCCACGTTATAAGCCCTTACATGTTCTATGACCCTGTATTCCCACACATCAGGCATACCGTTGCGGTTCATAAACCGTCCCCCTTCTGGAAGCGTGTAATACTCGTCCACTTCATGTACTACCACCTTGTCAACTTTCAATTTTGTTTTCCCGGCACGTGGTGCGGTTTCCTTTCTCCTTGAAGGTTTGCTGTTCTGGGCAGGTATGTTGCCGGAAGAGGTATTGCTGCCGGTTTCGTTATCATCGGTCTTATTATTATCATCCTTCCTGTCAGAACCGTCATACTCGGATTGTTCCAGAGCGGACTTGTCGAGATTACGGTTGTTCAACAGCCTTCTTTGCTCGGAAGTACGGCCGAAACGGTGTTTCCTGCTGTCCTCAAGCTGAAGTCTGAGATTGGAGATCTCGTTTGCCAGCATCCTGTTCACCTCATCCTTTGCTTCAAGCTGCTTTCTCATAAGTTCCATTTCTTTCCTGTAATGTTCAACCGTGGTTGACTGCTTTTCGATGGTATCTTTGAGATCATTGATGGTATCTATCAGATTTTTAGAGTTCTCCCTGTTGGATTCTTCAATAGACTCAAGCCTCGCAATCAATTCTTTATTCTGTTTGCGAAGACCTGCCTTTTCCTCATTCGCCAGACCCAGCTGGCAGCAAAGTAACTCGTATGCTCTTTCATCAATCATGATATAAAGGTACGAAAAATCAGGCACTTACGCAAACTTTTTACCGTTTATTTTTTATACTATCCTGTTGATAATCAGTATGTTAATATTAGCCTTTCGGACTAACGTACATCTTGTCAACTACAATGCTTTCCGTAAGATAAGCCATGTCCGACCACTGTATCCGGTAGCACCTGGAGACTTCATCAAATACAGGTTTCTTGAATTTGCCCATAACAGGACGTTTTTCGTAAAGCACATAAAAACCGCGTTCGTAATGAAGTATCTTCACAACCTTTCGGTTCCGGGACATGAACATATATACATTGGACGCATCGCTCGGGTCAAGGGACATTTCTTCCCTTATACTCTCACACAGACGGAAAATGCCTTTCCGCAAATCAACATTACCGTTAAACAGGTAATAGTTAAGGTTAGCACTCAGTCCAAGCATATCATCCTATCATTTTATTAAGCAACAGGCTCAAATCAAGAACGGTGGTGTTTCTCAGGAACAGTGTTGCGCCAGACGCCAGCTGTAACTTGATCCATTTTATTGGTGGTTCACCTTCAGGATGTTTCACGTCCAACTTCACAGTTGGACTATTGCATGGTTTCCCGGTTATCTGGACTTTGGCAACCTTGGGCTGCTCAACCTGGACTGTCTTGCCTAACTTCTCACTCCACAACTGGTGACGCTGCCAGTTCATGAACTTGTCGTAATTTACACCATAATCAGCACAGAACTCTCGAAGATCTTTGGTCTCGCTGCATAACTGGTAGAGGTCATATACCTCCTGATAGTTTACTTTTTCTTTTGCCATAATCATTCTTGTTAAAGGTTACGGCGCAAAGATATGGCGGCTAACAACTTATGTCAAGGCGGAAAATAGAATGGTTACAATTATATTTATTCTATATCTACTATTTTTCAGCTACAACTTTCACATTGTCCACTATCAAAGTACTCCCAGGTGCTCCACTAAATTTATCACCATTTTTACTAGAAGAAAATACAATAGCAAATCGATACTTTTTAGTAGGATCATAATCTTTCTCATAGTTCAAAGTAAGGGTAATATCTTTATAATCTTCTTGGACACCACTAGAGAATGTTGCCATTGCTATAACTTGATCTGTATTAGTATATAAATTTGCCCCAGTCAATCGTTTATCATAAGCTTTATTATTAGCATCATCAGGGTCCACCGTCTCCCAATATGGCACTTCATAAATAACAGCAGTTACACTACATTCATCAGTTGTATTAGGATCTTCAGTAACTGCTTCAGCTTTTACCGGATCAGGGCATGTATAATACACTGCCCCCGGAGTATATTTATAAGAGAATTGTACAGAAATAGGTTTAGAATAATATGGATTACCAAACTTAGTACTATTCAATGTATTCTGAATATCAGTTTCAAATGTCCCTAAAAATAAAGAACCAGAAGTCACTTTAGGAATAGCTGGTATTTTAATAAAACCCCAATCAGCCCCTGCTTGTCCTTTAGTATCCAATGTTATCAATTTCACTCCAACAGCACCATCTTTAGCATCCTCACTTTTAACAACGGGATAGTCACCATTATATACATCAGGATAAACAGTCTTTATAAACCACACACCTGTGTTAGAAGTAGCCCATCCCCCATCCGGTTCTTCAAAAGCTCCATCATTTAAAGACTTCCAGGTCTCAAAAGAATAGTAGTCAGAAGATCCAGCTATAAAAACTGAATATTTTTTAGTTGTACCATCTTCAGCAGTGACAGTATATTCCACCTTTTTGCCATTCGAGAAATCCTGCGCAACACCTGAAGCTGGAGTTATTTTAGCTTTCGATGATACCACAATAGTAGGAATCATTCCAGACAAATCGTCATCAACAGCAGCATCGCTAACCTTAAAAGTTACTATTCCTTCCTCTTCATTAATAATAGGTTGTTCTGTTACAATATCATCGTCCAAAATAAAACTTATTATTTTAGCCTCCGAACTTTCACTACCTGTCAATTTACGACCAACAAAAGTAGCCTTTACATTTTGATTTAAAGGAGCACCAACCTTTACACCTATTTCAATATTAATATTGCTACCTTTCACAGTACCAGAAATACTAACAGGGCAATTACCAAGTGGCTGTACCAAATCTAGATTCTGTTGACCTTCAAAAGCATAACCACCATCTATAGCTTTCACAGTGCAAGGATCAACTTCAATATCACCAACATTTACCAAAAAAGTAAAATTCTTCAATGATAATGCAATTTGGTTAGTTTCCTTATTAGACTGTGAAATTGTGATTTTTTGATTTTCGGTAGTTCCCATTTGATTACCATCCACATTCACAGACAGATTACCAACATAGCCTCCAGCCAATTCTGTATCTATCGGATATTTCACTTCATCGTCATCATCACTACAAGACGTAAACAATGTCGCAGTACACAATACTGCAAACAGATAATAAAATAATTTCTTTTTCATTTCTAAATTCTCTTTTTAATTAATACTAGCAAACGCGCGATATACCATCGCACCAATGCCCAAATTTCACGTTGCAAAATAACAATCTAATTTAATATAACACAAGGTCTATTTTTCTTGTTTCTGTTCCATTTTGAAGAAAAACACCATATTTCTTTTATAAAACACCATTTTTTCACCAGCCAATATATTTTTGGGGAAATAAAAAAGACTTCTATTTCCCAAAATCGGTTACCTTTGCATAAAGAGAATGCATGATGAATAAAGAATTACCTAAAATAGACTTGCCAGAAGAATGGCTCATTGGTACAGGTATTAATAAGGATTTACTCAACTTGTACACGAATTTTCCATGCCGATTAAAATCGGAGATTTTCGTATTATGCATGGATGGAGAAATAGAAGCTTCAGTCAATCTGAACCACTTCACAGTACACGCTAATGATTTCGTAACAATTATGCCGGGAAGTATTATTCAGATACACAGTCTAAATGGAGAGCCTGTCCTTTACTTCGGCGGCTTCTCATCCAAATATATAGAACAGGCTAGTTTAAACCATGCAGCAATTGATACCTTATTTGTGACACTGGGAAGACCGATCATCTCATTGAAACCGGAGGGCGCCAAGCTATTGGAAGAATATCTTCATTTTTTAATAAAACTTTATTCCTTTTTCGACGAAACAACACGCAAAAGTATTACTCCACATCTATATAATAACATACACGCAGGAATAGCCGCCATGTATAAAAACCGGCTGCAAAATACAACAGAGAATCTATCAAAAAATGAGCTGATTTACAAGAATTTCACTCAACTAGTGATGCAAAATTATAATCAGACACGCAATGTAGCATGGTATGCTGAGAAACTAAAAATTACACACAACCACCTCTGTACTATAGTAAAACAGGTTACTGGGAACACATGCATAGAAATTATTTCTCACATGGTCATCATGGATGCCAAATCACAATTGAAATCGACAAGACTCTCTATTCAAGAAATTTCCGATTCACTCAATTTTGCCAACACATCGTTCTTCGGCAAATACTTTAAACGATATGTTGGCATGAGTCCATTGGCCTATAGGAATAATGGGTAAATGACCGGACACTAACAGATTATCTTCGTTATATGCTATAAAGCCAATCAGTTATCATAATCGTATTCCAGACTAAACTCATCCACATAAAGCACACTACCGGACGCTCCAGTAAAGAAATCACCATATTTGCTTGCAGAACATACCAGGACGATATAGGTTGGTTTTCTGTTCGTAGCCCTATATTCCAGTTTCAAGTCAAATTCCTTATACACGGCAACAGGAGTTCCCGATGTAAATTCAGCATAAGCAATCACATGCTTATCATTTTTATCAAACAATTTCCGGTTAGAAGGTTTGGTGCGTATTTCAATCGGACTATCCCAATCACCAATGGCAATATAGATCGAGCAGGTATCTGTCCTTCCTTTTAAATAATTATATTCAATGGAAGAGTTATCAATGACTCCGGGCTGGTACTTATAATATCCTTTCAGATGAGTAGGATAAGCAGAGAACGATTGCCCAAAGTTCAAGATACCATTTGTTCCGTCGGTTGCCACATATTTACCGACAAAGAGGTTACCGGCAGCTAATTTTCCGGCAGAACCTACTCCCACAAACTTAGACTCAAGCTTCGCAGCCATACCGGTTGTTTTACCCGACCATATATCTTCGGTAGGAACAGAGTTACTGTCACCTAAGGTTGTAGCTCCTTGATTTCCGGTATCCCAGAAAGGAGTTTCATTACTTCCCCACGGGTTCCAGACTTTACCACTCTGATTCCAATTATCAAATGTACCACCTGTTAAAGGAATCGCAGCAGTCGTTCTAAAAGTAATCTCTTCACCACGATCCTCTGTACCATCCACCAAAGCACGGCACACATATTCCGTGTCCGCTTTCAAATGCGGAACACAAACATAGAAATTTACTCCATTCTGTACAACGATATCCTGATCTACCCTTGTCCATTCTTCTGATGAAGCTTCACGTATTTCAAAGCCGTTCACTACATCCTCCTGTCCTTCTCCATAAAGCCATGCTACATTAGTCCAGCCATCCGCCGAATTAGTAAAGACAACCTTATCCGTGATGAATGCGTACAAACTCCACTCTTCGGTTTTTCCTTTAAATGTCACATTTACTTTCTGCTCTTGTGTAAAGTCCTTCAAAGTGATAAAGTCAGGCGAAACGGTAGAACTGATCGGCCCCAGCTTCAAATCTTTCACAGTTATTTTGTTGAGCATCGTATTTTTATTGACATAAACGATAGCTTGTCGAGCTTTTTCGTCAATCACAGCTCCTCCGACCTGATTCTTGACGCTAAATACGCGTTCGACGGTCTGGTTGGCTATAATCTTCCATCGATAATCTTGATACAAAGACAATACCACTTCTTTAGGAGAAGACAAATCAATCGTTGTATTCACCTTCAAATCCGTATTAGCCTCTTCCGAATAATCGAAACGAGTGACAATCACTTTCTTCAAATCCACAGAATCGAGCAAGTCTACTGTTACTGTACGTTCTTCATTATTAATGACTGCACTACCAATCTGTCCATTCACCTCAAAGCCGGTAATAGACAATCTGACAACAGGATACGGCAAATCGTTCTTGACGCATGATGAAAAAGCAAATGCAATGCAAATGCATATAATTAAGGATAAAAGTCTATTTCTGCCTTTACTTTTCATGATTACATACTTATAGTTAATCCTAAATTAATATCAAACAAATTTATTTTAAAGTTGGCTCCACCGTTCGTACGGGAACCTTTCTCACCAAGATTATTCACCTGACTTTCCTTACGGTATTTCAAGCCTATCACTCCCACACTACATTCCACACTCACATTTTGCATAATAAAGACAGCCACTCCGGGATTAATCCCCAACTGTGCCTCAAATATATTCGTTTTGGTATTCTTCAAACTCTCGCCCGAACCTCTTGTAAACTCCGAATGTCCGAATCCCAAACGCAGATTGGTTTCATTGAACAATCCGAAACGTTTTCCCGGATCCAACCCGATATAGGAGCTATGGAAAAAGGTGCAATTATACAACTCTTCTTTCAACTTCAATTCCTTGAGAGTGAAATTCACGTCATCATCAATCTTAAAACTAACATTGCCTAAATGACCGTCCGTATGCTTATAACCGAGCTTTACACCCACTACCTGATTATCTTTGAAAAAATAACCGATAAAAGGAGCCACATTAATGGTACGTGCTTCAAAATCAAAATTATCGAGGTAAGTAAACAATAATTTAGAGTCCTCACTGTTATAATCCCAAAATGAAAAATCCGTACCAAACATCCATTTTCCTTTAGGCATAAAGCGATAATTCACAATGCCACGATCAAACCGCCCTACCCTTTTGATTCTCAATAAATCAATGCCTCGCTTGGTCTCTAACGTATCACTTTTCCAATCGAACTCTCTTTTAACCGTTTCAACCGCGTGAACCGGAAGTGCAGCTGTTATTTTACTATCCTGTTGACGCTCCGACAATACAAGGTCACAAATAGTTCCTTCTAACTTCAAAGGAGTATTGACAACATCAGAAGCCAATTTTATATCCGTTGAAGAAACCGGCGGAACAGCTACTGCTTCTCTCTTAGACGCAACCTTCTGCCTTTTATCTGCCTGCTTTTTATCTACAAACTTCCCCACTGATCTTTCTTCAGATTTCTCCACTGTTCTTTCTTCAGGCTTCTTCACAACCTTTTCCACAGAATTCTCTGCTGGAGACACGTTTTCCTCCACTTCTCCAATTATCTGGCAGGCAGAGTCCACAGCAGCTTCAGGTACCTGATGAGTATCCTCTACTGATGACAATACCTCCTGTTTGTCTTCCTGTCCCTCACTTTTTATTCCATAAAAGAATACCAAGCCGGCACATACAACCAGAAGCAGGAACAGTAATATGTATTTTTTTCTATGTCTCATAAAATCATAAGCAAATCGTCAATCCTAAACTAATATTGAAAGGATTCACCCTAAAGTTAGATCCACCCGTCATCCGTTTTCCCGTCTCTCCCAGATTATTTTTCTGTTTTTCCTGCCTGTAACGAATGCCGGCTATTCCGAGCGAACATTCAATACTTACATTTTGCATGATAAAAACAGCCAATCCCGGATTTATTCCCAATTGCACCTCAAATATATCTGTTTGAGTATTAACCAGATTTTCTTCTACACCACGGTCGAATTTAGACTTTCCAAAATTGAACGTCAAAGCAGTCTCATTGAACAATCCAAATCGTTTACCGGCATCCAAACCTACATAAGAGCGATGAAAGAACGACACGTTATACAAATTTTGTTCCAACTTTAAATCTTTCAAAGAGAAATCGACATCATCATCAATTTTCAGCGTGATATTATTCAAGGCTCCCCGCATATTCCGGTATCCGAACTTCAATCCCAACACCATATTATCACGCACGGCATAGCCGCCATACACAGAAAAATTAAGGTTACGCCCGTCACAATCAAAATTATCAAAGTAGGCAAACAGCAGTTTATTATCCGCACTATTGTAGTCCCAGTATGACATTGTGAAACCAGAGATCCACTTCCCTTTAGGAATGAAACGATAATTCATGATTCCACGATCATAGCGTCCGATACGTTTGATTCGCAGGAAGTCCAAACTCCCTTTTACCGGTAGCGTATCCTTCTGAAAAACGGGGACAGAATCTTCTACCTCCAACGATTGACAAACCGTTTCCGTCTTTCCCCACAAAGAGAAAACGAATACAGACACCAGTACTGTTACCAATAACCGTTTATACATTCGTCTTGTTTTTTAAAGGTAAAAAGCTATTCCCAGTCCTATACTGAAAAGATTAATTTTAAAATTGGCACTCATCGACGAACGGTTGCTTTCGTAAATCCGGTCCGTCACTTGATGGGTTCGACTGACATTCAGTCCCAACACACCAATGCTTACTTCCACTGCCGTATAATTATTGATAAAGGCAACCAAACCTGGACTCAAACCAACACTTGCATCCAAAGAAGTCTGATATACTCCTGTCAGGTCATCCCCTTTACCGTTCACCACTTTTGAAACAGAACCTCCCAACTCTAACTGCACTTCATTGAATAATGCAAAACGCTTGCTAGTACCTAAATTGATATAATTTCTCAAGACAGCAATTCCCGAATAAGAGTTCTTCAATTCATACAGGTTACTAATATCAAAGTTGGTATCTTCATCAATATTTACACTGATATTATTTAGCTTGGTATACGTCCGGCTATACATAAAACGTCCACCTGCAGCTACATTATCCTTAAAAGCATAACACAATACCGGACTCACTTTAAAAGCATACCCTTCTCCACTCAAATTCTCTATCACCAGAAACTGATAGTTATCATTTGAGTATTGAGAATAAGAAACTGAACTACCCACAATCCATTGTCCCTTAGGAATGAAAGTTCTCATTTCTATATTCCGTTTGAACTCCTGTTGCGCGCATGTTTGCGTCGTTCCAACAATTATTCCCAAGATTATCAGGAATGAAGTTTTGATAAAGTAATTCATACTTTGCTTATTCATAAATTAATTCCAAATCATCAAGCCACAAAGTACTGCCCGTACTTCCGGTAAAATAATCTCCATATCTACTTGCACTACCCACTAAAATAATATCAGTCGGTTTACGGTTAGAGCGATAGTTAATCGGGATCTCCAGTTTAATCAATCCTTCACCCTCCGTCGACTCTTTAAGAATACACTCTCCATAGCCTATCACATTCGAAGAATTTGAATCAAAAAGCTGCCTGTCAGCAGGCTTTGTCTTAACAAGTACCGGTATATCCGTTTCTCCTTCAAAAGTCTGATGTGGCCAGTCACCCAATGCTATATAAATAGAGCCCATGTCTTTACTGTTTTTCGGCAACTCACTCAATGTTGAATAGTCCACCGTACCAGCTACATATCTATAATAAAGCACCAATTTCGATGGACGTGAAGTGAAAGGACGTCCAAACCGTAAGATACCGTCTGTTCCATCTATTTTCAGGAACTTCCCAACAAATACATTTCCGGCAGCAAAAGCACCAATTCCAAAAAGAGCCACATATTGAGACTGTAATTTTGCAGAATAATTCCCGCTGTGCTTAATGGTTGCGTCATACGTTGTCACATTCTTATTCAATGTAGCAGAACCCGTATTACCACTATCCCAGAACATTTCTCCACCACTCTTATAAATATAAAGAGGAGAACTTCCATGCCAGTCTTCAAACCCGGCATTCGGTAATTGCGCAGGAGCTTCTGTAGTGAATTGTTTTGTTTCTTTCGCTGCAACAGTACCAGCCATTGCCTGATATTCATAGGTTATACCAGGTTCAAGTCCGGTTATTTGACTCGTAAATATTTTATTATTCAACACAGCCTGATTCGAATACATCCAGTCATTGGAACCAAGCGCCCGGTAACGGAAATTCATTTCTGTAACTGAAGCAACCAGACTACCATACAGAGTGGCTTTTGTTGACCAAATATCGTTCTGTGTAGCAATATCCTCGGTAGCAACCAAAGCATCTGTAGCGATAACCGTCAACGTTTTCGCTCTATCTTTTCCATTCCGGTCCCTTACTTCAATGTCAAATCGATAGGTGTTATTACCGTCGTCAATCGAATTAGTCATTATCTCTCTCAAGTTTTCCTTAAATGCAAACTGAACCTTTGTCATATCCGCATTAAATTGGATACTAAATCCAAGATTATCCAGTTCTCTTATCTGAACTTCAGTCAATTCCATCAAGTCGAAAGAAGAAAAATGGGTAATTCCCAACCGTGCAAAATCCGCACTCGTCACTTTCAGTTCAGTAAAAGGCACACTGGCAGCCATCCGCACAACAATAGGTGTTTCCTTGTCGAATTGCGCACGATAAACTGCATTATCCAACTCATAAATCTGATCATTCTCGATTATCTTAATAACAGGACGTGCTAGTATATCTACTTTCTCATCCGTCGTCAAAGCTGTCTCAACCACATTTACAGAAATCATGCCACCACCCACTTCAGAGGAAGAATTACTAAAAGTCAAATCATATCTGGTTGCTTTCCGCACCAAATTAATAACTCCACTTTTGGTTATTTCTGTTTCACTGCCGTTAAGTTGCCCAACAAAATTCCATCTTAATTGGTTTTCATCATCCAACAGCATAAAATATCCAAGCTGGGATATATTATCCTGTGTATATTCCAAGGTTCCCAATCGGTTACTCACCGTAATTTTATAAGTAGGAAATGCCTCCTGTAATTCGTCAGACAGAACCAGACTGACTACTGTATTGCGAATGCCACACACTACTGATTCCGAAATAGCCGTCCCTTTTGAAATTGTAAACTCTTTCGTCCCCTTGAAATAAGAATCGGTAAAAGATGCAGCTACAGAATCACCCGCAGTAACTTCCGCTTTATAATTGTCGGGAACTAACAGTATTTGTTCCGGCATTTCATCCAAAGTGGCGAATTTACGCACCAAGCCCTCCGCGTTACGGATATACACTTTACACTTCTGAAGCAATTCTTCATCGGTAAGCGTAGCTCTCGTTTTTCCGGCAGAAACAGTGGGTAATTCACGTTGAACACCTATCTTTAAAGATAATGCACCCTCTCCATTATTTGTCAGATCACTTTCACGGCAGGAGACACAAACAAGTCCAACAATGAAAGCTATGACTAATATATGTATCAGTTTTTTCATTCTGTTTTCTTTGCTATTGATTTCAATGCTAAAGTAGCTGTTCTCGTATTATTTGCCTGATCGACAACGGTAATAATAAAATTATGAGAAGCAAGTCCATACAATCCGAGTAGCGGGGTAAACTGTGTAATATCAAACACCAAATATTTCACTCCGATCACTTCACTGCCCACCGGGAAACCTAAGCTCTTCAACGCTTTCTCCAAATCAGCATTTGCAGGATGTGCCAAATCAAATTCGGAAGACAAGCCTACCGACTTCAGAATTTCAGGCGTCAAAGTCTCCGAATCAATCTTCACTTTCAAATTTTGAATGCCATTATCTGCCGTGATATTAACAATAATAGTTTTGGTTTCGTCTTTCTCGACTTCTATCTCATCCATTATATTGAAACCTTGTCCTACGATTGTCGGTGCACTTGTACCAGGATTTACAGATGGATCTTCCGGCAATATATCTTCTGCTCCCGGATTAGCCCAAGCAAGCAAATCCACTTTCTTACATACCGCATCCAGCTTTACGCTTAATCCCATGTCACCCACTGAAGGTATCTCCAGATTAAACATAATGTTCCGGTGCTCTCCACCTTTCACATTGCTGAAACTGGTTTGCTCTTCTGTCCATTCCCCATCTACCGTTCCCTGGAAATGAACAATAATGATATTGCTTACTTCGGCAGCTTCAAAGAATCCGGCACGTCCACTTCCAATATCGTTATTATTAAAAGTCAGTTCACCTGTACCGACTTTTATTGTAATGGATTGGTCACCACCGACTTTCTGCTTCAAATCATCATTGAGATCGACTGTCACCATTATATTCTGCAAGAAGCATTTAATTACATCAACCGATGTAACCTCATCTTTCTTTATTGTAAAAGTCTGGGTTCCTTTATAGAAAGGTTTTTCCCATTCAGCAGGTTTTACGTCATGTGATAATGCTTCAATCTTATAGTTACCCACATTCAAGGTCAAGATCTCCGGCATATCTCTATATCTTGTATATTCCTTTACCAATAAATTATTATCAGTTGAATAAATCCGAATGATATAATCATCTGTATTGATTGCTTTACCGTCCGCACGTGACAGCACATCCACAGAAACAGAAACACTTGTTCCCGCAAGTCTTACCTGTCCTTCGCCTTGATTTGTATTCCCGGTTCCTTCGTCGTCCCTTCCAAAATCAGGGTTATCATTCATACAAGCACTGCATAAACCTAAGATGCTTGCCAAACATATAAAAACGAGTTTTTTTATTGCTTTCATATTACTCATTACTTATATTCTAATATTATATTTTTATCTATATACAATTCACTACCAGTAGAAACAGCTTCACCCTTATTATCCGTTGTTTTAATCTTACTGTCTTCAACACTTTGAGTGTTTGAAGCATTGGAAGAAGAGGCAAACATCACTCTTAAATGAGTCGCTTTTTTCTCAAACATCGTATTATAAGTTAAGTCCACCGTGAAGTCCTTTTGAGAACTCGTCGCTGTTAAGACTTCACTACCTTCGGCCAGCTTTAATGTTTGTCCTCCTTCGCGGTTTTCTACTATTACAGTTACAATACCGCCCTGATCGTTATTAGCTACATAAGTATAAGTACCCTTTAGCTTTATCGGACGGGAAGTGAAGGATATACCTTCATTATAGATTTCGACATTAGTAGAATGGTTATAACTATAACTTCCCAAGAAAAGCTTACCGGCAGAACGATGACCATGCGTAGGAGGCGTAAGATCAGTTAAGCTATTTCCAAACAAAGCACTTTTCCCTGGAGGATCTGCTGAAGTCATGGTCCATGCAACATTGCGCATTAAAACACCATTATTTTGTTTGATGCTAGAAGGAACCATATACCAAGAATTTAGATTGCCACTAGTTGGTACAGTTTTCTGATTAACAGTAACCCAAGCCCCATTTCCATCTAAATCAAAAACAGTCAAATCTGTTGTATCAAATTTATAAGTTCCAAAAGCACCATGAGTATACTTTCCTCCTTTATTAATAGTTCCACTAAAGATTGTCTTACCCCATCCCTGCGTGAAATCCGGAAGCTGTATTACACTCTCTGTTGCCTGCATAACAGGAATTGAATAAGTCGTACCATCATCACAAGTCGTTCTGAAATAATAAGTAGTTCCCGGAGTAAGTCCTGAAATGACAGCCTTTCCAGTGGTTACATCCAGTTTCAAATCTTTGGCATCCACTTTCGTCCACGTACTTCCATTCAAAGAAATATATGCTTCAATAGCACTCATCACATTAGACATATCTTCGGCATATTCAGGTATAATCGTCATTTCAGCCGTGTATGACCACACATCAAACGGTTCGAGGATAACACTATAAGAAGGTATAATAACAGCTACGGAAACGATGGCTGATTTCAAACCATTATATTCAGCCTGGAAGTCTTTGGCTACAACTCCCATATCAATACCACTTGCTTTTATATTGTAATATCCTTCTTTTCCTTCTATCGGAGTGATAACCGTATTGTTAATCAAAGTCATCACACCATAATAACGATAATAGAGCTTAATATTCTGCGGATTGCCTTCTTTCAGTTTCACCGGAATCGTCACTTCTTTACTCTTCATCTTCACAGGCTCCGTAGGCAGCAACATAAAGTTCTTAGGCGTTGTTATATTCAACACATAATCTTCACTTTGCTTACCATAAGTACTAGTGGCACTCAAATAGAATAAATGAGTATCATTATTATCCGTGATATTCAGATTAGGAATCAAACCAGTAAAATTAATAATACCCATCTGATCCTGATTAATACCAAAGCCAATCAACTTCACACCTGATTTGTCCAGCAATGCTTGATCTTCAGGAGTAAGTGCCGCCAGATTAAATCCTTCCTCCGGCCAATCGGGTAAATTAGGAGAAGTAGTTCTAAGAATACATTTCGTAAAACCGCCCAAAGAAGTCAACAAAGCCGATAACTGATTCGATTCAATCGGATTACCGTCCCACTGATTACCATCATTACTTGTTTTCTCAAATCCGGTCAATGTGAAATAAGGAGGTTTAATATTCAATGCTTTATCCGAAATATCCAAAGTAATGGGTCTGACTTCCGTTACACGGTCAAAAACAATGCTCAACATGGCTTTACCAGCGTCCACATTCATTTGCAAATGATAATGATGTTGAGCTAACGCCTCCTCAATGGTAGCCACTTCAATAGTAGTCGGACTTAGTCCGCCATTCACTTTCGTGAAAGTCAGTTTTACTGAAATTCTACCCGGCTTCACATAAGCAGCACGTGTTTCTCCGGACGAAAAAGAAACTTCACTTCCCAACTCTGCCTGTACGGTAGAAGAATAAGTCTTAAAATACTGTTTGAAATCATCCGTGTATTCAATACTTATTTTAGTATTGGCCAACTTACAAGTAGTTTCCACAGGAGTAGTCTCGCCACCACGGATGTTAAAATCGGTAGTACCCTCATAATAAGGAGAATCAAAGCCTTCCTTCTCAATGTCACCATAGAAAGCTTTCAAGGTATAACTTCCTACCGGAAAAGTAGTGTCTTCATCATAGTCACTCAACTTATCCCAGGAAGCCTGCACTTTGTCACCTTGCAACACAGAAATAGAGAAATCTTGTATGGAAGGCAGTACTTCCTCACTCGAGCGTGTCGTAACATCTGTCACCGAAGAATTTGCGGATAGATGCAAGCTCATTCCGCCAAAGGCACCCGAACGCTTTTCATCGTTTACACAACTGCACAACAATACAATCTCTAAAAATAAAATAAACTTCAAAATACCCTTCATACCGAATTAAATACGCCTTTAAATAATACGGAGTCCCTCTCTCTGAAATCAAAGATAAGCTTAAATACCTAATATACAGGTGCTATCTTGTAAACTAACCGCAAAAATACAGTTTTATTTCTTTATAATAAAGTATCTAAAGAAAGTTTTATTTCCGAATATGAAAAGAAGACCACAATTAAGGCCTAGAATATGAAAAATAAAACATTTTTTAAGAGATATAACATAAAAGTTCTGCCTTTCAGATGAAAAACAGAACTTCATTATGTAATAGTTAAAACGTTAATAAAGCTTATTTATCGACACCTGGCATCAAGACCACTCCCAACTTCTTTTTGCCGTCCATCTTGACTACCACAGGCTTTTCAAAGCGAACGTGACGGAGATAGTTCGTTTCCTGCACTGCCGGTTGCGCATTGAGGAAATCCTGATTATATACTCCATCATTCATAAAGGCGTTGATCGTGAAATACCCTACCCCGAAAGAAGTCAGATTCTGGAAAAAGTGTGTCCCCTGACTGGGATCTACCCGGTAATTAGTCAGACCGGCTTCCACAATCACACGGGCAGCTGAAATATGAGGCCACTTCACCGGAATACCAAGCCATGCATCACTGCTCCCCCAGCGTCCCGGACCAACCAATATATAGTTCTTTCCTTCGTTCAGGAACTGTTGATTGATCTTTTCTATCTCCCAAGCAATCGTCTGATTATTGGAGGCACTATAATTGTCCGTTTTTACATAAACCACATCATATACCTCATTCATAATGCCGTGTCCCAATGAATTATACGAACGGAGAATCACATTCTCATCAGGAATCTCGTTCAAATCTTCGTCCAGCATTTCTTTGCTGTCTACGATAGGACGAATCTGCAATAGATAGAAAGTTCCGGATTTATCATGTTCGCGACTTAACGTTGCAGCAAATTCAATTTCAACCGGACGGCGCATCTCCTGTTCACCATATTTCAATACTAACTGCAGAATACGAGCTAACGGAAAAACATCATGTTGCAGGATATTAGCAAAAGTAATCACCTTACGTCCTCCCGGATATAAACCATCACGAATGATCTGATCGTACGGATCGTAGGTAGAAGCAATATAACGCAGAGCACCGTCACTTTCTGCCTCTTTGACATGAAGTTTCAGCAAATTAAAACCATCGTCGATAGAAAAATCATGTCCGGCATTTTTCAAATCCAATGCATAGAAACGGGTTTGAGTCTCCTTGAGAGCAATTTCCATTTCGCTGGTCTGTAACACCTGATTAGGATGATAAGGAGAAAAACGAAGGGTCATGCCACCGTCAACAATATATTTTCCTAATCCCAAAGCCAGATTCACCGTTCCCTCTTCTGCCTTTTCATTCCCCAACGGATAATAATTGAGCGAGCGTGCCACACCGGACATGGAAGGATAATAACGGTCACCATACTGATTGCCAACTACTTCCTGTAAGATAACAGCCATTTTCTCCTGATCGATTACATTCGACGTAGCTTGCATATACGCTTTGCTGTCACGGAAATAAACCGAAGCATACACCCCTTTGATGGCATCGGAAAGCATCCGCAACATTTCATAGCGGTCGTCCAGATAAGGAATCATGTAAGTGTTGTAAATTCCGGCAAACGGTTGATAGTGAGAATCCTCCAACAAGGAAGAAGACCGAATGGCAATCGGAGACTTCACGACATCGAAGAAAGTGAAAAAGTCCTCTATCAACCGGTCCGGTAATTTAGCCTTCAGGAAGTATTTCAAAATCGTAGCATCATCCGCATCCGACAGTGCAATCTGATACAAGTTGTTGGTGTCCATGAACTCATCAAAGACATCCGTACAAAGCACCACTGTTTTAGGAATAGCAATACGCGCATTTTCAAACTCGTCAAACTCCGGATGACGCTTCACCATATTATCAATAAATGCCAGTCCACGCCCTTTTCCTCCGAGAGAGCCATCCCCGATACGGGCAAAGTTAGAATAACGGTCGAAGCGATCGCGCTTAAAGACCGCCACAACTCCCTGGTTCTTCATCTTACGATATTTCACAATCGCCTCAAAGATGATTTTACGGTGAGCATCCACATCCTGAAGACTATTCCAGGTTATCGGTTTCAAAAATTCAGCCACCGGGAACATGGCACGTGAATAAAACCAACGCGACACGTGATTCCTGCTGATATGATATAAGAAAGATTCCGCAGGTACGGCAAAAAGAATGTTTTGCAGCTCCTTCAAATTCCGGACGCGGGCAATCTCCTCCCCGGTATCCGGATTGCGGAAAATAAAATCACCAAAACCAAAATTATCGGAGACGATACGGCGCAAATCAACGTCCATCTTCTTGGAGTTCTTATCGATAAAGCTAGCACCATACTTGACTGCATAAGACGAATTTTCAGATTCGGAAGACTGAATAATCAAAGGAACAAACGGATCATTCTTACGTATCTCCGCACACAGCTTGATACCTGCCAGACCGTCTTTCTCTCCCCGTTCCACTTTCGGGAAACGGACGTCAGTGATTACCCCCAATATATTATTCTGATACTTATGATAGATCTCCATCGCCTCCTGATACGTACGTGCCAACACTATTTTAGGACGTCCGCGCATACGGAGCGTACGCTGGTGTGCATTCAAGGCTTCGGTAGAGAATTCCTGACTCTGCTTCAACACGAACTTATACAGATTCGGCAAAATGGAAGAATAGAAACGAATGCCATCTTCCACCAAAAGAATCAGCTGCACACCGACCTCCTGTACATCGTGTTCCAGATTCATCTTGTCCTCTATCAACTTAATGATAGACACCAACAGGTCGGTATTACCCAACCAGCAGAACACATATTCGAACGCACTTAAATCTTCATTGATAATCCGTTTGGTAATACCATGGCTAAAAGGAGTCAGTATGACGATAGGAATATGCTCGTATTTCTCTTTGATGTGACGGCCGATATCGAAACTGTCATTATCCCCCGTGCTCGGCATACAAATCACCAGGTCGAACGACATATTTTCCAACTGTGACAATGCTTCCTCCTCCGTAGATACCTGCGAGAAACGAGGTGGATAGCGCAGAGACAAAGAAGTGTATTCATTGAAAATCTTCTCATCAATGCGCCCGTCATCCTCCAACATGAAAGCATCGTAAGGATTAGCGATTAATAACACGTTAAAAATCCGCCTTGTCATCAAGTTAGCGAATTGCGTATCTTTGAAGTAAAGCTGGTTTAATTTATATTTACTAAGCATAAAGTCATTCTCCTTTCTTATTTCAAATCGTCTATCTGCAGAATCACATTTTGCAAAGTTAATTCTTTAAATCTCATTTTCCACCATCTTCTTTATAAAGTTTACTTGTTTATCTCTTATTATTTTGTAGATTTGTAACTTTAAGTTTATTCAAAAAGACTTTTTATTCACATGAAAAAAGTAACTTTATTAATGAGTGGAATCATGGTGATGTCATGCGCTCCCCAACAGAAAAAGCTAGTCTACCCCGAGACGGCAAAGGTAGACACCGTAGACGTGTACTTCGGTACACAAGTTCCCGACCCTTACAGATGGCTGGAAAATGACACCAGTGCAGCTACTACTGCCTGGGTAGAAGCACAAAACAAAGTAACGAATGAGTATCTAAGTCAGATTCCATTCCGGGAAAACTTGTTGAAACGATTGACCACACTGGCCGATTACGAGAAGATCAGTGCGCCAATCAAGAAACATGGCAAATATTACTTCAGTAAAAATGATGGCCTGCAAAACCAGAGTGTATTCTACGTACAGGATTCACTGGACGGCGAGCCTCGCGTTTTCCTCGACCCGAACAAGCTCTCGGACGATGGCACAGTGGCACTGACCGGTCTTTACTTCTCAAACGACGGCAAATATACCGCTTACAGTATCTCACGCAGCGGATCGGATTGGTCTGAAATATTTGTCATGGACACTGAAAGTGGCAAGTTATTGGAAGAGCACATCGAATGGGCCAAATTTACCGGTGCCGCCTGGCAGGGAGACGGCTTCTACTACAGCGCCTACGATGCTCCCGCCAAAGGAAAAGAATTCTCCAACGTAAACGAAAAGCACAAAATCTATTATCACAAAATAGGTGAACCGCAATCGAAAGATAAACTGATTTATCAGAATCCGGCTTATCCGAAACGTTTCTATACAGCCAGCACCAGCGAAGACGAACGTATTCTCTTCCTCACAGAATCCGGTGCCGGAAGAGGCAACAACTTATTTATAAGGGACCTGAAAAAGCCGAATTCTCCTTTTATCCAACTGACTACCGACCTCGACTACCAATACTACCCGATTGAAGTGATCGGCGATCAGATGTATATTTATACTAACTATGGCGCACCGAAAAACCGGATCATGGTAGCCGACATCAACCGTCCGAAACTGGAGGACTGGAAAGAACTCGTTCCCGAATCGGAAGCCGTTCTTTCAAACGCAGAAGTGATCGGTGGCAAACTGTTCCTTACTTACGACAAAGATGCTTCGAATCATGCATACGTTTACGGCCTCGACGGCAAACAAATTCAGGAGATTCAACTGCCGTCACTCGGTTCCGTAGGCTTTAGCGGCAACAAAGACGATAAAGAATGTTTCTTTGGATTCACTTCATTCACCATTCCGGGTGCCACTTACAAATATGATATGGACCAGAACACCTACGAACTATACCGTGCACCGAAAGTACAGTTCAACTCGGATGATTTTGTGACGGAACAAGTATTCTTTGCCAGCAAAGACGGTGTAAAAGTCCCGATGTTCCTTACCTATAAGAAAGATCTGAAGAAAGACGGCAAAAATCCTGTATTCCTCTACGGATACGGTGGTTTCGGCATCAGCCTCAACCCGGGTTTCAGTGCAATGCGCATCCCATTCCTCGAAAATGGCGGTATCTACGCACAAGTCAACCTGCGTGGTGGCAGCGAATACGGTGAAGACTGGCACGTAGCCGGAACTAAGATGCAGAAGCAGAATGTATTCGACGACTTCATCTCTGCTGCCGAATATCTTATCAACGAAAAATATACGAATAAAGACAAAATCGCCATTGTAGGTGGCTCCAACGGTGGTCTGCTGGTAGGTGCCTGCATGACACAGCGTCCGGACCTGTTCCGTGTAGCAATTCCGCAGGTAGGCGTGATGGATATGCTTCGCTATCATAAATTTACTATCGGTTGGAACTGGGCAAGCGATTACGGAACAAGCGAAGACAGCAAAGAAATGTTTGAATACCTCAAAGGCTATTCTCCATTGCACAACCTGAAACCGGGCACGAAATATCCGGCAACACTAGTGACCACTGCCGACCATGACGACCGTGTGGTTCCCGCCCATTCATTCAAGTTTGCCGCTACGCTGCAAGCAGACAACGACGGTACAAACCCGACACTAATCCGCATCGACAGCAAAGCAGGTCACGGTGCAGGCAAACCGATGGCAAAAGTACTTGAAGAACAGGCAGACATTTACGGTTTCATCATGTACAATTTGGACATGAAGCCGGATTTTAAGAAGTAAAAAGTACAAAGTATTAAATTCAGGTATCAAGTATTAAGTATTAGCACTGAATACTTGATACCTAATGCTTTTTCTACTATCATTTTATCATTATTTAATCAAAATAATGGCATAAAATCAATCACATCTGAAAAATTTTCCTATATTTGCAGTGAGTTAGTTGACATTTTATCAGAATTAACCTTTTAAAATATAGTATCATGAACATCCAGAAAATCATGTCCTCTTTGGAGGCTAAGCATCCCGGTGAATCTGAATATCTTCAGGCAGTGAAGGAAGTTCTTCTTTCTATCGAAGATATATACAATCAACATCCTGAATTTGAAAAAGCTAAAATCATAGAAAGATTGGTAGAACCTGACCGTATCTTCACTTTCCGTGTGACATGGGTAGACGATAGAGGCGAGGTACAGACCAATCTCGGCTATCGTGTACAATTCAATAATGCGATAGGCCCATATAAAGGTGGTATCCGTTTCCATGCATCCGTTAATCTTTCCATTTTGAAGTTCCTCGGTTTCGAACAAACATTCAAGAATGCACTGACTACCCTGCCTATGGGTGGCGGTAAAGGCGGTTCCGATTTCTCTCCACGCGGTAAGAGTGATGCTGAAATCATGCGTTTCTGCCAGGCATTTATGCTGGAGTTGTGGCGTCATCTCGGACCGGACATGGATGTGCCTGCCGGTGACATTGGTGTAGGAGGACGTGAAGTGGGCTATATGTTCGGTATGTACAAAAAACTGACTCGTGAATTTACCGGTACATTCACCGGCAAAGGATTGGAATTCGGCGGTTCATTGATTCGTCCGGAAGCTACTGGTTTCGGAGGACTGTATTTTGTCAACCAGATGCTTCAGGCAAAAGGGATCGATATAAAAGGTAAGACAGTGGCAATCTCCGGTTTCGGCAACGTTGCCTGGGGAGCAGCTACTAAAGCTACCGAACTGGGTGCAAAAGTGATTACGATTTCCGGTCCGGACGGATATATCTACGATCCGGATGGTATCAGTGGTGAAAAAATTGACTATATGCTCGAACTTCGTTCTTCGGGTAACGATATTGTGGCTCCTTATGTCGAACAGTATCCGAACGCAACCTTCGTAGAAGGAAAACGCCCGTGGGAAGTGAAAGCAGACATCGCACTTCCTTGCGCCACCCAGAACGAATTAAATGGAGAAGATGCTCAAAATCTCATAAAAAATGACGTACTTTGCGTCGGAGAAATTTCCAACATGGGATGTACCCCTGAAGCTATCGATCTTTTCATTGAACATAAGACGATGTATGCTCCCGGTAAAGCGGTCAACGCAGGTGGTGTAGCCACTTCCGGTCTGGAAATGTCTCAAAACGCAATGCACCTTAGCTGGAGTGCCGCCGAAGTGGACGAAAAACTCCATGCAATCATGCACGGCATCCATGCACAATGCGTGAAATACGGCACGGAACCCGACGGATACATTAATTATGTGAAGGGTGCCAACATTGCCGGATTTATGAAAGTAGCTCACGCAATGATGGGACAAGGCGTTATTTAAGGACTTTGTTTAGTTGTATTTGTATTTGTGGTTTGCGCTGCTCGTCTCCTGTGACAGGACGCGGGTAGCGCTATTTTTTTGAGATTAACATTATTTTCGCTGGAATTAATTATCTTTGTAGCATGATAGGTTAAATAATAGTTTGTGAATTTGTTATATGCGATAAACAACTCACAACTAATAATTTACCATTATTGGTTTTGTAATTAATAATCAAGTAATAAATAAAAAATGCTACAACCCGAATTGAAATTTCGCCGTGACAAAATTCGCAGTCTGATGGTGTCGCAGGGCATTGACGCCGCACTTATCACGTGTAATGCAAATTTAATTTACACGTATGGCTGTGTAGTCAGTGGCTATCTTTACCTCCCCCTTCATTCGCCTGCACTATTATTTTTTAAACGTCCTAATAACATCACAGGAGAGCACTCATTCTCTATCCGCAAACCGGAACAAATTGTTGATCTGCTGAAAGAACAAGGATTACCGATGCCAACCAAACTGATGTTAGAAGGTGACGAACTTCCTTATACGGAATATTGTCGTCTGGCCGGTCTCTTCCCGGAAGCGGAAGTGGTAAATGGTACCCCGTTGATTCGCCAGGCACGCAGCGTGAAAACACCTGTAGAAATTGAAATGTTCCGCCGCTCCGGCATTGCTCATGCAAAGGCTTATGAGCAGATTCCTGGTGTTTATCGTCCCGGTATGACGGACATTGAATTTTCCATCGAAATAGAACGCCTGATGCGCCTGCAAGGTTGCCTCGGAATTTTCCGGGTATTCGGACGCAGTATGGAAATATTCATGGGTAGCGTACTGACCGGAGATAATGCCGGTTACCCCTCTCCTTATGATTTTGCCTTAGGCGGTCAGGGACTTGATCCTGCCTTGCCGGGAGGAGCAAATAAAACTTCGTTAAAAGAGGGACAAAGCGTTATGGTGGACTTAGGTGGCAACTTCAACGGTTACATGAACGATATGAGCCGTGTATTCTCCATCGGCAAACTGCCCGAAGAAGCTTACACCGCCCATCAGGTTTGTCTGGATATCCAAGAAAAAATTGCTTCCATTGCCAGACCGGGTATTGCCTGTGAAGTGCTTTACGACACAGCAGTCGAAGTGGTCAAAGCAGCCGGATTTGCCGACAAATTTATGGGAACAGGACAACAAGCCAAATTTATCGGTCACGGCATCGGGCTTGAAATTAACGAAGCTCCGGTACTGGCTCCCCGCATAAAGCAACAATTAGAACTGGGTATGGTCTTTGCCCTCGAACCGAAAATCGTTATTCCGGGTGTAGGTCCCGTAGGTATCGAGAACTCTTGGGTAGTGACCAACGAAGGAATAGAAAAACTGACGAACTGCAATGAAGAAATCATTGAATTAAGTTAAACAGACGATGAAAAAGATGTGTCCGGCAAAGAACAGGCACATCTTTTTCTACTAATAATAACACACTTAACCCCCAAAACCAATGAAACAACCTTTCATTCTAACCCTTGTATCCTCTGTTGCCTGTGCTGCAACAGCCGCCAATAAAGCACCGGAAAACACCACACCGACAAAGTCAAAAACACCCAACGTTGTATTTATCTACGCCGACGATCTCGGCTACGGCGATCTGGAATGTTACGGAGCTAAAAACGTACAGACACCCAACGTCAACCGACTGGCAAAATCGGGAATCCTTTTCACCAATGCTCATGCAACAGCCGCCACCAGCACCCCTTCCCGCTACTCCATGCTAACCGGAGAATACGCATGGCGCAAAGAAGGAACGGATGTAGCGGCAGGAAATGCCGGAATGATTATCCGTCCCGAACAATACACCATGGCAGATATGTTCAAAAGTGTCGGTTACACCACTGCCGCAGTAGGCAAATGGCATCTGGGACTCGGAGATCAAACCGCCACTCAAGACTGGAATGCTCCGTTACCGTGCGCACTGGGCGATTTAGGTTTCGACTATCATTACATTATGGCAGCCACAGCCGACCGTGTACCCTGTGTATACATCGAAAACGGGAAAGTAGCCAACTATGATCCGAGTGCTCCCATCGAAGTCAGTTATCAAAAGAACTTCGAGGGTGAACCTACCGGAAAAAGTAATCCTGAATTACTTTATAACCTCAAGCCAAGTCACGGTCACGACATGTCGATCGTTAATGGAATTTCACGCATCGGTTTTATGAAAGGCGGTGGAAAGGCGCTCTGGAAAGACGAAAACATTGCTGATTCACTTACCACACACGCCATTCAATTCATCGAGGAAAACCAAAACAAACCTTTCTTTCTCTACTTTGCCACCAATGACGTACATGTGCCCCGCTTTCCTCACGACCGTTTCAGAGGAAAAAATCCGATGGGATTAAGAGGCGATGCTATCGTACAGTTCGATTATTGTGTCGGTGAAATCCTGAATACACTCGAAAAACTGGGATTAAGAGAAAATACACTCATTATTCTTTCAAGTGACAACGGCCCGGTAGTAGACGACGGATACGATGACAAAGCAGAAGAACTACTCAACGGTCATAGTCCTGCGGGACCACTACGGGGCAACAAATATAGTGCCTTTGAAGGAGGAACCCGTATTCCTGCCATCGTCAGCTGGCCTGCAGGAGTAAAAAAAGGAATGACTTCAGACTTATTGGTTTCACAAGTGGACTGGCTCGCCTCTCTCGCTTCCCTGACCGGAGCTACGATGCCTAAGAATACCGCACCGGATAGTTACAACTATCTGGGAAGTTGGCTGGGTAAAGAAAAGACAGACCGCCCGTGGGTAATAGAGCAGGCTTCCAATCACACGCTTTCTGTCCGCACCAAAGACTGGAAATACATCGAACCGAATGACGGACCGAAAATGATTCAATGGGGACCGAAGATAGAAACCGGAAACTCTAAAGAACCCCAGCTTTATAAGATGAAAGAAGTGAAAGAGGTAACCAACTATGCAAAGAATATGCCGGAGAAAGTGGCAGAACTGCAAAGTATCCTTCAAAGCGTACGCGAAGGAAAGGACTTAATCGGGAAATAATTCCAGATATGAAACACTGAAACGCTTTTATTTTAATGACAACAATATCATGAATTATCAATCAATCCCGTTGATAGGCAGTGCCCTGCTCCTATCTACCCTATCTGCCAACGGACAGAAAAAAAATACCCAGCCCAATATCCTCTTCATCCTTTGTGACGATATGGGATATGGAGACTTAGGATGCTACGGTCAACCATTTATCCGTACCCCTCATATAGACGCCATGGCCGGTGAAGGAATGCGTTTTACGCAAGCATACGCAGGAAGTCCCGTCAGCGCCCCTTCCAGAGCTTCATTCATGACAGGACAACATTCAGGCCATTGTGAAGTACGAGGTAACAAGGAGTACTGGAAAAATGCACCGATCGTGGAATATGGACAGAATAAAGAATACTCAATAGTGGGGCAACACCCTTATGATCCCGACCACGTAATCCTGCCGGAGATAATGAAAGATAACGGCTATACCACAGGTATGTTCGGTAAATGGGCCGGAGGTTACGAAGGTTCCTGTTCCACTCCCGACAAACGGGGGATAGACGAATACTACGGTTATATCTGTCAGTTTCAGGCTCATCTTTATTATCCCAATTTCCTGAACCGTTATAGTAAAGCGTTGGGTGACACCGGAGTGGTACGTGTAGTGATGGATGAAAACATCCAATATCCGATGTATGGTCCCGACTACCTGAAACGTCCGCAATATTCGGCCGACATGATTCACCAGAAAGCATTGGAGTGGCTGGATCAGCAAGACGGCAAACAACCGTTTTTCGGCGTATTGACTTACACCTTACCTCATGCGGAACTCGTTCAGCCGGAAGATTCTATCCTGAATGAATACAAAGCTAAATTCAACCCGGATAAAGAATTTAAGGGAAGCGAAGGCTCACGATACAACGCCATCACGCATACACACGCCCAATTTGCCGGAATGATTACCCGCCTGGACTATTACGTGGGCGAAGTTTTGAAAAAACTGAAAGAAAAAGGACTGGACGAAAACACATTGGTTATTTTCTCCAGTGACAACGGCCCTCACGAGGAAGGCGGAGCTGATCCTACTTTCTTCGGCAGAGACGGAAAACTACGCGGACTGAAACGTCAATGTCACGAAGGAGGAATACGTATTCCATTTATCGCCCGTTGGCCGGGACACATACCTGCAGGCGAAGTAAACGATCACATCTGTGCATTTTATGATTTAATGCCGACGTTCTGCGAAGTTATCGGTATCAAAGACTACGAAAAGAAATACCGCAATAAGGAAAAAGAAGTCGATTATTTCGATGGGATTTCTTTCGCTCCTACACTGCTGGGTAAAAATAAGCAAAAGAAACATGACTTTCTGTATTGGGAGTTTGATGAAACAGACCAGATTGCCGTACGCATGGATGATTGGAAAATGGTAGTGAAAAAAGGAACACCGTTCCTCTATAATCTAAAAACAGATATTCATGAGGATCATGACATAACACTCCAACATCCGGATATCGTGGAAAAGATGAAGGCTATCATCTTTGAACAACATACTCCGAATCCTCATTTTTCGGTGACGTTGCCCAAACGATAAACACACAGATAAAGAAATAATGAGTAATCAGCAGTTGGAAAGCAAGTTATCATTCATTCCTATACGGTTTTCACCACAGAGGACACGGAGGGTACAGAGGTGAATCTTGTTCATGCCGGTACTGAAATGAACTAATTTCGAGCTTGTGCAGATTTATTTTTGATACCTAATGGGGTTATGGCTAATGATACATGAATTTATTCGTCTGACAATTGTTGTTCTTTCGTCTGACAATTGTCAGACGAAAAAGAAACAGCTGTCAGACGAAAGTTCAACAACTGTCAGACGAATAAATCTATGTATGATGAATATTAAATCATCGCATATTACCAATTAAATCTTAGAAGAACTAAGATTAGTTCATTCCTGCCTTGTTTTACTCCAATTCAACTACTGATTCGCATAAATCAGTGTCTGAATACTATAGGATTACGATGCCTGATTTTATATCTGTTCCGTCCTTCTATCAGCGAATAGGCGTCATTCCCATCTTCTTTGCCCGTTCCAGCATGAAAGCATGAGCCGCCTCATATTCATTCGGAATCACTCCATCCAAGATTGCATCTTTGATAGCACTCTTCAAGACTCCGACCTCACGACAAGGTTCCAAGCCGAAAATCTCCATAATTTCTTCTCCGCTCACAGGTGGCTGGAAATTACGGACACGGTCTTTCTCTTCCAAATCCTTCAGTTTCTGTCGAACCAACTGGAAGTTATTCAGGAAACGCTGTTTACGTTCCATATTCTTGGAAGTAATATCCGCTTCACAAAGCATCATCAAGTCGTCAATGTCATCACCCGCTTCAAAGAGCAGACGACGTACAGCCGAGTCTGTCACGACATCATCTGCGATAACGATCGGGCGCATGTGCAGGCTGACCAGCTTTTGTACATACTTCATCTTCTCATTCATCGGCAACTTCATCTTGCGGAAGATATGCGGAATCATCTTTTCACCGATAAAGTTATGATTATGGAACGTCCATCCCGCTTTAGGCTCCCAACGTTTCGTGGCAGGTTTGGCAATGTCGTGCAACAAAGCAGCCCAACGCAGCCAAAGGTTATCAGTCTTCTTGCTGATATTATCCAGCACTTCCAACGTATGATAAAAATTATCCTTATGGGAACGTCCGTTCCGTGTTTCCACACCCTGCAAGGCAGCAAATTCCGGAAAAATCAACGGCAGCAAACCGCTACGCTCCAAATCAATAAATCCTTTTGAGGGGATTGGAGAAAGAATAATCTTATTCAGTTCGTCCGCAATACGTTCACGGGATATAATTTCAATCCGTTCCTTATTCCGGCAAAGCGATTCGAAAGTATCATCGTCAATGTAAAAACCCAATTGCGTAGCAAAACGGATGCAACGCATCATGCGCAAGGGATCATCGCTGAAAGTAATATCCGGGTCGAGGGGAGTGCGGATTGTCTTTTCCTTCATATCCTCCAAACCTCCAAACGGATCTACCAATTCACCAAAACGTGCTTTATTGAGACATACGGCCAGAGCATTGATCGTGAAATCGCGACGATTCTGATCGTCTTCCAGCGTGCCGTCTTCAACAATAGGTTTACGCGAATCCCGTTGATAAGATTCTTTACGTGCACCAACAAACTCTACTTCCGTGCCTCTATATTTTACTTGTGCTGTTCCGAAATTCTTGAAAACAGAAACATGAGCACCACGTCCCAACTGTTTTCCAAGGGCTTCCGCCATTGCAATTCCACTTCCTACAACTACTACATCTATATCTTTAGAGGGACGTTGCAGAAAAATATCACGAACATAACCACCTACCACATAACACTCCATACCGAGTGTATCAGCCGTTTCGGCTATCTGTCCGAAGATGGGTTCGCTAAAATGCTGCTTCAATTCCTCTTGAGTCAACTCTATCATTCTTTTTAGTTATAAGTTTTGAGGGGACAAAATTACAAAAATAAGGGATATATTTGTATTTTTGCCGCTAATAAAACCAGTAAATAGAATTTGTGATGAAAAAACTGATTATCCTCTTTTGTGGTACGCTGGCATTAGCTGCCTGCGGAAATGGCCTTGAGAAAAAAGCCAATGAAAAACTGATGGTTGCCAAGGCTGCCTACGAACGTGGCGACTATGAAGAAGCTAAGTTACAAATTGACAGTATCAAGATTCTCTATCCCAAAGCGTTCGAAGCACGTAAGGCGGGACAGGCACTGATGCTCGATGTTGAAACAAAGGCACAGCAAAAAACGCTTGCTTACCTGGATAGCGCCTTTCAGGCAAAGACAGAAGAATTCAATGCCATCAAGGACAAATTCAAACTAGAAAAAGATGCCGAATATCAACAAGTCGGCAACTATCTCTGGCCTACACAGACCATTGAAAAGAATATGCACCGTTCGTACCTCCGCTTCCAAGTGAACGAGCAAGGTATAATGAGTATGACTTCCATCTACTGTGGTGCCGGCAATATTCACCATACAAAAGTGAAAGTGATTGCTCCTGACGGCAGTTTTGCAGAAACTCCAAGCTCCAAAGACAGCTACGAGACAACGGATATGAACGAGA
This sequence comes from Bacteroides ovatus, assembly GCF_001314995.1. NCBI lineage: Bacteria > Pseudomonadati > Bacteroidota > Bacteroidia > Bacteroidales > Bacteroidaceae > Bacteroides > Bacteroides ovatus. The sequence goes on from NZ_CP012938.1 coordinate 2,509,816, forward strand.
AAATAGAAAAAGCTGACTACAAACTAGGGGAAGACGGAAATGTGATCGAATTCCTGAATCTCAATAAAGACAAAAATATCCGTGTGGAATATATAGGCGACCGCACCTATAAAACGACAATGAGTCCAACCGACCGCCAGGCCGCAGCAGGTGTTTACGAATTAGCACAAATCCTCTCGGCCATGGAACAGATTAAAAAAGAACAAGAGGAAGCCAACCTGAAAATCGGATTCATCAATAAGAAGAAAGAACGGAAAGCACAGGAAGAAATTACCGATTAGTAAAAGGAAAGCCATCCACCAGAAAAAGCCATTGGTTAATAATAAAATAGACGGGAATAGTTGTTATTTTTCATAAACGACAACTATTCCCGTCAAATGCATAATGAGACTCTTAATCCTCTGCGTGAGAGAAAAGGCGTTTCCTGGTAGGGAGAAAAGGCGTAGTCTGCCATCATCAAACGGCGTAGCCTGATAACCAAAAACGGCGTGGTCTACACGCCTTTATTTTATCCTTCTATTCAACTGATTATTAGCCTTTTCCTGCTTTGATTTTCCGACCCGTTTTCCGGTCGTCTTCTTTTTACCGACTGCAGACTTTGTCTTTCCGGCAAAAGGATTGTTACTTTTTTTGATTAACATAGACAGCACTTATATAAACAGTACTTATTTCTTATAATTCTTATTCTCCTTCGTAATACTCACCCAAAAACCAGCGAGCCACAAAATCCCAGTTTTCCTGCAATAACTCCTTTCCGTTCTCAAACGGGAACTGTGCTTCCGGCAACAAATCGTGTTCCATTCCATATTTCAGCAGATCGAACGGACACAAACCTTCTTCACAAAACAGCTCGTATGCTTCCTCTTCAGCCAGTTCGGCATTGTAGAGCGGATTACGTTTGTCTGCAAAATATTCGGCTACATCAGGACCGATCAACAACCCTTTCGGATTGGCAAAAACCACAAAGTTACCGAACTCCTTTAAGTCAGGCAACAAAGAATCCTCTTCATCTTCCCACTTCAACGACTGCACAAAGAAATATTTCAGCGCTTCGTAAGAGTCAAAGTATAAAAGCGGTTCACCTTTGCTCGCTTCAAGGAAACGTTCTACGTTCGTAGGCATCTTTTCTCCCGGCAAAGCTACCGGCAGAGGCATCCGCTTCTTTTGCATCAGCTCCGTTTCCATCAGCCAGTCCGTTGCCAGATAATCGCTGATAGGAGCCAATTCGAACGCAGCATCCAAACGGTTGTAAAGCGTATCCGCAAACTCCAGCAAATCCGCATCCATCGGGTTCTCTACTCCATCAAAATCATCGCCAACCGGAGAATTGATGGCCCACAAAAGGAAAACAACATCTTCACGGTTAATTTCGTCCGGCAAATATTCCTCCGTCAGTGCGTAAAAAGGCAAATAACGTCCGTAGCTTTTCCGGTGCCAATGAATAAACTGACGCCAATTTCCTCCGTCTGCTACGCAATCTTCCAAATACAAGGCACACGTCAAAGCCACTCGCTTCTGGTCTTCCTCCCACTCTCTCCCACCGTATATAAAAGAATCTGCCACCAACGGCAATAGCTGGTTAGCGAAATCCAGATACCATTCATCCGTATCCACTGCTTTTGCACGACCATGAGCGTCCAGCCATGCTTTCATATATATCTTCTGTTGCTTCATACTACAAACGTTTCAAAGCCAGTTTGATAACCTTTTCTACCGGAGCATCCGGCTCCTCCTTCAAGATAGCCAGCACCACCTTCTGTGAAGGTGCAGCAGCAAAACCTAGCATCGTCAATGCAGACACCGCCTCTTCCTGCACTTCCGCATTGGCAGGTTGCAACAACAAACCTGCGGAAACCCCTCCGGCAGCAGACATACCCATTGTTTTTATCTTATCTTTCAGGTCGACAATCACGCGTTGCGCAGTCTTCAGCCCGATGCCTTTCACCGTTTTCAACATGTTCGCATTTTCGGTGCTGATTACGTTCACCAGTTCGGCAGGCGAGAGAGCCGAAAGAATCATACGAGCCGTGTTCCCCCCGATTCCGGAAACGGAAATCAATAATAGGAAAATCTCCCGTTCCTGTTTCTCGGCAAATCCGTAGAGCACATACGCATCTTCACGAATCGCCTCGTAAATATATAGCTTACAACTTTTCTTTCCCTGAATAGCCGAATAGGTATTCAAAGATATATTGGCGGCATATCCCACCCCATTACAGTCGATCACCGCGGTTGCCGGACTTAGTTCGGCAAGTTCGCCTCTAATATATTCTATCATAACAGGGACAAAGATAAAACTTTCTCACCACAGATTACACTGATTTTCACAGATTATTCTTTTGTACATTAGATATGAAGAATATGAAAAAAATAAAAATATTAAAGCAGATGAACCAAAGTTAGTAGTAATTTGTTTACTTTTGCAAGCAAAAGAAAGAAATTTGTTCATTAAAACCAAGAAAAGAATGAAAAAAGTAAGAGCTGCCATCGTTGGTTATGGCAACATTGGACATTATGTACTTGAAGCGCTTCAGGCGGCACCTGATTTCGAAATAGCCGGAGTCGTTCGTCGTGCAGGAGCAGAGAACAAACCGGAAGAGTTAGCAAACTACGCAGTAGTGAAGGACATAAAAGAGCTGGGAGAAGTAGACGTAGCTATTCTTTGCACGCCGACCCGCAGCGTAGAAAAATATGCAAAAGAATATCTGGCGATGGGTATTAACACGGTAGACAGTTTCGATATCCACACCGGTATCGTAGACCTGCGCCGTACCTTGAATGCTACCGCCAAAAAACATAAAGCCGTATCGATCATCTCTGCCGGATGGGATCCGGGAAGCGATTCCATCGTACGCACCATGCTGGAAGCAATTGCTCCGAAAGGCATCACCTACACCAACTTCGGTCCCGGTATGAGCATGGGACACACAGTAGCCGTAAAAGCGATTGACGGAGTGAAAGCTGCCCTTTCCATGACCATTCCGACCGGCACGGGAATCCACCGCCGCATGGTATACATCGAACTGAAAGACGGATATAAATTCGAAGAAGTAGCCGCTGCCATCAAAGCAGATCCTTACTTCGTGAACGATGAAACACACGTGAAACTCGTTCCGAGTGTAGACGCCCTGCTAGACATGGGTCATGGTGTAAATCTGACTCGCAAAGGTGTATCCGGCAAAACACAGAACCAGTTGTTCGAATTTAATATGCGTATCAACAACCCCGCACTGACCGCACAAGTACTGGTATGCGTGGCACGCGCTTCCATGAAGCAACAACCGGGATGCTACACGATGGTAGAAGTTCCCGTTATCGACCTTCTCCCCGGCGACCGCGAAGAATGGATCGGACATTTGGTATAATATATTTTATACATAAAACAAAATTAAAATAGAGAAAGGTGATACACCTTTCTCTATTTTTTTTATCTTTGTGAGCATACTACAAAAACACAATTATGAGAAAACTATTTATTCTCTACGCATTTCTGTTACAATTTCTGTCGCCTGTCCACTCGCAACAAGCCACAACAGCCACCATAGAGCCCAATCTAAAGTACGGAAAACCTTCCAAAGAAGAACTATCTCTCACCTCCTATGCCCCCGACACCACCGCCACGGCTATTTATCTTTTCCATCAGGGACAAAGTGACTTCGTCTACCACGACGGTTTTCAACTGACTACCGAGCATTGGGTACGCATCAAAATCCTGAAACCGCAAGGAGTGTCATACGCCGACGTGTCCGTTCCCTACTACTCTCCCACCGATAGGGACGAAGGGAAGGAAAGAGCCAGCGACATAGAAGGCTGCTCCTACAATATGGAAAACGGGAAATGTATAAAAACGTCCATGAAACGGGAATCTATCTCTTTCGAGCGGATCAACAACCTGTATAAAATGCTAAAATTCTCTCTGCCCGCTGTCAAAGAAGGCACTGTCATCGAATATCACTACAAACTCTACTCCGACTATTTTTCACACATCGACAACTGGATGATGCAGGAAGAACTCCCGATGCTCTACAACCAGTATAAGATCACCATCCCGCATGTGTTTATCTATAACATCGAATTGCGGGGAAAAGACTACATACAAGTGAAACAAAGAGACTCCTCCATCCATGCCACGGAACGTGAGGGAGGCAGTGTAGGCGGAGTCAGCAAAGACTTCACCGTTTCGGCACAGGAAACCACCTTTACCTCACGCAACCTTCCGGCTATCCGTCAAGACGAACCCTACTGCTGGTGCCCGGAAGACTACAAGGTGCAAGTAAGTTTCGACCTGCAAGGCACGCAATTTACCCCCAACGAATACAAGCCATACAGCCAGAAATGGGAAGATGTAGACAAGCAGTTGCTCAAACCGGAAAATACACAGTTCGGCGAACACCTCTCACTCACCAACCCTTTCCGCCCTGAAACCAAACAAGCCTACAACAGCGAAATGAATTTCGAGGAGAAAATCATCTGCGCCTTCCAGGTGCTCAAAAAGAAAATGGCCTGGAACGGACGGTATCAGCTCTACAGCAAAGAGCTCGAAAAAGTAATCAAGAAAGGAAGCGGCAGTAATGCCGACCTGAATTTCATCCTTATCAGCATCCTGAAAGACTTCGGGCTGGAAGCCTATCCGGTGGTTATGAGCCGACGTTCATCAGGTATGCTGCCGTACAACTTTCCTTCTCTGCAAAAACTAAAAACATTCTTTGTTGCTATCCACGATATAAACAAACAAAAATATGTATTTTTAGACAGTTCTATGGACGTACCTGCCTTTAATATATTGCCGCTTGAATTGTCTGTAAACAAAGCACGCATGCTTTCCCTAAAAGAGAAAGAAGAAAAGAAATGGGTGAACGTGATGGCTCTTTCCCACAACAAAAGTTTTATGAAGATTGATGCTCGAATAGAGGGAAATCAAGTGAAAGGACATCGCAGCACGGTTCTCTACGGGCAGGAAGCCATCGAATATCAGGCAAATGAAAATCATAAACAGGACAATCTCGTTTCGAATCCTGAAAACAAAGTCAGCCAGAAAGAGAAACTCACTGTCACCAACCTGAAAGTGAAAAAGCAGGAAAATGACTGGGCACTGATAGAAGAAGAGTTTGACTTCGTCCTGCAAGCCGACCGAACGGACGATCACCTTTATATCAATCCAATGCTCTTTCCGCAATTGAAAAGCAATCCTTTTATCCAGACGGAACGGGTACTTCCCATCGAATTTCCCTACCCGTACAAATTCACGATGCTGTCTACGCTGACTCTCCCCGAAGGATATGAAGTGGAAGAACTTCCTCAATCACAATCTATCCGGTCGGAAGGAGACGGATTACAGTGTAAATATATGATTCAGCAACAGGGAAATACAATCCTGCTCAATTATGTATTCCACCTGAAAGGCTACATATTCCTTTCCGAACAATACAAACAACTGCAGGAACTATGGGCCAAAGTAATCGAAAAAAACAACGCACTCATCGTGCTCAAAAAAATATAAACTTTACCTGTTTACACCAATGATCCGTTCCAGCCACCCCATCCTGAAACAAAGGATATGCCGGGCATTCGGTCTGTCCTGTGTCCTTATCTGCCTAAGTCTGCACATACAGCCGGCATGTGCACAGGATATTCTCAAGGATGCCAATTCCGTTATCGTTGAAGCACGCACAGAGGTTCTCTGCAAATCTATGACCCAATCCATAGAAAAAGAAAGCCTGACAATCAGCGTCCTCAACCGTAAAGGATTGGAGGCAGCCCGTTTCTTCTGCGGATGTGACATGTTCCGTTCTTTGCAGAAATTCTCCGGAGAAATCCTCAATGCCACCGGACAAAGTGTACGTAAGATAAAGAAATCCGAACTACAGAAAAGTGAATACAGCTCTTCGCTTACCACGGACGATTATTTTTATTATTACGAATGTAATCATCCTTCTTTCCCTTTCACAGTGAAATACGAATGGGAAATGAAATGCAACAACGGACTAATCGGTTATCTCCCTTTTGTCCCGCAGGCAGAATTTAACCAGGGAGTGGAGAAAGCGACTTACCGGATCGAGCTGCCCGCAGGACAAGGATGCAGATACCGCGAACTGAACACGCAGGGAAAAGAAATCGAAGTGAAGGAGTCCACCGGAGCCGACGGGAAGCAAGTGATCGAAGCCACCGCTTCCAAGCTCTCTCCCATCATCAAAGAACCTTTCGGTCCGGATTTCGCCGAGCTATTTCCACGTGTCTACTTTGCTCCCTCCGCTTTCAAGTACGACAAGTCGGAAGGCGATATGAGCAGCTGGCAAAAGTACGGAGAATGGCAATACCAACTGCTCAACGGACGCGACCTGCTCACCGAACCTTTCCGCGCCAAGCTGCACGAACTGACAGCCAGCTGCACTACCGACCGGGACAAGGTGAAAGCAATCTACGATTATCTGGCCAAAACCACCCGTTACGTGAGCATCCAACTAGGCATCGGAGGTTTACAGCCCATTGCCGCCGCCGATGTTTGCCGCACGGGATTCGGCGACTGTAAAGGATTGTCCAATTACACCCGCGCCATGCTGAAAGAGTTGGGAATTGCTTCCACTTATACAGTCATCAGCACCACCAACGAGCGCTTGCTACCAGACTTCTCCAGTGCCAACCAGATGAATCACGTCATCCTGCAAGTTCCGCTTCCCCAAGATACGCTCTGGCTGGAATGTACAAATCCATCGCTTCCCTTCGGCTATGTCCACCAAGACATTGCGGGACACGACGCCTTACTCATCGAACCGACCGGCGGCCAGATGTATCGCCTGCCCACCTATCCCGACTCGCTGAACACACAGCACATCGTTGCCAACATCACCCTCTCCCCCACAGCCGAGGCACGGATAGAGGTGAACGAAATCTCCCGGATTTTTCAATATGAGAATGAAGCAGGCATCGTCTATTTGGAGCCTAACAAACAGAAAGACCGCATCCGTTCAAGCATCAACTTATCCCAAGCCGATATTCAGAACCCGCAAATCAGCGAGTGCAAGGAACCCAATCCGTCTATCACCTTCGACTACACTGCCACCAGCAATCAATACGGGCATAAAACGGGCAACCGTCTGTTTATCCCCACCAATGTGTTCCGAAAAGAATTCAGTGTTCCTCCTGTGACGAAGCGCACCTATCCCATTTACATCAACTACGGATACACAGATACCGACAGCATCCGCATCCAACTGCCGGAAGGATATGTAATCGAAGGACTTCCGAAACCGCTTGACGTGAAAAGCAAGTTCGGCAGTTTCCATTCCGGTATTCAGGTGAAAGATAAGGAAATCTACATCACTCACCGATTGTTTATGCGCAAAGGGGTTTACAGTCCGGATGAATATGCGGCATTCATTGATTTCCGCAAGCAAGTGGCAGGACAATATGGAGGAAAAATCATTTTAAAAAAAGAATAAGGAGGGAAACGCTTTACAGAAAATAAAGTATCTTTGCGACTCAACATTTTTTGTGACTTAACCATTCAAAAAAAGGAACATTGAAGAACAAACGATACAATCATATAGAAGAATGGGCAAATACCCTTAGCCACGGAATAGGCATCCTGCTTGGAATCGTGGCCGGATATTTCCTATTGGAAAAGGCTTCCGAGAATATGGAACCGCAGTGGGCAGTTGCTTGTGTATCCGTCTATCTGGCGGGGATGCTTTCCTCTTATATCAGTTCTACGTGGTATCACGGCAGCCGTCCGGGGAAACTGAAAGAGTTGCTCCGCAAATTCGATCATGGAGCTATCTACCTGCACATCGCGGGCACCTACACTCCTTTCACGCTACTTGTCCTGCGGCATGCCGGCGGATGGGGATGGGGAATCTTCGCTTTCGTCTGGCTGTCGGCTATCGCCGGTTTCATTCTTAGCTTCAAAAAGCTGAAAGAACACAGCAATCTCGAAACGGCTTGTTACGTAGGTATGGGCGCCTGTATATTGGTAGCCATGAAACCTTTGTTAGATCATCTGGGAGAACTGGGAGCCACTACCGCTTTTTGGTGGCTGATTGGCGGAGGAGTTTCGTATATTGTGGGAGCTGTTTTTTATTCATTGCGCAAACCCTATATGCATGCCACTTTCCACTTGTTTTGTCTGGGAGGCAGCATCGGGCACATCATTGCCATCTGGCTGATTCTGTAAGGAATGGTAGGGACAAAAAAAAGGCTATCTATCCCAGACAGCCAATCTTTGTTAACCTTAAATCTAATACTATGAAAAACACAGTACAAAGATACGGACTTTTCGGTCATCTCCAAATTTTCAGGCCAAAGCAGCCTAACTTATAACACGGTTTAATAAAAAGCAGAGGTTCGTTAACGTTTAACGCAATAAAGTTAAAAATTAACGAATCGTTTATTAACGATTTAAATGATTGAATTGCCGCTAATGAGTTTTTTCCTTCTGAATTTGAAACGAACAAACAAACAGATTCACAAATTCGTTATATAGAAAAGAGGAACTTAAAACGAAAACGATTTAGAACGCAAATTTATGGATTGGAAAAATCACCTGATAAAACACCTGCAATGGTCGGACTCCATCATCAACCGGGAGGCAAAAGAACACGTAGCCCGTGAAATTGCCGCCACGGCAAAAGACGGAGATGTGATAGGAGCCGGCTCCGGCTCTACAGTCTACCTGACTCTGTTCGAACTCTCACGACGAATTCGTGAAGAGTACTTGCATATCGAAGTGATTCCCGCCTCACAAGAAATCTCGATGACCTGCATACAGCTAGGCATCCCCCAAACTACCCTCTGGAACAAACGCCCCAACTGGACATTCGACGGAGCGGACGAAGTAGATCCGCAACAGAACTTGATTAAGGGACGTGGCGGAGCGATGTTCAAAGAGAAACTACTGATTAGAAGCAGCCGCAAAACGTTCATCATCATCGACCCCAGCAAGCGTGTGAATCAGCTGGGAAGCAAATTTCCCATCCCTGTAGAGGTCTTTCCGGACTCACTGACTTATGTAGAGCATGAGTTGCAGCGACTGGGTGCCTCGGAGATTGTTCTTCGTCCCGCTCGTGGCAAAGACGGACCTATCTTTACAGAAAACGGCAACTTTATCCTCGACACCCGTTTCAACTACATCGACTCTTCGCTCGAAGAACAACTGAAGGCAATCACCGGTGTTATAGAGAGCGGACTTTTCATAGGTTATGACATCAAAGTGATCGTGGCGGAATAAAATAACACAAGCTGAAAATCCCATTTTGCAAAGACGTAAATTTGATTTGTTCTAATGCAAATTAAATAGTATAGCTTTACCTTTATTTTAGTTAGTAGAACTAGGTTATCTGACACCCGGGTCTCAGACATACCGACACCCGGGTGTCAGGCATCATGAGACCCGGGTGTCAGACAACTTATACTTGCAGTCTTTTGCATTCTTCTTTACTATCACTCATAATTTCAATCACTATTAGATTGTAACATTTAACTCATACCTCCAAAACACGAATATTAAAAACGCCTAGATAAAGAAAAACACCGGGAAATTTATTAAAAATTTGGGTAGAATATTAATCCCTTCTCAAAAATCAATGAGAAGCAAAGACTACTAAATTGATAAGAATTGATAAAGGAAGTTTCAATAAAAGAAACCGGAAGAATAGGTTAATTTTTAAAATCCGAAACAAAAACATTGAAAAACAACAAGATAGGAGAAAAAAAGCAGAAGGAAAGGAGAAAAGAAAAATCAATAAGTCTTAGCAGAACTTGGTACATTCGTGATTGTAAACTTACCGTCAATATCAGTGATAGTACCAAGGGTAGTGCCATTCACCAATATTGAAGCACCTACGACAGGTTGCCCATCTTCTTCAGAGGTAACCAAACCGGTAACTCTGGATGTTTGCGCTGTCACCAGACCTATACCTATAAAAAGGAAGGTCATTAAGAACATCAATTTTCTTTTCATAAATTCTCTCTTAAATTTAACCTATAAACAGATTTTTTGTCTCTAACAGGTTGCAAAGATAACACGAATTATGACAAATCGAAAAAAGTGTTACGTATTTAACTAAAAAGTATCGTTTTGAAAGCAATAAGTTTCTAAAAACTGATAGGTTAAAACAACTTCTTTTAAATTTAGCATCTTTTAAAAGATAGTTTCTGTCATAAAGATAGCACCAAAATCAGGCTTTTCAAGAAAAAGAGAACATTATTACCTCCAAAACGGTATCTTTTTATCATTTTGCACCTTCAAAAGGGTTAAAGAACTATTAACAATGATAAAGGCAGAAACTTCTACATACCAAGTTCTGCTAAAACTTTGCGCGTTTCTTATGTAGGAATGATTTCGCAAGACGTTTCCATCAAACCGGGAGTGATAAAAGTTGTTTTGAAAAGCGACGCGAAGGCACTGGATGAGGTTGTGGTGACAGCCATGGGTATCTCACGCGAGAAAAAAGCACTGGGCTACGCCGTTCAGGACGTAAAATCAGATCAACTGACGCAAGCTGCCAACTCTAATCTGGCGGGAGCGTTGCAAGGTAAGGTGTCCGGTTTGGACGTGAAGCCTTCAAGTGGTATGCCGGGAGCTTCTTCACAGATCACCATCCGTGGTGCACGTTCTTTCTCGGGTGACAACACTCCGCTTTACGTTATCGACGGAATGCCGGTGACCAGTACTCCTGACGTTAGCACAGATATCCAGAACAATGGTAGTGTGAGCGGAGCGGACTTCGCCAACCGTGCAGTGGATATCGACCCTAATGATATTGAAAGTATCAACATTTTGAAAGGTCAGGCTGCTTCTGCGCTTTATGGTATCCGTGCTTCCAATGGTGTGATTATCATCACGACCAAAAGTGGTAAAGGATTGGAAAAAGGCAAACCGCAGGTTAGCTTCTCTTCTAATGTCAGCTTCGATGTAGTCGGCCGTCTGCCGGAGTTCCAGAAAACATACGCACAAGGTTCGGGTGGAAAATTCAGTCCCACTTCGGGAACCTCTTGGGGACCTAAAATTTCCGAACTTCCCAACGATGCAACGTATGGTGGTAACACGGACAACAAATACACTCAACAGTACGGTAAGCAACAGGGAAAATATTATGTACCCCAACGTGCGTCAGCCGGTCTTGACCCATGGGCCACTCCACAGGCATACGACAATGCCAAAGATTTCTTCGATACAGGAATTACCTGGAGCAACTCACTGAATGTCGCGCAGATGCTCGAAAAAAGTTCCTACTCTATCTCATTGGGAAATACGCACCAGGACGGTATTATCTCAAGCACCGGTATGGATAGATATAATGTAAAGGTTAGTGCCGACACCAAACTGACTAGTAACTGGAGTTCCGGATTTACAGCCAACTACATCACTACTTCCATCGACAAGGCAGTGACTTCCGGTAACGGTCTGTTGAGAACGGTTTACGCAGCTCCTCCCAGTTATGATCTGGCCGGAATTCCAAGCCATGTAGACGGCAACCCGTACACACAAAATTCTTTCCGTGGTAGCTTTGACAACGCTTATTGGGCGATGGAAAATAATAAATTCACAGAAGATACCAACCGTTTCTTCGGAAACGTATATACAAGCTATCAGACTGATTTCGGCACAACTAACCACAAGTTGAACGCAAAATACATGGTCGGTGTGGATGCTTACACTACTCACTACGTAGACAGCTACGGATATGGTAGTAACACTGGTGGCGGTCGCGGACAGATCGAGAACTACGGCTGGACAAACGCTACATATAACTCATTGCTGACCATCAACTACGACTGGCACATTAATGAGGACTGGGGACTGAATGCGGTAGTGGGTAACGAAATTATCCAAAGCAACAGAAAGAAGTATTATGAATATGGTACGAACTACAACTTCCCGGGATGGAACCACATCAACAACGCCACTACTCAACAGACAGAAGAAGAGACATGGAAAAACCGCACGGTGGGATTCTTCGGTAACGTATCAGCTTCTTACAGAAATATGCTTTATCTGACCCTCACCGGACGTCAGGACTACGTATCTAATATGCCACGTAAGAACCGCTCATTCTTCTATCCTTCTATTTCGGCTGGTTTTATCCTGACGGAATTGGATGCATTGAAAAACAATGTCGTTAATCACGCTAAATTGAGAGTATCTTATGCGGAAGTAGGACAGGCAGGAGATTTCCTCGAAAACTACTACTCGACTCCGACATACGGAGGTGGTTTCTATATGCTGACTCCAATCATGTACCCGATGAAAGGCACTACCGCCTATACTCCGTACTACACGATTTTCGACCCGAAACTGAAACCGCAGAACACACGTTCGTATGAAGTGGGTGCTGACGTGAACTTCCTCGATAACTTAATCACATTCAGTTATACGTACTCACGCCAGAATGTAAAAGACCAGATTTTCGAAGTGCCTTTGGCTTCTTCTACCGGTGCTAGCAAACTACTCACCAACGGTGGAAAGATTCATACCAACACGCATGAATTCACTCTCGGCTTCAACCCCATCCGAACGAAGAATATCAATTGGGATTTTGCATTCAACTGGACAAAGATCGACAACTACGTAGATGAACTGGCACCGGGTGTAGAAAATATCTCCCTGGGTGGTTACGTTACTCCACAGGTACGCGCTTCAGCAGGTGAAAAATTCCCTGTAATCTATGGTGTAGGTTTCAAGAGAGATGAAAACGGCAATCGTCTGGTAGACGAAAACGGTCTTCCTATTGCTGGTGAAGCACAGGTAATCGGCAAGGTTTCTCCGGACTTCCTGATGGGCTTCAACACCACATTACGCTTATGGAAGTGTACTATCAGCGCAGTACTCGACTGGAAACAGGGTGGGCAGATGTACAGTAGAACAACCGGACTGGCAGACTACTATGGTGTCAGCAAGAGAACGGAAAATCGTGAAGGTACTATCATCTTCGACGGATATAAAACTGATGGAACTAAAAATGATATCGCCATCACTGGTGCAAACGCACAACAGGTATATTACAGCCGTCTGAACGATATCGACGAATCTTCAGTGTATGACAACTCTTTCATCAAACTGCGTGAAGTAGCTGTCAACTACAAAATTCTTCAAAAGCGTTCAATTGAACTTTCTGTGAATGCATTTGCCAGAAACATCTTGATCTGGGCACAATTGCCCGACCTCGATCCGGAAGCCAGTCAGGGTAACAACAACATGGCAGGAGCATTTGAAGATTATTCAATGCCGCAAACAGCTAGTTTCGGCCTTGGTTTCAACATTAAATTTTAATCTGCAAGACAATGAAAAAATATAAATCAATAGGAAAATTGCTAGCAGTTTCTTTCTTGACTGCTGCCATTGCTTCTGCTTGTACAGAAGATGCAATGGATAAAATCAATGAAAACCCTAACAATCCGCTGGATGCGCCCGCTAAGTTTTTGATTACGGACTTAGGCGTAAACACTGGATTCAGTACTGTCGGAGGGGATTTCTCACTCTACTCTTCTGTTTACATAGAACATGAAACGGGTATATCCAATCAGCTTTACCGCGCGGAAGTACGCAGCGGAGAGCCTACAACGGCTACTACTTATAATAACGCATGGATTAACGTGTATGCAAATATAAAGAACGCTAAAATCGTTATCAAGAAGTGCGAAGAAGATCCCTCGGAAAAAGGAAACGTAGTGACGGAAGCGATTGCTAAAATCCTGCTCGCCTACAATGGAGCGGTGGCAGCTGATGTGTTCGGAAACACACCGTACAGCCAGACTGGTATCCTCAATCCGGACGGTACACCGATGTATATGCAACCTAAAATAGATACACAGGAAAGTATCTATCAGGAAGTGATGCAGAACTTGGATGATGCTATCACTCTACTGAATAACGGTACTGCCAAAGATACAGGGTTATCCGGTGCAGTCGGTTCTAAAGACTTGATCTATGGTTCAAACACCAGTACACAGGCAAGTATGTGGCTTAAAACGGCCTATGCGTTAAAAGCACGCTATACAATGCGTCTGCTCAATAAAAGTGCCAATAAGACGACAGATCTTCAGAATATTCTTACTTATGTAAGCAAATCATTCGCCAATGCAAGCGAAGAATGTAAGCTGGCTATTTATGATGCTGATGCACAACTAAATCCACTTTGGGCATTCAGCTACAGCCGTAACAGTCTGGCAGCCAGTGCAAGCCTGATTGAAAAATTTGTTGAACGCAATGACCCCAGAGCACCGCAAGCGTTTCTGGAACCAGACCCTAGCGGAAACTTCCCTGCCGGTTACGCAAGTGGCACGCAAGCTACGGACATCGCAGGCATCAAAGCGGCTCCTAACGGAACTCCGCAAGAGTTACAGAACAATTATGGTATGTCGATGATATCATGGGCTATGTCGGCTCCTACTCTTTTAATCAGCTATCACGAAGTGAAATTCCTTGAGGCAGAAGCATTATGCCGCTTGGGAGGCAGACTGGACGAAGCTAAGAGTGCATTGAAAGCTGCAATTACCGCCGGATTCGAAAATCTGGAAAACTCAATTATAGATGCCGCTGATACTTGGGTAGCTGATGGCGACAGCGATTTGGGTGCAGATGTGGCAGAAGCATATTTCACGGATGAAGTGGAACCGTTATTCGATGCTAATCCTCTGCAAGAGACAATGATACAGAAGTATCTTGCTTTCTTCGGCGCATCCGGCGAATCACTGGAAGCCTATAATGACTACCGCCGTCTGAAAGGTGCAGGAGAAAACTTCATTGTACTGAAAAACCCGCAGAACAGCAGTAAATTCCCATTGCGCTTCGGTTATGGAGCAGACGATGTATTGGCAAATCCTGAAGTGAAAGCTGCTTTCGGTGATGGACAGTACGTATATAGCGAGGCCGTATGGTGGGCTGGCGGAAACAAATAATGAACTTAAAATCTCTCAAAGGAGAGACTTTACATAGAGTCGTTTCTGTACTCTAACAAATTAACAGAGACGAACAAAAATAGGCCAACCGTGAGGTTCGCCTATTTTATTTTATCCAAATGCATTAGATGAAGTTAGGTCAATACCATTTTTCTACCCAACCATACTTTTTTTCCATGCTTTTACGTTTTTAACGCTTAAGCATTTTTTGATAAATTAAAAAAAATCTCGTAAGAATCAATCTTACCACTGCAAGTCTGGTAAATATTTACTCAACGTAGTGCGGAGAATACCCAAGGTGATAGGTTTCACTAATACTTCAGTTGCTCCTGCATTCATTGCATTTTCCTTATCCGAGCTAAAAGCATAAGCCGTCTGCATGATAATAGGAATTTCTGTGTTAGATTCACGGATTATCTTCGTTGCTTCCAATCCGTTCATCACCGGCATCTTAATATCCATTAGCATTGCTTTGGCTCTTTGCTGGTGTTGCTGAAACAACTCCACCATTTCCTGGCCATTTTTAGCCCACTCGATATCACACTTTTTGCCTATGATAGCCTTGATTAATTTAAAGTTGCTGTCATCGTCTTCAGCTACCAAAATTAAAGGTCTGAATTCATTCATTTGTTCGCTTTCCATATCGCTTATATATTGTTTTTTTTATCTGTTTTTTTAGAGCTATCTTCCTTTTCAGCCCGCAAGGTATAAAAAATATTCATATATTTCGCTATCTTTGCGCCTCAATTTAAA
Organism: Bacteroides ovatus; assembly: GCF_001314995.1. Taxonomy (NCBI): domain Bacteria; kingdom Pseudomonadati; phylum Bacteroidota; class Bacteroidia; order Bacteroidales; family Bacteroidaceae; genus Bacteroides; species Bacteroides ovatus. Next base: position 2,525,464 of record NZ_CP012938.1, read on the forward strand.
AGAATAGTATGATTTCTGTTGACGGACTAGCCGTAGAGTTTGGCGGCACTGCTTTATTTAGTGATATTTCTTTCGTAATTAATGAAAAAGACCGCATCGCTCTGATGGGCAAAAACGGGGCTGGAAAAAGTACGCTGCTGAAGATTTTGGCAGGCGCACGGCAACCGACACGTGGAAAAGTTTCCGCACCCAAAGATTGCGTAGTAGCATACCTGCCTCAACATCTGATGACGGAAGACGGAAGAACAGTGTTTGACGAAACGGCACAGGCTTTTTCACATCTTCATGAGATGGAAGCGCAGATCGAAAAGTTGAACAAGGAGCTTGAAACACGGACGGACTACGAGAGCGACAGTTACATGGCGCTGATCGAGGAAGTGTCCAGCTTGAGCGAGAAGTTTTATTCAATCGATGCTACTAATTATGAAGAGGATGTGGAAAAGGCATTGCTTGGATTAGGATTCACCCGAGGAGATTTCCAACGCCAGACGAGTGATTTCAGCGGTGGATGGCGAATGCGTATCGAACTCGCCAAATTGCTGTTGCAGAAACCGGATGTGCTCTTGCTCGATGAGCCGACGAATCATCTGGATATCGAATCTATTCAATGGCTGGAGGATTTTCTTATTAATAATGGAAAAGCGGTCATTGTAATTAGTCACGACCGTAAATTCGTGGATAATATTACAACACGCACCATCGAAGTAACGATGGGACGTATCTATGATTACAAGGTAAATTACTCGCAATATTTGCAGCTGCGCAAGGACCGCCGCGAACAGCAACAGAAGGCTTATGACGAGCAGCAGAAGTTTATTGCTGAAACGAAGGAGTTTATCGAACGGTTCAAGGGGACTTATTCAAAGACGTTGCAGGTGCAGAGCCGTGTCAAAATGCTGGAGAAGCTGGAATTACTCGAAGTGGACGAGGAGGATACTTCTGCATTGCGACTGAAATTCCCGCCTTCACCCCGTTCGGGCAGTTACCCGGTCATCATGGAGGGTGTTGGAAAGACATACGGAGACAAAGTGGTATTCCGCAATGCTAATCTGACGATTGAGCGTGGTGATAAGGTAGCTTTCGTTGGTAAGAACGGTGAGGGTAAGTCTACGCTCGTGAAGTGTATCATGAAGGAGATTGAGCATGACGGTACATTGACTCTCGGACATAATGTGCAAATTGGATATTTCGCTCAAAATCAGGCTTCGTTGATGGATGAAAACCTGACGGTTTTCCAAACGATTGACGATGTAGCCAAAGGGGATATCCGGAACAAGATTCGTGATTTGCTGGGAGCGTTTATGTTTGGCGGTCCCGAGGAATCGATGAAAAAGGTCAAAGTGCTTTCGGGTGGAGAGCGTACCCGTCTGGCTATGATTAAATTATTGCTGGAACCTGTCAACCTCCTGATTTTAGATGAGCCGACGAATCATCTGGACATGAAAACGAAAGATATTCTGAAACAGGCATTGCTGGATTTTGATGGTACGCTGATCGTCGTTTCACACGACCGTGACTTCCTTGACGGGCTGGTTACCAAGGTGTATGAGTTCGGTAATCAAAAGGTGACGGAACATCTTTGCGGTATCTATGAGTTCCTCGAAAAGAAGAAAATGGATTCGTTGCAAGAACTGGAAAAGAAATAATAAATAATAAAAAGAGGGTATCGGCTACAGGCGAAATAAAAGTATTTGTATATTTGCACTTTGAAGCTCTGAAAAGCGGATAACCTCTAAAAGAAAGGATGAAAGGGAAGAAACGAATTATAGTAACTCTGCTGTTTTTTATCAACATTATTATGTTGGTGGCAGCGGTTATTCCCCATCATCATCACCCCAACGGAATGATTTGCATGAAGCAGGACTTGCCTGTAGAACAGCAATGTCCCACGCATCATCATCACCCGGGAAACGACTCATGTTGCAGCAGTGAATGTATGACTCGTTTCTACTCTCCCACTCCATCCATACATACGGATAGCGGACCGGATTACGTATTCATCGCTACCTTATTCACGGATGTAATCATCGAGCATTTATTACGACCGCAAGAGAAACGGATTAAAAACTATTACGTTTACCGAGACTCTCTGCATGGTACGGATACTCATCGTACCACTTCTCTTCGTGCCCCTCCCTACTCTGTTTTTGCGTAAAAGCGTAAATGCAAATTAGTTGCATCTGCGCTACCTTATCTTTGTAGCGTAAAAAGAAAACAGTAAAATTTAGTAGGAAAATATCATTATGAAAAAACTTATTTTCGTGGGAATCCTGGGCTTATTCGTGCTGGGATCCTGTAATAATAGTACCGTCACACACACACACGATGAACACAATCATGCCGCGGAAGGACATAATCACGAGGCAGAAGGACCCGATCATTCCCATGAAGGCGAATGTAGCGGAGAACACAATCATGAAGCAGCCGATGAATACAACGAAGCTGCCGAAGCCCACAGTGATGAAATCATTCTTCCGAAAGCGAAAGCTGAAGCAGCCGGTGTAAAGGTGAGCGTTATTGAACCTGCACCTTTCCAGCAAGTAATTAAAACCAGCGGACAGGTGCTGGCTGCTCAAGGGGATGAATCGGTTGCCGTAGCTACAGTAGCCGGCGTGGTATCTTTCCGTGGAAAAGTAACGGAAGGAATGAGCGTCGGCAGCGGCACTCCGCTAGTCACTATTTCTTCAAAGAATATCGCCGATGGTGATCCGGTGCAACGAGCCCGCATTGCCTACGAGGTATCTAAGAAGGAGTACGAACGTATGAAAGATCTTGTTAAAAACAAGATTGTATCTGACAAGGATTTTGCACAGGCAGAGCAAAGTTATGAAAATGCCCGCCTTAGTTACAAAGCCCTTTCCAAGAATCATTCGGCTATCGGACAAAACATTACGGCTCCTATTGCCGGATATGTGAAAAGTATTCTCGTGAAAGAAGGTGACTATGTGACAATCGGACAACCGCTGGTAAGCGTGACGCAGAACCGTCGTCTTTTCCTCCGTGCCGAAGTGTCGGAAAAGTATTACCCGTATCTCCGCACCATCAGTTCCGCCAATTTCCAGACTCCTTATAATAATCAGGTGTACGAGTTGAAAGCATTGAACGGTAAACTTCTCTCTTTCGGAAAAGCTGCCGGAGACAATTCTTTTTATGTGCCTGTCACTTTTGAGTTCGACAACAAAGGGGAAGTGATTCCCGGCTCATTTGTGGAGGTATTCCTGCTTTCTTCAGTAATGGAAAACGTGATTTCTCTTCCGCGCACCGCGCTGACAGAGGAACAAGGCATATTCTTCATATATCTGCAACTGGACGAAGAGGGTTATAAAAAACAGGAAGTAACGATAGGAGCCGACAACGGCAAAAGCGTTCAAATCCTAACTGGTGTAAAGGCTGGCGACCGTGTAGTGACCGAGGGTGCTTATCAGGTTCGACTGGCAAGCGCAAGCAATGCAATCCCGGCACACAGCCACGAACACTAAAGAGACTAGGCGTCGCAACCGTTTTTTTTGTGCGGCGCATCTATCAAGTTATTTATAACTCTCAATTAATGAAATATCATGCTTAATAAAATTATACATTACTCCCTACACAACCGGTTGGTTGTAGTTTGTGCGGCCATCCTCCTGCTTATTGCGGGAACGTACACCGCCATGCATACGGAAGTAGACGTATTCCCCGACCTAAATGCACCTACGGTAGTAATCATGACCGAGGCGAACGGTATGGCTGCGGAAGAAGTTGAACAGCTCGTTACTTTTCCTGTTGAAACTGCCGTAAACGGAGCTACGGGTGTGCGCCGTGTCCGCTCTTCCTCTACTAACGGATTTTCCGTTGTTTGGGTAGAATTTGATTGGGGAACGGATATTTATCTCGCTCGTCAGATTGTTAGTGAGAAATTAGCGGTGGTCAGCGAATCGCTGCCGGTCAATGTCGGCAAACCGACTCTTGGACCACAGTCTTCTATCTTAGGCGAAATGCTCATCATCGGTCTGACTGCCGACTCCACTTCCATGCTCGATCTTCGCACGATTGCGGACTGGACCATCCGTCCACGCCTGCTGTCTACCGGAGGAGTGGCACAAGTGGCTGTGCTCGGAGGAGATATCAAAGAATATCAGATTCAGCTAGATCCCGAACGGATGCGTCATTACGGCATCTCGATGGGAGAAGTGATGGCTGTAACACAGGATATGAACCTAAATGCCAATGGAGGTGTGCTCTATGAATTCGGAAATGAATATATTGTACGTGGTGTACTCTCCACTTCGAAAACAGAGCAACTTGGCAAAGCGGTAGTAAAGACAGTGAATAACTTCCCTGTCACGCTGGAAGATATTGCAAACGTAACCATCGGCCCGAAGGCTCCGAAACTGGGTACTGCTTCAGAACGCGGCAAATCTGCCGTCCTGATGACTGTTACCAAGCAACCGGCTACCAGCACACTGGAACTGACGGACAAACTGGAAGCATCTCTGAAAGACCTCCAGAAAAATCTGCCGCCGGACGTAAAAGTTTCAACGGACATATTCCGTCAAAGCCGCTTTATCGAAAGCTCCATCGGCAATGTGAAGAAATCACTCTTTGAAGGAGGTATTTTCGTTGTCATCGTGCTTTTCCTGTTCCTGGCAAATGTACGTACTACGCTGATCTCATTGGTGACACTGCCTCTTTCCCTGCTCGTTTCGATCCTGACTTTACACTACATGGGGCTGACAATCAACACCATGAGTCTTGGAGGTATGGCGATAGCTATCGGCTCATTGGTAGACGACGCCATTGTCGATGTGGAAAACGTATATAAACGACTGCGGGAGAACCGCCTGAAAGTGGAAGCAGAAAGACTAAGTACGCTCGAAGTGGTATTCAATGCGTCGAAAGAGGTGCGCATGCCTATCCTTAATTCAACGTTGATTATCGTAGTCAGCTTTGTTCCGTTATTTTTCTTGAGCGGCATGGAAGGCAGAATGTTGGTTCCACTAGGTGTTGCTTTTATCGTGGCCCTGTTTGCGTCTACGATAGTTGCCCTGACACTAACTCCGGTACTCTGCTCTTATCTATTAGGAAGCAATAAGACGAACAAGGAACTGAAAGAAGCTCCTGTTGCCCGCTGGATGAAAGGGATTTATGAAAAAGCACTGACTTGGGTACTGGCACATAAACGTGTGACTCTCGGAAGTACAATCGGACTTTTTGTAGTTGCCCTCGGAGTGTTTTTCACACTTGGACGCAGCTTCCTTCCTTCGTTCAATGAAGGATCGTTTACTATCAATATCAGTTCTCTGCCAGGTATTTCGCTGGAAGAAAGCAACAAAATGGGACATCGTGCCGAAGAGTTATTGATGACAATTCCCGAAATACAAACGGTAGCCCGGAAAACGGGACGTGCCGAATTGGATGAACATGCGTTAGGAGTCAATGTTTCTGAAATAGAAGCTCCGTTCGAATTGAAAGACCGCTCGCGCAGTGAACTGGTAGCTGATGTACGTGAAAAATTAGGTACGATCACCGGAGCAAACATAGAAATCGGACAACCGATCAGCCACCGTATCGACGCAATGCTATCGGGTACGAAAGCGAATATTGCTATCAAATTATTCGGTGATGACCTGAATAAAATGTTTTCACTCGGTAATCAAATCAAAGGAGCGATCAGTGACATTCCCGGTGTTGCCGACCTGAACGTGGAACAACAGATTGAACGTCCGCAGCTGAAAATACAGCCTAAACGGGAAATGCTGGCTAAGTTCGGTATTACCCTGCCGGAATTTTCGGAATATGTGAATGTAGCTTTGGCTGGAAAAGTGATCTCACAAGTGTATGAACAGGGCAAGAGTTTTGACCTGATCGTAAAAGTGAAGGATGATGCCCGGGATGAAATAGAGAAAATCCGTAACCTGATGGTAGACACGAACGACGGCCGCAAAGTTCCTTTGAGCTATGTAGCGGAAGTGGTATCGGCCATGGGTCCGAATACGATCAACCGCGAGAATGTGAAACGTAAAATTGTCATTTCCGCCAATGTGGCCGATCGTGACTTGCGCAGTGTTGTGAATGATATTCAGAAACGTATCGACACATCGGTACAATTACCCGAAGGTTATCATATCGAGTATGGTGGACAGTTTGAAAGCGAGCAGGCTGCCAGCCGGACATTAGCGTTGACTTCATTTATCAGTATCGTGGTTATCTTCCTGTTGCTGTACAATGAGTTCCGCAGTGTGAAAGAATCCGGGGTTATCTTGCTGAATCTTCCGCTGGCACTGATCGGTGGTGTATTTGCTTTGGTGATTACAACAGGAGAAGTCAGTATTCCGGCTATCATCGGTTTCATTTCCTTGTTCGGTATTGCAACGCGTAACGGTATGTTACTCATCAGTCACTACAATCATTTGCAAAAGGAAGAAGGTTTGAATGTATATGATAGTGTGATTCAAGGTTCTCTCGACCGCCTGAATCCGATTTTAATGACGGCATTGTCTTCTGCACTGGCACTGATTCCATTGGCACTTGCCGGCGACTTGCCCGGTAACGAAATTCAAAGTCCGATGGCAAAAGTGATTCTAGGAGGATTATTAACGTCTACTTTTTTGAACGGTTTTATCGTTCCGATTGTTTATCTGATGATGCATCGGAAAAAGGCCCAGAAAAGCCTGTAGAGAGGGATATTTTTCCTCGGTGAGAAAACCATCGTTCCCCGGTGAGGAAACAAGTGTTTCTCGGTGAGGAACGGGTCGTTCCTCGGTGTCAAACAAATAGATGCCTTATCATAAAGTATCTATCAACAATAGCTTGTAATAAATAAAGAAATTAGAAATGAAACAAATCATGACCATAAGCGCTGCACTTCTTTTCTTAACCATAGGTGAAGTGCAAGCCCAAAACGGAATTGAACAGGTATTGAAGAATATCGAAACGAACAATAAGGAGTTGCAGGCAAACGAGCAACTGATTACCTCGCAGAAGCTGGAAGCCAAAACGGATAATAACTTGCCTGACCCTACTCTCTCTTACGCGCATCTATGGGGAGCAAAAGATAAAAGCGAAACAATCGGTGAGCTGGTTGTTTCACAAAGCTTTGATTTCCCTAGTTTATACGCCACACGTAACAAGTTAAACCGTCTGAAAGCCGGAACTCTTGACAGTCAGTCGGATGTTTTTCGTCAGGAGAAACTGTTACAGGCAAAAGAACTTTGCCTGGACATTATCATGCTTCGTCAGCAAAAGCATATTTTGGAGGAACGTCTCCGCAATGCGGAAGAACTTGCTAAAATGTACGCCAAGCGTCTCCAAACAGGGGATGCAAATGCTCTCGAAACCAATAAAATCAACTTGGAACTGTTGAATGTCAAAACGGAAGCGTCTCTGAACGAAACGGCACTTCGCAATAAGCAGCAGGAACTGAATACGCTGAATGGTAATATTCCAGTGGTTTTCGAAGAAAATCAATATCCGACTATACCGTTCCCAAGCGATTACCAAATGTTGAAATCAGAAGTCATGGCTACAGACCGTACCTTAATGGCACTAGGCAACGAGAGCCTCGTTGCCCATAAACAGATTGCTGTCAATAAATCCCAATGGCTGCCAAAGCTAGAACTCGGCTACCGTCGGAATACAGAGACTGGTGTGCCTTTCAACGGTGTAGTGGTGGGCTTTTCCTTCCCGCTTTTCGAAAATCGGAATAAGGTGAAAATTGCTAAAGCGCAGGCACTCAACATCGACTTGCAAAAGGATAATGCTACACTACAAGTGGAATCTGAATTGGCACAACTTTACCGGGAAGCGAAAACGCTGCATGCTTCAATGGAAGAATATAGCAAGACTTTCCAGTCTCAACAAGATTTGGCATTGCTGAAACAAGCTTTGACAGGTGGACAAATTAGTATGATCGAGTACTTCGTTGAAGTATCGGTGATCTATCAAAGTCATCAAAATTATCTGCAATTGGAAAATCAGTACCAAAAGGCAATGGCACGGATTTACAAAAGCAAGCTATAAATAGTACATAAAAACCCTTTAGGTATGGGTTACGCTGAACATACTAATTTCTATTTTTAAGTTATATAAGTATATTTATATAATAAATTAGGCACGGATTACACAGAATTCACGGTCTTTAGTATTGTCATAACTATAAAGCAACAGTGTTAATCCGTGTAATTCGTGCCTAAATATATCTCCTCTCTTTTTCTTCAAATTCCGACTGGATATTTCAAAACAATACATTACATTTGCAACGAACATAAAATCTGAATTATGAGACCTAAACATTTCTATTTATTCATGTTATGCTGCATCCTTACGCTACTAAGTGGCTGTAAAGATGATGACGACAATCCACTGCGTTTTTACAACAGTGAATACGAAGTACCTATGGGTGGCAGACGTTACCTCGGCCTGGAAAGCGGAAATGGTGACTACTCACTTGCAGTGAAAGACACACGCATCGCAAGTGCCGGAACTGAAACTGGCTGGAGTGGAGTACCTGCCGGACGTATGATTTATGTAACCGGTATCCTCACCGGAACGACTTATCTGACAGTAACAGACAACGCCACACAAGAAACCTGCACTTTACCAATCAAGGTGGTCGATAATTACGAAAATATGGAGTTGCTACGCAGCTACTTGTCTAACTTACCCAACGGAGATGCGAATCTTCTACCCGGTATTTCCGACATTTTTCTGATTAACAACCACGCACGGGATGCTTATTTTTTCAAACAAGGAGAACAGACCGCCTTTTCATCCGGACTTGAATTAATAACCCAAGGAAGTTACAAACTGGAAAAAGAAGAAGGAGACGATAAGAAAATGACACTAACCCTCACTTTTTCGGAAGATATGGCAACACCTGTTTCCGATCATAAATTCATAATATGGGGAAACTCGTACTTATTTCATCGGTTGGATAAAAGCCTAAATCTGAACTGGAACACTCCGCCCATTGGAGAAACGCGGACATCACCTGCACCTCCTCCTTCCTACACGCTGGAAGAAATAGCTGAAGGCACAGAAATCGGAAAAGGCAGACAGCTTAGCTTTAGTCTTTCCCAACAGGAAATACCTGCGGGAATACTGCCTTAATCAGTAACGTATTCTGATAAGATGCGTATATTTTCCGGTAAGTATCCACTACGGATGCGCCATTCTTGCGGATAAAGATTATTGGCACGATTGCCGATGTTCTTCACAAATCCGAGAGGAATATGCCGATAAGTAAGCAAAACATATCCACGAGGGGCTGTTACCGGTAAGGTAATGGCCTCTTTTCGTAAATATGTGATGGCCTGTTCATAACTTATTTCTTCCGTAGCGAATGCTTCCCGGCATAAAAGTGAGGTACACATTGCCAACGCATGGTTAGGGATCAAATCCTTTCCTTTCACTTCGCCTATTTCAATCCCTGCCGACACGATTTTCAGGCTTTGTTTCATCGTCGCCAATTCATTAGTATAGTACTGTGAGAAAGCTCGGATATTTGTTCCTTCCGCCAATAAAATATACTTGTCCGAATTTTCATCATTCAACCAACTTTTAGCCATATTCAGATATTCTTTCGATACAGGAGAAGATGCTGCTGTTCCTTTCTTATCCTTCTTCTTGAAAGCTTTCTCTTTGGCGGAAGAAGATACTGGGATCTCTTCTTCCGTCTCCGGCTTACGAAAAGCCACCAGAAAAAAGCCTTCACCTTTCGTCTTATGAGGGAAAAAATGATAGACGGGAATAGAAGATTTAGAATGATCCCCTTTATCTGACAAAAGATCTCCTGTTATATTCCAATTCTCCTGCACCTGCACAGTTAATGGTTCGCCCCCATACTCTTGTTGAATCCAACGTGCATTCTCTTCATCCTCTTTTGTATTAAATGTACACGTACTATATATAAGAATACCTCCGGGCTTCAACGCATCCCAGATATCTGCAATAATCCGTCGCTGGCGCTGCCAACAGATTTCCACATTCTCGGGGCTCCACTCTTCCACAGCTACCGGGTCTTTACGGAACATACCTTCACCGGAACAAGGAACATCTGTAAGAATCACATCAAAGAAAGAGAGTAAAGCCGAAAAATCTGCCGGATCATTATTGGTCACTACCACATCCGGATGTCCCCACTTCGTCAGGTTTTCAGCAAGAATCTGCGAACGATTCCGGATTACCTCATTGGCTACCAACAGGCTCCCTTCGGGAAGTACACTACGGGCATGAGTCGATTTTCCACCGGGAGCCGCACAAAGATCCAACATCTTCACCGGTCCCGTGATATATTGCCGGAGTACCTGCTCCACAAACATGGAAGAAGCTTCCTGAACATAATAACAGCCTGCATGGAATAAGGGATCGAACGTGAAAGTGAGACGCTCCTCCAAATAGAATCCTTCGGAAGACCAAGGTACTTTATCCGATAAAGAATGATTGATTTTCAATTGATTCAACCGGATGCTAACCGGTGGTTCCTGTTGGAGGGCAACAGCCAGTTTGTCGTATTCTTCATCGCCCAATAGAGCGCGGGTGTAGTCTATAAAAGAAGCAGGTAATTCCATCTTTCGTTTATTAATTTCCGCAAATATCAAAAATATTTCGTCTCTTTGCAACTTTCTATGATATTAACTACGTCTAACAGATAAAGAAATAAATTAAAAAACTATTGATATGAAAAATTTTCTATTAGCATTGATGGTTGTACTGACCACTTGCACACTGGCTGTTGCCCAGACCACCGTTGTTCGTGATTCCATCGGGAAAGTAAAAGTAACTGTGACCAAAGACAATAAAGCAAATACGAACAATACTGCTGTCACAGTGATTGGTGTAGACACAGCAGATGCTGATTCTGCAGACGTAAATGCAAACTCAAGTAATGTTAGCACCACTCATGGCAAAGCCAGCTTCACATTCGATTCGGATGACAGCGATTTCCCCTTCCACAATGTTAGTGCCGGCGGAGGTATTCTGGTAGCAATCATTGCAATCATTGCTGTATTCGGATTTCCGGTATTCATTCTATTTGTAATCTTCTTCTTCCGTTATAAAAACCGGAAAGCACGTTATCGCCTTGCCGAACAGGCACTTGCTGCCGGCCAACCGCTTCCGGCAGAGTTTATCCGCGAAAACAAAACAGTCGATTCGCGTTCACAAGGCATCAAGAACACCTTTACGGGTATCGGTCTTTTCATCTTCCTCTGGGCAATCACCGGCGAATTCGGAATTGGAGCTATCGGCTTACTCGTTACATTCATGGGTATCGGACAATGGATTATCGGTAGCAAACAACAGACTCAAGACACAAATGCTACCCGGATGCATACGGGTAATAAGGATGAAAAAAAGAACCCGAATAACGTTAGAACCGATAGTTTCGAAATCATCCCTTCCGAATCCGAAGAGAAAGACAAAGGAGTAAACGAAGAAAAGAACGACGAGAATAAATGAGCCAACTCAATGATATATCGTTAGTCGCACAGGTCGTGGTGTTCAAGAACACCAGGGCCTTTGACCAGTTGGTGAAGGAGTATCAGTCGCCCATCCGACGATTCTTCCTGAACCTGACTTGCGGCGACAGCGAATTGAGTGACGACCTTGCGCAAGATACATTTATTAAAGCGTATACGAACATTGCCTCTTTCCGGAACTTGTCAAGTTTCTCTACGTGGCTGTATCGTATTGCTTATAATGTTTTTTATGATTATATTCGCAGCCGGAAAGAGACAGCCGACTTGGATACAAGAGAAATAGACGCCATCAACAGCACCGAACAGGAGAATATCGGGCAAAAAATGGATGTCTACCAGTCGCTCAAAATGCTTAAAGAAGTGGAAAGAACCTGCATCACGTTGTTCTACATGGAGGACATTAGTATCGACAAAATTGCAGGGATTGTAGGAGTACCGTCAGGGACAGTGAAAAGCCATCTGTCACGCGGGAAAGAAAAATTAGCAACGTATTTAAAACAAAACGGTTATGACAGAAATAGACAATGATAAGCTCTTGCGCGATTTCTTCGCAGAAAACAAGCAGGAAATAGCAGATAACGGATTCAGTCGCCGTGTCATGCACCACTTACCCGATCGTAGTAATCGCCTGGCTCGTATCTGGAGCGCTTTCGTGATGACTGTGGCGGCCGCACTTTTTGTATGGTTAGGTGGATTGGAAGCAACTTGGGGAACCATAAGAGAAGTATTTATCGGTATGATTAATCATGGCACTTCAAGCCTTGATCCGAAGTCAATTATTATCGCAGCTGTTGTACTATTATTCATGGCTACACGAAAGGTAGCTTCTATGGCATAAACAAAATAGATACAGATTAAAAGTCCGAAGTATAAGTTCCCCGGACTTTTATATTCTTGAGTTAAATAATTCTTTATCCCTCTTTTTGTGTTAAACAATAATAAATCTACCCTTCACTCCAAGTAAGCCCAAACATAGATGTTGTATATTTGTTGCTCTGTAAACTAAAATAGAGAGAAGAGTTTTGAAGTTACGTATATTTATTTTATTTCTGTTCCTGCCTTTATTACATGTTCAGGCAGATGTCATCGACAGTCTGATGACGCAGCCCAGAGACTCAATCGGACTAACAAGTGATTCCCTAGTATTGCATTTCTTGGAAGAATCGGGAATCCCTATATCTGATAATAATAAAGTAAAACTGCTAAAAAGCGGGCGGGAGAAATTTATCGATTTATTTGAGGCCATCCGGGAAGCTAAACACCATGTTCATCTGGAATATTTCAACTTCCGAAATGACTCCATTGCCAATACTTTATTCACTTTGTTAGCCGAAAAAGTGAAGGAAGGAGTTGAAGTACGAGCTATGTTTGATGCTTTCGGAAACTGGTCGAACAATAAACCGCTTAAAAAGAGACATCTCAAAAAAATACGTGAACAAGGAATCGAAATCGTAAAGTTTGACCCGTTCACCTTCCCTTATATCAATCACGCCGCTCACCGGGATCATCGTAAAATAGCTGTTATCGATGGAAAAGTAGCATATACAGGCGGAATGAATATCGCGGATTATTATATCAACGGACTACCCAAAATCGGAACCTGGCGTGATATGCACATGCGTATCGAAGGAGATGCCGTCAATGATTTGCAGGAGATTTTCCTGACTATCTGGAACAAAGAGACTAAACAGAATATAGGAGGAGAAGCTTATTTTCCTCAACATCAGGAACAGACAGACAGCACGAATATCGTTGTAGCAATTGTAGACCGTACCCCGAAAAAGAATAGCCGTATGTTGAGTCATGCCTATGCCATGAGCATTTACTCGGCACAAAAGAATGTTCATATTGTTAATCCTTATTTTGTACCGACCTCTTCCATCAAAAAGGCATTGAACCGTACAATCGACCGGGGAGTAGATGTAACAATCATGGTTTCCTCCGCTTCCGATATCCCGTTTACTCCGGATGCTGCACTTTACAAGTTACATAAACTAATGAAAAGAGGAGCTACTGTCTATATGTACAACGGAGGATTCCACCATTCAAAAATAATGATGGTAGACGACTTGTTCTGTACAGTCGGTACTGCCAACCTGAACAGCCGCAGTCTACGATATGACTACGAAACCAACGCTTTCATTTTTGATAAAAAAACAACCGGTGAATTGAATAATATGTTTCGAAATGATATCGAGCATTGCACCCAACTGACACCGGAATTTTGGAAAAAGCGTTCTCCATGGAAGAAGTTCGTCGGCTGGTTTGCTAATTTATTCACTCCATTTTTGTAATTTTGTACGGAAAATCATTTTCACCACAGATTATGCAACTTATTCATTATGAAACAATATCTGGATTTACTCAATCGTGTACTTACCGAAGGCACGAAAAAAGATGATCGTACCGGAACCGGAACAATCAGTATCTTCGGTCATCAAATGCGTTTTAACCTTGATGAAGGCTTCCCGTGCCTGACAACCAAAAAACTGCATCTGAAATCAATCATATACGAATTGCTTTGGTTTCTGCAGGGAGATACAAATGTGAAATACCTTCAGGAACATGGAGTACGTATTTGGAACGAATGGGCGGATGAAAATGGTGACCTAGGGCATATCTATGGCTACCAATGGCGTTCATGGCCTGACTATAACGGTGGATTTATCGACCAGATCAGTGAAGTGGTGGAAACAATCAAACATAATCCGGATTCACGCCGTATCATTGTAAGTGCTTGGAATGTAGCAGATTTGAATAATATGAATTTGCCTCCCTGCCATGCTTTTTTTCAGTTTTATGTAGCAGACGGACGATTGAGTCTGCAACTGTATCAACGCAGTGCTGATATTTTTCTTGGTGTTCCTTTTAATATTGCTTCATACGCATTATTGCTGCAAATGATGGCACAAGTGACGGGATTGAAAGCCGGAGATTTTGTCCACACCTTTGGTGATGCGCATATCTACCTGAACCATTTGGAACAAGTGAAGCTCCAATTATCACGCGAACCTCGCCCATTGCCACAAATGAGAATCAATCCGGACGTGAAAAGCATCTTCGATTTTAAATTTGAGGACTTCGAGTTAGTAAACTATGATCCGCATCCGCATATTGCAGGAGCAGTAGCCGTGTAAAAAAGATGAGTAAAGTATCAATCATTGCTGCCGTAGACCGCCGCATGGCTATAGGCTTCGAGAATAAACTTCTTTTCTGGTTACCGAATGATTTGAAACGTTTCAAAGCATTAACTACCGGAAACACTATACTTATGGGACGCAAAACTTTCGAGTCATTACCGAAAGGCGCATTGCCCAATCGCAGAAATATCGTTTTATCTTCCAATCCGGATATAGTATGTCCCGGTGCGGAAGTTTTTCCTTCACTCGAAGCAGCTTTGAAAAGTTGTCGGGAGGATGAACACATTTATATTATAGGAGGGGCAAGCATTTATCAGCAGGCTATTTCTTTCGCTGACGAACTTTGCCTGACAGAGATAAACAGTACGGCTTCCGAAGCGGACGCCTATTTTCCGGAAGTATCCCAGGAGCTGTGGCAAGAGAAAAGCAGAGAAGCTCATCCTGCGGATGAGAAACATCTCTGCTCCTATGCTTTTGTTGATTACGTGAGAAAATAATGATTAATCTTCATCTTCTATGTCGACCATAATCGGCATTTGCCGCTTAATGGCTTCATGGAAGGAGATTAATGTTTCGGTACGTGCCAAGCCCAATGGTTGCAACTTATCGTGAATAATACTCAATAAGTGGTGGTTATTCTTTGCGTAGATTTTGATAAACATATCGTATTTTCCGGTAGTGAAATGGCATTCCACCACTTCGGGAATAGCTTCTAACGCTTTTGTTACCGAATCAAAGGATTCGGGGTCTTTTAGATATATACCAATATAAGCGCAAGTCTCATATCCGATTTTCTCGGGGTCGATGACATACTCCGAACCTTTTAATATTCCTAGATTAGTAAGCTTCTGAATACGCTGATGGATCGCAGCGCCGGAAACATTACATGCTCTTGCCACTTCCAAAAAAGGAATACGCGCATTCCCTGCAATCAGTTTCAGAATTTGCTCATCTAAAGCATCTAATTGATGATGTCCCATTTTTGAATCAAATTGTTTTTATCAATGAATCTTTTATGCAAAGTTAGCGATTTTTCGACAACAAATACTATAATCTATTACTTTTATTTGCAGAAAGCGGATAAGTCAACAATAGTTCGTACCTTTGCGAAAAACATAAATATACTATTTATATGAAACATATTTGCTGTATCATTCTGTGTTTCTGTACTTCTATAGGAAGTTTCGCACAGAATTTTGCTGATTATTTTCAGAACAAAACATTGCGAGTGGATTATATTTTTACCGGGGATGCTACACAACAGGCTATTTATCTGGATGAGCTATCACAACTTCCTACCTGGGCAGGGCGTCAACATCATCTTTCGGAACTTCCACTGGAAGGTAACGGACAAATTATTGTGAAAGACCTTGCCAGTAAACAGTGTATCTACCAAACTTCATTCTCTTCTTTATTTCAAGAATGGCTGTCAACAGACGAAGCCAAAGAAACAGCCAAAGGATTTGAGAATACCTTTCTTCTTCCCTATCCCAAACAGCCTGTGGAAGTAGAAGTTACTTTGTATTCTCCACGAAAGAAAACAATGGCTACTTACAAACATATCGTGCGCCCGGATGACATATTGATTCATAAACGGGGAGTATCACATATTACTCCACATCGGTATATGCTGCAAAGTGGCAATGAAAAAGACTGCATAGATGTTGCTATCCTGGCAGAAGGGTATACAGAAAAAGAAATGGATGTATTCTATCAGGATGCACAACGTACCTGCGAAAGTTTATTTTCTTACGAGCCGTTCCGCTCCATGAAGAGTAAATTTAATATTGTTGCCGTAGCCAGTCCTTCTACAGACAGCGGTGTCAGTGTTCCTCGCGAAAACCAGTGGAAGCAAACAGCAGTTCATTCTCATTTTGATACCTTTTACTCGGACCGTTATCTGACTACCAGCCGGGTAAAGTCTGTCCATAATGCATTGGCAGGCATCCCCTACGAACATATCATTATCCTCGCTAACACAGATGTATATGGCGGAGGAGGAATATACAATTCTTATACGCTGACCACGGCTCATCACCCTATGTTCAAACCGGTGGTAGTACACGAATTCGGACACAGTTTCGGAGGATTAGCCGACGAATATTTCTATGATAATGATGTGATGACAGATACTTATCCGCTGGATGTCGAACCGTGGGAACAGAATATTTCAACACGGGTGAACTTCGCTTCCAAATGGAAAGATATGCTTCCGTCAGGTGCTCCGATCCCTACCCCTATTGCTGAAAAGAAGAAATATCCGGTGGGAGTATATGAAGGAGGCGGCTATTCAGCCAAAGGTATTTATCGCCCTGCCTACGACTGTCGCATGAAAACAAACGAATATCCGGAGTTTTGTCCGGTCTGTCAACGTGCCATCCGCCGAATGATTGAGTTTTATGTTCCTTAATCGAATACAATCATTGATGACAGCCTATTGTGAATATTCAACAAAAAATAAAACCAGATACAATTATATTATTATCAAACTTAAAACCCAAACCTCATGATTAGACTTCAACCAATTAGTACGTCGGATTTACAACATTACAAATTCATGGAAGAGCTTCTAATTGATTCGTTTCCACCGGAAGAATACCGCCAGTTGGAACAACTACGCGAGTACACTGATCGTACAGGCAACTTTCACAATAACATCATCTTTGATGATGAGCTGCCAGTTGGCTTCATTACCTATTGGGATTTTGACAGTTTCTACTATGTAGAACACTTTGCAACCAATCCTGCTCTACGAAATGGAGGTTATGGAAAACGTACACTGGAATATTTGTGCAATTATTTAAAACACCCGATTGTATTGGAAGTAGAACGTCCGGTAGAGGAAATGGCAAAACGACGTATCTGTTTTTATCAACGTCAAGGCTTTACACTGTGGAAAAAAGACTATTACCAGCCTCCTTACAAGCCCGGAGATGATTTTCTCCCCATGTATTTAATGGTACACGGAGAATTGGATTGTGAAAAAGATTTTGAAACAATCAAAAGGAGAATACATAAAGAAGTATATGGAGTAAAAGACAATTAAAAAAGAATCCCGATAGTTCCAATGACTACCGGGATTTTTTATATCATACCATTATAGTGCTGTAATTAAGTCCAACCGTTACTGTATTTAAAACGATAACGAATATCAAATACCCTGCCATTCATCTGATAATATCTCTCGAACTCTTTTTTATCCGGATCTCCTAAAATCTCCCCTAAATTTGCAGTTTTTAAAGAGAGAACAAAGAATTTTCCGTTGGATAACCCGACTCCCAGTTGATTACCTTGTGAAGTTTCCGCATTTAAAGCTGTAACTTCCGCATCAAATGTTTTCAATTTTATCGGTTCATCTCTGTCTATCGTTGTACGGTCAACATAATAAAGATCGTTCCCTTTACCTATCAATAAATAGGTTCTATTATTAATATAAGGTGCTGTATAAATTACAGCTCCTTCTAACAAATTACCAAAACTAATTGGCTTGTTGATGGATGGAACAGCCGTTATCTGATTGCTAGTAGAAGCCTTGTTGACAGAATATTCCTGATACAAATACTCACTTCCCTTTTTCAGAATCAAAGTCATCACATACGTACCGTCAGTCAGTCCAGTAGTTTTTGGACGGGCATAACCCAGATACACAACTTCATAATCTAACAGATCATGCAACTTCGGCACATCATAAAAGCCATTCTTATCATAGTCTTCTTGCTTTACTGTAAATTGAAGCACTTTACCTGCGGACTGCTTGTCATAATCCATTAGAGCCAAAATACGTTGGTGCTGTCCCTTTTCACCTTCTACAAACGCCATATTCAAGGCTCGCATTTCTGGTATAATCAGAAATCTATCCACTTTTACCTCTTTATTTTCGAAAGTCAATGGTGTTGACAGGAATTTGCCTGTATGAAAAGCTTTCTCCGATAACTTTTTACGCGTGTATGCTTTTCCATCCTGATCTACTACGACGGTCAACCATTTTAATTCTGCAATCTGTTTTACTTTCAGATTATTTGTGAAACTGGGTTCCAAGAAAGCATCCGGCAGAACAAGGTCTTTAGTAAAAGCAGCACCTTCCAAATCCACACACTTATCAGCTTTCGGATTCACAATCCAGACAGAAGAAGGATTGCTACTTGAACCTCCCGAACGGAAATGTTCCAGTAGCCCCAATGTTTCCTTAGGAAGGGTTTCTCTATTTTGTTCTTGATAAACTTTTAGATGTTCCTCATAAATCTGCGAATCAGTACCCGCTGCAGTCATAAAGTTCAGATAAGAGGCCTGTTCATCTTTCGATAACACCAGCCAACCATATAAGTTGTATTTCTGCGTAAAGTCCATTGCCGTACGACCAATATATGTAAGACCTGTTTTCGGGTTAGTTACACGCAACTGACACTCTACCTGACTTGCAATTTTCTCTACAGTAAACTCCAACACCCGTTTGTCAGAGATAAACTCACCGTTCAATGTCCAGTTATATTCCAATTCTGATTCTGCAATTTCTTGCGTAGCAAAAGTCAGAGTCGGCTCCAATCTGGCTACATTTCCTACAACATAGGTATATTTAGTACCTCCTAAATCAACTGTTATCTCATTTACATCCTCATAATCATAGTTTCCTTTGTCGCCATAGCAACTTCCTAAAACCATTATCAAAGACAATAACAGCAGACCATAAATATTCTTTCTCATATTCTAATTCATTTTACTCATTAATAAACCGGAATATCAATATCCAATCCGTTTTCTTCAATATATGCCTTGAAATCTAATGCATATTTTCTAATCAAGGTTTCATCCACACCTGTCAGGTCATTGACTCCCGTACATTTGATAAACTCATCAAGTTTATAAGCATCATACGCGCCCAAGTAACTTTCAACAGTACTATCCCACCATAAAGGTTGGCTAGCTATATCATTAAAGTTTATTGTGATACTTCGCTGGCCAACAAAACCCGGCTGGAAATTCTCATTTTCCTTAATGCCAAACACTAAGGTTACTTCTTTATCCTTCAATATATCATTCGGATTCTTTAAAGTCACTGTTATCTGGTCAGTAGGAGTTCCCTGATGAAAAACTGGATGAAGATCCAATTCATACATCTCCGGAGTAGCAGTTGTCTTTTCCGTATCAATATATAATTCAAAAGTTTTATCCTCCGTCAACAAGTCTCCCATCAGATTCACCTCAAATTCCAATGAATGAGTGGTAAGTCCGGGATAGTAAGAAAAAGAAAAGCTCTGTAATACGGTTTCTTTCTGTGTAAAATAGACATACGATCCCAAATCATATCTGCCTATCTGGTCTTTCTCACATGCAGTCAGCACCAAGACCATTGCAGTCAAAAATAAATATATCTTTTTCATCTTCTATTTATCTATAAAATTAGTAAACCATCTCATTATCCGGCAATGGGAATATAAAATTGGCTTTTGAGTTAGGAAGTATATTATACTTCTTATAAAAATAATATAACTGACCTTCACCTAAAAATTCCTTACGCGCATCCTTCAAAACAGCCTCCTGATATTCCTCTAAAGTAGAAACGTATGAGAAAATACCAGCTGTACACCCTCTATTTGTTGCAACAGTTTCTAACTCCAATGCTCCACTTGCAGGATCTGTTTCTGCTAAATATTCACCACGTATATAGTGCATTTCACTCAAACGGATAACAGGAATAATACGTTTATCAAGATCCGTATAAGAGGCATCATCCATATATTTCTTAGAAATCACACAATACCAGTCATAGTCGCTATGAATTTCCACCATACCTCCACTCTCATTCCAACGTCTGTCATTTGCGTTTTCATCTAAAATCTCTGTATAATCGTCATAATCAATAGAAACCATTCCGGCATCTTCATCCATATTATCCCACGCCTTGAAAAGTTCTACTTCCTTAGAATTTGAAAGAGCGAAAATTAAATCATCCTTCATTTTAGGATTCGTATTAAAGCTGGCATTAGCAGTAAAAGTGAACATCTTTTCTCCATTATCATCGGTATAATTTATCACTTCCGATGCTGCATCATAAGCTTTTTTCGACTCTCCTGCATAAGAAAATACGCGAGCCTGTAAAGCAGTAATAGCAATATAACTCATACGAAAACCACGACTGGCATAAAACATATCAGTTACCAAATCACCGCCTTCAAAACGATAACTTTTGGTCATTAATAACTTATAACCTTTCTGGTTGTCATAGGTCTGCACTAAACCACGTGCCTCTTCCAAATCTTTCTCTATTTTAGCCAGTACTTCTTTCACTGTCAGGTAGGGTTCTGATACAGAAGGGAAAGTCGCATAATAAGGAACATATTTCTTTCCATCATCTGCTGCGACACTGGGAGCAAACAAACGAAGAACCTCAAAGTGAAGCATCGCTCTTAACGCCAATGCTTCTCCGCGAATCAGACCCTGCTCGAGTGTTTTACCCTGAAAGATGGAAGGATCGGCACCTTCGATATTTTTAATCAATTCATTACAGTTGGCTATCGTATTGTAAGCGGTAGACCAGATACTCTGAATAACCGGTTCCAGTGTTTTATCCGTATACTTATACTGGCAGGCCTGCCAATATTTAGAGTCCGTGCTTCCCAAATTAGATTTGGTATATTGCTGTCCCAATACGTCAGCCATTCCCCATGTCAGTTCTTCTCCCCAAAGATTCTGGCTGGACATCTGCTTATAAATACCATTCAAAGCAATGCGATAGCCATTTCCAGAGTTAAACAGATTTTCTCCATCAACCTGATTATTAGGACTTACATCCAACCAATCGGAACAGGAACAAAACGTCAATGACGTACATAAAACTAATATAATATTTTTAATTTTCATATACTTCCTTTTATTTAATAATTGTCACGACCAACTTAGAAACTTGCATTCACTGTAAAATTGACACTTCTAGAGTAAGGATAGCTCAAGCCGCGTTCTTGTTTCACTGTACAGAAACGGGCAAGGTCATTAGCACCTATTTCCAGACGAAGCATACTCAATCCCAATTTCTTGATTTGTTCTGCACCGAAAGTATAACCTAATGTGATTGAATTCAATGACAACAAATTGTAGTCTTCAATGAAACGAGTCGTTGATTTAGTTATCTCAATACTGTTCTTGCCATTATATAACGCTTTGAAACGAGCATTGTCTCCCGGCTCTTTCCAACGGTCGGAAAAGACGCGTTTATCTACGTTAGAGTTGTAGATATCAGCATTTTCGACCTTGGATACCAATGTCGAATTATATCGCTGACCGCCATATTCATACATGAATGTAGTGTACAAACTGAATTTTTTCCAGGAGAAGTTGAAACCAAATGTTCCCTGAATATCCGGCTCGGTATCACCACAACTAATCATATCAGCTGAATCCCACTTAGTAGTCAATGTTCCGTCGCGCTTTTCAAAGATTTCTTTTCCTGTAGCCGGATCGATGCCATGAGATTTCACAGCGGAGATAGCTGTAGTAGAAACACCTTCTTCGTATTTACGGAAAGGTTTCGCTGCATCAGCATCGTAGTTACCGAGTTCTGCATATTTCTGATCGACCAGGTCGTTATATGCTTTCAGACTATTAGAAATCTTCACTAATTTATTCTCATTATGACCCAAGTTGGCAAATAATGAAAGCTGCATATCACGTCTACGAATGATATTGCTGCGTACATTAAATTCATATCCGCGGTTCTGCATCTCGCCAACATTGTCTTTATAAGAAGTGAAACCGGTAGAACTGGGAATAGTCACATCATTCACCAAGTCTACAGTGCGTTTATTATAGTAAGCAAACGAAATATAGAACAAGCGTTTTAACAAACCCAACTCAAATCCAAAATCTGTCTGGTAAGTAGTTTCCCAACCTAGATTCACATTACCCATCGCTATCATATTGGCACCCATTCCGGTTTCATACCATTCATCACCATTAATCTCATAAACGGTTTTTGCCGCAAAAGGCTCAAAGTTTACTTTACCGGAAGAACCATAAGTTCCACGAATTTTAAATTCATCAATAAAACTCAACTTCTTTATAAACTCATAGTTATGCAAAGCAAGTCCCAGACCAAACGACCAGAATAAAGCGGTTTTATTATCTGAACCAAATTCAGAAGAACCATCGCTACGAACCGAAGCATCAAGCAAATAAATGTTCTGATAGCTATAGTTTAAAGTAGCCAACGCACCGAACAGTCGTGATTTGGTATCGCTCCAATCCGGTTTTTCGTAGATCTTTTGTGCATAGTTAGGAGAATCGAAGTCGCCGGAGGGGAAACCCATATAACGTGCCGAAGTACTTGTGCCACTCGAAGAGGTGGCATTAATACCTACCGACAGATTGATATTGTGTTCCTTAATAGTCCGGTTATACGCAAGGAAAGCATTCATATCCCAAGACAAGGAATTACCACTGCTGGTAGTCAATTCACCGGATATTTTATTCGTACTGCTCAATACGTCTGTATTCTTTGCAGACAACGGATCCAGGAAACGACGAGATTCTGAATAACTTTTAGTTAATGCAAACTGTCCTTTAATTTGCCAGTGATCATTAATATACCAGTTGGCAGACAAGTTATCAATGAATTCGTCCGCATTAGAACGATCATAACTTTTCAATGTAGCCTCATACAAAGGATTGGCCAGATTGTCCATACCCAAATTATGCCATTCGGTTGTTTTTGTCACATAATCACCATCATCATCACGAAAAGTATCATACGGCAGTTTAGTTGTATAATCCGAAAAACTTCCATAAGGTGATTCTTTAGAACGTGTTGACGAATAAGAAACATAGTTACGCACCTGTAAACGACCGATACGGTAATCTAAAGCCAAACCTCCACCTGTACGGTCACGATAAGAGCCTCTCATCACACCATCAGATTTGTTATAGCTCAAATCCACAGAGAAACGCAGATTTTCCGTACCTCCGGTCAAAGACAAACTATGCTTATGATTGAATACAGAATGAACCGGTTGCGAAATCCAGTCCGTATCAACACCCCGTTTTACATTTTGCAATTTACCGTAGTATTCTCTGTCGAGCGTATATTGCTCACCGGCATCCTTGCCAATATAGAAGCCGGCCAACCGTTCAGTTTCCAGTTTTTCAGAGGCATTCATCAGATTATAATCAGATAAGTCCGGCATTTGCAAAGTTCCGGTCATGCTATAATCGATCTGCAACTTGCCCGGTTTGGGAGGAACAGTAGTGATAACGACGATACCGTTTGCTGCACGTGAACCATACATGGCTGTTGCAGCCGCATCCTTCAAAATTGTGATATTCTCGATACGGTTAGGGTCAAGGTCATACAATTTAGTAGCTGAAACTTCAAAACCATCCATGATGAACAACGGGAGGTTCGGATTATTCTGCAAGTTGGATTTAGAAACAGTTTCCGAATCCAACTCTTTGATACCTATACCTGAACGACCACGGATATAAAGTTCCGGAATAGCATTCGGGTCTGATCCCCACTGGCTATTTTCCTGAATACGGAAAGATGGATCGAATGCCTGCAAAGCAGAGAATACATTCGTCTTAGAAACTTTCAACAGATCTTCTTTCTTGATCTGCACACTGTTACCTGTAAAACTCTTCTTATTAATGTTAGAGTAACCGGTAATTACCACCTCATCAGTCATCACAGCATCTTCTTTCAGCTTAATAACACGCGCCTTATCTTTAGACGCATCGTCTCCCAAACTGATTTCCTCTGTCACCATTCCTATATAGGAAACAATAATCACCGGATGCTTACGAACGGGATAAAAAAGTTTAAACTCTCCGTTAACATCCGTAGTAGTACCAAAATCGGTACCCTTCAAACGAATAGTCACTCCAATCAGTTGGAGTCCTTCCTGATCGACCACTTTTCCAAAAACAGCGCGGTACCCTGATGGTACTTCACTGTTTTCAACCTTTGTTTTTTGTACTTGCTGCTTGTTATCTTTCTGTTGAGCTACCACCGTAACTACCGACAAAAGATATAACAAGGAAAAAAGAAATACTTTTTTCATAATTCGTGTTGTATATTCTATTTATGCAAAATAATGTATGTGATTTATTTAAATTTTAGGGGCATCTTTCCAGGAACGAGTCATCAAGAACAATAGATATTTATAGTGGGCACGCGTTTGTTCATCTCCAGTCATTTGTTGTTTCTTGACTAACTCTGCCAATTTCTGATAAGTACCGTACCATAAATGATTCTGATTATCCGTTGCTATATTATACATGACAGCACGAGAGCCGTAACCCTGTTCCTCTATTGCGCTTTCAGCCTCTTCATCTTCCTCTTCGTCCAAAGCTCCTACTTTGTCTGTGTTATCATCCGACAAATAGTATTGTCCGAACCATCTCTTCTGACCATTTATATCTACACTGTTGCGCACATTCGATAAGAATTCAGCCTGCATGATACGTTCAGGTTCCGTCAACGAACGTCCCTCCATTGTCGGACGCCATACTAATTCATATAAATCGTCGATATATTCTTTCGGACTATAAGAAGACGGATCACGATAGTACGTCAACGAAACACGCTTAGTCTGATATAAGTCTGTAATCACATTCTTTTCCTTTACTACATAATTCTTCAGAATCTTACGGGCCTGTGAACCGGAGAATGAAAGTTTCTTAATGACGTCTTCATCATCAATCCATTCCAAATCCTTCAGTTGAGTAAACAGAAAATCTAAAGAAGCTCTTTGCAAATCCTTGGGTACTGCGGTAAGAGTTGCGTTAGCGTCACCAACAAAGTGCTCATTCAAATAGAATGAACCGATATTACGATATACATTAAACAAATATCCTCTCAATTGCTGTACGATAAACGGAAATACCATATTACGATAATCATAATTCTTATCTTCCGCATCCATCCATTCATGCATATGAGCTACAATGTAACGCAAATTATTAATACCGTATGTACTGGCTTTAATCGCATCGTTTCCTAAATCAAAAGAAAGAGCCGATGGGTCGAATGTAGTCAGCAAATACTGTTTGGTTCCAAAACGATACATCGGATCACCGCTTTTCTCACTAATCCACTGGCGTACCACCTTATTCTCTTCCTGTGCAGTTTGTGCTTCTAAAATAGGTTTGTAGGCTACTTTAATAGCATAGTAGTCATACACTCCCAATTTAGGAGAAAGCATCACTCCTTTATCACTCGGTTGAGCCACATAGTTGAAACCTACTTCATCCATCACAGAGGCAGTTATTCCATATTTCTGCGTATAAGAAGCCGACCGTAAAGAATCTGTCGGTATAGCAAAAGAACCTGCCATATTCTCTATCAATCCTAAAGCAAAACCCACTTCCCGGCGAACGGCACAACGAAGCGTTTCACTCATCAAATCATCCGGCAAACGAAGATGACGCGCATCCGGATCAACCTGGGAAGTCTGTACAAAACGCTGGATATTATTCCACTTCAGCAAATCATGATAAAGATATAAAGAAGCATTCATGATTTCCCCGGTACGAGGATCAGCAAATGATGCATCTTTCATAGTCGTCACCACTCCGGTAGGAACATAACGAATCGTACTGTACTTTAAATTGTCAGGATCAAAATCCGGATCATCTTTCGGGAAATCCTTCACTTGGATAGCATCTTTGAAACCGATAGCCTCGAAAGCCTTATTCCAGTCATTTACTCCTGCTTTTACAGCTGCTCTCCAGCTTACCGGGAAGTTTGGATCCATATAAAAGACAATCGGTTTTTTCGGTTTCGTCAGTTCACCACGTTTGTACTTATCAACATCCGATACCTCCAGATTCCAACGTTTCATCCGGTGTTCCATTCTGGAACCGTCTACCTCCGTACCCATATTTTCCATGGCTACAGTCCCTATTCCTATTCGGGGATCGGCTAAACGCGGACGCATCTGCGGCTTTTCTGGAAGCAACAATAAAGTACGGTTTACTGTCATGCTAACAGGTTCATCCACACTTACAAGTTGTCCACCCACACTTAAATTCA
This sequence comes from Bacteroides ovatus, assembly GCF_001314995.1. Taxonomy (NCBI): domain Bacteria; kingdom Pseudomonadati; phylum Bacteroidota; class Bacteroidia; order Bacteroidales; family Bacteroidaceae; genus Bacteroides; species Bacteroides ovatus. The sequence goes on from NZ_CP012938.1 coordinate 2,552,079, forward strand.
TTAAGTAAGTCAATTTAGAAATAATAGAAACATTATCTCCAAAAGCCTTCACTCCCATCAGATAAGACAAATCATCCTTGAATTTTACAGCTTGTCTGCCCGATCCATATTCCATTGTACGTTTACCACTTGAAAAAGGATTCATATTTTCCGTATGAGATACAAAGTAGGAAGTCATATCCACTACAACGGCCGAAGAGTCCTTATTAAAGGCAGCAATAGTGAATGCATCAACAATGGTTGATAATGAATTCTTCTTCAGTCCTTCCTGCATATTCTGATTCGCCGAACTGGAGAATATCATATTCTGTCCTGTTCTGCTAACTTCCTTCATATACAGTGTGCTGTCTACCACTGCAAATTTAATGTGACGGGGAGTATACGACATCGTTCCTGCCGGTCCATTTCCCATATCAGATGTTTCTACCACTTTGGAGCCTAAAAGAAACTCCCGTCCCATAAGTGAAACTGGGAACTCCACGAGCAGCTTTTTCTTGTCCACAAAATGTAAAGTGAGCAAACCTTTAGAGGTTTCCACCTTCTTGTCTTTAAACAGCTTTTCGTATTTACTGAGTTTTTTCTCTTTCTTTTCTGTTTTATCTTTTTTCTTTTTCCAGAAAATCGTATTTGCGTCTGCAGCAGGCAATGTAAATACCGCAGCCAGACAAATGATCAAAAATCGTCTCATATCGTGTTTTCTTATTATTTTACCAATTACGTATGTCTTCTATCTTTTCAAGCAACTGTCCATAGTGCATCCTTGTTTCATCAGAACCGGAATTCAAACGCGATTCCATTAACTTCTGAATACGGATCAACAACCCATGATACAAATGCAGCTGATTATCATTAGATAAATTGGTGATGTATCCCAAAGGTCCGAATCCTCCAACTGTATTTACTTCAGGCCGGACAGACTGCAACAACGTTTCAATCTTCTTACCTTTCTTTTCACGACCTGTAGTTTCCATGTGATTGGGCAACTGCAACTTTCTCAAGATAGCGGCCACCACTTCATATTGAAGTAGCATCTCTGCACGATTCAATGACTTTCCTTTTAAAGTCGATGCCCATACACCACTGTAAATGTCATTCAGGTATTCTTCAGGAGAATAACTGTTCTTATCTTTGTAGTAAGCCAATGACACTCGTTTGGTAGCCACCAAAGCTGTTGCAAAATTCTTAATCAGCTTTTGATAAACCGGCGTCTGTACCGGCATATTACGAAGGATGGAAGAATCATCTAACCAAGTCATGTTACACAACTCGTTCATCACAAAACGAGCCGCCTCACGTTGTTGCGCTTTAGATACAACAGACAGAGCCTGATTACGATCGCCTACTATATGTTCGGACAAATAAAATCCTCCTACATTTCGAAAAGCATACATCAAATATTGGTTATACCGATTAACTATCTCCGGATAGATCTGAATACGGAAACGGTAGTCCGAATCTTGTTGTTCCACCCATTTGTCCATATTCCCCAAGATATATTTCAGATTACTGATTCCATATTTTCCCGCTTTAACAGCATTGTTACCCAAATCACCTCCGAGCGCACTCGGATCGTATTCTGCACCCTGATATTGCGCTTTTCCATAACGATAAACCGGATCTCCTGACTTCATAGATACCCATCTCATTATCTTTTCACGGATTTCTTCTGGTGTCTTCGCATCCGGAACGAGCATATATCCCATCTGAATCGCAAACAAGTCATAAGCTCCCAACTTATTTTGGATGAAATCAGCCTTACCATCTTGCGGTTGAGCAATATAATTATAAGGAAGCTCATCCATCACAGAAGAGGCAATACCGTTCTGCCTGGTAAATTCAGGTGAACGCAATGATTCTACAGAAAATGCGGCCGACGCGGAAGCGTTATCTGCCAAACCTAAACAATGGCCTACTTCACGAGCCACATAAAGCCGGATACCCTCTAATAAAACCTCTTCCGACAATTGTATCCCCCGCATACGTTCATCAACTTGAGCTGTTTGAACAAAACGTTGACTGGCTATTGTCTTAGCTATATCATGTCCGACAAAAATAGTTCCATTAATAATTTCTCCACTACGAGGGTCCACCCAAACTTTACTCTGAGTTTTTGAGAGATTTACAGGAACATAACGGATGCAAGAATACTTCAAATTTCCGGCATAAAACGTCGTATCATTTGCAGGAAAATCCGCAGTCTGAACAGCATCTTTAAACCCAGCCATTTTAAACGCTTCATTCCACCAGTTAACTCCTTCTTTTATTGCTTTTTTCCAGGCTTCCGGAAAATCACTATCGATATAGAACACCACCGGTTTCCGTGGAGCAACCAGATCTCCCCGGCGATAGGCTTCCTCGTCAGCTGGCAACAGATTCCATTTATGTTGCAAATATGAAAAGGCCGTACCGTCTTTCTCTGTTGATATCTTCTGCTTTTTGGTAAATGTATACCCTAACCGGGGATCGCCCAATCGCCAAACCATTGTCTCTTCCGGCAATAAAAGCATTGAATAAACAGCCTTCACCCGCACATTTCCTCCTCTAACTTCCTTCTTACTGGCAAGCAAAGATTGATAAAAGCTCATATCCAGATTGATCTCCAGGTTATCATCAAAGACATAAAAGTTTCTGATGGAAGAAAGATTCTTTTTCAACACCGCTTTCAACTCCAATTGACCATATTTCTCATCCTCCAAAGAGGAACTATTCTGGTCAAACAGAGGAAGACGTTTATTGTCAGCAAGAAAGAACTTAGTCACCTCGAACACCACTGCTGTACTATCCATATTATAAGCCGCAATCTTGAATGACTCCATATCCGGCGTTATATTACTTTTCGCTACTGCCTTACTGATATCAGACTGATTACTATATACATCCATCCGGGAAACGGGAGTTACATTCTGCATATACACCTGATCCTCTTGTATAGCGAAACGGATATGCAACGGAGTAGTCATAGTCTGTCCGACAAGACCACTCGTATTATCACTAGTTGCCGAGATCGAAGAACCCATCAAAAATTCACGTCCTAACAAACTTTTTGGAAACTCAAAATAAAGTTTATCATCAATCTTATGGATCGTTATAAGCCCTTTCTTCGTCACCACTCTTTTGTTTTTAAACAAACGTGGGTATTGAGTATTCCTTTTTTTAGAAGCAGTCCGAACCGTATCCGATTTTGCTTCCGTTTGCACTTTCTCCTTTTTCTTGGCAAAAACATCAGAAGTTCCGGTAGCTAACATAAAAGCCCCGGTCAATAACACTATAAATAACTTCATCACTCAACAATTTTTATTTTGCCTTTTCAAAGTCATTAATGATAGACAATAAATATTCATAGTGAGAGCGGGTTGCATAGGAACCTGAATTCTTACGCTTTTCCACTATATTCTTTATACGCGTCAATAAATCAAAATACAGATGATTCTGATTATTATTGGAAGTATTAAGCACATAATAGATATAGTCAAAGCCTGCATATTCATTTATCTTTTTCATTGCGTTAGCAGTCTGGTAATAATGTCCTGCATCTACACAACAATCTGCATCTCCCTGCTCTGTCAAATGTTTATATACTTCAAACAGCTGAAACAGAGGCAAATCCGTATTAGCCGGCAACTGTAAAGCACCTGTCTGGGCAGCTTGTTTCAAATCCGCGAACAAGACTTCATCAATCTCGTCTTTCTTTGTCAGCGGGTCAGCATTACGAATAATACCCATCAATACTTCTGTCTGCAAAATACGTTCGGATTCGGTTGGTTCCACATTTTTAATAGTCGATTCCCATAAAATGGTATAAATATCATCTAAATACTCCTGTGGAGAATATGCCGAAGAATCACGGTAAGCAGCCAATGAAACACGTTTTGTATTCAGAATCTTCTTACTCATCGATTTCAGGATGGAACGGGACATTGAACCGTCAAAAGTCAGATTCTTTACTACATCAGGATTATCTATCCAGTCAATATTCTTTAATTCATTCAAAACAAACTGAACAGCACGCTTCTGCATATCATGAGGAATCACTTCTGATGTATTATACGGATCACCGACATAATGTTCATTGATAAAGAAACCACCCACATTTGCCCAGGCATTATTCAGATAACGCACATACTGCGAAACTAATGCATCATAAAGATGATCTCGATAGGTAAAATCGGGATCCTTATCATTCAGCCATGTATTGAAATTGCCTAATATATATTTCAGGTTCTTGATGCCATAAGCACCTGCCTTCATAGCATCATTACTGATATCTTCCGATAAAGAAGTCGGATCAAAAACACCATAACCTAACTGTTGTTTCCCATATCTATATTCCAAGTCCCCCATTTTACTCTTAATAATGCTTTCTAAATAAGGAACCTCTTCTTCAGTAGTTTTTGCCTCCGGAAATACTGTATATCCCCACTTAATGGCATAATAATCATAAGTACCTAATACTGGAGGAGTAAGACATACATCTTTATCTTCGGGTTGTGCAATATAATTAAAACGGGCATAGTCCATAATAGACGGAGTAGTGCCATGCTCTTGCATAAACACAGGATCACGATACGATTCTGTTGCATAAGCAAAAGAAGATCCCATATTGTGCATCAATCCCAGACAGTGACCTACCTCATGAGATATGATATAGCGCAAACTCTCGTCCAATACATCCTGAGGAAGTTTGGGAGTTCGCACTCTTGGATCAACTTGTGCCGTTTGCACAAATCGCATATCATTCACCAACTGGATAACATCATGATATACAAATACAGAGGCATTAATAATCTGACTATTTCTGGGATCAATCCATGATGGTCCCATCGCATTCGCGATTCCGATCGGAGCATAATTAATACAGTTATACTTTATATTAGCCGGATCAAATTCAGGATCATCTTTCGGGAAGTCTTTCACCTGCATTACATTCTTAAAGCCAATACGTTCAAAAGCTTTATTCCATACCAACACCCCTTCATGAATACCCTTTTTCCATTCTTCAGGGAAAGCATCGTCAACATAAAAAAGAATAGGTTGCGTAGGTTCAACAAGTTCTCCTCGCTTGTAAGCTTCTACATCTTTAGGATATACATTCCACTTATTAGCATAAGTATTCATTTTCACTCCGTCATAATCATCAGCAATCTCTTCCTTATTTGAAGTAAAATAGCCAATGCGCGGATCAGCCATACGCGGCATCATTTCGGGAGTCTCCGGCAGCAAAACAAATGACCGGTTTACTTTTACCGTAACAGGTTCCTGATAGGCAATTGCAACAATGCCCATATAAAGTAAATCCTGCAAATAGCTTAAACTGGATGTTACCGATATGTTATCATCAAATGATTTTATCTGATCGACATAAGAGAGCTCTTTTTTGAAAGTTGCCCGGCGCACACAAGCACCAAACATTGTCTTCTTACCATAAGGGTCAAAAATAGCCTGCGCTTATTATCGCTCACCAGAAAATCCGTCATGTCGAATACTACAGCTGTACTATCTGCATTATACGCCATCACTTTGAATCCTTCCATTACAGGCTCTCCGACTCCTTTCTTCATTGCCTGTTTTATGGACTCATCCTTACTCGTAGAAAAGATCGGGCGACGTGCAAAGTTACTCACTTCGCGCATCTCCATCACACTATCGCGTAATGCGAACTTAATGTGCAGGGGCTTTTTAATTTTTTGCCCAACCAATGCATTTCCATTGTCACTAATCTCTGAAACTGTCGATCCTAGAAGCATCTCGCGATTCTGAAGGGTAAGAGGGAATTCAAATAAGATTTTTCCTTCAATCTTATGAAGAGTTATCACTCCTTTTTTCACTTCATCTTTCTTCCCTTTAAAAATTTTCTCGTAGGGAGACTCTTTCTTCGTAGTTTTCGTGTTTTTTTTCTTCTTTGCGTAAATCGGTTCTACCGTCACTAACATTGCGCACGCTAGTACCAACAAAAGAAACACCTTCTTTGCAACTAACTTATTCACAATCAAAATTATTTTAATTATATTATAAATAATAAAAAACAGTCGCAAAATTATATATAATTCCTATTGAAAGTGAATTTTATCATACCAAATTACAATTATTTTATTCTTTTTTATCTTAAAGGCTTCTATTTAAGAACATATAAAGTGGCTATATTCCAATACAATGTAACATTTGCATATAAAAAGAAAGGGTATCCAAACAGATTGGACACCCTTTCTTTTTATATATTAAATTAACTAATTATTTCTCACCACGTTTCGTAGCCGAATAGTTAATCTTCAAAGCATAAGATTTTCTAAGAGCATTTTTTACATCAGTAACAATACCCATCTTTGTCTTCTGATCTACTTTCAGAGACACAGTCATCTTAGCAGCATCGCCTTCATTCATACTCGCACGTTCCTGAAAAATGAAGTCTTGTACTTCACCCACTTCAGCATAACTGTCATTCAACTGAATACGACTTTCAGTACCCATTTTCGCGCGATATTCTTGTGTAGGTTCCCCTACATAAATGAATGTTACCAGTGATTTCTTCTCCAGTTTTTCGAGTTCAGTACCTTGCGGAAGTGTAAACTGCACCTTTAATGTTACCTCACGCATCGTTGTTACAATCATAAAGAAGAACAACAAGGTAAAGATAAGGTCAGGCAACGAAGAAGTATTCAATGCCGGCATTTCACGTTTACCAGTCTTATTAAATTTTCCCATTACTTACTTCTTTTTTTCTCCGTATTTTTTAGGTTCTGCTTCAGAAATTCGTTGCGGATAAACTTCACGAACAGCTTTCTGCTGTGCATCATTCAGTTCAGCGTAAGTAACCCCAAACTTTTCTTGAGCTAACTCATCTCTCAATTCATTGTATGCAGCTACCAATTCGTTCTGCACACTTATATATGCCTGATAAGAAGACCCGCGGTCATTCTGCAAAGAAATTACATGCTTATCATTAACAAGAGTAGTACCAAAGAAATCGACATTTTTTTGTGTCTTTTCCGGCATATTCTCAGCGTTATTGATGTTAGCAATAAACTCTTTGGCTTTCTGCCTCAACTGATCAACACCAATATAATCATTCCCGCACATCAAAGCATCATCTTTATTCAGATAAACCTGCAGGATGTTACGTTCTTTAATTTTATCGGTATTCTCATTCTTTTCATCTTCGGGTGGTGGAGGCAAAAGTCTTGCCAAACCACGGTCCGTATCCATTGATGTTGTAATCAAGAAGAAGATCAGCAACAAGAAAGCAATATCCGCCGTAGAACTTGAGTTTATATCAGGAACTTTTCTTTTTCCTTTTGCCATTTTAATAACTTATTTAATCGAGTATCCTCAATTGATTACGACAATTTTTTCTTTATACCACTCGCTATGATTGCAACAACTGTCACAAACAACAATATGTAAATAGAATAAAGGAACATATCAGTTACTTTCAGCCAAAAAGGAACATTGTCTGTACCACTATAGCCAGGAATCTGCATTGGTGTACCATCACCCATTGCCCAAGCTACAATAAGAACAACAGCTAAAAGAACCAAACCAAGTAAAGACTTGATGGCATTTGCCGGGTTATCCTTCAAAGCTGCACCAAATTGGAATACAGCAGCAATAACAGTGGCTGCAATGGCTAAGCCAAACAAAACGTACATCAGATAGAGTAAGGCGTCTGTTTGAGCCGGTTGCCACATTTCGGGATCTACTCCCGGAATTAAGGCATCGCCCGAGGCATCTCCTCCTAAGAAGAACAAGCCAATAACGATCAGAATAATAGCAAACATCGCATACAGTGCGTAATACGATATTCTATATGTTAACTTACTCATTTTAGATTATTTTTTGTATTTCAAGTTATATTTGATTACCATATCAAGCAAAGAGATAGAAGAATCTTCCATTTCACTTGTAAGAGCCTCAATTTTAGAAAGTACGTAGTTGTAGAATACCTGAAGGATCAATGCTACAATCAAACCGAAGATAGTTGTAATCAAGGCTACTTTCATACCACCTGCAACAACCGTCGGAGAGATATCACCTACCTGCTGGATTTTATCAAATGCCTGCACCATACCGATTACAGTACCCAAGAATCCGAGTGACGGAGCCATTGCGATAAACAGTGTGATCCAAGAACATCCTTTTTCAAGGTAACCTGCCTGTACACCACCATAAGATACAACTGACTTCTCAACTACGTCAATACCTTGATCGATTCTCATCAAACCTTGGTAGTAGATAGAAGCAACCGGGCCTCTGGTGTTACGAGCAATGTCTTTAGCAGCTTCAACATCACCTTTTTCCAAAGCAGCTTCGATAGATGCCATGAATTTTTTTGTGTTGATTTCAGCCAAACTCAAATAAATGATACGTTCAATACAGAAAGCCAAACCGATCACCAAAGCGATAGCTACCAAACTCATGAAAGATGCAGTACCTTCGATGAATTTAACTTTGATTTCCTTGTGAATACCACCCTCTTCTGCAGCAGGAGCAGTAGCTGTAGTAGCTTCAGCGGCAGGAGCAGCTTGTTGTTCAGTTTGTTCTGCTGCAGGAGCGTCTTGAGCCTGAGCAAGTTGAATTGAGCCAAAAGTGAAGGCCCCAATCACAGCAACAATTGCAAATAACTTTTTCATTGTGTGTCTAATTTTTAAGATTAATTAATTGATTATTATTATTGTATTTACTTCTCATCTCTCTTTCATTTCTGCGGAGAGACGGGGATTCGAACCCCGGATACGCTTTTGGCGTATACACGCTTTCCAGGCGTGCCTCTTCAACCACTCGAGCATCTCTCCCTCTGTGTTTTCAGCATTTTCAGCTACAAATGTATTCTTTTTTTTCTTTTCAAGAAGCATTCTCCCCCTTTTATCTTGAATAAATACTGCAAATTAATATAATTTAAAACCTTTCGAACCTTATTTGCGGATTCCGAACACTTTTAACGCATTCACAGAAGTGACCTGTGCCACATACTCCGGATCCATCTGATAAATATCCGCCACCTTCATGAGTGTGTCTCTCACATTGGCACTTTCATTCCTCTTTCCCCGGTTCGGCACAGGAGCCAAATAGGGAGAATCGGTTTCAAGCACAATGCGCTCTAAAGGAACAGTCGTCAATGCCTCCGGCAAAGTCGATTTCTTGAAAGTTACAACTCCATTGATACCTAACATAAATCCTTCAAATTCCAACAATTTCGCCGCTTCTTCCGATGTCCCAGTAAAACTATGAAAAATGCCGGTTAATGGGGTATTTTTATAGGGTTCCATTACCTTATATATATATTCAAACGCTTCTCTTGAATGGATTACAATGGGAAGACCATATTCCAGCGCCCATTCTATTTGCTTTTCAAAAACCAAGATTTGCTCTTTCAGAAAAGTCTTGTCCCAATAAAGATCAAGACCTATTTCTCCGATAGCCACAAACTCACGGGAAGTCGACAAGTATTTGTGAACAATCGCTAATTCCTGTTCATACGATTCATTGACAGAAGTAGGGTGCAGTCCGATCATCGGATAGCAAAATCCCGGATAATCCCTACAAACCGACAACATAGCATCAATGGTCGTACTGTCTATATTGGGCATAAAAATATAGGAAACTCCCGCTTTCTGCGCACGTTCCATCACCAAAGGCAGGTCTTCGGTAAATTCTTCTACAAAAAGATGAGAATGAGTATCGATCAACATGATATTTCTTTTTCTTCTTTTATTTTTTCGCTGGAGCGATAATAATATATCAGTCCATAGTCGCGGCATTTTTCTAATCGGGTATCATTGGGAGTGACATCCTGGTATTTGGCTTCTACCTGATTCCAGATATCCAGAATCAATTCATCGGCACGGTCACGCATAGACGCCAGTTCATCAAGACTACGATTGGTTAATGCCTGATAGTTCTTCTGCCGTTCATAGCTTTCCAGAAAAATATCATAATGCACTTTTACGCGTGCAATAGTCGGATTATAAATAGGTATGCCACCTTGAGTGGTCCTTAATTGTTCGCCTTCGATTATTTTCTTCCCCCACTCTACCAGAGAGGCTTCACTCAACAGGTCCGGTACGGTATTGGAAGCAGGCAAGCCATATAACTCTTTATGTGCCACCTTGATTTCATCACGAAGCACTGCCAAATTGAGCACCTGAATAAAATGAGAGATATACAGCCGGGCAGTCTTCACATTCATCTGGTGTTTACGGCTGGCACGCGACTGATTATCGTAGCACTGGGTATAATAAATTTGCGCTGCCTCAAACCGATGCAAAAAGTTACGCGCTTCAAATAATGTCTTCAATGTAATAGCCAAGTCACGCACATTATACATCTCTCCCTTTTCGACAGCCGCTTTCAGCGCCCGAACTCTTGCTTGATCAGTATTTGGTAGTCGTCTATAAGGCATATCTCCGATACTTAACTACATTTCACGATACATTAATAATTTCACCAGATTCTTCAGTTCTTTTTTTCTGTCTTCCGCAACAGCTACCGCTGCCAGACTTTCCATAGCGAACGTATAATATTCACGCATTTTGCTTTCACAAATATTGCGGATATTCAACTGATTATAGATTTCAGTTACCGCTTCGATTTTTTCAGAAGGTTGAAAAGCCTCCGCATTCAACCAACGATTCAATTCAGCATGCTGCTTTTCATCCGCACGGTTCAGTGCTTTGATAAGCATATATGTTTTTTTATTGCAGAGGATGTCTCCACCTATCTTCTTCCCGAACACTTCCGGATCACCATATACATCCAACAAATCATCCTGTAACTGGAATGCTACTCCAATATGCATTCCAAAATTATATAGATTTTCTGCATCTTCAGCAGTCGCTCCTGCCAGAATTGCACCTATTTTAAGACTACCCGCAAGCAACACGGCTGTTTTCAAACGAATCATTTCAATGTATTCGTCTTCTGTAACGTCACAGCGAGATTCAAATTCCATATCCAGTTGCTGTCCTTCACAGATTTCGAGTGTAGTCAAACTGAATAAATCCATCACTTCTTTCAGGTGTTCCGGTGGACAACCCGTCATATACCGAAATGCCAGAATCAACATAGCATCTCCCGAAAGTACAGCAGTATTATCATTCCAGACCTTGTGCACGGTAGGTTTCCCTCTGCGCACATCCGAACGATCCATCAAATCATCATGCAACAAGGTGTGATTGTGGTAAACTTCAATCGCAGTGGCAGGATCGTATATAGACGCAACATCCTCCCGATACAAGTTATATCCCATCAACATTAATACAGGACGTATCCGCTTCCCACCCAGAGAAAGGATATATTCAATCGGTTCATAAAGTCCTTTCGGCGTCCGGGTAAACTGGATTTCAGAAATATGATTATTTATCTTATCGAGTAATTGAGAAGCTGTAAACATGATGAATAAAAAAATTAATGAATAAAAAGAGGCTGCCGAAAGCAGCCTCTCCATTTATAGTGTTACAAATTACTGCAATCTAAACATCACAGGAACTGTAAATTTAACACGTACCGGTTTTCCGCGCTGCATACCTGGTTTCCACTTCGGCATGGTATTAATCACACGGAGGGCTTCTTTATCCAGATACGGGTCGACGCTACGTACAACCTTCGCATCTACGATACTACCGTCTCTGTTAACAACGAACTGTACGATAACACGTCCTTGAGTTCCGTTTTCCTGTGCGATAGTCGGATATTTAATATTTTTTGCCAGATACTGCATCAAAGCTGCTTGTCCGCCCGGGAAGTCCGGCATATTTTCTACAACCTCGAAAATAGTCTGTTCTTCCGGTTCTTCTTCAACCACTTGTACAGGCACATATTTTACTTCTACACGAGCTTGATTATCTTCATTGATAATAGTTGTTGTTTCCTCAATATCAGCTTTATCATCCACAATCTCCAGCAATTCTGCTACCTTTGGAGCTTCAGGTGGTGGTGGAGCTGCTTGTTCAGGGGTTTCGGTAATAGGAATAATTTCCTCTTCAAACACGACATCGGCTACTGCCTGGCTTGTATCTATCTTCACGTCACGCTGGGTCCATTCGAACGCCACGAACATGAAAGCTAGAACTACCACGTAACCAACGAGCAACCATGTAGACTTCTTGCCTTCCAGGTCTGCCTTGGGTGATTTTTTAACTTCCATAAATTTATTAATATAATGATTAAAAAAAAGTGTCCTTTCATGTGTCTCCGGGCAAATATAGTACATTTTCATGTATTCGTTCCCCTCTTTGCCTCTTTTTATCCGGCTTTTTAACTTTTTTAATTCTTTCGTACTTGTCTTGCTCCTTTTAACGGCAAACTTATGGTTGATTTTCAAATTTACCGTATCTTTGGCGAACAAATCAGATGAACTGAATATGAAAAAGATAACAATTGCAATCGATGGTTTTTCCTCTTGTGGAAAAAGTACAATGGCCAAAGATCTTGCCCGCGAAGTGGGTTACATTTACATTGACAGTGGAGCCATGTATCGTGCGGTCACTTTATATAGTATAGAGAACGGGATTTTCAACGGAGACGTGATCGATACGGAGAAACTGAAAAAAGAAATCAAGAACATTCGTATATCTTTCCAGCTGAATAAGGAAACCGGACGTCCCGACACGTATCTGAACGGCGTGAATGTGGAGAATAAAATCCGTTCAATGGAGGTTTCTTCCAAAGTGAGCCCTATCAGTACGCTTGACTTCGTACGTGAAGAAATGGTGGCGCAGCAACAAGCAATGGGAAAGGAAAAGGGCATCGTCATGGATGGCCGGGATATAGGAACTACCGTTTTCCCGGATGCGGAACTGAAAATATTTGTAACCGCCACTCCCGAAATCCGTGCTCAACGCCGTTATGACGAGCTGAAAGCAAAAGGACAGGAAGCCAGCTTCGACGAAATTCTGGAAAACGTGAAACAACGGGATTATATCGACCAGAACCGGGAAGTAAGTCCACTTCGCAAAGCTGAAGATGCTCTGCTTCTGGATAACACCCACTTATCGATTGAAGAGCAAAAGGAATGGCTTTTCGGACAATTTAATAAGGTAAGTAAATAATTTGCTTTATGATCAAGGTAGAGATAGACGAAGATTCCGGCTTCTGCTTTGGTGTGGTGACAGCCATTCATAAGGCAGAAGAGGAGTTGGCAAAGGGAGAGACTCTCTATTGTCTCGGAGATATTGTACACAATAGCCGGGAAGTGGAAAGGCTTAAAACGATGGGATTAATCACGATCAACCGGGAAGAATTCAAACAACTGAAGAATGCCAAAGTATTGCTTCGCGCACACGGAGAGCCACCGGAAACTTACATGATTGCCCGTGAAAATAATATAGAAATTATCGATGCGACCTGTCCGGTAGTATTACGTTTGCAAAAACGTATCAGACAAGGGTATCTGGCAGACAGTGACAAAGAAAAACAAATTGTCATATACGGCAAAAGCGGTCATGCTGAAGTGCTGGGATTGGTGGGTCAAACAGATGGAAAAGCAATTGTCATCGAAAAGGCAGAAGAAGCCAAAAAGTTGGATTTAAATAAAAGTATCCGCCTTTTCTCACAGACAACCAAGTCACTGGACGAATTTCAGGAAATCGTAGAATACTTCAAACAACATATTTCACCGGAGGCAACTTTCGAATATTATGATACGATCTGCCGTCAGGTTGCCAACCGTATGCCTAAGCTCCGGGAGTTTGCGGCTACACACGATTTGATCTTCTTCGTCAGCGGCAAAAAGAGTTCGAACGGAAAAATGCTGTTTGAAGAATGTTTGAAGGTGAACGCTAATTCGCATTTGATAGATAACGAGAAAGAAATCGATCCTTCTCTTCTTCAAAACGTAAAATCGATTGGTGTATGTGGGGCGACTTCTACTCCGAAATGGTTGATGGAGAAGATTTACAATCACATTCGGACGCTTATCAAAGAATAATTGCTTTATTCATATAAAGAATAATAGCAAAGCAACATAAGAAAAAACGGCAAAGTAACACGAATGAATAAAAGAAAGCAAGAAAGGGCAATTTGAACATTTTTAATGTTTTCTTCATACGAAAAAAAACTTCATAACCACTGCTTTCAACTTTTTATTGTACATTTGCCGCGTCAAACTAATTAATGAGAGATTGTTATATGGGAACAGTTAAGTGTATCGGAATTTTGACCTCCGGAGGTGATGCTCCGGGAATGAACGCTGCTATACGTGCAGTGACACGTGCAGCTATCTACAATGGATTGCAAGTCAAAGGTATATACAGAGGCTATAAAGGTCTGGTCACGGGTGAAATCAAGGAATTTAAGAGTCAGAATGTGAGTAATATCATCCAGTTGGGTGGTACTATCCTGAAAACAGCCCGTTGTAAAGAGTTCACGACTCCGGAAGGTCGCCAGTTGGCTTATGATAATATGAAAAAAGAAGGCATTGATGCCTTGGTTATCATTGGTGGAGACGGTTCACTGACAGGTGCACGCATCTTTGCACAGGAATTTGATGTTCCATGTATCGGACTGCCGGGAACTATTGATAATGACCTTTACGGTACAGATACTACCATCGGATATGACACTGCATTAAATACGATATTGGACGCTGTGGATAAGATTCGCGACACGGCCACTTCACACGAACGTTTGTTCTTTGTAGAAGTGATGGGACGTGATGCCGGTTTCCTTGCACTGAACGGAGCAATCGCTTCGGGAGCGGAAGCTGCTATTATTCCGGAATTCAGTACGGAAGTCGACCAACTGGAAGAGTTTATCAAGAACGGATTCCGTAAATCAAAAAACAGTAGTATTGTATTGGTAGCCGAAAGCGAACTGACCGGAGGAGCCATGCATTATGCCGAACGTGTGAAAAACGAATACCCGCAATACGATGTACGTGTGACGATCTTAGGTCACTTGCAACGTGGTGGTAGCCCGACTGCCCACGACCGTATCCTGGCAAGCCGCCTCGGTGCTGCTGCTATCGATGCTATTATGGAAGATCAACGTAACGTAATGATCGGAATCGAACATGATGAAATCGTTTACGTACCGTTCAGCAAGGCTATTAAGAATGACAAACCAATCAAGAGAGATCTTGTCACTGTATTGAAAGAGCTTTCAATCTAATCTTTTTATTTTTAGGAGTTCAGCTTATATCAGTATATAATATAAGATAAAGAGCGGTGGATGAACGGTAACCATTCTATTTTCCGCCTTGACATAAGTTGTTAGCCGCCATATCTTTGCGCCGTAACCTTTAACAAGAATGATTATGGCAAAAGAAAAAGTAAACTATCAGGAGGTATATGACCTCTACCAGTTATGCAGCGAGACCAAAGATCTTCGAGAGTTCTGTGCTGATTATGGTGTAAATTACGACAAGTTCATGAACTGGCAGCGTCACCAGTTGTGGAGTGAGAAGTTAGGCAAGACAGTCCAGGTTGAGCAGCCCAAGGTTGCCAAAGTCCAGATAACCGGGAAACCATGCAATAGTCCAACTGTGAAGTTGGACGTGAAACATCCTGAAGGTGAACCACCAATAAAATGGATCAAGTTACAGCTGGCGTCTGGCGCAACACTGTTCCTGAGAAACACCACCGTTCTTGATTTGAGCCTGTTGCTTAATAAAATGATAGGATGATATGCTTGGACTGAGTGCTAACCTTAACTATTACCTGTTTAACGGTAATGTTGATTTGCGGAAAGGCATTTTCCGTCTGTGTGAGAGTATAAGGGAAGAAATGTCCCTTGACCCGAGCGATGCGTCCAATGTATATATGTTCATGTCCCGGAACCGAAAGGTTGTGAAGATACTTCATTACGAACGCGGTTTTTATGTGCTTTACGAAAAACGTCCTGTTATGGGCAAATTCAAGAAACCTGTATTTGATGAAGTCTCCAGGTGCTACCGGATACAGTGGTCGGACATGGCTTATCTTACGGAAAGCATTGTAGTTGACAAGATGTACGTTAGTCCGAAAGGCTAATATTAACATACTGATTATCAACAGGATAGTATAAAAAATAAACGGTAAAAAGTTTGCGTAAGTGCCTGATTTTTCGTACCTTTATATCATGATTGATGAAAGAGCATACGAGTTACTTTGCTGCCAGCTGGGTCTGGCGAATGAGGAAAAGGCAGGTCTTCGCAAACAGAATAAAGAATTGATTGCGAGGCTTGAGTCTATTGAAGAATCCAACAGGGAGAACTCTAAAAATCTGATAGATACCATCAATGATCTCAAAGATACCATCGAAAAGCAGTCAACCACGGTTGAACATTACAGGAAAGAAATGGAACTTATGAGAAAGCAGCTTGAAGCAAAGGATGAGGTGAACAGGATGCTGGCAAACGAGATCTCCAATCTCAGACTTCAGCTTGAGGACAGCAGGAAACACCGTTTCGGCCGTACTTCCGAGCAAAGAAGGCTGTTGAACAACCGTAATCTCGACAAGTCCGCTCTGGAACAATCCGAGTATGACGGTTCTGACAGGAAGGATGATAATAATAAGACCGATGATAACGAAACCGGCAGCAATACCTCTTCCGGCAACATACCTGCCCAGAACAGCAAACCTTCAAGGAGAAAGGAAACCGCACCACGTGCCGGGAAAACAAAATTGAAAGTTGACAAGGTGGTAGTACATGAAGTGGACGAGTATTACACGCTTCCAGAAGGGGGACGGTTTATGAACCGCAACGGTATGCCTGATGTGTGGGAATACAGGGTCATAGAACATGTAAGGGCTTATAACGTGGAGCATGTTTACAAGGTGGCAAGGGTAAAGCTTGCGGACGGCACTTTCACAAGCACCATGGAACATCCGCTGAAAAACCTTGGAGGTATCTTCTCTCCTGAACTGCTTGCCCGTCTGCTTTGTCTGAAATATGACTTCAGCATGCCTGAGAACAGACAGATAAGACTGCTTGCAAGAGAGGGTATCCACATAAGCAATACCACGCTGAACAGCTATATCCATAACGGAATCGCCAAACTAAGGGAGTTCATGGAAGATGTCTTCAAGGAGTTTGTACAGAGAGCTAATTACCTTATGGTTGATGAGACTACTGAGCTTGTTGGAGTGGAAACAAAGGAAGGTAAGGCTTACAGGAGAAAGTACTTATGGGCTTTCTTTGCCAAGCATATTAAGATGGTCTATTATCACTATAATAACGGCAGCAGGTCGTCCGATGCGGCAAAATCATTCCTGGAATATTTTATGGGAACCATATCCACTGACGGATATACGGTTTACAGGATGTTTGACGGAGACGACTCAAAGGTGCTTCATATAGGATGCTGGACGCATTGTAGAAGGTTGTGGGTTGATGCCCTGCCTTCAGACAGAACAGCGATGGACATAATAGATCCTATCGGTGAGATGTTCAGAAATGAAGACCTGTTCCGTATGATGAAACTCAGCGGTGAGCAGATTAAGGAAAGAAGGCTTAAGCTAACAGGACCGATTCTTGAACGTATCCATCATAAGGTGGTCATTATGATGCAGGATGCGAAGATTATGGCTAACGAACTGATGAGAAAGGCCGTGAACTATACGATAAACCAGTGGAAATCCTTGAGAAATATCCTCAAGGACGGTTCAGCAGAAATCTCGAACAACCTCTGTGAGCAAAGGATGAAACCTGTAAAGCTGCTGCTCAAGAACTGTATGAACGTTGGCAGTGAGGATGCGGCAGAAAACTCTGCATTCACCTTCTCTCTGATAGAAAGCTGTAAGTTGAACGGCATAGACCCTCAGAATTACCTGAAACACTTGTTTGAATGTATTCTTCATGGTAAGGACTGCGACAAGAAGGCTCTTCTGCCATGTTTCTATAAACCGGAATGTTAAAACAAAAATATTTTCTTACGGGCATTTTTATTTTATCGGCTGAAAGACAGCCGATAAAATTGGCGTGGCGGAAAATAGTATGGTTACGGATGAACGGGAGATTTCCTTATCATTCACCGCTCTTCTTTCATTTATTCAATGCTTCTTTTCACCACAGAGGACACGGAGGACACAGAGGTGAATTTGTTTTATGACTTACGGTTGCGACCCTAATTTTGATGCGTAATCCTCCTACTATAAAGTTGAAAAAACATGAAAACATCTGCCACCTGCAACCAAACGCGTGTAATTCACTAGTTAATAGATAGTTGTAACGTTGCAGATACTGTTGCAGATAGGTTGCAGATCAAAGTATCTGCCACACAGTATAAGCCTTGCAAAGCCAATTCTCCATGGGTGCAAAAGTTTATTGTATACATTAACTTCCCGTTTCCAGGCGGGGAACTGTCGTTTCCGGCATTAGAAATTACAATTTCCACGGCAGGAAACGAGAGTTTCTAAGGCGGGACACTACAGTTTCTACGTAAGGATACTGTCGTTCCCCGTAGAGATACCACAAATTCTCCATAGAGTCACCCCAATTATCCCATAGCTTTGGATAAAGGAATCAAGGCTTTTTCTTTGATTATATAACGTGTTGCAGATACTTTATCTGCAACCTATCTGCCACAGGTATCTGCAACGTTACAACTATCTATTAACTAGTGTATTACACGCGTTTCGTTGCAGGTGGCAGATGTTTTTATGTTTTTCAACTTTATAGTAGGAAAAAATTTCATTCATTTCCGTACCTTTATGAGTCTTTTTATCCATAAATAATATCCAGTCAGTGGTAGTGCAGCCCCCAATAAGGCAGCAATAAAGGTAAGTATGCGAGTAAACATTCCTCCCCAGTTACCAACATGCACAGAATAAATCCAACCACGAATCTTTCCCGACTTGTCTTGATGTTGATAAAGACTTGTTTCTGTAAATTCACCATTATCCGTATTGAAAGAATAACGGTCAGATGCCCGCTGATTCCCGAAACGGTTGAAAGACACGCTTGCCGTACCAGAAGAAATACTGATTTGCTTATACTCCGGATTCTGACGTCCTAGTTTATCATAAATCTCCTGCCAATAAACGAATGGTGAAGTTACCGAGTACATATCACTGTGATTGTTTTCCGGACGTCCGCCTCTTTCACCCTTTCGAACCTCATTTCCTTCTCTTTTCTTTTCTCGATGGGCTGCCAGTTTGGTATCCCTCTTTTGAGCATCACTTTTCTGTTCATGTCCTTGGGCGGCACGTTGCTGTACTTCCACCCCGAAGACCTTATAGAAAGCCGTCCGATACCACGGAAAAGACCAGGTCAATCCCGTCAGTGCCATAGCCAGTAGAAAGATCAGAGCATACATTCCGCCTGCCACATGCAAGTCATACCAAAACCTTCTCCAACCTTTTGTTGCTGTTATTTTCAGGCTATTCTTCAATGCTTTACGTGTACGCGGCCACCAAATGACAATTCCCGAAATCAGTACAAAAACAAGTAAAAGCGTACTGACACCTACAATCATTTTGCCCCAAAAGATTCCTTCATTTCCCGGATTCATACTATCCAGAAGCCAGCGATGCATTCGGAACATAAACATAAAAAAGCCGCTACGCTCGCTTTTTCCTTTTACTTCGCCCGTATACTGGTCTACATACAAAGATGCACGACGTGGTTTGGAAAGACTAACCTGATACGCACGTCCGGGATCAGAAGATATGCTGACACCGGTCACCGATACACTGTCAGGCAATGTCGTCGCCACTTTTTCAAGCAACTTATCCATAGGAAGAGGAGACTCCTTTACCGTTTCTACGTAGTAAAGATCGCGTCGAAACCACTCATTCGCCTCATTTTCAAATACCAGCATGGCACCGGAGAAGCAGACAAGAGTTATTATCAGTCCGAAAGGGACGGAAAGCCACAAATGTATCTTTCTGAATATTTTTTTCATGTTTTCAATCCTATTTCTTGAAAAAGCCTGCAAAGCTTTCCGCTCGGCAGGCTTTTATCTACAAAAGATTCTCTATTTAACCGACTGTATTATTTTGAAAGATATTCCATCTTACCTACCGTAGTGATAGCGTCAGCCTCTACCGTTAAACCTTTGACTGCCTTGCCTGTTTTTGCGTCTATTTTATAGAAGGCCGGTTTCTCGCCCGTAGTCACAGTGACAGCCATATAAGCATACCCTTTTTCTCCATAAGGCTCGCCACCAAACTTTCCGTCAGCCGGCAGACCTGTAACAGGCATAATCGTCTGATCTTCCGCCTTGAAAACAGCTAATTCGCTAACATCTGCACTTGTACCACCATTAATCATATCTTCCGCTCCCTTTTTATACAATTGAAGCAGGAAGTAATCTTCAGAGATGTGCCAGCAACGGAAAATAGGATGTTTAGTGCCTATCTCTTCAAAGTTCACATAGTAATCCGGATCGAAATCTGTTGCGCCTGCTTTGATACGCATTGCGCCCGAAGGCTTCTGTCCTGTTACCTTCTTCAAATCTGAAGATGAAACTGCCGTACGTCCATATCCGGGAGAGAACACATAGACATCACCATTATCAGCGGCCCAAATGGTCTGATAATATTGTGAACGCATACGACCGCATGCATAGCCTATTTTATCAGTCTTGGCAATCACCGGAGTCTCATTGAAGTTCGTGCCACTATAAATTGCCACATAAGCATTATCCGGGTATTGTGTAGAAGGAATGACACCGGCTGTATATGCACCGCTGCCGCTACCACCGTCAGTCTTAGTCACAAGTTCCTGATCTGTCACAGCTTCCGGCCATTTTTTAATACCGTACTTACTCATTCCCATTGGGATGACAGATGTATAAATCTTATTGTTAGCTTCAACCAGACCTGCCCATGAAACTTTTTCACCATTACCCAAGTAATTTTCGGCAAGCAAGGTACCCTCTTCCTGACTGCCATCGGTCGCATCCAAATAGTTGAACAACAATGCTTGAGCCACATTCTGATCCTCATCCGTTATTTTCGAGTCCCCGGTGGAAACAGTCACCACTTTGTCCCCCCAAGTACCGTATGACGTGATACGATTATAAGTGTATGTGTACTTTTCTTTCATTTTACCATCTGCCCCCAGATAATAGGAAGCTCCTGTACCTGCGCCACCTTTATTATAAACTAAAGCAAACACATAATCCAGTCCTTTATATACCCAATAGGTACCGCCAATCACTTCGGTTCCATTCCCTTGAGTCGACACTGTTCCTTCATCCAAAGAATTGGCTACTACCAAATAACTTGCTTCACCAGTTGTGGCAGCCACCACATAAGCTGTTTCTCCATCAATTGGCGGGTTATCCACCGGATTATTATCATCGTCGCAAGATGCCACAAACACACCGCTACCCAAACAAAAAGCTACGGCAAAAGCCTGTAATAAAAACTTCTTCATATATTCTTTATTATTGATTGATACTAAAAACTGACTCTTATTATTTACCGAAAAACACTCTGAACTTTCCATAGAATGCGCGCCCCGCTTTTTGCAGACTAAAATTGTCAAACAGTTGGGCATCGGTGAAATTCCGACATTCAAATGATACATTATAACGTCCATTCTTCATGGTGTAGGACAAAGACAGATTATGAGAAAACTGTTCCGGCACCATATTCTTTGAATCTTTATCTCCGAGATTCTCCCAGTAAAGAGGAAAATCGTGCTGCCAGTAGCTATCATAGCCGATGCTCAATACATTTCCTTTGACAAACAGGTCATTCCAATAAAAATTTGCATTGATATTAGCATAACGATAGGGCAGATTCGGCATACGCACTTTATAGTGCATGCTTTCTTGCAAAGAGGAACCCGCCAAAAACTTTTCGTAATCACGAGTATCGATGCTATTGAATGTTCCTCCTATATCAAACCAACGCGAGAAGCTATAAAGCAATGACAAATTATACCCTTTGGTCCTTACGTGACCGTGGTTCTCATAATATCCGTAGCTTGTTCCTCCCAATACGTCCAGTCCTCTTTTTATATAATCTTTCGTATCCCGATATATCAAACCGGCCTCGGCATACAATCCATGCTTGCCAAACTGATGATTATAGCTGAAACTCAAATTGACATTATCACTTTTCTCCGGTTTCAGATTCATCTTACCAGCTTCAAGGTCTTCATCTCCAAAGAGTTCGTCCGTGGTCGGCAGACGGAAAGCCTTTTCGTACGAAAGTTTCACCTGAAGATCTTTCCATATAAAATAGGTACCTGCCGCTCCATATCCAAGAGCGCTTGCCGTATTAGACAGATTGATATAATTGCCTATTCCATCCGTATTCTGCGATACCGGTCCCTTGTTGTATTGCCGATAATATTTGGCAAATGCCGACACATTCCATCTGTCCGACGGCATCAGACGGTAAGAAAGCCCGCTGACGTTTTTACGGGTGATTTTAGGAATAGAAAAGTCCGTGAATTTGGAAGAAGCACCGATGGTAGAGCGGCTCGTACGTTCAAAATCACTGATTACATGACTGAAAGTAAACGTATGCGCCTGTCCGATATGGTAATTCATCTTCAGCGTCCCATTCCAGTTTTTATTTTTAGATTCACTGTTCTGGTAAGACTGTTCTCCCCGGCTGCCTTTTTCATAAAAATCTCCACGCCAGTTGTAAGCCCGCGAAGCGGTATCGACATTATTGGTGATATTATGATTGTAATTGGCAGTCAACAGCAGATCCAGGTTTTTCACCAATAAGTTCTTTTTGTAATATTCTAAAGAAGGGACCAACGAATGTCCTTTGCGGAATTTTTCACCGAACACGACATCTTGATAAACGCCTGTTTGTATCTCTTTATAGAAATGGGAATAATTGAAACTCAACGCCAAACGGTCTGCCCATTTCTTTCCTACCAGGCCGATTTTTCCAATCACGGCTTCATTATGATACTGGTCATTAAAACGTTTCAGATGATAAATCTTATTTTTGTCAAGTGGCGGAAAACGTACGCTTCCATCTTCTTTAATCTCAAATTCGCGTACATAAGTGTCTACATAATAATCATTATCCGAGAAATTCTGAAAAGCATTGACCTCATACATAAAACCATTCTTGAACGTTTGTCCGAAGCGCACGTATGATTTATGAGTATTAAATGACCCATAAGAATAGGAAGCGTCCATAAACCACTTTCCGGGTTGCTTGTTGGTGACAATATTAACCGTAACCATACTATTTTCCGCCACGCCAATTTTATCGGCTGTCTTTCAGCCGATAAAATAAAAATGCCCGTAAGAAAATATTTTTGTTTTAACATTCCGGTTTATAGAAACATGGCAGAAGAGCCTTCTTGTCGCAGTCCTTACCATGAAGAATACATTCAAACAAGTGTTTCAGGTAATTCTGAGGGTCTATGCCGTTCAACTTACAGCTTTCTATCAGAGAGAAGGTGAATGCAGAGTTTTCTGCCGCATCCTCACTGCCAACGTTCATACAGTTCTTGAGCAGCAGCTTTACAGGTTTCATCCTTTGCTCACAGAGGTTGTTCGAGATTTCTGCTGAACCGTCCTTGAGGATATTTCTCAAGGATTTCCACTGGTTTATCGTATAGTTCACGGCCTTTCTCATCAGTTCGTTAGCCATAATCTTCGCATCCTGCATCATAATGACCACCTTATGATGGATACGTTCAAGAATCGGTCCTGTTAGCTTAAGCCTTCTTTCCTTAATCTGCTCACCGCTGAGTTTCATCATACGGAACAGGTCTTCATTTCTGAACATCTCACCGATAGGATCTATTATGTCCATCGCTGTTCTGTCTGAAGGCAGGGCATCAACCCACAACCTTCTACAATGCGTCCAGCATCCTATATGAAGCACCTTTGAGTCGTCTCCGTCAAACATCCTGTAAACCGTATATCCGTCAGTGGATATGGTTCCCATAAAATATTCCAGGAATGATTTTGCCGCATCGGACGACCTGCTGCCGTTATTATAGTGATAATAGACCATCTTAATATGCTTGGCAAAGAAAGCCCATAAGTACTTTCTCCTGTAAGCCTTACCTTCCTTTGTTTCCACTCCAACAAGCTCAGTAGTCTCATCAACCATAAGGTAATTAGCTCTCTGTACAAACTCCTTGAAGACATCTTCCATGAACTCCCTTAGTTTGGCGATTCCGTTATGGATATAGCTGTTCAGCGTGGTATTGCTTATGTGGATACCCTCTCTTGCAAGCAGTCTTATCTGTCTGTTCTCAGGCATGCTGAAGTCATATTTCAGACAAAGCAGACGGGCAAGCAGTTCAGGAGAGAAGATACCTCCAAGGTTTTTCAGCGGATGTTCCATGGTGCTTGTGAAAGTGCCGTCCGCAAGCTTTACCCTTGCCACCTTGTAAACATGCTCCACGTTATAAGCCCTTACATGTTCTATGACCCTGTATTCCCACACATCAGGCATACCGTTGCGGTTCATAAACCGTCCCCCTTCTGGAAGCGTGTAATACTCGTCCACTTCATGTACTACCACCTTGTCAACTTTCAATTTTGTTTTCCCGGCACGTGGTGCGGTTTCCTTTCTCCTTGAAGGTTTGCTGTTCTGGGCAGGTATGTTGCCGGAAGAGGTATTGCTGCCGGTTTCGTTATCATCGGTCTTATTATTATCATCCTTCCTGTCAGAACCGTCATACTCGGATTGTTCCAGAGCGGACTTGTCGAGATTACGGTTGTTCAACAGCCTTCTTTGCTCGGAAGTACGGCCGAAACGGTGTTTCCTGCTGTCCTCAAGCTGAAGTCTGAGATTGGAGATCTCGTTTGCCAGCATCCTGTTCACCTCATCCTTTGCTTCAAGCTGCTTTCTCATAAGTTCCATTTCTTTCCTGTAATGTTCAACCGTGGTTGACTGCTTTTCGATGGTATCTTTGAGATCATTGATGGTATCTATCAGATTTTTAGAGTTCTCCCTGTTGGATTCTTCAATAGACTCAAGCCTCGCAATCAATTCTTTATTCTGTTTGCGAAGACCTGCCTTTTCCTCATTCGCCAGACCCAGCTGGCAGCAAAGTAACTCGTATGCTCTTTCATCAATCATGATATAAAGGTACGAAAAATCAGGCACTTACGCAAACTTTTTACCGTTTATTTTTTATACTATCCTGTTGATAATCAGTATGTTAATATTAGCCTTTCGGACTAACGTACATCTTGTCAACTACAATGCTTTCCGTAAGATAAGCCATGTCCGACCACTGTATCCGGTAGCACCTGGAGACTTCATCAAATACAGGTTTCTTGAATTTGCCCATAACAGGACGTTTTTCGTAAAGCACATAAAAACCGCGTTCGTAATGAAGTATCTTCACAACCTTTCGGTTCCGGGACATGAACATATATACATTGGACGCATCGCTCGGGTCAAGGGACATTTCTTCCCTTATACTCTCACACAGACGGAAAATGCCTTTCCGCAAATCAACATTACCGTTAAACAGGTAATAGTTAAGGTTAGCACTCAGTCCAAGCATATCATCCTATCATTTTATTAAGCAACAGGCTCAAATCAAGAACGGTGGTGTTTCTCAGGAACAGTGTTGCGCCAGACGCCAGCTGTAACTTGATCCATTTTATTGGTGGTTCACCTTCAGGATGTTTCACGTCCAACTTCACAGTTGGACTATTGCATGGTTTCCCGGTTATCTGGACTTTGGCAACCTTGGGCTGCTCAACCTGGACTGTCTTGCCTAACTTCTCACTCCACAACTGGTGACGCTGCCAGTTCATGAACTTGTCGTAATTTACACCATAATCAGCACAGAACTCTCGAAGATCTTTGGTCTCGCTGCATAACTGGTAGAGGTCATATACCTCCTGATAGTTTACTTTTTCTTTTGCCATAATCATTCTTGTTAAAGGTTACGGCGCAAAGATATGGCGGCTAACAACTTATGTCAAGGCGGAAAATAGAATGGTTACATATTAACCACTCCCCCAATAGCATCGGTTCCGAATCCTACAGGAACCACTCCTTTATAGACTTCTATACGGTCGGCAAAATTAATAGGAACATTGTTCAAATCGAATGCGGCACCGGCTCCCTCCTGTGGTATGCCGTCAATGAAGATTTTCACATGTTTCCCGCTAAAGCCATCGATATACAATTGCATATCCGCCCCCACTCCACCTGATTCGCGGAGTTTTACACCGGGCACTTTAGTCAGTGCACCTGCCAAAGTCTGCGTACTATTATGCAATTTCTTCGCATCAATGGCTACCGCATTAAAAGCAGACTGATTCACACGACCGACTCCGGATGTCGTGACCAGCACCTCTCCCAGTTCTTTTACCGCCGGTGCGATAGTGACGTTTACTTTTATTCTTTCTCCCTTGGCTAATTTAACTTTCTTTTCTACCGTTTGATAACCGATAGCCGAAACGACGAGTGTATATTCACCTGCTGTCGTTTTCAAATGATATATACCTTTTTCATCTGTATAGCATCCTTGGTTGGTTCCTTTCAGATAAACTGTCGCAAAATCCACCACTTCTTTCTCCGTGGACATTACTCTACCCGAAATTAAACTATTACGGTGACGCCCATGTTGTGAATATACGGATACGGAAAACAAGAATGCCAGAAAAACCCAAAAATATTTATTACTCATCTCCTTTTTACCTTTTTACTTTATACCTTTTCATTGCTCTAAAAGCGATGCAAAGGTAAGCAGAAAGAGGGATGCCAAACAATCCCTATCTATTGGTAAAAATAAGACAACAAAAATGAGGTATATAGATATGTACAATACCTATATATAAGTAAATACTGGATAATTTAAATAAAAAAAGAAAAGAAACCCTACTTCAGCCAACTCGCCAACGCACGTTCCGTTACCTCCCACAACTGCTCTTTTTGCACATGATTCGTGTATTTATCAGACAAGTTTTTCCGGTGGTTATTGACATACAGTTGTCCTGTCACACCGGCTTCCTTCTCGTCCAACAGTAAACCGATTGCCGTAGAAGCCCCTTTCTTGGGTTTACGGATAAAAGGACGGAAAAAAATATCCGTCAACGGATCGAACCACTTGTGCATAGTGATGATATCAGTAGAAACAATTCCCGGATCGGCAGCATTGACGGTAATTCCCTTCTCTCGAAGTTGCTCGGAAAGTTCGAAAGTAAACAATAATAAAGCCAACTTCGTGTTACTGTAAACAGGAATCCGCCAAAACGTTCCCGTTTTCCCTCTATGAAAGAAATCTGGGAAGTCGAGCTTGCCGATTGCGTATGTACAGGAAACCATATTTACGATACGCGCTCCACGCACCATCAACGGAATTAATATCCGGGTAAGCAGATAAGGTCCCATATAATTCACACTTACCGTTCGTTCGAATCCTTCGGAAGTAGTATGAAAACCTGTCTCCATCGTTCCGGCATTATTCATCAACAAAGAGATGGGAAGATTCCTTTCTAAGATCTGACTGGCAAAAGCAACTACGGATTGCATGGAAGATAAGTCAATAGCCATAACCTCTAAATCCGGGTTTCCGGTTTCCTTGCTCAAACGTTCACGAACAACCTCCGCTTTCTTCGGATGATAACAAGCCATTATGATTCGATAACCGGCTTTGGCTACGGCACGTGTTATTTCTGTTCCCATTCCTCCGTCCGCACCGGTGATGATTGCCCATTTCATTTCACTCATTTTTTCTCCAGTTTATCAATCTCCTTTTGTAAAGAGGAAGGGATTTGTTCTTTCAAATGTTGATGACAAGCCATTTCTATCGTATACATACGTCCTATGCAATAATTACTGTGTCCACAGTTGCAGCGTGCTTGTTCCTCCTGTTTCATCCGGTTCACGAATCCCGGTTCGTTGAGTAACGCTCTCGCCATCTGCACGGCATCAAAACCGGAATCGAGCACTTCATCTATTTTCTGACGGGAAACAAGACCACCGACATAAATCAACGGCGCATCCGGAAGAGCCGCACGGAACTTCAGTGCATCTTCAAGGAAATAGGCCTCTTTGAAGGGTACAGAGGGTATCATCCATTTGCCAAACATACGGACTCCGTATTTCAGCCACCAACAATTCATATAGTAAGACATCGAACGAATCGGCATGGCACCTCTCATTACATACATCGGCGCTTTACTGACAAAACCACCACTCAACACCAATCCATGAGCGCCAAGTTCCAACAGACGTTTGGCCACTTGTATGGATTCGTCTATCTCCATTCCTCCTTTGAAGCCGTCGCGCATATTCATTTTTACGAAAACTGCCATATCATTGCCCGCCGCTTTCATCACTTCTTCCATCACCATATCCATAAAACGCATCCGGTTTTCGAGCGAACCGCCATATTCATCTTTCCGGTGATTGGTGTAGGGAGACAGGAATTGACTAATCAAATAGCCGTGCCCCGCATGTACTTCAACGGCGTCGAACCCGGCTTTCCTCGCCAGATTGACTGCATTTCCATACGCTTTCGCCATTTCCGGCAACTCCTCTTTTTCCATTCCACGCACAAACGTAGGAGAATAGAGATTGAAGCCTGAAGATGCGGATATAGGAGTGACACCACATATATTTTTATGGGACATATTTCCACAATGCCCGATTTGTATACCTACTGCGGCACCTTCATCGTGCACAGCTTTTGTCAATTCGTGTAAACGGGGAATAATGGACGGACGCAACCACAACTGACGGTCGAAAGAAAGTCCGCTTTGTGTCACGGCAGCATAAGCCACTGTTGTCATACCCACTCCCCCCGCAGCTACCGACCGATGGTAATCCAGCAACATCTGCGTGGGAGTATTCTCCGGACACATGCTCTCAAAAGCTGCCGAACGAATCGTTCGATTCCGCAGCGTCAAAGGGCCAAAGGTGACCGGGCTAAAAAGTTTAGATTCCATAGTAGTTGATATTTTATTTAAGTCATACGTAAGTCGTGATGAAAAGCGCCCCTAATAAAGAAAAGGGAACACTCGTTTCCGTTCTCCCACTGCGTCTCCGAATTCTTCGCGGTAACGGCACCAAATGGCGTTGGCACGGGGAACAAGGTTAGCAATCGTCCACCAAAGGAAGACCAGGCCGGAAAGTGAACAAGTGAGTATCGCCCAACCTGCCCATTCTACTATCTCGCCGAAATAGTTGGCGGAAGTGACATAACGGTACATTCCTTTTTGAGGCAGATAATGCCGGGTGTCTCCCGGTTTGCGCAAATGACGGATGATATAATCCGACTGCCAGTTCAACAGCATACCTGCGAAAAAGAGCAGTGTGCCTATAATAAACCACGGTGAAGTGAACCAACCGGCTTGATACATCGTTTCGGGAGCAAGATAGAAAATCCATTTTCCTTGCATATAGCCATTCAGCAAATTAAAAAGAACTCCCATCGACATGATTGCCAGCGGCATCTTACTTTTCCCTTTCAATAGTAAAGGGAAGATGAAAGCACGCTGAAAATAGTGAATTTGAAAGAAGAGGAAGAAAGTGAAAATCACCGGCTCGAACCGACGTTCGGAATAGATCCACATCACGCACATCACCACGAAAACCGGAGCTTCCATCAATATCCAGGCTAGTTTATTGGAGATAGCTACGCCCCACGATGCTGTGCGGAAAATACCATATCCGGCTTTCACAAAGTAAAGGGCGATAAAAACAAACAAAGCAATCAGGCTCATCACCCCCAGAAACAGATTAAAAGTATCTATACTCATACCGATCTATTTTGTAACACGCAAAAATAACAAAAATGAGATAAACGACGATACAAAAAATAGAAAGAATCTGAAGTACATTCTTTTACGAACATAAAAAAGGAGAAAATGTAAAATTTCCCGGATGCGCTTCTGAAATGATCGGGCACACATCCGGGATTACTTATCTATTCAATAAAAGGATTTGTTCTTATCAGCGTTTCTTAATTGGGATATAAGCCAAATCATCAAGTACATTTTTATAAGCCGGACGGATAATCCGTTTACCATCGAAGGTCAATTCTTCATTGCGGTGTGCACACCAGCCTACGATACGTGCCATGGCAAACAATGGGGTGAAGATTTCCTGCGGCAAACCGATCATTTCATACACGAAGCCCGAATAGAAGTCGATATTGCTGGACACTGTCTTTCCGTTGTTTTTAACCCGTCCGAAAGTAGCGATGGCACGTTCTTCCAACAGTTCAAGAAAAGCAAATTCGCTTTCTCTGCCTTTTTCACGGGCAAGGTCGCGAGCCAGTTCTTTCAATAGAAGAGCACGAGGGTCGGAGATGGTATAAACGGCATGTCCGATACCATAGATCAATCCGGTTTTGTTATACACTTCTTTGTTCAACATTCGGGTGTAGTAAGTGTCTATCTCATCTACACTTGTCCAGTCTTTGATATTTTCCTTCAGGTGCTGGAACATGTCGGCTACCTGAATATTGGCACCTCCATGAAGCGGGCCTTTCAGCGAACCGATACCTGCGGCGATGGCCGAATAAGTATCTGTTCCGGTAGAAGAAGTTACGCGAACGGTGAAAGTGGAGTTATTACCACCACCGTGCTCTGCCTGAAGAATCAGCAATAGGTCGAGGGTGCGTGCATCCAGTTCGGTATAGTCTTTTTTCAGCATATACAGGAAATTCTCGGCAATAGAGAGCTTTTCCTGCGGATGGCGGATATGCAGAGAACGTCCGAAAGTAGCATGACGAAGCATATTATAAGCATAAGCGATGATAGTGGGGAACTTTGAAATCAGTTCAATACTCTGACGCATCAGGTTATCCCGGGAGGTATCATCCGCATTTGCGTCAAAACGATACATTTCCAATACACTGCGAGAAAGAATATTCATGATGTTGTTTCCTTCCAACTCGATGATGTTCATTTTCGTTTTCTGTTCCAACGGCATATTGTCGTTAATCAACTCACGAAAAGAAAGCAATTCTTCTTTATCCGGCAGACGTCCGGAAAGCAATAGGTAAGCCACTTCTTCGAAGCCAAAGCGTTTCTCTTTGATTATAGCGTGAGAAATATCTTCTACATCATAACCGCGATAGAACAGTTTTCCCGGTATGGGTTTCAACCCACCACCCGGAACACGTTCATATCCTACTACATTACCGATTCTGGTTAAACCTACCAATACACCTGTGCCGTCTTCATTACGCAATCCGCGCTTCACATCAAACTTGGAGAACAATTCTGTATCAATCCGGGTAGCTTCCTTCATTTCCTCGGAAAGCTTGTAAATCAAGTACTCTTTTTTCATCTTTCTTCGTTTTTTATTCGTTACTTTTGTTTTTCAATTCTTTCCACGATCTCACGAGTGAAAGCGGAAGTAGAGAGGGAGGTTCCATTCGGCATAAAACGGGCTAAATCGTGTGTAGCACGAGCGTCCAGGAAGCTTTGTTCCAAGGCTTTCTCTATCAGAGCAGCCGCTTCTTTCCAGTCAAAATATTCGAGCATCATTACTGCCGAAAGGATTATAGAACAAGGGTTCACTACATCTTTTCCCGCAATATTGGGAGCTGTTCCGTGAGTCGCTTCAAAGATGGCATGACCTGTCTGGTAGTTGATATTTGCTCCCGGAGCAATGCCGATACCGCCTACCATGGCCGCCAGTTGGTCGGAAACGTAGTCTCCGTTGAGGTTTAAGGTGGCTATCACGGAATATTCTTCGGGAATCAGGAGTGTATTTTGTAAGAAAGCATCCGCAATGCAATCTTTTATCACCAGTCTGCCATCTGCCAAAGCATCGCCAAATTCACGTTGCGCCAGTTCGTAGCCCCATTTTTTGAAACCACCTTCGGTAAACTTCATGATATTCCCTTTATGCACCAGCGTTACGGAAGGCAAATGATGGTCGAGCGCATACTGGCAGGCAGCACGCACAAGACGCTCCGTGCCCTCACGTGATACAGGTTTCACACCGAAAGAAGAGGTTTCCGGGAAACGGACTTTTGTCACGCCCATTTCGTCTTTCAGGAATTGATAGAACTTTTCAGCTTCCGGAGTTCCGGCTTCCCATTCGATACCTGCATAAATATCTTCCGTATTTTCACGGAACACACACATGTTCACTTTCTCCGGTGATTTGACAGGCGACTGTACTCCCTGATACCAACGAACCGGACGAAGACAGACGTATAAATCAAGTGTCTGACGCAGTGCTACGTTCAACGAACGGATTCCACCTCCGACAGGAGTTGTCAACGGACCTTTGATTCCTACCAGGTATTCCTGAAAAGTTTCCATTGTTTCATCCGGCAACCAGGAACCAGTCGCGTTGAAGGCACGTTCTCCCGCCAACACTTCTTTCCATTCGATCCGACGTTTGCCACTATATGCTTTCCGGATAGCTGCATCCACTACGGCTTGCATGGCAGGAGTCACTTCGGCTCCTACTCCATCGCCGGTAATATAAGGTACGGTAGGCACATCGGGTACCAACAACGTACCATCTGTTTGCATGGTTATTTTGCTCATTTTTTATCTTGCATTTAAGGCAGAACCGGCACGAAACCAGGCTATCTGCTGTTCATTATAGGTATGTTGCACTTCAAAACTTTCTTTCGTTCCGTCTTCGTGATGAAGAATAATCGTCAGATTGCGCCCCGGTGCGAAATGGACTAAGCCTGATACGGACAGAAGATCGTGTTCCCGAATTTTATCATAGTCTGCTTTATCTACAAAAGTAAGAGCAAGCATTCCTTGTTTTTTCAGGTTTGTTTCGTGGATACGGGCAAAACTCTTAGCCAAAATGACACGTACATTGAGGAAGCGTGGTTCCATGGCTGCATGTTCACGGCTGGAACCTTCTCCATAATTCTCTTCGGCAACAACAATAGACGGAATACCTTCGGACTTATACATCTTTGCCGTACCGGAAACTGTTCCATAAGTATTTGTCGAACGATTCCAAACACGGTTCGTTTCACCATTGAAAACATTGACAGCTCCCATCAGCATATTG
Source organism: Bacteroides ovatus (assembly GCF_001314995.1). Taxonomy (NCBI): domain Bacteria; kingdom Pseudomonadati; phylum Bacteroidota; class Bacteroidia; order Bacteroidales; family Bacteroidaceae; genus Bacteroides; species Bacteroides ovatus. Next base: position 2,584,899 of record NZ_CP012938.1, read on the forward strand.
TCGGAAATATTCTCCAAATGTCCACGGAAGCGGAGCCACGGACCTGCCATAGAGATATGGTCGGTAGTACATTTTCCCTGTGCTTTAATCAATAAAGGCATGTTCAGCAAGTCCTGTCCGTCCCATGCCGGGAAAGGAGTCAGAAGCTGGAGACGTTGGGAATCCGGTTTTACCCTGATTTCCGTTTTTGCTCCGTGGGGGGCAATATATCCCTCATTTCCCTGTTCAAAACCTTTCAAAGGAAGTTCATCTCCTACAGGCTCGGAGAGTTTCACTTTTTCTCCGTTATGATTCACCAATCTGTCTTTCAACGGGTTGAAACAGAGATCACCGGCTATCGTTAACGCCATCGTTAGTTCCGGAGAAGCTACAAACGCATAGGTGTTGGGATTACCGTCAGCACGTTTGGCAAAATTACGGTTAAAAGAGGTGACGATTGAGTTTTTCCGTGTCGGATCGTCCGTCTCACGTTTCCACTGACCGATACAAGGTCCACAAGCATTTGCCATAATCGTGGCTCCCAGCCGTTCAAAAGCCTCAATCATACCGTCTCTTTCGGCAGTAGCCCGGATTTGCTCCGAACCCGGATTGACGATCAGCGGAGAAGCAACGCTCAAATTCTTTTCTGTCACCTGCTTTGCCAAAGAAGCTGCACGGCTCAAATCCTGATAAGAAGAATTGGTACATGAACCTATCAAGCCCACCTCCATTTTACGGGGATAGCCGTTCAATAACACTTTTTCTGCAAATTCAGAGATAGGAGTAGCGGCATCCGGTGTAAATGGCCCGTTTATATAAGGTTCGAGTTCTGACAAGTCTATTTCAATTACACGGTCGTAATAGTTGGATGGTTCGTTGGTCACAATGTCGTCTGCACGAAGGTCTGCACCAACAGATTCAGCCCAATCGACTACACAATCTCTTCCGGTAGCTCTCAAATAAGTAGCCATGCGTCCGTCAAAGGGGAACAAAGAGGTAGTAGCTCCAACTTCGGCACCCATATTGCAAATGGTAGCTTTCCCGGTAGCAGAAAGGGATTCAGTTCCGGGACCAAAATATTCGATAATAGCATTCGTTCCTCCTTTTACGGTAAGGATGCCGGCCAATTTCAGGATTACATCTTTCGGAGAGGTCCAACCGCTTAGTTTTCCGGTCAGACGGACACCGATAATCTTCGGCATTTTCAGCTCCCATTCCATTCCTGTCATCACATCCACGGCATCCGCACCACCAACACCGATAGCCACCATGCCCAGTCCGCCTGCATTAGGCGTATGAGAGTCTGTTCCCACCATCATACCGCCGGGGAAAGCATAGTTTTCGAGCACCACCTGATGGATAATTCCTGCTCCCGGTTTCCAGAAGCCGATGCCATAACGGGAAGATACATCACGGAGGAAGTCGTATACTTCTTCATTAGTCAGTCTTGCCGTAGCAATATCCGCCTTTGCACCTTTATACGCCTGTATCAAATGATCGCAATGTACTGTCGAAGGCACAGCCACCTGATCCTTACCTGCATTCATAAATTGAAGCAAAGCCATCTGCGCAGTTGCATCCTGCATAGCCACACGGTCGGGACGGAAATTCACATAATCCTCCCCCCGTTTGTAATCTTTCAAATCGGCTACATCATACAGATGAGCATACAAAATTTTCTCGGCCAACGTCAAAGGGCGTTTCAGTATAGCCCGTACGTGTTCTACCTTTCCTTTATAAGCAGCGTAGAAAGCTTCTAACATAGTCACATCATATACCATATTGCTTTTTGTTTTTTTAGTCTATCTATTAAAATAACGAACGACGTTCGAGTAATGTTTAACAAAATGAAATATTTTTTCTACCCGGAACGAAGATTTGTTACCTTTGCGCCTATTATGAGTAATAATCCGAAAAGTCCCATTATAGACCTTCAGCAACAGCAACTCCTCCTGCGGATGGAGTATGAATATGAGAAGGAAGAATTTAAGCGGCAGACCGAAACAATGGGCGTTGCCCGTAAAGTGAAGCGCGGTCTCTGCTGGTATCCTGTCTCTCTTGGTCGAAGTTACTACAATTCGCTGAATCAGCTTGTAATAGATATTACACGGACCGAAAATAAAGAAATAGAGCATTCCTTTGAGTTCGGCCGTCCTGTTTGCTTTTTCCACCAGTCATTCGAAGGAAAAGTGAAGTACATGAATTTCATCGCTACTGTCAGCTTTGCCGACGAAGAACGAATGGTCGTTGTACTCCCCGGAGCGGGAGCTTTAGCGGAACTGCAAACTGACGGTATACTGGGAGTACAACTTTATTTTGACGAAACATCGTACCGGGCCATGTTCGAGGCACTGGAAGACACGATACGCGCCAAAGACAACCGCCTGGCGGAACTGCGCGACATTTTGTTGGGTACCCAAAAGCCGGGATTCCGCGAATTATATCCTGTCCGCTTCCCATGGCTGAACAGTACACAGGAAACAGCAGTCAACAAGGTGCTATGTACGCGTGATGTATCTATTGTTCACGGTCCTCCGGGAACCGGAAAGACAACGACTCTTGTCGAAGCGATTTACGAAACATTGCACCGGGAACCACAAGTGCTTGTTTGTGCGCAAAGCAACACGGCTGTCGACTGGATTTGTGAGAAACTGGTAGACCGGGGAGTACCCGTGCTCCGCATTGGAAATCCAACCCGAGTCAACGACAAAATGCTTTCATCCACCTACGAACGCCGGTTCGAAAGTCATCCTGCCTATCCGGAGCTTTGGGGAATCCGTAAATCTATCCGCGAAATGGGTAGCCGGATGCGCCGGGGTAGTTATTCTGAACGGGAAGGAATGCGTAATCGCATGAGTCGTCTCCGCGACCGCGCCACGGAGTTGGAAATACAAATCAATGCCGATCTTTTCGACAGTGCCCGCGTGATTGCTTCTACCCTAGTCAGCAGCAACCACCGCCTGCTCAACGGACGTCGTTTTTCGACTTTATTCATTGACGAAGCTGCACAAGCCCTCGAAGCTGCCTGCTGGATCGCTATCCGCAAAGCAGACCGGGTCATCCTTGCAGGAGATCATTGTCAACTTCCGCCGACTATCAAATGTATAGAAGCCTCCTGTGGAGGATTGGATCATACATTAATGGAAAAAGTAGTTCAGCAAAAACCTTCCGCGGTCTCTCTATTAAAAGTACAGTACAGAATGCATGAAGCCATCATGCAGTTTCCCTCTGACTGGTTTTATCATGGAGAACTGGAAGCTGCTCCGGAAGTACGCTATCGGGGGATTCTTGATTTCGACACTCCCATGAACTGGATCGACACTTCAGAGATGGACTTTCACGAAGACTTTGTAGGCGAAAGTTTCGGACGCATCAATAAGCAGGAAGCCAACCTACTACTGCAAGAACTGAAAACTTACATCGAACGTATCGGCAAAGAACGGATACTGGATGAAAGAATTGATTTCGGTCTGATTTCACCCTACAAGGCGCAAGTGCAATATTTGAGGGGAAAGATCAAAGGGAGCAGCTTTTTACGTCCTTTCCGCAGCCTCATCACCGTAAACACGGTAGACGGTTTTCAGGGACAGGAGCGAGATGTCATTTTCATCAGTCTTGTACGTGCCAACGAGGATGGACAGATTGGATTCCTGAATGATTTGCGAAGAATGAATGTAGCGATTACAAGGGCACGAATGAAGCTTGTTATATTAGGAGATGCCTCCACCCTTACCAAACATCCTTTCTATAAAAGATTGATGTTATTCATTAAAAAGGAGGATTAAATATTTAATCCTCCTTTTAACAAAGCACACTTTCTCCCGAAACCACACTTTTTTTAACACAAACAAAACAAACAATATTTTACATCAGTACTATTCTTAATTTTTCACCCTCAAAGATAGTCGATTATTCCAATGCACTCCAACTATTTCCACCATTTTATTTGCGGATCGCGCGTTTTTGCCCATTCTGCAAATTTAGGATATGTTTTATCAATGCGCTGATTCTCCTTTTTAAGATCTAAATTCAAAATAGAAGCGTCCAAACGAGCATCTACATGAATTGCAAACGGAAAACCATCTTTGCAAATGAAATAGGTACCATCTACATCACCA